>NZ_JBICXT010000028.1:0-106822 GCF_043200415.1 Streptomyces sp. NPDC048419 | reverse complement strand
CAACGGTTCCAGCTTCGGGCCCCGACGGGGAACTGACGCACCAGCAGCAGAAGTCACACACCTACTAACGATCAACTACTGGCGCAGGACACTAGGCCATCGCCGCCCAACGCGGCATTCTCGGCCGTGCGTGGAGTGTCCCGGCCCGGCTCAGACTGGTGCGTTCTTGAGCCAAGCGACCAGGACCGTAGAGCCTCTTGCGGCGCCGACTGAGCCGGAGGATCGGTCAATGGTGAACTCGAAGTCCCGATGGGTCTTGTCGCCGGGAGCCAGCGGCAGCTGGATGCGACCGTCCGCGACCATGCGTCGTACCGCGGTACGGCTGACGCCGAGCCCGAGCGTGAGCAGTCGTTCGACGCGAACCGGAGCGGGCAGTTCGAAGCTGATCAGCACCGTGACCGGGGCCGGCGCGTCGAGTTCGTACTCAGGCCTGCCGGTGTGGAGTTGCCACGTACCGGTCCAGTCGAGGCGGTATCCGTTCTTCGCGGCGAGTGACGCGCTCATCGCCCATTCCCCCACCACGGCAGGGTTGTTGGACTCGTACGCCACCAGGCGAGCGGGCTCCAGCGACGACACGTGGGTGCGTTCGTGGAGGGGCACCTTCGAAGTGCGGTCGCACACGGCGCAGTTCAGGAGCAGCCAGACGTCGAGGAGCTTGCCGCTCGCGTTGACGCGGAACTTGCCCGAGGGGCGGTGACGCGTGCCGGTGCAGTTCAGGCAGGGTTTCACGACGGTGGGCAGGGCGGACTGACGCACGGCCCACTGGGCCTTGCGGGTGGTATTCATGAATGTGGTTGATTTCTGCGCTCAGCAGGAGCCCACGCGGGCCAGGCCGCGGCTCCTGGGATCTGACGGATGCACACGAGGGCGCGGGTGCCGCCTCGGGGCCGGGTCGTCAGGCTCCGAGGTCGATCGCGCGACAGGTCGACCGTGGGTACGTGGCAGCAGTTACAGATCCATGCGGGCGATCCTGATCGAACCCGCGGCCCGCGGGCAACTCCTTTTCCACGGGCTCACCGACGGGCCGCACCTCGACTGCCCCGCCGACCGGGTCCGGCTTGCGGCAACCGCGGCCCCACTTGGCATAGTTGACCCGCCACTTGGGGCCGGCGAGAGACGGGGCAGATGGACGCGAAACACGAACGGTTCCGGGTCGAGTTCGCCAGCGGTACGGCCGCCTCGGTGGCCAGGCGGCGCTCGTTCCGCGACCACGAGCGCAACGACATAGAAGCGGACCTGACGGGCTGGCCCGCTGGACAGCCCTTCGCGGTACGAGGGTTCTTCGGCAAGCTCGGCCGGCACACCCAAACCGTGGTCGGCGGGCTGCTGATGCTGCCGCTGTACGTCATCGCCGGCCTCTTCAACAGCCCCGCGTCACCCGACAGACGCGGAAAACTGGAGGAGCGCGAGAACGAGGTCGACGACTTCCCCGTGATGTGCGCGGCCACGGGCGAGACGGCTCGCACCCTGCCCTGGCAACTCGATCCCTCCCGGCGGTCCTGGCGAACCGTCACCGAGCTCGAACTCGCCGACTCCGACGGGGTCGTACGCATCACGTCCTACGAGGACACGGCGCGCGGCAACCGCTTCGTCGAATGGGGTGGCGGCGGGAAGGTGCCGGGATCGGAGGCCGTCCTCTGGGAGTTGCCGCGGCAGGAGATAGCCGGCGCGGAGGTCAAGCCCTTCAGCATGAACGAGTCCGACGCCAGGATCCGCTTCCGTGACGGGTCATGGGCCCGGCTGACGACCACCGGGTCAGCAGCCGCGCGGAAGCTCGTGGCCCTTCTCAACTAACCGTTCATCGCTGCCCTGGGCCGGCCCACTTGAGACCGCCGGTCTGGGACCAATGCCGGAAAAGGGGGCGCCGCGCCCACGAGCCGGCCGGTTTCGGCGGCGCAGAGCTCAAGGTCGATCAGCCCGACGCCGCCTTCCACCCCTAGGTCGCAGAGGTACGGCGGCTCCCGCCGCGACGGTCGGAGCCGCGGCCCCCACCCTTGACGGTGCCGCTGGTGCTTCCGCCTGCTGCCGGGCGTCGGGCGGACCCACGGCCGGTCTTGCCGGCGGCGCTGCCGGTCGGCGCACCCCCGGTGGACGTGGACTGGCGGTCGGCGCTGCGGCCGCGCGCTTCGGTGGCGCCGTTCTTGGCCCCACCGGACCCTGCCCGGCGGGCAGAGCCGCGTGTACCGGGTGCGGAGGTGCCGCCGGTGGCCGCGCCGGCCGCAGTGCGTCGGCCCGATCCGCGGCTCTCCGTACCGGTGGCGGCGCCGGCCCCGGCCCCGCCGCCTCGGCGACGGCTGGACCGCCTGCTCGCCCCGCTGCCCGTCTTCCGGTCCGGGCGGGACGCCTTCGGTGCCGGCGGCTCGGGGACCTCGATGGTGACGGCCACACCGGAGGGCTCGCGGGCGCCGGTGATGGTGGTCAGTTCGGTGTCGCTCGACGTGATGCGCGCCGTTCGGGGGCGGATGTTCGCGTCCGACATGAGCCGGGTGACGTCCCGCTTCTGTTCGGGCAGGACGAGCGTGACCACGCTGCCGGAACCGCCGGCGCGGGCCGTGCGGCCGCCCCGGTGGACGTAGTCCTTGTGGTCGGTGGGGGGATCGACGTTCACGACGAGGTCGAGGTCGTCGACGTGTATGCCCCGGGCCGCGACGTTCGTCGCCACCAGGGCGGTGACCTGCCCGTTCTTGAACTGCTCCAGGGTGCGGTTGCGCTGCGGCTGGGAGCGGCCTCCATGCAGGGCCGCCGCGCGGACACCGACGGCCAGCAGCCGCTTGGCCAGCCGGTCGGCGGATCTCTTGGTGTCGAGGAAGAGGATGACCCGGCCGTCACGGGCCGCGATGCGCGTGGTGACGGCCTTCTTGTCGGTCTCGTCCTGCACATGGAGCACGTGGTGCTCCATGGTCGTCACCGCTCCCGCGGACGGGTCCACGGAATGCACCACGGGGTCGGTGATGAACTGCTTCACCAGCCGGTCGATGTTGCGGTCCAGGGTGGCCGAGAAGAGCATCCGCTGTCCGTCGGGCCTTACCAGCCGCAGCAGCTTGGTGATCTGCGGCAGGAAGCCGATGTCGGTCATCTGGTCGGCTTCGTCCAGGACGGTGATGCGCACCTGGTCGAGCACGCAGTCTCCGCGTTCCACCAGGTCGTTCAGCCTGCCGGGACTCGCCACGACCACCTCCGCGCCGCGCCGGAGTGCACCGGCCTGCTTGGTGATGGAGAGTCCGCCGACCACGGTGGTCATCCGCAGGTTCACGGCCGTCGCGTACGGGGTCAGCGCGTCCGTCACCTGCTGGGCCAGTTCCCGGGTGGGCACCAGCACGAGGGCGAGGGGGGCCTTGGGCTCCGCACGCATTCCGGCAGTGCGGGCCAGGAGCGCCAGCCCGAACGCGAGCGTCTTGCCGGAGCCGGTGCGTCCACGTCCCAGCAGGTCGCGTCCGGCCAGCGAATTGGGCAGGGTGGCGGCCTGAATGGGGAAGGGGGTGGTCACGCCCTGCGCTGCGAGGGTCTTCAGCAGCGCCGCGGGCATGTCCATACCGGCGAAGTCCTCGACGGCGGGAAGTGCGGGGGTCGTGTTTTCGGGCAGCCGGAATTCCCGCGGCGACTGCGCGGACGGTGCGGATGACGCGGCGCGCCGGTTCGGCTTCTGGTACCTGCGGGACATTCGGTTGTCTGCCTTCCTGGGAACAGCACAAACCGGGGTCCGCACCTCAAAGGTGCGGACCCCGGTGAGCGGATACGCGTCCTGCGATCAGGCGGGGACGATGTTCTCCGCCTGCGGGCCCTTCTGGCCCTGCGTGACGTCGAACGAGACCCGCTGGCCGTCCTGGAGCTCACGGAAGCCCTGGGTCGCGATGTTCGAGTAGTGGGCGAAGACGTCCGGACCGCCGCCGTCCTGCTCGATGAAGCCGAAACCCTTTTCGGCGTTGAACCACTTCACGGTTCCCTGTGCCATGACTTTCTCCTTCTCTAGGCAGAGGGCCCACCCGGAAATCCCGGAAAACAAATAATGCGCCTGAAGGAGAAACATTCCCGTCAGGCGCACATAGGTTCATGGGTACCACAACTGCAACACGGAAACCGTAGCACAAGCCGACGGCCCGTGGCGGATCAACCAGGCGTGTCGGAGCTCTCAGACCCCCTCGGCGCTGCTGGCGCCCGCCTGCCACGGCCCACCCGCAGTCAGCCGGCACCCCCCTATGGACCCGCCCCACTCCAGGAACCGGTCTTCCTCGCTCTCGGCCGGCTCAGGTCCGTCCCGCCGCCCTCGGCACCGCATCCACCGCTGGCGACCAACGGCTCATCCCGGGTCCGGGCTTCTCGCGTGCCGGTGGGGCACCTCCCAGTGGTGTGCCAGTGAGCTGATTCGAAGAAAAGTCCACATCGTTCCGTGGCCACTCATGAAGTAGATCGCCGAGTAGGTTTCCAGCCGCTCGCTTGCCCGGGTATCTGCGAGAAAACCTGCGTGAGTTGGGGTGGGCTCACCATGCCTTGGCTGTGGTGAGTAAGTGGTTGTGGAACCGTGCGATCGACGGGTTGTCGAGGGTTCCCGAGCGTGTGGCCAGATGGAAAGTGGTGATGGGGGGTATCTCGGGATCCATCAGGAGAACCAGGCCGTCGCGGGAAAGCTCTTCAGTGCATAGGAAAGAAGGCAGGACAGCGATCCCGACCGAGGCGACGGCTGCTGATTTCACAGCTCGCATATCGGAGACGACGAGGGCCGGCCGCGCCGGTGGCGGTGCGTCGAACACCGTCTGCCAGTAGTGGCGTGTGATGGGCTCCGATTCGCCGTTCGTCACCACGGGGAGTTTCTCGAGAGCTCGTGCCCCGTCCACCTCGAGGATTCCCGGCGGCAGGTCGTTGGCTATCTCCGGTGCGGCGACCAGTACGAGGTCCTCATCGTTGAGCGGTGTGCTGTTGATTCCGCGGCACCTGGGCTGAATGGAAGAGATGGCCATGTCCACCGTGCTGGCCTTCAGGTCTTCCAGGACGTTGCTCGACGTGTCGAGGCTGATGTCGATGTCCATGCCGGAGGCGGTGAACTGCGCCAGGGAGGGCAGGACTCGTTCTGACATGAGTGCGGCAGGCCCACCCAGTCGGAGTGGCCTGTCGCTGTGGCCGGTGCCGAGCCGCCGTGAGATGGTCCGATTCAAATCGGAAATTGCCTCTTTGGTCTCGCTGGCGAGAATTTGGCCTTCTTCGGTCGGATCTGCCCCCTGCGGAGTGCGTTCGAACAGTGCTTGTCCCAGGGTTTTCTCAAGGCCCCTGATGTGCTGAGTCACAGCGGGCTGAGTTATTCCGAGTTTTTGTGCCGCTTTCGTGAATGATCCGCATTCGTAGACCGCTATGAACGTCTGAAGCCAACCGAGCTGCATATTCTGCCCCCGTGGATCGGTCAAATACGGGGAGAGTACATACCTCTACCAACTACCCCGTAGGCGTAACGTTAGCGAACGAGGTTCCTGGAGTCGAGCGATCTTTGGCCTGCCGGTGCTAAAAGCGGGTCAAAAAACCGGCGATTGGTTCCATCCGCCCAGTCGCACCCGGATGGAACCAACCACCGGTGGTTGTCAGACCAGTTCGGCAATGACCATTTCAGCCACCTTCGCGGCACTGGCTGGATTCTGCCCGGTCACCAGACGGCTGTCGGCCACCGCGAACTCTTGAAAGTTGTCCGTCTTCACGAACTTGGCCCCCTGCTCGATGAGGGCTGACTCAAGTGCGAAAGGAACCACATTCGTGAGTCCGACAGCCTCCTCTTCCTCGTTGGTGAAGGCCGAGACCTGCTTTCCCCGGACCAGGGGAGTCCCGTCGGGCAAGGTGATGTTGACCAGGCCGGCCGGCCCATGGCAGACGCCGGCGACGATGCCGCCCCGCTCATGGATACGGGCCGCGAGCCGGGCGAGCGCGGTTGCCTGGGGGAAGTCCCACATCGTGCCGTGGCCGCCGGCGTAGAAGATCGCGTCGTAGTCCGCCGGGTCGAGGGCGTCGGCGGTGGGGGTGTTGGCGAGCTGGTCCTCGTGGGAGGCAAGGAACGCCTCGGTGATGGTGTCGTCCTTCTTGACGCCGTCGCGCGGTGACTTGCCGCCGGCCACGGAGACGAATGCGATGTCCCATCCGTGTGCGCGGAAGACCGCTGCCGGGTGCGCCACTTCGGGCACGTAGAAGCCGGTGGCCCGGCCGGTGTCGCCGAGCCGGCCGTGGGAGGTGAGGGCGAACAGTACCTTCGGCATGGTGGTTCTCCTTGCGTTGCGGGGCGCTGGTGATCAGGCGCTGAGCTGGGCGAGTTCGGGCAGGTAGATGCGTCGTTGCCTGCGTGTGACGGCGCGCTCGATGTGGTCGGCCGTGTGGTATCCCCACCAGGCCCACAGCGAGTTGGCTCCGGTGTCACGGACGGCGAGCGCATTGGTGACGTGGTCGTCGATGAAGGTCACCGCCGAGGCGGGTAACCCGTCGCCCTCCGCGAGCAGTTGGACCGCGGTGCGCTTGTCGGAGCACTCGCCGATGACCTCGGTGACCGTGGTCTCGAGCTGGTGGTGCGCCAGGATGTCCCAGACACTCGGCTCGTCCTTGGCGGTCACGATGGAGGTGCCGCGCCCCCGGTGACGGTGCAGCAGATCGGCGATGCCCGGGTAGAGGGTGTGCATGCTCAGCCATTCATCGCGCCGCTGTTCGCGCAGTACGGTGCGCACCGCGATGGCACCGTCGACGAGACTGCTGAGCCTTTTCGGCGCGATGCGATCGCGGAGTGCCTCGTAGTCCTCCACGGTGCGGATGGATTCGGCGGCACTGTCGCGGGCGAGCATGAAGTCGTCAAGGACCCGCGCGAAGGTACGTACCCGCCTGAACCGCTCCATGAAGGGTGCCGGCATGGCCTCGGCCAGTTCGGAGATGGGCTTGCCGGCGAGGGTGATCGGATCGTGGTCGGCGTAGTAGGTGACGACGGCACATTCGGTGAAGGCATCCGCGATGACGCCGTCGAAGTCGAGTATCAGCACGAGAAGGCTCTCCGTTGGGGACGCGAGGGGCGGGCATCGAACCGGGGAAGGTGGCCGCCCGCCCCTCGCGTGTCTGGGCAGGCGCGCAGGTCAGACGGTTACGTGCTGCTTCTGGGCGACGGTTTCGAAGACCTGCTGCATGAAGCGGCCGACGTAGGCGTAGTAGGAGCAGGTGATGATGTGGCCGTCCACGATGACGTCGGAGTCCACGACGTCCGCCCCGGCGTTGACGACGTCGTCACGCAGGCCGATGTAGGCGCAGGCGCGGCGCCCCTTGAGGACACCGGCACTGACCATGATCCAGGGACCGTGGCACAGACCCGCCACGACCTTCTGCGCCGCGTCCATGGCCCTGACGAAGTCCAGCACGTGCGCGTCCTGCCGCACGCGGTCCGGCGCCTCGTGCCCACCGGTGAGGATCACCGCGTCGTAGTGGGCGGCATCCAGTTGGTCGAACGGTGTCAGGGGCCGTGCGGTCTTGTCCATGGGCAGCGGTATGCCGTACTTCCCTGTGACGTCGGCACCGTTCCTCGTGGCGATGTCGACGTTCCAACCTTCCTCGATGAGCCGGTAGTAGGCGTAGACGACGTCGTGGTCCTGGAATCCGGGACCGGTGATGATGACGGCGCTGGGCATGCAGATCTCCTTAGTCGAGTGCCAGGGACAGGTAGTACTGGTCCAGTGCGGGGCGGCGGGTGTCGGCCTGCGCGGGCGCGAGGATGTCGAGTTCGCCGGTGACCACACCGGTCAGGCCGAGCGGGATGTGGAAGAGGTCCTGCGGCTGGCGCCGGTAGAAGATGTCGGCGCCGGCGCGGATGGCGAAGGCGAACTCACCGCCGGGAGAACGGTCACGAAGCCGGGCCTGCGGCAGGAACGAGATCGGGCGGGCGGGCAGATCCGGAACCTCGGTGTGCTCCTGCTCGTACCCGGTGCCCTGCCGGTCGTAGTTGTCGCGGAGCCTGATCAGGTCGAACTTGTTGCGCGGGGCTTCCACTTCGACCAGCCACAACGGGCCCGGCCCGATGCTCTTGCTGGAGTGGAAGGCGCCGCCGCCGATCCGCAGAATCGTCCCCGCGCCTACGGGGAACTGGCCCGACAGGGTATCGGTCACGCCCTGGCCGGCCAGGCACAGCAGGTAGGTCAGTTTGCGCGGATGCACATGCATCGAGGTGCATTCACCCTCGTTGATTTTCAGGTTCCACACGTCGATGAAGTCGTCGACGTAAATGCGGTACTCCATTCCCCATGGCTTGGGAATTACTTCGTTGAGGTGATGGTCCGTCTCCGGGTTCTCATTGCCGATACGAGAACCCTTACGGACCGCTTCGCTGAGTGCGGAGAAATCACGTGGGCCGGGGTTGATCCTCACCATCAGATCAGACGCGTTCTGGACGGTTGGCGCCATCTCGGACATGACTGATCCCCCTCTCTTGGCTGGTTGCGGTTCCCCGGTCCCGGCAGGACATTAGACAGGCGGTGCCGCGCTTTCCAAATAGCAGCCGCTATGGCGGTCATAAAGACCCGCCGGGGGCTGTGCGACGTGATGGCCGCCTGCGTTTCTGCTTATTTGATACGCCGATCGTCTGTTGGCAGGGTGCCTTCAGGAACCCATCCGCACCGCACCGGTAGCGACTGGTTCCCCGTTATCGCCCCCCAATTGAGGAGACGTACTGTGAGCACTCCCATGCCGGCTCGAAACCGTCGGAGTCAGGTGGCGGACAGCGTGACGCCGCAGATCAACTCCATCGGCGTGCTGGGCTACGAGGCCTGCTCCGAGCAGGACACCATCACCCCTCTCGAGGTGTTCAAGGGGGCCGGGATGGTCACTGCCGGCCAGATCGCGCCGTGGCAGCGCGAGGCGGCCGACCGGGATCTGGATGTGCGCCTGGTCGCCCTGGAGCCGGGCGTCATCAAGATGCAGATGGGCACCAACGTCGTCGCCGATTCCGTCCTCAACGACGACGAGCTCTTCGACATCCTCTACATCCCTGGCGGCGTCGGCTCCGGGGCGCTGCTGACCAACGATCGACTGCACAAGGTCATCCGCCGGCACCACGAGGCCGGCAAGGTCATCGCGGCGAACTGTTCGGGCGTCGGCGTCCTGGCCCGGTCGGGCATCGTCAACGACGAACCGCTGACCTGCGTCGCCGCCGTGGCGCGGGGACTGCGCGGCGAAGGCTTCAACGTGCCGGAGGCCCGGCGGATGTGGGTCGCCAACACCGCCTCGCGGATCTGGACGTTCACCGGCTCGTACGGCGTCAACGGCGGAGCCGTCGCCCTGGTCGCCCACTACTTCGGCCGTGAGGTCGGCACGATCGTCTCGATGATGTTCGACACGCTCAGCGGCATAGGCGACGTCATCTTCGAGGAGACCGGTCCGGAGTTCTACCAGCACCCCGACCTGGAGGAGTCCTTCCAGAACCTCTTCCAGCCCATGCTCTACCCCCCGCTGGACGAGAACGCGACCGCCTGAGCGCCACGATTCCCCTGGAGCCGTCACATGCCCACGCCCATCCCTTTGCGGGACATCGACTGGATCCGCGGCGCTCTGCAGACCGCAGTGGCGCTGGAACACTCCACGATGCCGCTGTACTGCGCCGCCATGTACTCGCTCGAGGTGCAGAACTACCCCTCCTACAACACCATCCGCAGCGTGCTGATGGAGGAGATGGTCCACATGGCCATCGCCGCCAACATGGTTGCCGCACTCGGTGGCAGCCCGGACATCAACGGTCTTGCACCCTCGTATCCCGGTGCCGGCGGCCTGCCCGGCGGCGTAGCCCCGGACCTGCGGCTGCGCCTGGCCAAGCTGTCGAACGCGAGCCTGGAGGCGTTCATGCGCCTGGAGGCCCCGGAGTTCATGCTCAACGCGCGCCAGCGCGGATCGGCCTACCCGACCATCGGTGCTTTTTACGACGCCGTCCGGGAAGCGATCATCCGCAATGCGGGAGCCGTGGAACGCGCCGTGCGCCAAGGTGGGCCGGCGAACCAGGTAGGCGGGAATCTCGGCTACCTGACCTTCGAGCCGGACGATGTCGATCCGGTCGGCAAGCTGCTCCAGGGAATCGACATCATCACCGAACAAGGGGAGGGCCAGGGCGAGGGAACCGTCGAGACGACCCGGGAGAACTTCCAGAAGGAGGGATCTCACTACGCGCGCTTCGCCGAACTGCGTTACGGCCGGCGCTATCTCGCCCCCGAAGATGCGGTCATCTCCCGGGAAACGGAACGCGACTTCTTCGCCGGGGAGGATATCGCGTGGCCTGTTGTCATCAACACCCTCGCCGTCCCGGACGACGGCTACGCGGCACTTCTCGCGCTCGACCCTCAGGCACCCGAAATCCGCAAGGAACTCGAGGGATTCGACGACGCCTACACCCAGATGATGGTGGCCCTGGACACCGCCTGGAACGGCCCGGTGGAAACGTGGTGGCCTTCGCTGGGCGGCGCGGTGACCCAGATGGACCAGATGCGCGTGCGGTCCTGTTTCAACATCATGCGCAATCAGGTTCCCGAGTCCGCGGTCGCCCGGTTGCGCGATCTCTACCCGCGCGAGTACCGGGCGCTGGAGCGGTACACGGACCTGGACCGCCCCGTGTTCTACGGCCCGCGCTTCGCCAACAACGCCGCCTGACACCGGTGTGGTGGCCCCCCGCCGGCGGGTCACCACACCGGTGCGTACTCGTGATGCCTGTTCGGCAGCGTCTTCGTCGGCCACTGACCGGCACTGGCGGGACAGCATCGGCGGACACGTCGAAGTGGTGGGAAGCGCCCGGCAGTTGTCCCTCTCGCACACCTGGAACCCGGCGGGTTTCGATGCCGCCATCGACGAATCGAGTGCCATGTGAAGCCCGTTAGCCTCATCACCGGCGGCAGCACCGGTATCGGTGCCGCCACTGCGGCCGGCTTGCTCAAGCAGGGACACCGGGTCGCCTTGACCGGCCGCGACGCCGACAAGCTCGCGAAGTTCGCCACCGCGCAGGACGCCGGGGACGACATCATCACGCTGGCGGGAGACACCGCCGACCCCGCGGACGTCCGCGGGGCGGCACGGTGCGTGCTCCAGTGGTGGAAACGGCTCGACAACGTCGTCGTGAACGCGGGGTTCTCGCTGCCCGGAACGCTGATGGACCACACACCCGAGGCCATGCGTGCCATGGTGCTGACCAATGTGCTGGGGCCCGCACTCGTCGTCCGCGAATGTGTCCCCCACCTGAAGGAGAGCCGCGGCCGGCTGGTCCTGGTGGGCGGCGTCGCGGGGGCCGAGCACACTCCCGACGACCTGTATTCGGTCACCAAATGGGCGGTGCACGCGCTGGCCGAGAACACGCGGCTCGCGGTCGCCGCCGACGGGGTCGGCGTGACGCTGGTGGCGCCCGGCACGGTCGACACACCTTTCTGGGACAGCAGGGGAGGCTTGCCGGGCGGCCCCGCGATGGCCGCCCAGGACATCGCGGACTGCATCTTGTTCGCCTTGAACCAGCCCCGCGGCCTGGACCTCAACCACCTCCAGATACGGCCTCTCGGACAGATCGGCTGAAGGTCCGCTCGGTGGACGCTCGGGCCGGCTGCCTGCTACGTCGGCTGCCGTCAGGCGTCCTTGGGGACGTCGTGGCGTGTCGCCTGGCCGAACTCGTCCTCCAGGCGGCCCAGCAGTCGGCCGAGCAGCTGGTTCAACTCCTCGAGATCCACGGGAGAGAGCGCCTCGGCGAACAGCCGGTGTTCCCGGGCGGTCCTCTGCTGGGTGGCGGCACGCCAGCGTTCCTGGCCGAGAGGCGTGAGCTGGACGGGTTTGCCGCGGCCGTCGGCGGAAGCGACGGACTCGATCAGTCCCGCCTGGGAGAGGCGGGCCAGGCGCACGCTCATCGTGCCCGACGTGAGGCCCAACTGCTGGTACAGCGCGGTGGGTGAAGCCTGGTAGGGCGGCCCGGAGCGCTGCAGGGCCGACAGGGTCGCCCAGTCCCCGGCGGTGAGTTCGTTGTCGGCTGCGACCTGTGTGAGGAGGCGGTCAAAAAGCCTGGCCATGCGCCCGATGCGCTGGCGGGCGGCCTCGGTCGGCGCGTCGACGCCCGGCATGTCGGCGGTCCACCGCGACAGTTCGGCCTCCACTGAGTCCTGCGGACCTGGCGGCTGCTCGGATACAGGCACCTTTGACACTCCCTTGAGTCTCAAGATAAATTACCTTGGCACTCAAGATAATCACATCAGGAGGGCTCGTGACAGACATGTCCACCAACGAGGACACACGCTTACCCTGGGCCGGCCTCCTCGCCCTTGCCGTCGCCGGATTCGTCACCGTGCTCACCGAAACGGTTCCCGCAGGCCTGCTGCCCCAGATCAGCGACGGCCTCGACGTCTCCCAGGCCACCGCGGGACAGCTGGTGACGGTCTATGCCGCTGGATCGATGCTCGCCGCGATTCCGCTCACCGCACTCACCCGCCGCTGGCCACGGCGGCCCGTACTGCTCGCCACCGTCCTGTCCGTGGTCGCCGCCAATGCCGTCACGGCCGCCTCACCGTGGTTCGCGCTCACCTTCACCGGCCGCCTGATCGCCGGGCTGGGAGCGGGCCTGCAGTGGGCGATGATCGCCGGATACGCCATGCGCATGGTCCCTGAAGCCAGCAAGGGCAGGGCGTTGGCCGTCTCCATGGGCGGCGTGCCGGTCGCCCTGGCCATCGGTGTCCCGGTGGGCACCGCGCTGGGTACCGGCATCGGCTGGCGTTCCACCTTCGCCGTCATGGCAGCCATCGGCTTCGTCGTCATCGCATGGGCGCGTGCCGCTCTGCCGCCGATCGGTGCGGATGCCGCCCACGAACGTGTGCCGGTCAAGAGCGTCCTCATGCAGCCCGGTATCGCGATGCTCATGCTGATCGCCTTCGCCTTCGAAGTCGGTCACATGAACATGTACACATACATCGCTTCGTTCCTGTCCTCCTCCGGCCTGGAGGATCGCGTCGACGTCGTCCTGTTCGTCTTCGGTATCGCCGCCATCACCGGCCTGTGGCTGACCGGCCTGTTCATCGACCGCCACCTGCGCGCGGTGGTCCTGACCGCCTTCGCCGCCTTCGTCGGCGCCATGACGCTGCTCGCCACCCTCGGCTCCAGCCCGGTGACCACCTTCCTCGCCGTCGCCGTATGGGGAATGGCGTTGGGCGCGGCCCCGACCATGCTGCAGGCGGCATCGGCCCGATCCGCCGGCTCGGCCATGGAGATCGCCCAGTCGATGCTCGTCACGATGCTCAACGCCGGCATGGCCGCAGGCCCCCTGCTCGGCGGTGCCCTCTACGCCGCCCACGGCACCGGCCCACTGCCCTGGGTCAGCCTGGGCGTGTTCGCCGCCGTCCTGGTGCTCGCCGTCGTCAGCGGCCGTTCCGCCTTCCCCGTCGACGCCACCGGCGCGGCGCCCGAGAACACCCCCGCACCACAGGACCAGCACACCGACGCCCTGACCACCCCGAGCCGCGCCTCCGGCTGAGCACCCTCAGCCGAAGACACGCCCATCACCAGATGGCGGGCAGCGGCTCAACCTCAAGTGCATGCCACGTAAGGAGTCATGATGCCGTCACAGCACGCAGACGACACCCCAGCCAAGGTGTGGTTCATCACCGGCACCAGCACCGGCCTCGGCCGTGCGCTGGCCGAGGAGGTCATCGCCGACGGCCACCGCCTCGTCGCGACGGCCCGCGACACCAGCACCCTCGACGACCTGGTCGCCCAAGCACCCGACCGCGTCCGTGCGTTGCCCCTCGACGTGACCGACCCGGCCGCGGTCCGCCTCGCCGTGGACACCGCCGTCAAGGAGTTCGGCGGCATCGACGTACTGGTCAACAACGCCGGCTACGCCCTGCGCGGGGCCCTCGAGGAAGTCTCCGACACCGAACTGCGCCGCCAGTTCGACACCAACGTCTTCGGAGCGCTGGACGTGACACGGGCGGTCCTGCCCACGCTGCGCGCTCAACGCTCGGGCTGCATCGTGCAGATCTCATCGGTCGGAGGCGTCATGGCCACCTTGGGCGGAACCGCCTATGCGGGAACCAAGTTCGCCCTCGAAGGGCTCTCCGAGGGACTGGCCGCCGAAGTCGCCCCCTTCGGCATTCACGTCCTCATCGTGGAACCCGGCCCGTTCCGTACGGACTTCACCGGCAGGTCCGTACGCTGGGCCGACCCGATCGACGACTACCGATCCGCCCTCGACCCCGCCAAGAAGCAGTTCCAGGCCATGCACGGCACCCAGCCGGGCGACCCCGCCCGTGCGGCCCGCGCCGTCATCACTGCCACGCAGATGGAAAAGCCCCCGCTGCGCCTGCCGTTGGGCGCCAACGCCGTGGACCGTATCCGCGAACGGCTCCAACAGCGGCTGCAGGAAGTCGACACCGTCGAATCACTGGGGCGACCGACCGACTTCGACTCCTGAATCCCCGACGCATCAACCCTGAGGCGATGTCACGCTTCTGCGTGCCGTTGCGCCCACAGACGGCGCCCCACCGATCATCCCCCGCATCGGTGGGGCGCCTTGGGCACTCTCCTGAAGAGCGAGGCACGGCCCGCGCCCGTACCGCGGCCACAATTCGGCACGGTGCAGCCGTCACGCCAGTCAGAAGAAGCACGCCTCCGGGTGGCGACTCGACGGCCCGTCCAGCAGCCCGTGATCGCCCCGGCCGCGCAGCCAGCGGTCGAAGAAGGCGGCGACGTAGGCCCGTTCGGCGCTGATGGCGTGGCTCGGTGCGATGGTGCCGATGTTCTTCACGACGGTCTGGCGGGGCAGGTCCAGTTGACGAGCGATCTGCGGGACGAGGGCCACTGCGTCGGTGTACGTGGCGTGTTCCGCGCCGCGCAGGTTCAGGCCTCGGTGCCAGCCGTGGCTGTGCCGCCACACGGCTTTCCAGGACGGTACGGTCCGCAGGTCGTTGCCATCCTTGCCGATCAGCAGGAAGGGGCGGTCGACGCCGTCGGCGGCCACGGTGGAGAGGTGACCGGGCGTGCTGTCCTCCTGCTGGTGTGCCAGGAGGCCGTCCAGGTCGGCGGCGGCCGCGATGCGCGGATCGTCGTGCATCGTCTGCATGGCGGTGAAGCCGCCCGCCGACTGCCCGAACATGCCGAGGCGCCCGAAGTCCAGCATGTCGCGCAGGGCCCGGGGGAGGGCACTCGGCAGTTCGTCCAGCACGAAGCGGGTGTCGGCCACCCGCACGTCGATCGTCTTCTTCAGCAGCGCCCTGATGCGATCTTGGTCGGGTGACGCCTTGGCGTACTCGGCGGGCAGCACGGAGTCCTCGACACGGCCACCGGGAAACTCGACGGCCGAGGCGTCGTAGGTGTGGTCCACCGTCACCACCGCATAGCCGCGCGAGGCGAGGTCGTCGCAGAGGGTCGTGCCCAGGGTGCGGGGGTCGCCGGCCCCCGGCGAGTAGAGGACGACCGGGAACGGGCCGCTGCCGCGCTCGATCGGGGCGCCTTCGTGGGCATGGGTGCGGGTGGCCGACCAGTCGACCTTGTCGGCGGGCACGTCGGAGAAACTGTTCAGGGCGGCGAAGCCGGCTGCCGCGCCGGGCAGCATCTGCGGCGCGCGCCGGTATCCGGCGATCGTGCGGGCCGGGTAGCGGACGTCGACCATGAGTTCCCGGTACGGCTGCGACGCGATCCAGGGATCGGAGCGGGAGCTGTCGACGAGGTGCAGCGAGACCGTCCCCACCGGATACGGGCCGCTGAGACCGGGCAACGTCAGCCGCACCAGGCCGTTCTTGCGCGAAGTGGTGGACGTGGGAAACGCGAGAGACGTGGGCGCGGCGGACGCGGACGCGCCGCGTGCCGAAAGCGCGGACACGGCGAAGGCGGCGGCGGACGACATCAAGACGGCACGGCGGGTCTGCATGGCTGGTCCCCTTGGTCGATACGAGTCGGTCGATACGAGGTGGTCGATACGAGCGCAGCTGCCGGTCGGTGTGCAGCTGCCGGTACGCGATCGGTGATCACGCCGTGTGGAGAGATCACGTCGTGTGGATCGATCACGTACAGCGTCCCGGCTCGGCCGGATCGTCACCATCCGGCGGGCCCGCCGCTGGGCCTGGGGGATTTCCTCCATCCCTGGGTGGAGACGTGTCCATCGACCCGTGGGTGGTGGTGATCGGCTGGCTGCTCGGAGCACCCTTGAGGCATGAGTCCTCTGCACTCGGCACTCGTCGCTCTGATCGGCGTCTGCTTCGTGATCTTCGTCGCGGCCTGGCTCGCAGGCGCCGTCTACTTCGGCGTGAAGAGCCAGGACGGCCTGCACGGCTGGATGCGCGGACTGCGCCGCGAGCTGCCTCGCCGGATACTGCTGGTGGCAGGCGTCTGGATCTTCGCCACGCTGGTCAGACACTCGCAGGGCTTCTGGCACCACCTGCGGTACTGGCAGCCCGAAGTCGCGCTCCTGGGCGGCCTGTTGGCTGTGGCTTCCACCGCTCTGCTGCTGTGGGCCCGTTGGGTCCTCGGCACGATGTGGGCCAGCGTCCCCATGGTCCAGGAGCACCACGAGCTGCGCACCGACGGCCCCTACCGGCTGGTCCGGCACCCGATATACACCGGCCTCCTCGGCCTGGTCGTCGGCGCCATGCTGGCTTGCGGATTCGGCGTGTGGACGGCGTGCGTGGCGGTCGCCGTGCCGTGGCTGCTGCGCCGGGTACGAATAGAGGACGGGCTGATGGCCGATCAGTTCGGCGCCTCCTACGACGCCTACCGCGCCCGCGTCCCGGCGCTGCTGCCACGGCTGCGCCCCGCCCCCGTCGGGCCTCGCCATGTCGGCGGAGAGCAGCACTGACGGGAAGCGGGGCGAGAGACGCCAACCGGAAGCGGGGCGAGCGGCACTGACCAGGATCAGGGCGAGCAGCCGCGGCCCCGATCGATCAGAAGGGGCGGAACCGGGGCCCGTAATTGCCCGGCGCGTCGGGGATCGAGCGCTCCATCAGCTCCACTGCAGGGTGCTCCAGGCCGCGCATCGTGTGGATGGCCGTGTGCAGGGTGCGGTGGCCGCCGCCCGCCCAGGCCGTCTCCAGGTTCTGCAGGACGGCGTGGTAGGTGGCGTCGAAGCCGTCCAGGAGCCGCTGTACGTCGCCCGGCGCGTCGGACCAGCCGTCGGCCGGGACCGTGACCATGGGGCGCGCGTCGGGGAAGGGGACGGGCGCGCCGGAGAACTCCCAGTCGCCGTCGCTCTCGCGCAGCCGCCGGCCGTGGTAGATCTCGCCGAAGGCGTAGTAGTGCGCCGGGTAGTCGTCGTCGAAGGCCGTGGCGGGAGAGCTGGTGGTGCCCTCGCCCTGCTCCTTGATGATCTCGATGGCGCGCATGACGTCGTCCGGAGTCCTCACCGGCTCCAGCACGTCGGAGCCGATGCGCGCGGACAGTTGTCCTCGCTCCTGGAGGTCCGGTGCCACACTGCGGAAGGCCTGCAGGATGTCGCCGTAGAAGTTGCCGATGCTGGGTTCGGTCTTGAGGCTGCGGGCCAGGGGGCGGTCGGGGGCTTCGATGGCCATCATGACGTCGTGCACGAAGGACCGGGTCAGCCCCGACAGATAGACGGTGACTCCGGGGCGCACGCCGCCGGGCAAGGGGCCGGGGTAGGTGGACGCCGCTGCCTTGATCTGTGGCCGACCGCCCACGGAGACCAGGAGGTTGCAGACCACGCCGAGGTGGAACATCTCGTCGCCGACGATGCGCCGGATCAGCCGGGCGGCCTCACTGCCGCGGTCCTTGATGGACCACCAGCCGCACAAGTAGGGGGGAATGGTGGCGAGTTCGAGGGCGACCGCGACCTGGAGGGCGTTGCGGAGCCAGCTCTTTCCGCGGCCGTCCTCGGGTACGGCCAGCAGACGTGCCACGGAGTGGTGGCCGGGCGCGATGTGCGTCGCGCTTGCCCGTTGGGCGGCGGCCTGCGCAGGACCGGTGGCCGCGACCGGGGCGCCGGCCGCCAGCGCGGCCGTCGCCAGGAAACTTCTGCGCTTGAAGGGGGCAACTGCCGGGCTGTCCGAATTTTCTGTCGTACCAGTCAATTTCGCCTCAGCTCATAGCAATGGCCCCGCCTCTGCACGAGATGGACGGGACCCTCCGACAGCTCTGGAAGCTAGCAGCCGGCACCGCGCTTCCCTGGGCGCACGGGCCGGGGCGACGCGTCCACCACCCTGACAGTCCAACGCATCACGGCCCGGGTGTGGACTGCGCCTCCGGGGTCCGGTCGAAGTCCCCGGAGGCGCGCGATCGGATTTACATCGGGACCGGCATGAGGGCGCAGCGCACCGGTTCGGCGTGCGCGGGGTCGAGGGCGTTGAGCACCAGACGGTTGATGTTCGGGTCGTAGATACCGCCCGCGTGACCGGTGAGATCCAGCGGGCACTTGTTCTGCAGAAGGATGTTGTGGACGGTCGCGCCGGTCCCGGCCTTGAGGAACTGGTTGGTGTACGGGGTCACCACCACGTCGGTGCGGGTGACGAGGGTGGTGTACGTGACGCCGGGCTCGGTGTCGCCCTTGGCGTAGAGCTGCTGAAGCACGGGGGAGCCGGTCGTCTGGTCCCTGGCCGCGGGGCTGTCCAGGCCGAGCGGTTTGCCGGCCCGGCCCGCCACGTCCAGCACCGCGTCGAGGACGTTGGCCAGGCCGGATGCGTTGGTGCCGTGGTTGCTGGGGTTGATGCCCACGAGCTGGTGCACCTTTGCGGCCCCGCCGTCGAAGCGCAGATACCACTCGGGCGTCACGCCGCCGCCTTGAGAGTGGCCCACGAGGTCGACCTTCGAAGCGCCGGTGGCGGCCAGGACCTTGTCGACGTATGAGGCCAGTTGCCTGGCCGAGTCGGGTACGTGGGCGGTCGCCTTCATCAGGGCGTGGGGTTTGCTCTCGCCGTAGTTGAGGGCGAAGACGCAGTAGCCGGCGTTCTTCAGCACCGGGGCGAGACCGCTCCAGCTGTCGAAGGCGTTGGCGAAGGTGCCGTGGACCAGCACCACCGGATAGGGGTGGGCGGTCGAGGGCTTGCACCCGAAATCGTTGGTTCCGGCCGGGGAGCGGTCCGGGTCCGGCAGCGAGGCGACCGCGGCCAGGCCGGTGCTGACCGCTCCGAGGTATCCGAATTGGTTGGCGGACACGGTGGACGGGGCCCAGGCGGCAACGGGGCGGGGTCTCGGCGGGGCGGCAGCGGCCGAAGCGGCGGGGGCGGCGGCGGTCAGGCAGACCGCTGCGGCCAGGGCGGTTCCTGCGGCCTTGAGGATGCGGCGCATCAAGGTGCGCACCTCCTGGTGACGGGGCGTCAGTGGGGCTCGGGGCGGCCCCAGCTTCGACACCCCGCCACGCCCTGCCCGGGCACGGCGCGCCACGTGCGCCCGTCTGGCGCACGCGCCTTCAGCCAGACGGTCAGGAAGGGGTGATGAGGTTCAGGGAGGAGGCGATGACGGTGACATCAGGGAGAGGAGGGCGATCGCGTGCCGCACCGCACGCGAACTCGCCCGACCCCGCTCACGTTTGACGGGCGGGGCGTCGACGCACCCCGCCCGTCGTCACGTGCTACGTCGTCGCCGGCAGCACATGGTCGCCGATCTTGTCCGTGCTCAGGCACAGCGAGCAGACCAGCGCGTCATGGGTGGCGCAGGAGGCCAGGTCGGGCCGCTCGTAGGGCTGGTGGCAGACGTGGCAGCCGTACGTCGTCGCACTCGGGTTGCCCTCGGCGTCGAACAGGGGCTCCTCGATGCCGTCGTCGGTGCGGCGCAGGTAGTACCGGCCCTTGGTGACGGCGGCCATCAGCGGGGTGAGGACGAAGGCGATGACGGCCGCGGCGACGGGGGAGTAGGGCTGGAGGGTGTCGCCGAGGAGATGGAAGTACATGGCGATCGACAGTCCTGAGGCGGCGACGAAGGCCACGACGCCGACCGGGTTGACGGCGAAGAGCATGCCGCGGCGGAACTCCGGCCGGAGCGGGGAGAGTTTGAGCAGGTACTTGTTGACGGCGATGTCGGTGGCGACGGTGACCACCCAGGCGATGGCGCAGTTGGAGTAGAAGCCGAGGATGCTGTTGAGGAAGCTGAACATGTCGGCCTCCATCAGGGCCAGCGCGAAGCCCAGGTTGACCAGGACGAACACCATGCGGCCGGGGTAGTGCCTGGTGACGCGGGTGAAGGAGTTGGTCCACGCCAGCGAACCGGAGTACGCGTTCGTCACGTTGATCTTGATCTGGCTGATCACGACGAGAGCCACGGCCAGCGGGACGACCAACCAGGACGGCATCATCGCGTCGAAGGCGCCGCGGAACTGCTGGATCGGCTCGGGCGCCGCCGCCGCTCCGACCTCGGCGAGGATGTAGACGGCGAGGAAGACGCCGATTGCCTGCTTCAGCGCGCCGAGTACCACCCAGCCGGGGCCCGCCATGACCACGGCCGTCCACCAAGCGCGCTTGTTGGTCTCGGTCTTGGGCGGCATGAAGCGCAGGTAGTCGATCTGCTCACCGATCTGCGCGATGAGGGACAGACAGACGCCTGCGCCGAGCAGGACGGGCGCGATGCCGACGCCGCCGTCGCCGTCCGTGCCCGCGTAGGAGAGGAAGCGGTCCACCGTGCCCGGGTCGGTGGCGATCAGGTAGATCAGCGGGCCGACCATCAGCAGCAGCCAGATCGGAGTGGTCCACACCTGGAGCTTGCTGAGCGCCTTCATGCCGTAGATGACCAGGGGGATCACCATGAGGGTGGAGACGGCGTAGCCCAGCCACAGCGGCAGGCCGAGGCCGAGCTTGAGGCCCTGGGCCATGATCGAGCCCTCGAGGGCGAAGAAGATGAAGGTGAAGCTGGCGAAGATGACGCTGGTGAGGACGGAGCCGTAGTAGCCGAAGCCGGAGCCGCGGGTGATCAGGTCCAGGTCGATGTTGTAGCGGGCGCCGTAGTAGGCGAGCGGGAAGCCCGTGACGAAGATGACGACCGCGGCGACGGCGATCGCGACGAGCGCGTTGCCCGTGCCGTGCGCGAGGCCGATGCCGGCGCCTATCGAGAAATCGGCCATGTAGGCGATGCCGCCGAGCGCGGTCGTCGCCACGACCATGGGGGTCCAGCGGCGATAACTGCGCGGCGCGAAGCGGAGGGTGTAGTCCTCCAGGGTCTCCTTGGCCGCCTGGCCGGGTGGGGATTCCGGTGCCGTGGCCGTCTGCGGGGACTGGGTTGCACTCATGGTCGGCCCTTCGGGGTGGACTGGTGCTCCGGTGGGGGGCGGGGCGTTGAGCGGTGGGTCGTCCCGGGGTGGCGTCGTCGGCAGCCGGGGAGTTGAGAAAGGGGAAGCCCCTTGATGGGGGAACCCCTTGATGAGGGGAAGTGTTCTGATTTCAGGGCCGGTTGACGCGAGGCCGCATCGCGGGGCGGACGCGCTCGGTCACCACCGCAGTCGAGCCGACGGCGTGGGCGGGCAGGGCCCGGTGATGCTCGGGACATCGACGAGTGGCCGGGCCGTATACGACTCTGAATCCATGGGCGGACACGTTAGAAACCGCTTGTTTCCCGCAGGTTGATCGCGTCGTGAACGGGCCGTTTCCGGGATCTCACCGACCGGCGCGGAGCAGGGAACCCGTCGTCGGCGCCGTCCGGCTCACTCCGGCCTTTGCATCTCCAGCGAGTTGGCGGCCGAGAGCACGGCGTCCAGGACGGTGAGGACTTCCTTGCGGGGCTCGGAACGGGTCGTGCGGTGGGGTGCGATGAGCCGCCGGGTACCGAGCCCGGGCAGCGAGACGGCTGTGAGGCCCTCGGGTTGCGAGCCCAGCACCGCCAGACAGGGCACGACGGCGATTCCCAGGCCGCCCGCGACCATGGACAGTGCGAAATTGTAGTCGGAGTAGCTGTGCGCGGCCGTCTGAGCGGCGGAAAGGCTGTTGCGTACCTGGGAGTTGGCGTTGTGGGCCGCTTCCGCGCGCCGCGCGCACTTGGATCGCAGACCGTATGTCGAGGCGTCGCACGGCCGATCACATGGTGGACGGCCACGCCCATGTCGTTCAGAACGAGGGCTTTTAGAACTACTGGCTCTCACGCCGGCGCGGTGCTGCCGCCCGGAGGCCGGCGGAGCAGGTGCAGACAGACGATCGAGGCGATGACGGTCCGCCGTTCGGGGGCGTCCAGACGAGGGCCCATGTCGACGACGTACTGCTGCAACCCGATCCACGAGTCGATGGTGCTCACCGTGGCCCGGCCAAGAATCTCCGGCGCCGGGTCCCTTTCCGGATCGGTCTCCGTGAGATGCCATTCGGTGTTCAGGAGACCCGGCCGGGTGAGGAGGAGTTGGCGTCCTTGCTCCGTCTGGAGTGTGAGCTGCCGGGTCTTGACGAGTCCGCGGGCGTCGGCGGCCCCGATCTCCTGGTCCACGGCGTTGGTGAAGCGGAACTCCGCCGGCCCGAACTGCTCGATAAGAACGAGGAGTTCGCCGTACGAATCGGTGAGGACGGAGTGGGTGTCGTCGGTGTACGCGACACAGGCGAGCGGGGTCCCCTTCGCGGTGGACAGGGCCAGCGCGGGTCCCACGTATCTGCGCCATCGTGAACGCTTCGGCTGTCCGACTACTACCGTTTCCAGCTCGAACAGACCAGGTTCCGTCATCGGCATTCCTTCCCCCGCCACTGCTGCCCCTCGAGCGATCACCGTCACTGTGACCGAGAACGTGCTCGGTTCCCATCCCGCGGGCGAATCTAGGTGCCACGCGATGTCGTGGCGGCATGCGCCACCGCGTCCGAACCGGTGCGCGACGAACTCGTAGACGGGCTACAGGGATTCGAGCTTCGGCGGTGGCGTGCGAGCAGAGCCGTCGCCCTCCGAGCAACCTCCGCGCGCCGTGCGTAACTCCGGCGAATGAAGCCTTCCGCTTCCGTCACTCCAATGGCCGCACGCGGCTCGGCGTCCGTTTGCGGTGCGCCGTGTCTTCTCCCTTCACTGGCGTGCATTGCCACGCCCGAACCGGCCCGCGCCCGTAGCGCCCGTATCCCGGCAGGAGTACGACACCGCATCCATGACAGAGCCCCGCTACAGTACGATCCGCCGGGTCGCCGTCCATGTGCCCCCGGACCGCCAGACCGGTGCGGAGATCGAGGACGAGGTCCGCTCCCGAAGCTCCGAACTCCGCTTGTTGCCAGGCCTGTTGAGGCAGATGTACGGCTTCGAGGAGCGTCGCGTCGCACCGGCCGGCGCCTTGCCCTCCGACCTGGCGGCGGCAGCCGCGAGAAGTCTCCTCGACGAAGGCGGTCTCGGCCCCGAGGCCGTGGATCTCCTGATCTTCGCCTCCGCGAGCGAGGACCTGGAGGAACCCGCCACCGCGCACGTCGTCGCCGCCCAACTCGGTCTCGCAGCACCGGTGTTCGATGTACAGAACGCCTGCAACGGCGTCCTGAACGCCCTGGAGATCGCCGACGCCCTGATCCAGGCGAGGCGTTACCGCCGCGTGCTCATCGTCACCGGCGAGCGGGGCAGCAGGCTCTCCCAGCTCCCGGCGCGCGACCGCGACGAACTCGCCCTGCTCCTGCCCGCCCTCACCCTCGGTGACATGGGAGCCGCGCTGCTGCTGGAAGCGAGCGAGCGTCCCGGGCTGCTGGGCATCCACTGGAGCACCAACTCCTCAGGCTGGCGTGCGGCCACGGTCACCAACCCGTACTTCTCACCGGGCACGCCGAGGACCTCCGTCCGCTTCGACTCCCAGGCGCTGGCCGCGTCCTTCGCGGGGATGGAGAAGGACGTGACGGGCGCGCTGCGCGCGTGGGGCCGTAAACCTGACGACCTCGACCTCGTCTGCGTACACCAGGCATCCGTCCCCTTCACCCGCACCATCCTCGAGTCCGCCGGCCTCGCACCCGACAAGGCGGTGCCCACCTTCGCGCGCTACGGCAACGTCGCCACCGCGAGCCTTCCTCTCCAACTCGTCGAAGCCGCACGGGAGAACCGGCTGTGTCCCGGCGCCCTCGTGGCCTTCCTCGGTCTCGCCAGCGGCGCCTCCGCCGGAGTGCTTCTCATGGAGTGGCATCCCGACCCCGCCTGACGGCCCAGTCCCCGCACCGCACCACGACCTGGCAAGGAACGCGCATGAACGACGCCACCGACAGCTACGACCACGTCCGCGCCACGCTCATCTCCACCTTCCGCATCCCCGAGGATCAGCTGTCGCCGGACGTGACCCTGGAGCAGCTCGAACTGGACTCCCTCGCGCTGGCCGAGTTCGTCCTCGTTCTCGAAGAGCGCCTGCGGGTGCAGGCCGACAGCGGTCGCGCCACGCGGTCGACCACGCTGGCCGAGGTGGCGGCTCACCTCGACGAGCTGCGCGCGGCCGGGGCGACGGCCTGATGTGCGCGTCGAAGGCGCCGATCGCCGTCACCGGGCTCGGGCTGATCACGCCGGGCGGCCAGGGGACGGAGGCGACGTGGGAGGCGGTCTGCGCGGGGCGTTCCCTCGCGACCCGCGACCCCGCGCTGGGCGGGCTGCCCGTCGACTTCACCTGCCGACTGCCGTTCCCCGAGGAGGACTTCGACCGCGCCATCGGCCGTAAGTCCTGGCGTATGGGCCGGTTCACCAAGCTCGGCGTCCTCGCCGCGCGGGAGGCGGTACGTGACGCGGGACTGGATCCGGCGGCCTGGCAGGGGGCGCGCGTGGCCACGGTGATCGGCTGCGGCATGGGTGGCACCGACAAGTGGGAGGAGCAGTACCAGCGCCTCGAACGGCGAGGCCCCGCCCGGGTCTCGCCCCTCGCCATCCCCATGATCGTGCCGAACCTGGCCGCCGGTGAGGTCACCATCGACCTGCATGCCCGTGGCATCAGCATCGCGCCGGCCACGGCCTGCGCCTCCGGAGCCACCGCGATCGCCCTGGCCCGCGACCTGCTCGCCGCCGATCTGTGCGACGTGGTGGTCGCGGGCGGCACCGAGGCCGCCATCAGCCGCCTGAGCGTGACGTCGTTCTGGCGCATGGGTGCCCTGTCCGTGCGCACCGGCGCCGTCGCCGAGGCGTCGCGCCCGTTCGCGCCCGACCGCGACGGTTTCGTCATGGCCGAGGGGGCGGGCGTGCTCGTGCTGGAGCGCGTCGCGGACGCCGTCGCCCGAGGTGCCCGGCCCCACGCCCTGCTCGCCGGGTGCGGCAGCACCTCCGACGCCCACCATCCCACCGCTCCGCCGGAGTTGGCCGACGGAGCGGAGGCGGCGCTGCGAACTGCCCTCGAAGAAGCGGGCGTTGACCCGGACGACGTCAACCATGTCAACGCCCACGGCACGTCCACCCCGCTCAACGACGCCACCGAGGCCGCGCTGATCGCCCGTGCCCTGCCGCACGGTCCCAGCGTCACCGCCGCCAAGGGCGTACTCGGCCACACCCTCGGCGCCGCCGGTGCCATCGAGGCCGCTCTCACCATCCTCGCCATCCAGCACCACCGCGTGCCGCCGATCGCCAACCTCCAGGCCCCCGCACCGGAGTTCGACATCGACTGCGTCACCAAAGAGCCCCGCCGGCAGCAGATCCGCACAGCGGTCAGCCACTCCTTCGGCTTCGGCGGGCACAACGTGGTGCTGGCCTTCACAGCCGCGTGATCGCCGCTCGCGCCACAGTTCTCGCTACAGCCGCGTGATCGCCGCCCCGCCCGACTGCTTCTGCATGAGCCGCGGGGCGGCGGTCAGTCCGTTCGCCCTGCCGCCGCCTTGATCAGCCGTCGGATGTCGTCCAGGTCGGCCTCGAACTCTGCCGTGAGGTCGACAGGCAGGTCGAGCCACGGTGTGAGCGTGCTGTGTCCGGGGAGTTCACTGTCCGGGAGCCGGCCGCGTCGGCTGCGCGGGTCGAGGCTGCCGGGGGCGAAGCGGCCCGACGCCTCGGAGGCGGCGAACCCGATCACGAAGGTGCTGATCATGCGCTCCAGCCGGGGCACTTGGGGCTCGGGGACCCCGGCCTCGATGAGCGCGAGGAAGATGATGTCCACCGCGCGTACGGCGTCCGCCGTGATCGCCGGCCGCGAGAACAGCAGGTGCGCCGCCCAGGGGTGACGCTGCGTCACTTCGCGGAATGCGTGCGCGAGTGCGTTGAGCCGTTCTTCCCAGGTCTGCTCCGTGGACGGCTCCGTGGGCAGTACGGCGGCCAGCAGGCGTCCGACCATGCCGTCCAGCAGCGCCGCCTTGTCCTTGACGTGCCGGTACAGCGCCATCGGTGTGACGCCGACGCGGTCGGCGAGCGCTCGCATCGACACCGCGTCGAGCCCTTGCTCGTCGGCGATGTCCAGCGCCGCGTCCAGAATCTCTTCCCGTCTGCCGCTCATGGGTCTACAGTGTAGACGTATACGGTGTAGACGTCATGGAGGCGGGGATGCTCGACGCCCAGGAACTGGTCAAGCGCTACGGCCGGCATCGTGCCCTCGACGGCTTCGATCTCACGGTCGCGCCCGGCGAGATCGTCGGCCTCATCGGCCACAACGGCGCGGGCAAGACCACGTTCGTCGAGATCGTCACCGGTCTGGTACGGCCGGACGCGGGCCGGATCCGCATCGGCCCGCATGACGCCCTGCGCGACGGGCGGGCCGCCCGAGGACTGCTGGGTGTGGCTCCCCAGGAACTGGCCCTCTACGGCAGCGCCACCGCACGGGAGAACCTGAAGCTGCTCGCCGGACTGGCCGGGCTGCGCGGCCGGCGCCGCGACGCCGAGATCGACCGCGTCCTGGACGAACTGCGTCTGACCGCCGTCGCGGACCGTCCCACCGGCATCCTGTCCGGGGGCCAGCGCCGCCGAGTCCAGGCAGCGACCGCCATGGTCGGCTGCCCGTCCCTCCTGCTGCTGGACGAGCCGACCGCCGGGGCCGACCCCGAGACCCGCGCCGCGCTGCTCGCCGCCGTCAAGGCACGGGCCGCGGCCGGTGCGGCCGTCCTCTACACGACGCACTATCTGCCCGAACTCGTCGATCTCGACGCCACGTTGGCACTCGCCCGCGCCGGGCGCGTCATCGCCCGCGGCACCCAGGACGAGCTCACCCGCGACCTGCCCGGCGAACTCCACGTCACCTTCGCCGACCCGGCCGTACCAGAAATGCGTCTGCCCACCACCGACCCCGGAGCCGATCTGGCCGCCCTGCTCACCTCCGGCCGTACGCCCGCGTCCGTCGACGTCCGCCGTCCCGGCCTGGACGATCTCTACCGATCCCTGGAGGCCACCGTGCCGGAGTCCGATCATGCCGCCGCGTGAATCCGCCACCCGCCTGGTCGCCCTCGTCCGTCACAACGCGATGCTGATGCTGCGCGAACCCGGCCCGCTGCTGAGCCGGATGATCCTGCCGCTCGCCTTCATGACGCTGCTGCGACCGCTCTACCTGGCCGCGCAGGGCCGCACCGCCGGCACGCAACAGGCCGTCGTGGGCACGCTGGTCACGTTCTCCCTGCTGGCGCTCAGCATCGCCGGCAGCGCGATCCTCGCCGAACGCATCGGCCGCACCTGGGACCGTCTGCGTTCCACGCCGCTGCACCCGGTGGAGATGCTGGTCGGCAAGGCCGTTCCGGTCCTCGCGGCCCTGCTGGCCCAGCAACTGCTGATCATCGGCTTCGGCGTCTGCGCCTTCGGGCTGAGCGTCCCGCATCCGTTCCTGCTCCTTGCCGTCCTGCTCAGCTGGAGCGGCACCCTGCTCGGGCTCGGCGCGCTCCTCGGTGTGCTGGTGCGCAGTATGGGCGAGCTCTCGGCCGCCTACGACATCGGCGGCATGCTGCTCAGCAGCGTCGGCGGCGCGCTCGTACCGCTCAGCGTGCTGCCCGTCTGGGTCGCCCGGGTGGCCCCGGCCTCGCCCGGCTACTGGGCCGCGCGCGGCCTGCGCGCCGCACTCGACGGCGACGCCCCCACCGCCGCCACGGCCTGCGGCACGCTTCTCGGGGTGGCGCTCCTGTGCGGCGCCCTCGCCTCGGTCCGCCTGCGCGGCCACAGTAGTCGCCTGGTCGCCCTCTGATGCCGGGCGAGGAGACGCAGGTCATAGCCCGGCATGTCACAGGCGGTCGGGCCACCCCGTCCCAGGGGGTGTAGCCAGTGACGACCACAGGGGAGCACACCATGGAAGCGCGAGTGAACTACTTCACCAGCCCGACCGCCGGCAAGGCCGTCAAGCACCTGATGCCGGCGGGCCGGGCACTGAAGGAGGCGCCGTTGCCGGCCGCGACGCAGGAACTGGTGGCGCTCCGCGTGAGCCAGATCAACGGCTGCGCCGTCTGCATCGACATGCACGCCAAGGACGCCGCCGCGGCCGGCGAGACCTCGGTTCGGCTGAACCTGGTCGCGGCCTGGCGGGAGGCCACGGTCTTCACCGAGGCCGAGCGCGCCGCTCTGGAGCTGGCGGAGGCGGGCACCCGGGTCGCGGACGGCGCGGGCGGGGTCAGCGACGAGGTGTGGGCCTCTGCCGCCAAGCACTACGACGAGGAGCAACTCACCGCCCTGGTGGTTCTGGTCTCCTTCATGAACATGGTGAACCGGCTCAACGTCATCAGCCGGCAGCCGGCCGGAGACTACGAGCCCGGACAGTTCCACTGATCGGTGCGCTCGTGACGGATCCCGAGGGGTCTCAACGGGTCTCAACGGTCTCAACGGATCGCAACAGGTCGTAACGGGAAGATGTGCAGGGGGAGTTGAGTGGACGTGAGCAAGGTCGAGGAGTTCGAGGAGCTGCGGCCGCTGCTGTTCTCGATCGCCTACCGGATCCTGGGCAGCGTGGGCGAGGCCGAGGACGCGGTGCAGGAGGCATGGCTGCGCTTCGACGGCACCGCGACTCGCCCCACCTCGACCAAGGCCTACCTCTCGACCACGGTGACGCGGATCGCCATCGACGTGCTGCGCTCCGCGCGGGTACGGCGGGAGCAGTACGTCGGCCCGTGGTTCCCCGAGCCGCTGCTGAACGACCCGTACGAGGACCCGGCGCGGGCGATGGAGCTGGCCGACTCGGTGTCGATGGCCGCCCTACTGTTGCTGGAGCGGCTCAGCCCGCTGGAACGCGCGGTGTTCGTGCTGCGCGAGGTGTTCGGCTTCGGCTTCGACGAGGTCGCCGCCGCGGTGGGGCGGACGGAGGCGGCGTGCCGGCAGTTGCTGGTACGGGCGCGGCGGCACATGCAGGACGGACGGCCGCGCTTCGAAGCGGTCCGCACCGAGCGGGAGGAGCTGGCGTCGCGGTTCTTCGACGCCCTGCGCGAAGGCGACGTGGCTTCGCTGCAGGACCTCCTCGCCGCGGACGTGTCGATGGCCGGCGACGGCGGCGGCAAGGCCCCGCAGCTGGCCAGAGCCGTCGTCGGCGCCGACAACGTGGCCCGGCTGCTGGCCTCCGTCTTCCCCTGGATGGCCCGGATCGACGTGACCATCGAGCCGCACGAGATCAACGGCCAGCCCGGCGCGGTCTTCCGCGACCGGGAGGGCGGGGTCGTCAACGTCATGGTGCTCGACGTGCTGGACGGGCGGATCCGCACGATCCGCTCGGTGATCAACCCCGACAAGCTCGGCCACGTCGGACCGGTCGCCGACGCCTGGGCCCTCGACCGCGAGCTGAGACGAGTACGCCGGCAGCCGAACTGACGCCCGGCCGCCACCCGCCGGCCGCGAGCCGAGGCGGATACGTGGGCAGCTGAACTGACGGTCGCCGGCCTCCCGCTCGCCGCGAGGTGAGGTGCGTACGCCAGGAGCCGAGCTGACGGTCGGTGGCCCCCGCCGGCAGCGGGCAGCGGGCTGCGGCGCGTAGGCCAGGAGCCGAACTGGCGGTCGCCCGCTCGCCGTTGGGCGCGAGCTGAGCCGACGGCCGACCGGCCTGACCACTGGCCGCGCGCCGAACCAACCACCGGCCGTCAACCGATCCGACCGCCGGCGGGTCGAGCCGTAAGCCGGCCGAACCGACCGCCGGCCGTGAGGCGATCCAACCGCTGACCGCTGACCGCCGGCCGTCAACCGAACCGGCCGTCAACCGAACCGGCCGTCAACCGAACCGGCCGTCAACCGAACCGGCCGTCAACCGAACCGGCCGGCAACCGAACCGAGTGCCAGCCAACGGGCCGAGCCGCCGCCCGGCCGATCCGACCGCCGGCGCGGGCCGAACCGTAAGCCAGCCGAACCGACCGCCGGCTGCGAGGTGAACCAACAACCGGCCGCGAGCCGAACTACCCCCGGCCCCCCGCGTTCCCACAGTCAGCCGCCCCCACAACCGGCCCACCCCACCCCCGCCGCTCAGGAGCCCTGGAAGTAGTGCCCCTTGTCGAGGTCCTCCAACAGGCCGGGCTGGGTCGGTTCCCAGGCCAGCAGGCCTCGCGTGAGCGTGTTCGACGCCGGGGCGTCGAGGCCGAGGAAGGCGCTCAGCCAGGTGAAGTGCCCGGGCGCGTCCTCGGGCGTCACGGAGGTCACCGGCACGTCGAGGTGCCGGCCGATCACCTCCGCCACGTCGCGGATCGCGACGCCCTCCTCCGCGACGCCGTGCAGCACCGACCCCGCCGGGGCCTCCTCGACCGCGAGCCGGAACAGCCGGGCCGCGTCGAGGCGGTGGACGGCCGGCCAGCGGTTGGCGCCGTCGCCGATGTAGCCGGAGACGCCCTTGTCCCGGGCGACGGCGACCAGGGACGCCATGAACCCGTGGTCCCCGTCGCCGTGGCAGGTCGGGGAGAGCCGCACGATCGACGAGCGCACGCCGCGCTCGGCGAGGGCGAGCACCGCGAGCGACGTGGACGCGCGGATGGACAGCGCCGAGCCGTCGACCGTGGGCATGTCCCGCTCGCTCGCCACCTGCCCGGGCTTCAGACCGGCAAGGCCGGAGGCCAGGACGAACGGGCGGTCGGTGCCGGCCAGCGGCTCGGCCAGGGCGTCGACGGCGCGGCGGTCGGCCTCGGCGGCACCCTGGAAGTCGCCGCTGAAGGCGATGTCGTGCTTGAAGGCGAGGTGAACCACCCCGTCCGCCTCGGCTGCGGCGCCGGCCATCACGTCGAGGTCGTCGACGCTGCCGCGCACCACGTCCGCTCCCGCGGCGGTGAGGGCGGCGGCGGAGGAGTCGGAGCGGGCGAGGCCGGTGACCTCGTGGCCCGCTTCGAGGAGCTCGGGAACGAGCGCGGATCCGATCCAGCCGGACGCGCCGGTCACGAAGATGCGCATGGGAAAGCCCCAAACTGTCGATGTCAGTGACTGACGTCAACGCTAGCACCTGATGTCAGTGACTGCCATCGCGTAGGATCTGGGCCATGGTGAGATGGGAGCCGAACGCACGCGAACGCCTGGCCAAAGCGGCGTTGGAGCTGTACAGCGAGCGCGGCTACGAACGCACGACGGTGGCGGAGATCGCCAAACAGGCCGGGCTGACCGAGCGGACCTTCTTCCGGCACTACGCCGACAAGCGCGAGGTGCTCTTCGACGGCGCGGGCGCGTTGCAGGAGCTGTTCGTGAAGTCCGTCGCCGAGGCGCCGGAGTCGGCGGCACCGATCGACATGGTGGCGGCCGCGCTCGAGGCGGTCTCCGCGGTCTTCGTCGACCGCCGCCCCTTCGCCCGTAAGCGCCAGGCCGTGATCATGGCGAACGCGGAACTCCAGGAGCGCGAGCTGATCAAGCTCGCCGCGCTGTCGGCCGCGCTGTCCGGCGCGCTGCGCCACCGCGGCGTGGACGAACCGGCCGCGAGCCTGACCGCCGAGGCGGGCCTCGCCGTCTTCAAGATCGGCTTCGAGCGCTGGGTCGCGGAGGGTGAGGAACGCCCGATGGGCGAGCTGATGCAGGAGTCCCTCGACCAGCTCAAGGCTGTGACCGCGGGGAGCTGACGCGCGTCGGCCGATCCGGCAACAGCCTTCCCCCCGCGGTCGAGTTGGTTTACGTCAGGAGCTGGTGAGGACGACCAGTCGCTGGGTCGCGCGGGTCATCGCCACATAGCGGTCGACCGCCCCCTCGACGCCCTCGCCGAAGGACTCCGGGTCGACGAGGACGACCAGGTCGAACTCGAGGCCCTTCGACAGTTCCGGTGGCAGTGAGCGGACGCGGGGCGTCGCCCCGAACGCGGGATCGCCGATGACGCAGGCGATCCCTTCGTCGTGCGCGGTGAGCCAGGCGTCGAGGACCGAGTCCAGTTCCGCGACGGAACCGTGGACGACCGGGATGCCGCTGTTGCGGATGGAGGTCGGCACGTTGGCGTCCGGGAGCACGGTCCGGATGACCGGCTCGGCCTCCGTCATCACCTCTTCCGGTGTGCGGTAGTTGATGCTCAAGGACGCCACCTCGATGCGGTCGAGGCCGATCCGTTCGAGCCGTTCCTGCCACGACTCGGTGAAGCCGTGCCGGGCCTGGGCGCGGTCGCCGACGATGGTGAAGCTCCGGGACGGACAGCGCAGCAGCAGCATCTGCCACTCCGCGTCGGTCAGTTCCTGGGCCTCGTCCACGACGATGTGCGCGAACGGGCCAGCCAGCAAGTCCGGTTCGGCGGTGGGCAGTTCGGACTCGTCGACCAGGCTGACCTTGGCGTCCTGGCCGCGCAGCATCATCACCAGGCCCTCGCCGTCGTCGGTGTCGGCGCCGGAGGAGGCCGCGGCCTCGATCAGGTTGTCGACGACCTGGGTCATCCGCTCGCGCTGGGCGGCGAGGACGGCCGCGTGCCGCAGCCGCTGCCGGGCCGCTTCCGGGTCCCCGAGCCGCTGCCGGGCCGCGTCCAGAAGCGGCAGGTCGGACACGGTCCAGGCCTGGGCGTCGGGGCGCCGGAGCTTCTTCACCGCGTCGCGGTCGAGCCAGGGCGCGCACATCCGCAGGTAGGCGGGCACGGACCACAGGTCGCCCACGAGGTCGGTCGCTTCGAGCAGCGGCCAGGCGCTGCTGAGGGCGCCGACCAGCTCCTTGTCCTGCCGCAGCGCCCTGAGGAACTGCTCGGGCGGGACGTCGTCGCCGGCGTGTTTGTCCAGCAGGATCGAGGCGAGTTTCTCCCAGATCTGCTCGCGCGCCTCGTTGTGCGGGGTGCCCGGCTCCGGGGCCTCGAACGCCTCGGTCCAGTCGTCGGCGGTCAGCGGGATCTCGGTCCAGCCGACCGTGACCGTCATCGCCTCGGCGGGCGGCTCCTCGTAGAACCGGACGGCCTTCTCGATCGCGTTCACCATGTCCGCGGACGCCTTCAGGGCGGCCACGTCCGGGTCGGTCTCGGCCACCGCCGATGCTCCCTCGGTGACGAGGTCGCGGACGGTGCAGGTCTGCACGCCCTCCTCGCCGAGGCTGGGCAGGACGTCGGCGACGTAGGCCAGGTAGGGCTGGTGCGGGCCGACGAACAGGACGCCGCCGCGCCGGTGCCCGAGACGCGGGTCCGAGTACAGCAGGTGGGCGGTGCGGTGCAGGGCGACGACGGTCTTGCCCGTGCCGGGACCGCCGTCGACGACCAGGGCGCCGCGGGACCCCGCCCGGATGATCGCGTCCTGGTCGGCCTGGATGGTGGCCAGCACGTCACGCATCCGGTCCGACCGGTTGCCGCCCAGGCTGGCGATGAACGCGGACTGGTCGTCCAGCGCGGCGTGCCCCTCCAGCCCGTCGGCGGTGAACACCTCGTCCCAGTAGTCGCTGATCAGGCCGCGGGTCCAGCGGTACCGGCGACGGCTCGCCAGGCCCATCGGGTTGGCGTGGGTGGCGGCGAAGAACGGCTCGGCCGCGGGGGAGCGCCAGTCGACCAGCAGCCGGCGGCCCTCGCTGTCGGTGAGGCCGAGACGGCCGATGTACAGGGGCTCGGAGCCGTCCGCGGCGACGATATGGCCGAGACACAGGTCCAGGCCGAAGCGGCGCAGCGTGCGCAGACGGCTGTTCAGCCGGTGGACCTCGACGTCCCGGTCCATCGCCTGCCGGCCCAGGCCGCCCGGCGCCCTGAGCTCAACGGCGAGCTGCTCGGACAGTTCGGCGATCGTCTGCTCCAGGCACTGCGCGATGGCGGCGAAATGCCGCTCGTCGCGGGCGATCAGCGCCGGGTCGGCCTTTGAGGAGAGGCGATCGGGCAGATCGAATGCTGACAAAGACGTGCGCACTTCGGGAATCCCCCATTTCCGCAGGTTCTGGCTTCGGCCTGCGATTGTGCGGCACGACCCCGGCCTTGCCGCAAGCCCCCCAGTGCGCTATAAGTTGAGAGTGGCAAGGAGTGGCTGACCTCCTTGCCTTTTGTCTTTCACCGAGGCCGGCGCAGTCCCGCGATGAGGAGTGCGACCAGTCGGCGGGCGTCGTAGCGGGGATCGCTGTCCGCGCCGGCACAGAGGTTCCCGACGCCGCGCATCAGCTCGTAGGCCTCCGGGGCGGAGGGGACCTCGCCCGACTCGGCCGCCGCGTCCAGGAGTTGGGTGCATACGGGCACGAGGCGTTCGAGGAAGTAGGCGTGCAGCGTGTCGAATCCGGCGCTGTCGGAGTGCAGCACGCCGGCCAGGCCGTGCTTGGTGACGAGGAAGTCGACGAACAGGCTGATCCAATCCCGTAGCGCGGCATAGGGAGTTGGGCTGCTCGCCAGCAGGGCCGGTCCGGCCTCGGCACACGCTTCGACCTGGTGCCGGTAGACGGCGACGATGAGATCCGCCCGCGTCGGGAAGTGCCGGTAGATGGTGCCCACGCCGACGCCGGCCTTGGCCGCGACGTCGCGCACCGGCGCCTCAACGCCCGACGCCACGAAGACCTCGGCGGCCGCGTTGAGCAGCGTCTCCTTGTTGCGCCGGGCGTCCGCCCGCTTGGAGCGGGCCGCCTGTCCCTTGCCCTCGTCACTGTCGTTCACCCTGCCACTCCCGCGCTCTCTCTTGCCAAAACGGAACTGTGTTCCGTATCGTCGTTTCCGGAACGAGGTTCCGTTTGCTCATGATGTCAGAGCCGGAGCCCGGCCACCAAGCCATGCCTCGATGGAGGAATACGCTCATGCAGTACCGCACCTTGGGCCGCACCGGCGTGCAGGTCAGCTCCCTCGCACTCGGCGCGATGAATTTCGGCAGGATCGGGCGCACCACCCAGGACGAGGCCACCGCCATCGTCGACGCCGCCCTCGAAGCCGGCGTCAACGTCATCGACACCGCCGACATGTACGGCGACGGCGAGTCGGAGGAGATGGTCGGCAAGGCCATCGCCGGCCGGCGCGAGGACATCGTGCTCGCCACGAAGGCCGGTATGCCGATGGGTGGCGAGCGCAACCACCAGGGCAGTTCACGCCGCTGGCTGGTCACCGAGCTGGACGACAGCCTGCGCCGGCTCGGCGTCGACCACGTCGATCTCTACCAGATCCACCGGTGGGACCCGCGGACCGGCGACGAGGAGACGCTGTCGGCCCTGACCGACCTCCAACGCGCGGGAAAGATCCGCTACTTCGGCTCCTCGACCTTCCCCGCCCACCGCATCGTGCAGGCCCAGTGGGCCGCCCGCGAACACCGTCTGAGCCGCTACGTCACCGAGCAGCCCAGCTACTCCATCCTGCAACGCGGGATCGAGACCCACGTCCTGCCCGTGACCGAGGAGTACGGGCTCGGCGTGCTGGTGTGGAGCCCACTGGCCTCGGGCTGGCTGTCGGGGGCGATCCGCGAGGGCCGCGAGATCACCGGGAACCGCGCCGCCTTCATGCCGCAGCGCTTCGACATCGCCGTCCCGGCCAACCGGGCGAGGCTCGACGCCGTGGAGCGGCTGGCCGCCGTCGCCGACGAGGCCGGCCTGACGATGATCCAGCTCGCACTCGGCTTCGTCACCGCGCACCCCGCCGTCACCAGCGCGCTCATCGGCCCCCGCACCCTGGACCACCTGCACTCCCACCTCGCGGCCGCGGACACCGTGCTCTCCGCCGACGTACTCGATGCCGTGGACGCGATCGTCGCCCCCGGCACCGACCTCGCCGCGGACGAGAAGCACGACACCCCGCCCGCGCTGCTCGACCCGTCACTCCGGCGTCGCTGAGGAATGAGATCTTCATGCCGCACACCACCCGACCCAGCTTCGGCATCATGACCGCCCCGCAACAGGTCGACTACGACGACCTGTTGCGGGTCTGGCGCGAAGCGGACGCGATCCCGCAGATCGAGCACGCGTGGCTGTTCGACCACCTCATGCCGATCGGCGGTGACCCCGCCGGGCCGGCGTTCGAGGGCTGGACGCTCCTCTCGGCGCTGGCCGCGCAGACCAGGCGGCTGCGGCTCGGCGTGATGGTGACCAGCAACCGGTTCCGGCCGCCCGCGCTGCTCGCCAAGATCGCCACCACGGTCGACGTCGTCTCCGGCGGACGGCTGGACCTCGGCATCGGCGTCGGCTCCCGGCCCGGCCATCCGCCGGCCCGGCGCGAGTACGCCGCTCACGGGCTGCCCTTCCACGACACCGCCCACGCCGTGGGCAGTCTCGCCGAAGCCTGTACGGTGATACGGCGGTTGTGGACCGAGGCCGAACCGTTCGACTTCCACGGCGACTACGTCCAGCTCACCGGAGCGTTCGGGAACCCGAAACCCGTCCAGCGCCCCCACCCGCCGATCCTGATCGGCGGCCGCTCGTCCGCGACGCTGCGCGTGGTCGCCGAGCACGCCGACCTGTGGAACATCCCGGGCGGCGACATCGACGACGTCGTCCGCCGCAGCGCACTCCTCGACCGCTACTGCGCCGAGATCGGCCGCGACCCCGCCACGATCACCCGTTCCCTCCACCTTCCCGTCGACTACGAGCGGCCCGGTCCCACCCGGGACGCGATCGACGAAGCGGTCGACGCCGGCTTCCGGCACATCGTCCTCGGGCTGCCGTCGCCCTATCCGGCCGGCGTCGCACCATGGGTCGCCGACGAACTCATCGGCGTCCGGGCACACGGCGCGGCGGACGCGGCGATGTCGGCACCGCCAGGCTCCCGGCCCGGTGGACGATGACGTTGAAGGAGCCGTGCTCGCGCTCGACATGACCGTCGAGCAGGACCGCCGGGGCTTCGAGCAGGACGCGGCGGCAGCGCTCCCAGACGGGCGGGGAGAACACCAGGTTGACCATGCCGGTCTCGTCCTCCAGGGCGCCGAAGGCCACGCCGTTGGCCGTGGGCGGGCGTTGCAGGTACTTGGCGAGCCCGCCGAGCCGTACGCGGGTCTGGTCGGCCATGGCGCGGACGGCCGCGGCGGTCTGCGCGCCCCGGCGGTCGAGGAGTGGCCGTACGTGGTGCACCGGGTGGCCGGTGGTGCTGGCGCCGGTGGCGGTCAGGTCGGCCACCGTCTCCTCCGCCCGGCTCATGACCGGCAGGTCGGGGGCGGGGGCGAGGGTGCCCAGGCCGGGCAGGTAGGGCTGGACGCTGCGGGGGAAGGCGCCGGCCGTCCACAGGGCGCTGCGGCGGTGGTCGTCGAAGGCGGCGAACGCGCCGGCGGTGGCGAGCTGTTCCATCAGCCGGGCGGGCAGCCGAGTGCGGCGGGCGAAGTCCTCCAGATCGCCGAACGGCCGCACCTCGCGGGCGGCGACGATGCTGCGGGCGGTGTCCTCGCTGAGCCCGTTGACACTGGTCAGGCCCCGGCGGATGGCGAACTGCCCCTCCGCGCGGACGCGTTCGAGGGTGGCGTGCACCCGGGAGGTCCGCACGTCGACGTTGCGCACCTCGATGCCGTGGCGCTCGGCGTCCTGGATGAGGGTCTGGACGTCGTAGAAGCCCATGGGCAGGTTGGCCATGATCCCCGCGGTGAGGGCGGCCGGGTAGTAGTGCCTGATCCAGGCGCTGGCGTAGATGATGTGGGCCATCGACTGGGCGTGGCTCTCGGGGAAGCCGTAGTCGCTGAACGCCTCGATCATGGACGTGATCCGGGCGGCGGCCGCGGGCGGGATGCCGCTCGCGGCCATGCCCGCGAGGAGCCGGTCGCGCAGGGCGGCGACCTTCTCCGGCGCGTGCTTGGCGGCCATCGCCTTGCGCAGGTAATCCGCCTCGCCGGGGCTGAACCCCGCGCAGTCGATGGCCAGTTGCATGGCCTGTTCCTGGTAGAGGGCGACGCCGAGGGTCTTCTCCAGGGCGCGGCGGGCGAGCGGATGGGGGTAGGTGACCGGCTCCTCGCCGCGGCGGCGGCGCAGGAAGGGGTGCTTGGAACCGGCCTGGATCGGCCCCGGGCGGATGATCGAGGCGGCGATGGCGAGGTCGTTGAACGTCTTCGGGCGCAGCTGGGGCAGTGTGCTGATCTGCGCGCGGGACTCGACCTGGAAGACGCCGATGGTGTCGGCGCGGGCGATCATGCCGTACACCTTGGGATCGTCGGGCGGGATCGAGGTCAGGTCGAGGCGTACGCCGTGGTGCTCGGCGATCAGGTCGCAGGCGGTGTGCAGGGCGCTGAGTGTGCCCAGGCCCAGCAGGTCGATCTTGATCAGGCCGGCGGCGGCCACGTCGTCCTTGTCGCCCTGCAGGACCGAACGGCCCTCCGCGGTGGCCCACTCCAGCGGCATCACCTCGCCGAGCGGCTGCCGGGTGAGGACCATGCCGCCGACATGGATGCCCATGTGCCGTGGCAGGGTGTGGAGTTGGGCGGCGAGCCCGCGTACGTCCGCGGGCAGGTCGAGGTCCGGGCCGGGCGGGCCGTGGTCGATGTGCCGGGTCATCTCGCGTATGTGCGCGGCCGGATGGCCCAGAACCCTGGCGGCGTCCTGCACCGACAGCCGGGGCTGGTAGGTGATCACGTTGGCGACCTGGGCGGCATGGTCGCGGCCGTAGCGGCTGTAGACGTACTGGATGACCTCTTCCCTGCGGCCGGCTTCGAAGTCGATGTCGATGTCCGGCGGTCCGGCCTTCTCCACGGACAGGAAGCGCTCGAACAGCAGGCCGTTCTTGAGCGCGTCGACCGCGGTGATGGCGAGGACGTAGCAGACCACGCTGCTGGCCGCGGAGCCGCGGCCCTGGCACCAGATGCCGCGGCCGATCGCGAACTGGACGATGTCGTGGACGATGAGGAAGTAGCCCGCCATGTCCAACTCGCCGATCACATGGAGCTCGTGGTCGAGCTGCTTCCAGGCCGCGGCCACCTCGGGGGAGGGGTCGTCGCGGTCGCCGTAGCGGGCGGCGCAGGCCCGTTCGGCGAGATAGCGCAGCCAGGTGTTCTCGGTGAAGCCGGGCGGGGTGGGGAAGCCGGGCAGCTGCGGACGCAGGCCGCCGAGGTCGATCACGCAGGAGCGGCCGAGCTCGACCGTGGTCTCCAGCACGCCCGGGTGCCGGGCGAGTCCACGGCGCATTTCCGCGTACGAGCGCAGGTGCGCCGTCGGGGCCGGCATCAGGTGGCCGGCGGCGCGGTCCAGGGTCTCGCGGCGGCGCAGCGCGGCCAGCGCCTGGGCGAGTCGGGCCTGGCGCGGGGCGGCGTAGTGGACCGCGCCGGTCGCCACCACCGGCAGGCCGAGGCGGCGCGCGGCCACGACGGTGACATCGGCGGCGACGGAGTCCTGCGGCAGATGGTGGTCGACGATCTCGGCGTAGACGCTGCCGGTGCCGAAGACGTCGGTCAGCCGCTCCAGACGGTGGGCGACCGCGGCGACGTCGCAGCGCTCCGCGTCGGGGGCCGGGCAGCCGGGCAGTACCGCCCAGTGTCCGCTGCCCGCGGCCGCGGACAGCGCGTGCAGGTCGTGGACGGGGGCGTTCTTGGCACCCGCCAGCTGGCCGGCACTGATCGCCGACGACAGGAGCCGGAAGCCCTCCAACGTGCGGGCGAGGACCACGGGCGTGCCCAACTCCGGTTCTTCGAGAGTGAGTTCGGCGCCGTAGACGGTGCCGATGCCGGCCGGTCCGGCCGCCTCGGCCAGGCGGCGCGCGGCGTACAGGCCGTCCCGGTCGGTGACCGCGAGGACCTTGATGCCGAGCCGGACCGCCTCGGCGACGAGCTCGTCCGGCTGGGCGGCTCCCTGGAGGAAGGAGAAGGCGGAGTGGACGTGCAGCTCGGCCCAGCCCGGCCCGTCGTCCTCGCCGGGCGGCACGGGGAAGCCGATGACCTGCGCCTCAGCTGTCCTTTCACCCGTCCCTGGCGCACCCATGGCTCAATATTCGAATAAATGTGCGAACGATGCAAGCGTGGCCTGCCTCCGCCCGAACTGAACGAATGTCCAGCGCCAGTCTTGTACGATCGTTCAGTCCGCTCCTAGACTCCGCGCATGGTTTCCATCACAGCCTCCGATGTGCGGGAGATCGAGACCGGGTTCGACGCGGACCCGGCCCGCTCGATGTCCCTTCGAGCCGATGCGTACACCGAGCCCAAGTGGGCGCAGGCAGACCTCCAGGGGATCTTCGCCCGGACCTGGCAGTGGATCTGTCATGTGGAGAAACTGACCGCCCCGGGCAGCTACGTCTCCGCGACCGTGGCGGGCATGCCGATCGCGGTCGTCCGCGACCGGTCCGGCGCCCTGCGCGCCTTCTACAACGTCTGCAAGCACCGCGCCCACGAACTCCTCCAGGGTTCGGGCACCACCCGGAACATCGTGTGCCCGTACCACGCCTGGACGTACGGCCTGGACGGCTCGCTCAGGGCCGCACGCCGCGCCGACCGCATGCCGACCTTCGACAAGTCCGAGATCTGCCTCGACCAGGTGCTGGTGGAGGAGTTCGGCGGAATGGTCTACGTCAACCTCGACGCCGCGGCCGCGCGCCTGTCCGAGCAGGCCGGTGATCTGGCCGCGGACATCGCGCGATGGGCTCCCGACGTGGCCGACCTGACACACGCCAAGCGCCTCACCTACGACGTGCGCAGCAACTGGAAGAACGTGATCGACAACTTCCTCGAGTGCTACCACTGCCACATCGCGCACCGGGAGTTCGTCGATCTCGTGGACATGGACACCTACGAGGTGAGGGCCCACGGGATCTGGTCGAGCCACTTCGCCAAGGCCGGCCTGCACGAGAACGCCGCCTACGACGTGTCCGGGGCAACCGTCAACGAGCATGCCGTGTGGTGGCTCTGGCCCAACACCTGCCTGCTCCGCTACCCGGGCCGGGGCAACTTCATGGTCTTCCAGGTCGTCCCGGCGGGCCCGGACCGCACCCTGGAGACCTGGGACTTCTTCCTCGAGACCCCCGAACTCACCGAAGCGGAAACGCAGTCGGTCAGCTACATCGACGACGTGCTGCAGGTGCAGGACATCACCTTGGTCGAGAGCGTCCAACGCGGCATGGGCACACCCGCGTTCGACCAGGGCCGGATCGTCTACGACGCGGGGGGTTCGGGACTGTCCGAACACGGTGTCCACCACTTCCACGGCCTGGTGCTGGACGCCTACAGGTCGCTGGCCGGCCCGTCCGGAAAGAAGGACGCGCCATGCCGAAGCCAGTGATCACCACCTGCGCCCCCGCCGGCGGAATTCACACGCCCACGAGCGTGCCGGAACGGCTGGACGTGAAGCACGGGCTGTACCGGCTCATCGAGCCCGTACTCGGCGAGCGTGCCGTCGTGGGGCTGAGACCACACGTGCCGGCATCAAGTCATCCGGAATGGCCGGGATTTCCCAGCGGAACCGACCCGATCGTCAGACCTGCGACGGAGGAGTCCTCCAGGCTGACGCCCGTGATCCCCGCTCGTTCGGCGGTGCGGACGCGCAGGGCTCCACCGGGCCAGGTGAAGGCGAGTTCGTCGTCGTGCTCGGTGACCTCGGCCTTGAGGACGGAGGCGAAGAGATCCTTGGTGAACTCAGGGTCGGTGGTGCTCAGGTGGGTCGGTCCGAGAATGACGGCGGGCCCGGGAGGAGTGCTCCACACGGAGGTCCACCAGTCCGAGTCCGTCGCCCCGCCGGTGCTCGGGAGGGTCGAGACGTCGCGCTCGCGCGTGGCGAGCAGCTCTTCGGTGGACGGGTACGGGCGGTCCGTCTGGGCGAGCTGGATGACGACGCGATGCCTGGCGTCGGGGAGGAGGAAGGCCTCGCGCCAGGCGGGGTGCTCGTAGTCCTCACCGACGACCGTCGCGCCGATGGACCGCGCCTGCTCCACGGCCTCGCGAAGGTCCGGAACCGTGAACGTCACGTGATGCGCGCCCTCGCCGTGCTTGTCGAGGAATCGACCGAGAAAGCCGGGACCGTTCGGTTCGAGCAGCTCGATGCGGGCGCCCGCGTGGGTGGTTCCGACGTAGAACAGCAGGTACCGAAACTCCTCGAGGGTCTCCCCGATGACGGGCGTGGCACCGAGTTCCCTCCGCAGCCGCCTCGCCCAGCTCATCGCGTCCCGCACGGCGAACGAGGTGTGGTCGAAGTCGACGGCTACGGCTGATGCGGCGGAGTGATCGTGTGAAGTCATCGGTCCTCAATCTACGACTTGAACGAGCGTTCAGGCAATCACCGGCCAGCGGCCGCGCTGTGAGGCCGTCTCGGCAACGGGTATTTGGATGGCGGACCGGCATCCTGGCTGCGAGGCTTCGGCCATGAGCGCCCCAGCCGACAGCCTGTCCGGTCCCGTCCGGCTCGGCGAGCCGATCGACGCCCGCCCGCTGTTCGCGTCGGAGCTGACGTCCCTGCTCGACCTGCTGCGCGCGCTGCGGCCCTCCGAGTGGAACAACACTGCGGTGCCGGGCTGGACGGTGCACGATCTCGCCGCTCATGTCCTCGGCGACTTTCACGGGCGTCTCGGCTGGAGAACACCCGGACATGAGCGCATCATCGCGCCGGGCGAGACACTGGAAGCCTTCATCCACCGCATCAACCAGGAATGGGTCGAACTCCACGCCCATCAAAGCCACGCAGCGATCGTCGAGGGCCTGGAACTGGCCGGCTCCCAGGTCGGCCGCCGCTTCGAGAGCGCCGACCTGCACGCCGCGGGCATGGCGGTGTCCTGGGCCGGAGCGGACCCGGCGCCGGCCTGGCTCGACATCGCCCGGGAGTTCACCGAGTACTGGACCCACCGCCAGCAGATCCGCCATGCCACCGGCCGCAGCACCGACTCGGGAGCCCGGGCCCTGTCCAAGGTCCTGGACACCTTCATGCGCGCCCTGCCCCACACCCTGCGCGACACGCAGGCGCCCGCCGGCACGCAGCTCCACGTCGTCATCGACGGGCCGGGCGGCGGCACCTGGGCCGTGACCGCGACTCCGGACCGCTGGTCGCCGGCCGAAGCGCCCGGCAGCCGGCCGACCACGACGGTCTCGCTGGACTGGGAGACCGCATGGCGGCTGTGCACGCGCGGCATCGACCCAAGCACCGCTCTCGCCCGCGTCCGCGTCAGCGGCGAACGCCAACTGGCCGTCGCCGCCTGTCAGATCGTCTCCATCGTCCACTGAATCGCGAAGACGAGTTCAGTGGTCGGCGAACGCGATCTCCTCGCAGCGCTTGACGCATCTGCGGATCGACGCCTGGTCGAGACCGAGGAGGGCTGTCAGCCACAGGCCGTTCTGGAGTACGTCGATGTCCGCCGCGCGGCGGTTGGACTCGCCTCGGGTGATCGTCGGTCGCGCTGCCCGGATCAGTGCTGCGAGGTCGGATCTGTACTTCTTCTGGGCCGTCGTGTTGATGTCGGCGAAGTCCTCGTGAGCCTGGGCGAGGGCCCACAGCTGGAGCCGTAGTGACAGGTACTCCTGGGTGAGGAACTGCGGTTCCGCGATGCGGCGCAGGACGAGACGGACCTGCTTCTCCGGGGAGAGGGACGCGTCCACGGCGAGCAGGGCCACGTCCTGTTCCTCGATCCGGTGGAGCACCGCACGGATCAGGCTGGTCTTGTCGGCGTAGTGGTAGTTCACGAGGCCCAGCGCGACCTCGGCCTCGCGGGCCACGGCACGGACGCTCACGCCGGAAATCCCGTGACGCGCCAGCAGCTTCAGCGTGGCGTCGAGGATGCGGGCCTGTCTGTCCACCGGCTGAGCAGCGCGTTCGGCATGAGCGTCCATGCGACAACATTAATCAGCCGTGGCGGGCGGCCGGACGTCACCTCAGGACGAATCCGGTACCGAGGGTGTCGTCGGGATCGAGCTCGAAGCGGTGCTCGCCGGTGCGGTACGCCATCCCCGTGACCTCCGGGACGACGGCCGCGTGGCCGCCGGCGGTCAGCTCCTCGACGATCCGGGCGTGGAAGCGGGTTCCGACGATCGAGTCGTGCACCAGGGTCCGGCCGGGAGCGAGGCGACCCGTCGCCGCCAGGACCGCGACGCGCGAGCAGGTGCCGGAGCCGCAGGGGGAGCGGTCGACCTGGCCGTCCGCGAAGACGGTGACATCGCGCTGGTGCGGGTCACCGTTCTCGTCGGTGCCGAGGTCGTCGTAGACGATGGTGCCGTAGATGCCGCTGAGGCGGTCGTCGACGGGGTGGCGGGCGAACGGGGTGTCGTTCAGTGCCCACTTCACCTCGCGCCCGATCGCGATGAGGTCGGAGTAGAGCTCTGGGGTGACGGACAGCCCGACCTGCGCCGCGTCGAGGTGGGCGTAGAGCGCGCCGCCGTAGCCGATGTCGACGGTGACGTTCCCGCGGGTGGTCATGACGGGGACGTGCCCGGCGAGGCGGTAGCTGGGGACGTTGACGAAGTCGACGGCGGTGACGCGTTCGCCGGTCGTGTGCACGCGCAGTGTGACCCGGCCCGACGGGACGTCGATCACGACCGGGGAGCTGCCGGAGGGGTCGCGGGCGACGCGGCGGGTCTGCACGGCCCAGACCGCTAGTGCGATTAGTGCGATGGAGCCGTGGCCGCAGGCGGTCGAGAAGCCGTCCTTGTGCCAGAACAGCACGCCGAAGTGGGCGCCCTCGTCGTCGGGCGGGGTGATGAACCCGCCGTACATGTCGGCGTGTCCGCGGGGTTCGCGGCAGAGCAGCTTGCGCAGCCCGTCCGCGTCGGGGTCGTCGATGGCGAACATGCGGCGCTCGGCCACGGTGGCTCCCGGGAAGGCGGCCGGCGGGTCGGGCACGATCCGGAACGGTTCGCCGCCGGTGTGGTGGTCGACGGTCCTGATCACTGCGTACGCGCCTGCCACGGGTGCTCCTCGTGTCGTCGCGGTTCCTGACGACCGGGATGCCGGTCATCGCCGTAGCGGCATATCGGCATATCGGCATGTTGCCTGGAGGGCTCCCGCGTCCTAAGGCCCTTGATGTCAGTGTCAGCCATAGTGGGCCTCCGCCCACCAGCGGCCGTGCTCGACGACCAGGAGCCAGGCGCGGCCGTCGGCGGCGGTGATCTGCATGCGGGCGATGCGGCGGGAGCGGTTGTGGTCCCACCACCACTCCAGTACGGGCCAGGGGCCCGCCCAGCCCTCGACCGTGGCGTCGCCGTAGCCCTCCACGGCGAGGCGGTCCGGGGCGGCGGACAGGGCCATGCGGCCGGAGACCGCCACCTGCCGCCCGCCCGCGTCGGTGAGCTCGGCGGGCAGCCAGTGCGGGAAGACCGTGGCCGGGTGGGGAGTCGGCAGCCGGCCCGGCCACGGGCCGTCCGGCGGACGCGGGCCGGTGTCCAGGTCGCCGAACGGGACCAGGCGGACCTGGTCCGCCGGGCCACGGCCGCCGCCCAACTCCACGCGCACCACGGCACGGTGGCCGAGCATGGCCTGCACCCGGGCGGCGGCCCGCTCGATCTCCTCGGGGGTGTGGCGCTCGCCGAACAGCGCGCTCTGGCGGCCGGTGGCCGTGGTCAGCTGCTCGGGACGCAGCGCGAGGCGGACGATGCCCTGCTCGCCTCCGGCGTCGAGCAGCCCGGCGTCCGCCCATGCCTGAAGGACACCGCGTACCCGCTCGGCGACCGCGAGCGCGGACAGCCGGCCCTCGTGGCGGAAGATCCGCGACAAGGTGCGGCCGTCGGCGAGTTCCACGGCGGCCTCCAGCCGGGCGCACACCACCCCGGCCGCGGCCAGGCGCTCATGGAGCTGTTCGGCGCTCGCCTTCGCTGCGAACACGACGGGTTCGAGGAGGCCGGCGGCAGGCTCGAAGGAGTACGCCACGGTGTGCGCCTCCGTGTCCGCCCTTACGGCGAGCGGGCGCTCGTGGCGGCCGTGGGCAATGCGGTGGGCGGTGCCGCCCTCGGCGCCGAAACGGGCCAGCACCTTGGCCTCGGGCAGTGCCGCATACGCGCCGACCGTGCGGATGCCAAGACGCTGCAGCAGCTCCGCCAGTCTGGGCACGCCGAGGACGCCCACCGGATACGGGGCGAGCCACGCGGCCTCGCCGCCGTGCGGCACGACGGCCCCGGTGCGGGCGGCGAGGGCGGCGGCGAAGACCGAGTCGGCGATGCCCGCGCGGGCCGGCAGGTCCATCTCGGCCAGGGCGCCCACCAGACGGTCGGCCAGCTGCGGCTCACCGCCCCAGTAGCGGGAGGGGCCGTGGGCGGGCGCGGCGATCAGGCCGGGGCGGACGACCTCCAGGCGCGGCATGACCGTGCCCTCGACATGGCGGACGGCCGGCTCGAACACCCGTATCTCGGCGGCGAGATCCCGCTCCACCACCCGCAGGTGCGCACAACGGGACTGCGCGGCCCGCACGCGCATCCGCCGCCGTACGCCTGCCGCCCGCGCGGCCGTTGAGCAGGCCACCACCTCGTCGCGGTGGACGACCGCTACGGGTTCGGCGCCCTGGAGGCCGGCCGCGACGACCGGGAAGTCGGGGACCCAGCCGACGATGATCCTGCTGCTCCGCCCGTCGCTCATGAACCGATATTCGAATGTGCGTGCGATTAAATCAAGTCACCTGTCTCAGGTCATGTACCTGTTCGCACGGTGTGTGTGTCGAGCCGGCACGCGACGAGCCCGCCGCGCGGGCCACACGGAGACACGGGGGCCACGGGAAGATCCGGCCGCACGAGGCCACGCAAGCTCACGCCGCGAAACGCCACGCGGCGGGAAGGCGGCTCCCCGGGGCGAGCGGCCCCGGAGAACCCGAGGGGCTGTTTTCCCAACCCCTCGTTGCTTCGGGTAGCCCCTTCGCGGGCGCCTCACACACCCGACGGCAGATGCCTGACCCGTTCGGCCCTTGAGCATCAGTCGCGGTGCGGGGCGTGCGAGTGCATGTACTCCAGTGCTTCGAGGACGACGGTGCGCCCGGGAAACCACTCGGGCGAGGGCGCGCTCGGCGGCGGAGGGGTCACGACGGCCGAGGCGAGGACCCGCATCGGCACGTTGTGACGCTGGGACGCCTGCTTCGGCAGGCCGAAGGCCGCGTCCGCGTCGGCCACGGCGTAGCGCTCGAGCAGCACCCCCTGGGCCATGCCGATCAGCGGGCCGGCGCGGACCTCGGCGTGCAGGCCGAACACCTCGGCCTGCAGGTCCTCGCCCCCGATCGGCGCTTCCGCCCGCCTCCGGGGGCACCGCGGCCAGAGCCGCACCGAGTCTGGGGTACACGCGCAGGGCCGGCGACGGCGAGAACAGCGCCTGCACATGCGGTGCCGCCGCGATCACCAGGACGGGGTTCTCCGCGAGATGGCGTGTGCGGGTGTCGAGGACCCGGACGGCCGCCGCGCTGACGAGCCGGAGGCCGGTGAGATCCAGTACGAGGCGCTGTTCCGCGCGGGACGCCATTTGGGCGTGGTGGGCCAGATCCCGGGTCAGCGGGGCGGCACCGTCGGCATCGAGGACACCCGACAGGCACAGGATTTCCACCTGGCCGTCCGTCGCCTGCACGGTGAGGGCCGCACCGTGCGTCGTGCCGCCACCGGGCAGCGGGGCCGCTCGCTCCTGTGTCATGCGGCCGATCCTTCCGCCGGGCTGCGGCCCCTTCCCGACCGTCTGCTCCAGACTCGCTCCACCCTGTGCGTGGTGGCGACCAGTAACGCCCACCCCTTCCGGCGAGGGCTCACCCCACCACGCGAAGGACCGGCCGTTCCCGGCGTGAGGCCGTGTCCAGGGGCACGGCCTGACGGGCGCCCGGTTCCGCCGCGCCGCGTACAGGCGCGACGTGGCCGTCGGACCCGGGCAGCCACATCTCCGCATACCGCGGCACGGCCGCCGCGCCGCGTCCGGCGGCCGCCACCCGCACCCGCCGCCCGCGCAGCAGACCGTGCCCACCGCCGATGCCCTCCCAGGCCGCGGACACCACGCTCATCCGCACCTCGGCGCCCTGCCAGGAGTCGGCGGCCAGCAGCACCGATCCGCTGCGCCTCAGTACGGCGGCCAGCCGGCGGGCGATCCGGTCGGGCACCGGTTCGAGCCGCCCCACCAGGACCACCGGCACGGCCTCGGCGACGGTGGCGAGAACGTGTGCCCACTGACGGCCTGGATCATCGATCCGCATCCCGCTCGCCAGTTCCAGCCCGGCGGCCTGCGCCGCCAGTGCTCCCATCTGCGGCAGGCCCACCGCCGCCCAGCCGACCGCGCCGCCGGCCGCCTCGGCGGCGAGCGCCAGCAGCAGCGGCATGTCGCCACCGGCGCTGACCGCCGTTCCGGGGCGGATGCGTCCCTCCGGGAGCAAGGCTCCGAGCGGCGACGCGGGCGCCCACTCGTGCGCCGACCCGGCAGCACCGCCACTTGCTTCCACGCTCGCCACCGGTCTTGCAGACATGCCTAAATATTCGAGCATTTGTTCGAGCGAATCAAGTCGGTGAGGACGCGTGTCGTGCGGGGGTGTGACTGTGCCGGGGCGCGCTCCCGCGACTTGCCGAATCGGCAAACGTGCTCCTCCTCCGCCCCGGGCCTTCCGCATGATCGAGGTACATCGGCAGCGGAAACAGTCCTGATCGGTCCTGGAGGAGAGCCCGCATGACGCAGCAAGTCCCGGAGATCACACACCGATTGATCCCGTCACCGGCAGGCCGCATCCACCTCGCGGAACAGGGGGCCGGGCCACTGGTGCTGCTCGTCCACGGTTTCCCGGAATCCTGGTACTCCTGGCGCCACCAGCTGCCCGCCCTCGCCGCGGCGGGATTCCGCGCGGTCGCCGTCGACGTCCGCGGCTACGGCCGCTCCTCCCGGCCGGCCGCGGCAATGGCGTACCGCATGCTCGAACTGATCGAGGACAACGTCTCGGTCGTGCACGCCCTGGGCGAGGAGTCGGCGGTGATCGTCGGCCACGACTGGGGCGCGACCATCGCCGCGAACTCCGCCCTGCTCAGGCCGGAGATCTTCCGCGCGGTGGGACTGCTGAGCGTCCCCTACACCCCGCGCGGCGGACCCCGCCCCAGCGAGATCTTCGCCGGCATGGGCGGGGACGAGGAGTTCTACGTCTCCTACTTCCAGGAACCGGGTCGCGCCGAGGCCGAGATCGAACCCGACGTCCGCGGCTGGCTCGCGGGCTTCTACGCCGCCCTGTCCGCCGACACCATGCCCGCACCCGGCGCCCCCGACCCGCACTTCGTCGCCAAGGCCGGAACGCTGCGCGACCGGTTCCCCGCCGGCCGGCTGCCCGCATGGCTCGGCGAGGCGGAACTCGACCTCTACGCCGGGGAGTTCGAGCGCACCGGCCTCACCGGTGCCCTCAACCGCTACCGGAACATGGACCGCGACTGGGAGGACCTCGCCGCCTACGACGGCGCCCCCGTCACCCAGCCGTCGCTGTTCGCCGGCGGCACCCTGGACGCCTCCACGACCTGGCTGTCCGACGCGATCGAGGCGTACCCCGTCACGCTGCCCGGCCTGGTCTCCTCCCACCTCCTGGAGGGCTGCGGCCACTGGATCCAGCAGGAACGTCCCGACGAGGTCAACCGCCTCCTCCTCGACTGGCTGGCCGCCCTTCCGGCCACCCGCTGACACAACTCGCTTGAGACGCCACCCGTCGATGGGAAAGGCTGCGTGGTCATGGAGTACTTCTGCTACCACCGGGACCGGGTCGGATCACTGGCGCTGCGCGACGAGTTGCTGGAGGAGCACTGGTCCTACATGGACGGGTACGCGGCCGAGATGATCGCCCGCGGCCCGACCTTCGCCGACGACGGTGACACCCCCAGCGGCAGCGTGCACATCCTCGACCTGCCCGGTCCCGCCGCCGCCCGCGCCTTCGCCTTCGACGAGCCCAACTACCAGGCCGGCGTCTACCGTGACGTGCTGCTGCGCCGGTGGCGCAACCTGCTGGGGCGCACCATGTGGGACTTCCCCGGCGGCCGGGAGGGCGGCAACCGCTACCTCGTGCTCGGGCTCGGCTCGGGAGAGGGCGCCGACCTCGCCGTACCGCACGACACGGACGAACTCATCGCGTACGGGCCCCTGTTGTCTGACGACGGAGCCACCTGGCTCGGCACGGGCGTGCTGCTGCGGGCCCCGGACGCGAAGGCGGCGCGAGCCGTTCTGACGGCGGACCGGTATGCCGACATCGAGGTCCACGACTGGCAGTTCGGCGGACGGTCCCAGTGAACGCGGGCGCATATCCTCACAGATCATGAGCGCAGCCGCGGACACGTCCGCCGTCACGAACCTGATCGCCACGTACGCGGAACTGGTCGACACCGGTGACTTCGCCGGTGTCGGCGCGTTGTTCGCCGACGCCGTGTTCCTCGGCAGCGGGGCACCACTCGAAGGAGGCGAGGCCGTCGAGCGGATGCTCCGGGACACAGTGATCCTCTACGAGGACGGCACACCGCGCACCCACCACGTCACGACGAACATCGCCGTCGAGGTCGACGAGGCCACGGGCACGGCCGCCGCGCGTTCCTACGTCACCATCTTCCAGGCCCTGCCCGATCTGCCGCTGCAGTCCATCGCCGCGGGACGCTACAACGACCGATTCGTGCGCCGCGACGGGCAGTGGCGGTTCGCGGAACGCCGGGTCCGTATCCACCTGGCGGGCGATCTCAGCCGCCACCTGCGGAGTTAGCGGCCGCGGCCGGACTCAGTCGTAGAGAGCCACCCTCGGCTGCACCGTGCCCTCGGCCGACGGCTCGACGACGGTGAGGCCGTAGATCTCGGTGAGCCGCTCGCCCGGGTGCAGGGTGCGCCGGGCGCCGGGGAGGTCGGTGAAGAGGGTGCCGGTGCGGGACCCGACCCGGACCGGCTCCCAGGAGCCGTCCGCCGTGAGGCGCTCCAGCAGGACGTCCGACGGCGCCAGGTACGGGCCCCCGTCCGGCGACACCACCAGAAGCTGCGGTGCGACCGTGCGATCCTGCGCCGTGTCGTTGCGGTACGTGACCGTGAACTCGTGCTGCTCGCCGTCGGCCTGGAGGGAGCCGGCCGGCTCGTCCAGGTAGTGGCCGGGCGCGGCGGGCGTCCGCACCTGCGGCGAGGCGGCGGCTCCCGGCGCCGCCTGCCGCGCGGCCGCCATGGCGGGTCCCGCCGTGCCGGAGACCGCCACGACAAGAGCCACGGAAGCAAGCATGAGACGACTGTTCTTGGACGGCACGTTCGCTGATCCTTCGGGTTCGCTCGGATTCGCTCGGGTGAACTGGCCCGCCCCGTAAGGCTGTCGGCCCCGGACGTCATCGACGTCACCCGTCGCAGCCTAGGGGGCGGCGGCCACCGCATGGATCGGCCGAATGGCTGACGGGGGCGCATCGTCGACGGCGCCCGAGGAGTGGCGGGCGATGAACACCCGTGCGGTCGTTCGGCCGGTTGCGACCGAGGCGCAACTGGGCGACGACAGCTACCGCTTCGGCCGCATCGTGAAGCTGGGGGAGGGAGGACCACAGGACCGGTTTCCGAGCGGAGTGCTCGCCTACGACCATCGGGCCGCGTCGCAGCGGCCCGTCCCGGAATTCGCAGCGCTGACATCGGACCGTTCGTTGATGCCGCCGTTCTTCACCATGAACTGGGTCTGGCACAAGGGCTATTTCAGGACCGTGGCACACGAGGAGCTGAACGCCGGACACCTGCACCTGCTGGCCGGGGGTGCTGCGGGCGCAGCCTGCTGAGGGCACTCGCGTCCTGACGATGCCTGACGTGGTCAGTCATCGTCAGGACTCAGCTGGGGCAGACATCGGGTGTCCGCCCAACAGACTCATTTGCAGGGTGAGTTGGCGTGCCCGGTGCGGTGTCCGGGGTGTGCCGGTTGCCCTGGTGTGCCCGTTGGGTGGCAGTGTGTGCAGGCGCATACACAGCGTGAGACCTGATAAGATCATCCCACTTTCGGCAGGCTGACGGCGCGTCACGTTGCACGCGGGGGACGGTCGCCTCTACGACCCCATCGCCAAGGAGTTCCCGTGAATCCGGATGCACGGCCCGATGGGCGTGCGATGCGCCCGGCCCTCCCGCGAATCGCGCCGTCCTGTATTCGCTGTGATGAGGGTCCAAGCCAGCCATCCGGCGCCGTCGCGCCAAGTCCGGCCGGCGCTTGACCCGGCATTCTGAACGGTAGTCAACAACCGGTAATTAACGGCGTGTTGAGCTTGCGTAGGAACCCGGGTGGGGCTCTCAGAAGCTCGCTTCCCGGTGATAGCATCCCCGCATCTGCGACCTTGATCCACTCACTTCAGGCGCTGACTTGAGGGCCAACTGCTCCGAACGCCACCGCGCTTGAGCATGCGGCATGTTGTGTCGCGGATGCGTACTCACGGGGGAATGTATCCGTCTACGTCCGCATTTCATGCGCCGGGAAAGGTTTCCGCATGACTCGAGAGGCGCTCGCCTGGTGCCTGGTTGCGGTGACGGCGATAGCCGCCGCGGCGATCTGGGTGCTCGTTGTCCGTAACAGGGCCCTGGGACGAAGAAGGCAGCAGGCCGAGGAATCTCTGAACAGTCAGCTCGACGCAGAGCGCGGCAGGCTGGCCGCCGCCAATGCCGAGCTGACGAGGTACCGGCAGCACTTCGACGTGACGATCCGTGAGGCCGAGGAGGCCGCCGAGGAAAGCACGAAGGCGGTCCTGAAGGGCTCCGCCAGCTTCCTGCAGAGCCTTGCGGCCGAGCAGATGACCGTCCTGGAACACATCCAGGCCAAGTACGGCGGCGACGCGGTCCTCGCCGACCTCCTCAACGTGAGCCACGCCAACGCCCAGATTCAGCGGAAGGCGCAGGGCATCGCCGTGCTCTGTGGGGCGCCGGTAGGGCGCCGTAGCCACCCCGCGAGCGTCTACGACGTGGTGCGCAGTGCGACAGGACAGATCCGCAACTTCCGCCGTGTCGAAGTCAGGCAGAAGACCGGGTTCGCCATCAAGTCCTCCGCCGTCACGCCGGTCGCGCTCGCCGTTGCCGAGCTGCTGGACAACGCGGCCAGCTTCTCCCAGCAGGACGCTCCGATCGACGTGACCTTCCAGCGTTTCGGGAACAACCTGGGCATCGTGATCGACGACGGCGGCGTCGGCATGATCGACGAGGAGAAGCAGCGGGCCACCGAGCTGCTGTCCGGCGCCTTCGTTCCACGCCTGTCCCAGCTCGGGAACCAGCCCAAGTTCGGGTTCCCGCTGATCGGTCTCCTCGCCCGCCAGTACGGGTTCCGGGTCGACGTCACCGGAGACTCCCGCTACGGCGGTGTCCGCGCCGTCGTCCTGCTGCCCGAGGGCCTGTGGACGCAGGAGCAGCCCTCCCCGGTGGCCCAGGCCCCGGCGAGCGTCGCGCATGTCGCCGAAGGCGGGACGACACAGCCGCTCCGCACCGTCAACGGACTGCCCAAGCGCGGGGCCCGGCAGACCGCTCGCACCACGACCGGCACTCCGGAAGACCAGCAGCCGCGAACAGCCGAGGATACCGGCACCACTTCCGGCCGCAGGGCGGGCGCCCTGGGGGCCTTGCAACGAGGCACGCTCTCGGGCCGCAACCTCGATACCGAAGGGCCCGACGCATGACCACCGATCTCTCGTGGATGCTCGAGGACATCGTGACGAACGTGCCCAAGGCACTGCACGCGGTCCTCCTCTCCGCGGACGGAGTGCCGCTGGGAGCGTCCGAAGGCCTGGTCGACAACGATGTACAGACCATCTCGGCCGCCATGGCGGGGATGCAATCACTCAGCCAGGCCACGTCTCACTTCATCGAACCGGTCACAGACCCGCGGTGGCACCAGACGATCATCGAGTTCTCCGAGGGGTGGATCTTCCTCATCGGGGCTGGGGCGGGGGCCTACCTCGCCGCAGCCGCCGAACCGGACGTCGACATCCAGCAGATTTCCTTCCGGATGCACCGGCTCGTCGCCCGGCTCCGGAACAACCTGACCTCGCCGCCGCGGGTGGATGCCGAGGAGCCGCCGGCGGGGGCGAATGCCTCCGCCCGGAACGAGGAGCCGGACCGCTCCTCTCCGGTGCTCGCCGAACTCGACAACGTCGTCGACAGCGTGCACGGCGCCCGGCACGTCGTGCTGCTCGGCGTCGACGGCCTGCCCCACGGCACGAGTTCAGGCATCAGCCGGAACCTGGTCGACACGGTCTCCGCCGCGATGATGGGCATTCACGCCTACAGCCGGGTCACCTCCCAGTTCACCGGCGTCAAGCAGGCCGGCTGGCGCCAGACGGTCATCGAGTTCGGGACTGGCTGGATCTTCCTCGTCGCGGGGGTGCGGGGCACCCTGCTGGCCGCGGCCGCCGAACCCGACACCGACATCGAGGAGTTCACCACCCGCCTGCACGAGGTCGTGCCCAAGCTGCACGGGGGATCGACAACGCGGGAAGGGGCGCCTGGCGATGCCTGACGAGCACGGCCAGGACCACGAACTCGAGGTGGAACTGACGTCAGCGTTAGTGCCCTTCTTCGTGATCACGAACGGGCGCGCTCTGCCTACGGACCAGCAGTACGAGCGCACCGCTCTGGTGACCGCGCTCAGGGACGCCTCGGCCGCAGTGCGCACGCTCTCCCCGGAAGCCCAGGCCATCGTGGACCTGGTCGCCCACGGCTTCCTGTCCGTGGCCGAAGTGGCAGGCCACACCCACCTGCCGCTGGGCATCGTGCGCATCCTGCTGGCCCAGCTGGAAGAGAGCGGTCTCGTCCTCGTCAGAAAGCCCGTACCGCGCGCCGAGCCCACCGACCGAGAGCTGCTCGGCGACGTCCTCGCCGGCCTGAAATCCAAATTCGGAGCGTAACCCGTGTACCTGGATCCAGACGTCACTCGCATGGTGAAGATCCTCGTCGTCGGGGCCTTCGGCGTAGGCAAGACCACCTACATCGGCAACATCAGCGAGATCAAGCCCCTGCAGACCGAGGAAGAGATCACCGAAGCCAGCGTCGGTGTCGACGACCTCTCCCGCACACCCGAGAAGACGACCACCACCGTCGCCATGGACTTCGGGCGGCTCACCCTCAGCGACGAACTCGTCCTCTACATCTTCGGAACGCCAGGGCAAGAGCGCTTCAAGGAGATGTGGGAGGAACTCAGCAGGGGAGCCTTGGGCGCTCTGGTCATCGTCGACCCCCAGCGGCTCGACGAGTCGTTCCCCGTCCTGGACCTCGTCGAACGCTTCGGTCTGACCTACGCCATCGGCGTCAACCACTTCGAGGGCGCCACCACCTACCCGCTCGACGAAGTCCGCGAGGCGCTGAACCTGCCCGCGGACACCCCCGTCGTGGCCTGCGACGTACGCGACCAGCAGTCGGCGGCCCATGCACTGATCACCCTCGTGCAGCACCTGAAGTCCCTACTCGACTAGGAGCCCGCCCATGGACCAGCACCACGACAGCAGCCAGGGGATACCAGCCGGTTGCCCCGCACACGGCAACATCCCGCTGTACGGAGCCCAGTTCGGCGCCGACCCCGAGGCCACCTACGGCTACCTGCGCTACCTCGGCCTCAGTGCTGCCGTCGACATTGCTCCCGGTGTCCCGGTCGAGCTGGTCACCAGCTACGACGCAGCCCTGTACATCTTGCAGAACACCGAGATCTTCAGGCGCGACTCGCGCCGCTGGAACGCAATGAACCAGGGACTCGTTCCTGCGGACAGCCCGGCCATCCCCATGATGGGCTACCGGCCCAACGCCCTGTTCAGTGACGGGGCGGCGCACGCCCGCCTGCGCCAGGCCGTCGTCGACAGCCTCGCCACCGTCAACGAACTCCAGCTGCGGCGCAAGGTCCAGCAGTCCGCCCAGTACCTGATCAGCCAGTTCGGTACGGAAACGCGTGGTAATGCCGACGTCATGGTCTCCTACGCCATGCAGTTGCCGCTGCTGGTCTTCAGCGACCTGTTCGGCTGCCCGCCTGAGCTCGGCGACCGTGTGATCGCCGGGATCAGCGGCATTTTCCAGGGCACCCCCGGCGCGAACGAGATCCTCGGCGCCGCGCTCGCCGAGTTGATCGCGCTCAAGCACCGGCAGCCCGGCACCGACCTGACGACGAAGCTCATGCAGCACAAGGCCCAGCTGACCGACGAAGAAGTCCTGCACCAGCTCGTCACCCTGCTCTCCGGCGGCACGGCCCCCACAGCCGCAGCCATCGGCACCAGTACCGCCCTGTACCTCGGCGACGAGGGCCAGGCCGCCCTCCCCGTCGAAGACGCCGTCTACCAGACGCTGTGGAACTACGCGCCGATCGCCAACTACGCGGGCCACTACCCGATCCACGACATCGAACTGGGCGACCGGATCCTCAGGGCAGGCGACCCCGTACTGATCTCCTTCGCGGCAGCCAACACCGACCCCAAGCTCACCCAGCACCGTGAACAGCGCAGCCCCAAGGCCCACTTGTCGTTCGGCGCAGGACCCCACGCCTGCCCGGCCAAGGACCCCGCCTTCATGATCACGGTGACCGCCGTCGAGGCCCTCCTCACCGAGCTGCCCGACCTCGCGATGCGCGTCCCCTTCAAGGACCTCCAGTGGGCCGAGGGGCCGTGGAGTCGCACCCTGGTCGGCCTGCCCGTCCAGTTCACCCCCCGTGCCCTCGCCGCCACCAGCCCGGCGCCCACTGCCGGCCCGCAGCAATCAGCCCCGGCCCCGCACCACGCGGCGGCCGCGGCACCACAGGCAGCGGCCAGGGCGACGCCCCAGCAGCGCGGCCTGTACAGCCGGTTCCGGGCCTGGCTGAACGGCGAGTGACGAAGGTAACCCTCACAGCACCGCCACAAGTGGAATTGTCAATCACCCCATGGGGTACGTATGGCGGCTGGTTTCCCCGGAAGGAGCCGCCATCGTGGTGGTGGACGCACGACCGTCGCACGACCGCCGTTCAGCCGTCAGCCTCTTCGCCCGTCTACGGACGGCGGAGGGGCAGACCGACCCCTTTCCCCTCTACACCGAACTCCGGTCGATGGGCCCCGTCGTCCCCGCGCCCTGGGGCGGCCTGCTCGTGAGCAGCTTCGACATCTGCGACCAGGTGCTGCGCGACCGCACCTGGCTGGAACCGGACAAACACTGGCGGGACAAGCAAGGCCCCCGCACGCGCTGGAACGCCCCGTCCTCGCAGGAGATGAGCAACACCCTGCCCGCCCTCAACCCCCCGGACCACACCCTCGTCCGCCGGATGGCCGGCACCTTCGGCGGCGCTGCCCTCAAACGGGTCCGCCGGACGATCATCCGGGCCACCGATCAGCTCCTGACCTCCCTGGCCGACCAACTTCACCACGGCGAGGCCGACTTCGTCGCCGCGGTGAGCGACGAGCTCCCCGTCGCCGCGATCGGCGACTGGCTCGCCCTGCCGACCGCCGACCGGTCCCGCCTCGTGAAGTTGACCCACGACCAGGTCTTCACGCAGGAGCTGCTGCCCACCGCCAGCCAACTGGCCCTCTCCGACGCCGCCACCGCGGAACTGCGCACCTATTTCATGGACCTGGTCCGCGAACGTCGCCGCCGGCCCGCCGAGGATGTCGTATCGCTGTGGATACGGGCCTGGGACACCATCGAACCCGACCGGGACAAGGCCGACCAGGCCGTGTACTACCTGGCGTTGTTCGTCCTCCTGGCAGCCCTGGAGACCACCTCGACCCTGCTGTCGACCATGGTGCTGCGGCTCCTCGAACAGCCCCTGATGTGGGACCTGCTCGCCGCCAACCCCACCTTCGTGCCGGCGTTCGTGGAAGAAACGCTTCGTTTTGACCCGCCGACACACGTGATCAGCCGCGTCGCCGCCGGCGACCGCACCGTGGGCGGGATCGAGATTCCCCAGGACGCCATGGTCCACCTCATGGTGGGTGCGGCGCACCGCGATCCCGCCCGGCACACGAACCCCGACCGCTTCGACCCCCAGCGTGCCAAGTCCGACCATCTCGCCTTCAGCAACGGCATCCACTACTGCCTCGGCGCACCGCTCGCCCGGCTGGAAGCCCAGACCCTCCTCCACCACCTCGTCAGACGCCTGCCCCGCCTCACCCTCGCGCGACGCCCGTCCTGGGCACCCCGGGTGGCGTTCAGACGCCTTATGAACCTGGACGTCGCCCACGCATGACGCACACCACCGAACCCTTCACCGCCCGCGAGCACAAAGCCGTGGCCGTCGAACCCGACGGCCCGGTGCTCCGCGTCTTCCTCAACCCGGGCCGGCACGACGGCGACTCGCTCAGCGTCGCCGTCCTCGACGACCTGCTCGCCGTCCTCGACGACCTCCACCAGCGGCCCGACATCCGCGTCCTGATCCTGTCGTCCCACGGCGAGAACTTCTGCCGGGGCGCAGACCGCAGCGAATACCAGGCAGCACTCTCCGCGGACCCGACCGGCGCCGCGCTGCGCCGCATCGCGGACAAGGCCCACCGGCTGTGCCAGGCCCTGGAGACCAGCCACGCGATAACGATCGCCCGGCTGCATGGCGAAGTCATCGGCGCCGGCCTCGCGCTCGCCTCCTACTGCGACCTGCGCGCCGCCGTGGACACCAGCCGCTTCCGCATGCCCGAAGTAGGACTGGGCCTTCCGCCTGCCTGGGGAGGAGCCATGGGCCGCCTCATCGCCGAGGCCGGCGCCGCACGGATCCGCGAACTGATGCTCACCTGCGAGCCCTTCGACGCGTACACCGCCCAGCGACTCAACCTCCTGCACAAGATCGCACCCGCTGACCGGCTGGACCGCGTCGTCGACGCCTGGGTGAAGCCACTCGTCCGGCGCCAGCCGGAAGCGCTCGTCCTGACCAAGCGCATGCTGGCCGGCTACGCACGCGCCGACCGCACCGCGGACCCGTCCCTGCTCGACTCCCACCTGCTCGCGGCGCAACTCACCGGCCCTCAGGGCCGGTGACGGCGGGCAACGCGCTCATGGAGCTCCGTGGGCGTCCGTGGCCGCCTTCTTGAGGCACTCAAGGGTCTGCCGCTCGGAGGGCTGCAGGGGAGGCTCACTGATCTGGCGTAGGAGGGGCTTCGTCAACGTGGCCAACAGGGCCGCTGGGCGCACGGCGCGTGAGGGGGGTGCCTGGAGGCTGGTGATGTCCCACAGGGCTGCTGCCGCATTCCAGGAGCTCGTGGCCGCACGGGTCAACCGGCGTACGTACGCAGCCGCCGCGCGGTCGGCGATCGTCGGCCTGCCGCCGCGTACCTCTGGGTAGAGGACGTCCATGGCGACCGCGGTGGACCACGCGGTGTTGACGTGCCGGGACACGCTGTGAAGAACACGCTCGGTGAGGCCGGGGCTGCAGATGCCGCCCTGCTGCAATGCCCGGTAGAGGTCACGAGCGCCGAGAGCGGCCACGGAGATGCCTTGACCGTAGGCCGGGTTGAAGGTGGCCAGGGCGTCGCCGAGTACGAGGAACTGCTCGGGCCACAGTGGAGACTTCTCGAAATAGCGGCGCACGTTACTGGTGCTGCGGCTGACCACGACGTCGGTGAGAGGTTCGGCGCTGGAGATGAGTTGGCCGACGATCGGGTGCGGCAGGCTGAGACAGTATTCGAGGAAGCCCTGCTCATCGCTGGGGGGCTCGCCGCCTCTGGTGCCGCCCGCACTGACCATCCAGCGATTGCCTTCGATCGGCAGCACCATGGCGCTCCGGCCGGGCCGGCCGCTGTAGGGGTTCGCCTGGACCAGGGTCAGCGGAAACGTCTCGGCACCTGCCGGAGTGCGGTATATCCGGGTGGCGTTGGTGAGGCCGGAGTCGACCTTCCTCTCCTTGACCTCGCTGATGCCGATGTCCTTCAGCCATTGGACGTTGCGGGATCCTCGTCCGGTCGTGTCGACCACGAGGTCTGCTTCCAACTCGCTTGTGAGGGTGGTGTCGGCCCCGCTGATGCGGACACCACGTACCCGCAGCGCGTCTCCCAGCAGCCCCTCCACGGTGGCCTGATGGATCGACACATTGGGCGCCTCCAGCAAGACTTCACGGACGACCCAGTCCAGCAGGGCGCGCGTACACGTGAACATGCTGGGGCCGTTGCGCCGGTACCGGCGCAACCAGCCGACGTCGGGCGCGAGGGTCAGCATGCCGTTGCCCATCGAGATCCGGTGTGCGCCCGCCTCGATGAGGCGCTCACGCAGGCTGTCTGTGAAGAGGATCTCCATGGCGGACAGACCACCGGCCATGAGCAGGTGGGCATGCTGCCCCTGGGGCACGCCTCGCCGGTTCTCGGGTCCGTCGGGAAGCACATCCCTTTCGAGCAGGAGAACCTCTGCGTCGCGAGCCGCCCGGGCGATCGCCGCTGCGGCGAGCAGCCCGGCTATTCCTGCTCCGATCACGACAGCTCTCTGCGGCAACTGATGCTCCTCGGTGGGGTCGTGGGACACGTATCAAGCCTGTACCCGGTCTGGCGGCGATGCCCGAACTCGGTTCACAGCGTTCGCCAGGTCGACCAGATCAAGGGTGATGCGGAAGTTGTCAGGCGGATCAGGCAAGCCGTCCGTCTGCCCCGACGCCCGGAGAATGCCATCTATGATCATCGCCTTCTCCGAATTTATGCGCGCCACCTCCTCTGTGGCGCCGCGCCTGACCGCGGCCGCGTACGCGGTGCGGCCGACGTGCTGGTCGAACTGCGCGCTCAGCTGAAGCAAGGCGTCGTGGATGTTGGCCTCGAGCAGGTAGAGACGGCTGCTGGGCAGCTGCCACCACAGCTGCCACCACTGTGGTTCCGCCTTCGGAGTGGTGGTCAGGTCCCGCAAGGCCGACCACAGGGGCCTGAGCGCGCGATAGTTGATCAGGTTCTGCCTCTCCGCCGCGGCGGAGGCGAGACGTGGAAGGACGAAGCCGGCGGAGTAGATCAGTGCGCCGAGGGAGGCGGCGGGCGGCGCCACGGTGGTCGACAGGACGTCCAGGTCGTATCCGCACCAACGGGCCACGACTGCAGTGCTCTTGGCGAGTTCGAAACCGACGACGTCCAGCAGCAGCCCGGCAAGGATCAACCGCAGACCGATGCGCAGCAGGCCCGTGACCTCGTCCCGTGCCCACCTCAGGCAGACGACGCTGAGGACGATGGTGCTGGCCAGGTGCCCCACCAGATAGAGAACGATCATCTCGCGCATGTAAGGGGTGTTGGCGTAGTACGTGTCGAGGTCGGTGAGCCGCTCGGCGCGGGCGTCGGCGAGAGCGAACAGTACGCAGATGGCGATGATCAGCGCCCCGTACACCGCGATGCTCCACTGGACCATGCGCCGTATCCGGTCCTGCGGGCCGCCCCTCCAGTGGATCAGCAAGATGATCAAGGAGCAGCTGAAGGCGCTGATCGAGCTGTATGTGATCGGCGCACCCACGTTGGGAATGCCGGTGGCGCGGTTGACCGCGGCCAATGTCGCCGGAGCGGCGCAGGTGAAGCACACGGCGCCGAGGAGCGCGGTCGCGCGCGTGGGAACAGTCAGCGGGGTGCGGGGAGTCCTGCGTGACCGGCGAAGCAGCATGGCGGCCACAACCAGCAGAAAAGCCGCCGTATACACGACAAGACTCATAATCGAGGACTTCCGTTCTGCAGGCTGTGGGGGGAGGCGGCCCTGGATCCGCGCATCACGCCGATCCAGCTCTGGCAGGGCCAGGCGCCGGCGAGCGTGCCTCCCGCGCGGACCTCTTGACGGCGTCAGCGATGAGGACCAGCGCCTTCGGGTCGCGCGGAAGCGGCAGGGGAGTCGACTCGCCGACGGAATCACGTGCGGGCTGTGTGCTTCTCTGCGCGGCCGCGGCGATCGTGGCGGCCCACGCGGCGGCAGCGGCGAGATCTTGTACGGCAGGCCCGTGTTCGCGCCGCTGCCCCGGCGCCCGCAGCCTGTTCAACTCCGCTTCGTAGAAGTCGTCGTAGAGCTGCTGATCGAGAACCGTTTCAATCTCGCGCAGGCCGTTGAGAATGCTGCTGCGGCGCCAGGTGGCCCACAGAAGCGGCGAACGTGGTCGTTCGACACGCAGCGCACGCTCCCGCAGAAGAGGATCGAGTACGGCATCCAGGGGCGCCAGGCGCACGAAGTCGCCCCAGGTGGACAGGCGGTGACCGGCCACCGGCAGCAGGACCCCCGCCACCGTGAGCAGTGCACCGAGACCGGCGCACATGGGTGGGATGGACGTTCCGAATACCGGCCAGTCCCGGCCGGACCACTGTGCTGCAACGGCGATGAGCTTGGAGCTGCTGTAGCCGGCACTGAGCACCGTGCCTGTACCAATCGTCAGCAGGCTGGCCCGCAGCCAGGGTCGCTGCCGCACGTCCGGCTCGCGAGCCCAGCGCAGAGCCCACAGGGCACTGACCGTCGTGGCCGTCAGGTGGGCGAGGAGGTAGAGCACGACCATCTCGGCGACCCACGGTGTCATCGCATAGTAAGTGTCGAAGTCGGTGCGTCGCTCCTCGGCGGCGTTCCCGAGGGCGAAGAGAACGGCAATGCCGACAAGCACCGCCGCGTAGCTGTAGATCCAGTTCCGTGTCGTGCGGCGCATGGAGGGACCACCGCGCCAACAGGCGATAAGGATCAGCAGGGCCGCACTGTATGCGGTGATCGCCGTATAGGTCAGCGGTGCGGCCAGGTTGGGTACACGGGTGACGCGGTTGATCAGTGCGACCGTGGGCGGCGCTCCGAAGAGGAAGCACAGCGAGGCGAATCCCAGGACCCCGACGATGGCACGCAGCGACGGGTCCAATCGGCGGCGGGCCAAGTCGGGCAGCCTGAACAGCAGCGCTGTCCAGAGCAGCCCGCAACTGACGTAGTTGATCGCCCCGTTCATCTCCGGCTCCTCTGGTAGCCGAGCGAGTCGGCGATGCGACGGGCCGTATCGCCGGCGATCACATCCCGCTCCATCAGCGCTCGCATCTGCTGGCCGACGAGAATGCCGAAGAGCTCGGCTTCCTTCTCGGGATCCTCATCGAAACTCGAGCGTGCGGCGGCCGGTTGGGCACCGTGCGAAGGGCCCGGTCCCAGAGGGGAGCACGCCTCGGCCGCCGACTGCTCCGGGGTGAGGCCATCCTTCTGCCGCATGTGCCACAGCTCGTGACCCAGGATCTGCGCTTGGTGCCAGATCTCGGCATCCGCCTCAACGATGACGTCGTCCTGGTGTGTTCGCTCCACCCACATCCCGGTGGCGCCGAACTTGCGGGGGATGCGGACTCGGTGAACCTCGAGCCTCCGCTCGCCGCGCCACCGCCTGGCGGACTCGACCAGCGCCTGGAACAGATCCTCAGGGTCGGGCAGGGACTGCGGTGTGCCTGCCTGCCTCTCGTCGGCGTCGAGCCCCTCCCGGATGGGGCCGATCAGGGTTTCCGCGAGTTCCTGCATCTCCTTGTCGCGCTGCCGAATTCGCCGCCACTGCCGTATGCCGGCCAGAGGATCCATCACCGTTCGCTCCAGTTCGAAGGGAATGGGAAGCCGTGCCGGGAGGCAAGGGCGGGATTCACCGAGCGACAGCAAGGCGCCTGCCCCGTGTTGGGCAGCTCGCCAGCATGATCGATCATGCTGCAGACCACCCTGTTCGTGAGTCCGCCGCCGGCCAGTCCCCGGTAGGCGTCATCTGCTGGCACTGAGCATTCTCCTGAGCGCGTTGGGAGATCAGGGCTGGACCCGACTGAGGGTATATGCGCCGCCTCTCGCCTGGTCGGCAATGTTAGGACCTTCCGCTTCCGTGGAGGAGATCCGCCGGGAGGATGAACATGACCTGCGTGCCCTTCCTCACCTCGATCCGCAGGATGATGCGGTCGTCGGAGGCTGCCTGCCATGCTCGGCAGCGTTGTCCACGTTCGTGGTGGTCCTGCGGGAGGCCGTCACGACGTCGCCGGGCCAGTGGGCCTGATCGGCCGGGGACGAGCGCGCAGTGGCGCATCGGGGTCAGCGTTCTGACCGGCCTGCGGTCGCCGCTACCAGACGAATTGAGGCTCAGACGCGGGCTGTCGAACTCCCTCGTCCGCGGGACGCCCGCGCAAGGCCAAACCTACGGCCCAACTGCCCGACGCGTTTCCCTTTCGCCAGCGCTGCGGCGGTTTTTCCAGTACTCGAGCGCATGGGAGGCGCGAACGGGTGACAGTTCAGTTGGAGGGGCCGGGGGTAGAGGGGACGAGGGTGCCTGGACCCGCCTGGATTGAGGCCTCTCGCCGGCCGGCGGACCGCCGAGCTCATGGATCACTGGGGCGGCGATCACGGCGGCCTGCCCATCGTCGTGCCCAGCCGTCGCCCGCCCGGACCGGCCGCCCGCCGGGGCTATCCGCTCATGACGTACGTGCTCGACGGCATCGAGAGTGCCATGGCCCAGGCCAAGGCCGCCGAGGGTGGCAAGGACGTGCAGGTCACGGGGCGTACACGGGGCAGCGGGTGCTCGACGCCGGGGCACTGGACGAGGTGCAGATCCACCAGATCGCCGTGCTGGAGATCGTCCAGGTGATCGACACCCCGGAGGCCGCCCACATCCGCTACCGCGTGCGGCACTGATCTGTGCCGGTGTGGTGCCGGATGTCGCCGCGGGGGAGCGGACCGGTGCCGCGAGTGGTGTGCTGGACGGGGGTGGGCCTGGGCGAGCCTCGGGCCCGGAGCCCCGGCAGTGACCGTCCGGACGAAGGAAGTGCCGCCATGACCACCATCGCCGTCATCGGAGCCGGACCGGGCCTCGGTGCCGCCGTCGCCCGCCGCTTCGGCCGTGAGGGATTCGACGTGGCGCTCGTCTCCCGCAGCCAGGAGCGGGCGAACGCACTCGCCGCGGACCTGGCGGGCGCGGGCGTCACGGCACGAGGCTTCGCCGCCGACGTACGCGATCCGAAGGCCCTGGCGGCCGCACTCGACACGGCGCACACCGAGCTGGGCCCGATCGAGGTCCTGCAGTACAGCCCGGTCCCGCAAAGGGAGTTCATGCTGCCGGTGCTGGAGACCACGCACATCGACCTCGTCGGACCGATCGAGTTCTCCGTCTACGGCCCCGTCGCCGCGGTCCAGCAGGTGCTGCCCGGGATGCGTGCCCTGGGCCGGGGCACCGTCCTGTTCGTGAACGGCGGCAGCGCCGTCCTGCCGCACCCCGACCGGGCCGGCACCTCCATCGCCTTCGCCGCCGAGAGCGCCTACGGCCATCTGCTGCACGACGTGCTCGCCGGCGAGGGCATCCACGTCGCGCAGCTCATCATCCCCGGCGCGATCATCCCCGGACACCACCGCAAGGACCCGGTCGTCCTCGCGGACACGCTGTGGGACATGCACCGCACGCGCCACGGCTTCCGGCACTTCGCCGACGACCTCGACTCCTGACGGCCGGCCCCCGACGGTCACCGCGTCAGGCCGTGGCGCGCTCCGCCGCCCGCTCCAGGCGCACGATCACGGCCTTCGACGTCGGGGTGTTGCTGATGTCCGCGACGCTGTCGAGCGGGACGAGGACGTTGGTCTCCGGGTAGTACGCGGCGGCCGAACCCGGGGGAGTGGGGTAGCCGACGAGGCGGAAGCTCTCCGCGCGGCGCTCGGAGCCGTCGGTCCAGACGCTGACCAGGTCGACCAGGCCGCCGTCCGTGAGGCCCAGGTCGGCGAGGTCGGCCGGGTTGACCAGGACGACGCGCCGGCCGCCCTTGATGCCCCGGTAGCGGTCGTCCATCGCGTAGGGGATGGTGTTCCACTGGTCGTGCGAGCGCAGGGTCTGCAGGACGAGGTGGCCCTTGGGCGCCTCTAGCATCGTGAAGTCGTTGACGGTGAAGACGGCCTTGCCGCTGGGCGTGCGGAACACCCGCTCGTTGACCGGGTTGGGCAGGCGGAATCCGCCCGGTTGCCGCACCCGCTCGTTGAAGTCCTGGAATCCCTCGACGACTTGGGCGATGCGGTCGCGTACGAGGTCGTAGTCGGCCTCGAAGTCCGCCCAGGGGATGTCCGGTTGAGAGCCCAGGACCCGGTCGGCGAGCCGGCTGATGATGGAGACCTCGCTCAGCAGGTGCTCCGAGGCGGGGGCGAGGCGGCCGCGCGTGGCGTGCACCTCGCTCATGGAGTCCTCGACCGTCATGAACTGCTCGCCGCCCGCCTGGACGTCCCGGTCGCTGCGGCCGAGCGTGGGCAGGATCAGCGCGGTGCGGCCGCACACCGCGTGCGACCGGTTCAGCTTGGTCGAAATGTGTGCGGTCAGGCGGCAGTTGCGCAGGGCGCGCTCGGTGGCGTCGCTGTCGGGCGTGGCCCGCACGAAGTTGCCGGCGACGCCGACGAAGAGCTTGGCGCGGCCGTCGCGCATGGCCCGGATGGAGTCGACCGAGTCCAGGCCGTGCCGGGTGGGCGCGGAGAAGCGGAACTCCTTGCCGAGGCGGTCCATGAACGCCTGCGGCATGCGCTCCCAGATGCCCATGGTGCGGTCGCCCTGGACGTTGCTGTGCCCGCGCACCGGGCACACGCCGGCACCCGGGCGGCCGATGTTGCCGCGCAGCAGAAGGAAGTTGACGACCTCGCGGATGGTCGGCACGCCGTGCTTGTGCTGGGTCAGGCCCATCGCCCAGCAGACGATGACGCTGCGGCTCTTCAGCACGCGCTCGTGGACCTGCTCGATCTCGTCCCGGCTCAGCCCGGTGGCCTGAAGGACCGCGTCCCAGGACGTCGTGGCGCGCAGCTGCTCGGCGAAGGCGTCGTAGCCGGTGGTGTGCGCCTCGATGAACTCCCGGTCCAGGACGGTGCCCGGCTCCTTGTCCTCCGCCTCGAGCAGCAGCAGGTTCAGGGCCTGGAACAGGGCGAGGTCGCCGCCGGGCCGGATCTGCAGGAACTGGTCGGCGATGTCCGTGCCGCGGCCGATGACGCCGCGTGCCTTCTGCGGGTGCTTGAAGCGCAGCAACCCCGCCTCGGGCAGCGGGTTGACGGCGACGACCTGGCCGCCGCGGCGCTTGGTCTCCTCCAGCGCGGACAGCATGCGCGGGTGGTTGGTGCCGGGGTTCTGCCCGACGACGAACACCAGGTCGGAGTCGTACAGGTCGTCCAGGCTGACACTGCCCTTGCCGATGCCGAGGGTCTCGCCGAGGGCCGAACCGCTGGACTCGTGGCACATGTTGGAGCAGTCCGGCAGATTGTTGGTGCCGAAGGCGCGCGCGAACAGCTGGAGCAGGAAGGCGGGTTCGTTGGCCAGCCGCCCCGAGGTGTAGAACAGGGCCTCGTCCGGGTGGTCCAGGGCGCGCAGTTCGTCGGCGAGCAGGTCCAGGGCCTCGTCCCAGCCGATCGGCTCGTAGTGGGTCGCGCCCTCGCGCAGCACCATCGGCTCGGTCAGCCGGCCCTGCTGATTGAGCCAGTAGTCCGACCTACGGCTCAGCTCGTCGACCGAGTGCTGCCGGAAGAACTCCGCGGTCACCCGGTGGGAGGTGGCCTCGTCGCTGATGTGCTTGGCGCCGTTCTCGCAGTACTCGTTGCGGTGGCGCTGTCCGGGGGCGGGCTCGGGCCAGGCGCAGCCGGGGCAGTCGAAGCCCTTCGCCTGGTTGATGTTGAGCAGGGTCAGCGCGGTCCGCTTCGGCGAGGTCTGGCCCAGGGCGTACTTCAGGGCGTGGACGACCGCGGGCGCGCCGGTGGCCCAGGTCTTGGGAGCCGAGACCGACAGCTCGCCCTCGTCCGGTTCGTCGAAGTCCCGCATCGAGTACCACGCCCTCTCCGTGCCGGGCCCCGATCTCGCCCATTCGTCGCGGCACACTCTTCGGCAGGGCGTCGGGCCAGGTCAAAGCGGAAGTTCTTATCGGTCGAGAGGCAGCGCCGATGACGGCTGGGTGGGTGACTTGCGCGGCGGTGACGGCACCGGTGCCGGACGGCCCGTCGCGGTGGATCATTGGAGGGTGCTGCTCCGCCAACTCGAGTACCTCGTCGCCCTCGCCCGCGCCCGCCACTTCGCGAAGGCGGCGCAGGCCTGCTACGTCTCCCAGCCGGCCCTGTCCGAGGGCATCCGGAAACTGGAGGAGGAGCTCGGCATCCCCCTCGTCCAGCGGGGCCGCAGGTTCGACGGCTTCACCCCCGAGGGCGAACGCGTCGTGCTGTGGGCCCAGCGCATCCTCGCCGACCGCGACGCGATGCAGGACGAGATCCAGGCACTGCAGGCCGGACTCAGCGGCCGGCTGCGCATCGGGACCGTGCCGACCGCGGCCACGGCGGTCGCGCTGCTGACCCAGCCGTTCTGCGCGGCCAACCCGCTGGCCACGGTCCAGGTGTTCGCGGACCTGCAGTCCGTGGACATCGTCAACCGCCTCCAGGCCTACGAACTCGACGCCGCCGTCACCTACCACAGCACCGTGGTGGCACACGGTTTCAAGTTCGTCCCGCTGTACCGGGAGCGCTACGTCCTCCTGATCCAGCGCTCCGCCCGCGACGCCCGCCCGGAGGAGATCTCCTGGGAGGACGCGGCCCAGTACCCCCTCTGCCTGCTGCACCCCGGCATGCAGGGACGCCAGGTCCTCGAGGCGGCGTTCGAGGCGGTCGGCGTCTCCGTGACCCCACGCGTGGAGACCGACTCGATCGCCTCCCTGTTCGCCCAGGTCAGATCCGGGCAATGGGCCAGCATCGTGCCGCACGCCTGGCTCCACGTCTTCGGCGTCCCCGCCGGCATGCACGCCGTCCCCCTGGTCCGCCCCACCCGCACGGAACGCATCGGCCTGGTCCTCCCGTCCCGCGAACCGATCTCGGTCATAGGCCAGGCCCTCATCGACGCGGTCGAACAGGCGGGGATCGCTGCGACATTGGAACGGTTGCCGGATTAGGGGGCGAGGCTCTGGCTTTGGCCGGTGGCTCCCCCCGGGTGGGGTCTTGGCCGGTGCGGCCGGCGACAGGCGCGCCCCCGGATAAGGTCAGGCATGCGATCTCGAGCGAGTGGCATGTGGTGGGGGACCGCGATCGAAGCGCCGGAACCCGCAGCCCTGGCCCGCTTCTACGCGGAGTTGCTGGAGTGGCCGATCGTTCACGAGGAGCCCGGGACGGCGGTCGTCGCTCCGCCGCAGGGGGCCGTCTACCTCGTCTTCCAGCAGGCCGCCGGCTACCGGCCGCCCACGTGGCCACCGGGCGACGGCGAGCAGCGGCCGATGATGCACCTCGATTTTCAGGTGGGCGACCTGGACGAGGCGGTTGCCGAGGCCGTCGCCATGGGGGCCACGCCCGCGCCGGTTCAACCGCAGGAGAACGTGCGCGTGCTCTTCGACCCGGCCGGGCATCCCTTCTGCCTCTGTCGTGAGGAAGACTGAGGCGCGCAGACGCGGCCTCCGGAGGGCTCCGCCCCACGCTTCACAGAATGCCCACACACCTCAGGGTGAACTTTAGGTTTCAAGCGCTACGCTCGGCGGCAGTCAGAGCGGTCGAGTGGGCACACCTCGCACCGCTCCCTCCGCAGGCACATCCGCAGCACAGGAGACCCGAGGTGCACGACGGCGACGTAGTGGTGATCGGTGGCGGCTACGCGGGGGTCCGGCTGGCCCGCCGCCTGGACTCGGTCGCGCGGGTCACGCTGGTGGACCGCAAGGAAGTCTTCTTCCACCGCATCGCGTCCTTGCGCGCGGGCGTGCGCCCCGAGTGGTCGGTGACCCCCTTCATCCCCTACGACCGGCTGCTGCACAACGGCCGTGTGGCCGTGGGCAAGGCGGTCCGCATCGACACCGCCGAGCGCCAGGTCGTGCTGGCGACGGGGGAGCGGCTGCCGTACGACGTGGTGGTGATCGCCAGCGGCGCCGACTACCCCGAACCGGCCCGCTTCACCGGTACCACCGCCGACGAGGCGGTGAAGGCCCTGGCCGGGCACCAGCAGAAGATCTCCACCGCCGAGCACGTCCTCGTCGTCGGCGGAGGCCCCTCCGGTGTCGAACTCAGCGCGGAGATACGCCTCGCACGGCCCGACGCCCGGGTCACCCTCGCCCACTCCGGCCCGGCGCTGCTGCACTCGACCGGCGTCGAGCGGGCCGGGCGCAAGGCGCGGGACTGGCTGGAGTCGCACGACGTGGACGTACGGCTGGACTCGTTCATGTCGCCCGGCAACGACTTCGGCACCTATCGCGACAGCCGCGGCAAGATCATCGAGGCGGACCTGTCCTTCTGGGCGACCGGCACCACGCCCAACACCCTCTGGATGCGGCTCGGCGGACACGGCGCCTGGCTGAACGAGACCGGACACGTCAAGGTCGACCGCACGCTGCGGGTCGAGGGGCGGCCGGACGTGTTCGCCGTCGGCGACGTCAACGACGCCACCGAGCTCAAGATCACTCCCGCCGCGCTCGCCCAGGCGGACCTCGCCGCCTGGAACATCCGCGCCCACCTGACCAGTTCGGGCAGGCACCGCAAACAGCTGCGCCTCTACCGGGCGACGCACCGCACCCCGCTCATCGTGCCCTTCGGCTCGGGAGACGGCCTGACCCTGCTGCCCGTGCCGGGCGGCGAGAGCGCGGTCCTCGGCGGCCGTACGTCCGTACTGGCCAAGGCGAAGACGCTGATGACGCCGTACATGAGGCGCCAACTCGGCTACACCGCCACCTGAACCCGGCTGCACCGCCACCCGATACGCCCACGCGCGCGCCCCGGGCCCTGGCAGGCCGGCCAGGCGATCTAGGGTGCGGACATGACCTCGCAGACGTATCTCTCCGAACTGTTCTCGCTGGACGGGCGGGTCGCCGTGGTGACCGGCGGCAGCTCCGGCATCGGCCGCGCCATCGCCGGCGCCCTCGCGCGTGCCGGGGCCGGCGTTGTGGTGGTGGCCCGCCGGGAGGCGGAACTGACCGCCACCGTCGACGAGTTGACGGCGGACGGCTGCACGGCGGCCCGGGTCAGGGGCGACCTGGGCAGTCGCGACGGCGTGCGCGCCGCCGCGGAGCAGGCGGCCGAGGTCTTCGGGGAGCCCGACATCCTCGTCAACAGCGCGGGCATCAACCTGCGTCCGCCGATGGGGGAGTTGGGCGAGGACGTCTGGGACACCACGATGGCGGTGAACCTGGAGGCGCCCTTCCTGCTGGGACAGCGGTTCGGCCCCGGCATGGCCGAGCGCGGCTTCGGGCGGATCATCCACGTCACCTCGCAGCAGGCGCACCGGGCCTTCGTCCAGAGCGGGGCCTACGGGGTGTCCAAGGGGGCGCTCGAGTCGCTGGCCCGCTCGCAGGCCGAGGCGTGGTCGCCGTACGGCGTCACCTGCAACACGCTCGTGCCGGGCTTCGTGATGACGCCGCTCAACGCGCGGCTGTCCTCCGACCCCGAGAGGGTGGCGGAGCTGGCAGCCCGCACGATGGCCGGCCGCAACGGCCTGGCCGAGGACTTCGCGGGCGCCGCGGTGTTCCTGGCGAGCCGCGCCTCCGCCTACGTCACCGGGCAGTCCGTCTTCGTCGACGGCGGGCTGTCCGTGCACTGATGCGGCCGCGCGGCCGCGCATTCCGGTGTTTCCCCGGAGTTGTCAGCGTGCGGGGCCGTCCCGGAGCTCGGTGAGGAAGCCGACGAGCGCGTCGTTCACCTCGTCGGGGCGCTCCTGCTGCGTCCAGTGGCCGCAGCCCGCCAGCTCGATCGGCTTGCGGCGCAGGTTCGGCATCAGACGGGGCAGGGCGGCGATGAGTTCGGGCGTGCCGGGGAAGGCGGGCACCAGGTCGCGATCGCCGTAGACGTAGAGGGCGGGCGAGGTGACGACGGCGCCGTGCCACGGGGCCGTCAGCTCCCAGTTGCGGTCCATGTTGCGGTACCAGTTGAGCGGCCCGGTGAAGCCCCCGGAGAAGCTCTCGGTGAGCGCGTCGAGATCGTCCTTGGTGAACCACTTGGGCAGCACCTCGGGGTCCGGCAGGGTGTCGAGCCAGCTCTGGCCCGGCTCGACCAGCGGCTGCCGGCCGGTGCCGGCGCCGGGTGCGTCGCCGGAGCCCATGTGGAAGAACTTCCGCAGCGTGGCGCGGGTGTTCCGCGCGAACTCGGCGTCGGCGACTCCGGGCCGGCTGAAGTAGTTCCAGTAGAAGCGGCCGTCGAACCTCCGGTCCATGGCGGCCAGCGGCGGCTCGGAGCCGCGGAACGGCGGCGGCACGCTCAGCCCCGCCACGCCGAGCACGATGTCGGGCCGCAGCAGCGCGGTGTGCCAGGCGACCGGGGCGCCCCAGTCGTGCCCGACGACGTACGCCTTCTCCTCGCCCAGCGCGTGGATCAGCCCGACGACGTCGCCGACGAGGTGCAGGATGCTGTACGCGTCCACGTCGGCGGGGTGGTCGCTGCGTCCGTAACCGCGCTGGTCGGGGGCGACCACCCGGAAGCCCGCCTCGGCCAGCGGCCCGAACTGGTGCCGCCAGGAGTGCCACGACTCGGGGAAGCCGTGCAGCAGCACGACCAGGGGGCCTTCGCCCTGCTCGGCGATGTGCAGCCGGATCCCGTTCACGCCGATCACGCGATGCTCAACCATGCGCAGGAGCATAGGTGTCCTCCCCGCTGTATAGTCAACAATGCGAATAGGCAACAAGTCGGTCAGTCGGTGCGTGGTGACGGCGGAAGGCGGTCGATCCGTGGCAGGCAGTGGATATCTGCGCTACGTCGCCCTGGGCGACAGCCAGACCGAGGGGCTCGGCGACGGCGACGAGACGCGGGGCCTGCGGGGTTGGGCGGATCGGCTCGCCGAGCACCTCGCGCAGGACAGCCCGGGTCTGCTGTACGCCAACCTCGCCGTGCGCGGCCGGCTGGCCGGGCAGGTGCGCGCCGAACAGCTGGCAGCCGCGCTGGAGCTGAAGCCCGACCTGGCCACGGTCGTCGCCGGGATCAATGACGTGCTGCGGCCCCGGTTCGACCCGGACGAGGTGGCAGGCCACCTGGAGGCCGTGTTCGCCGCGCTCACCGGACAGGGCGCCCGCGTCGCGACGCTCACCTTCCCCGACATCGGACGGATCGCGCCGCTGGCCCGGCCGCTGGCGCCCCGCGTCGTCGCGCTCAACGCCCGCATCCGGGAGGCGGCCCGGCGGCACGGCGTCGTGGTGGCCGACTCGGCGCCCTACCCGGCGGTGACCGATCCCCGCTTCTGGAGCACGGACCGGCTGCACGCCAGCCCGAGCGGCCACGCCCGCATCGCGGCCGCGGTCGCCCACGCCCTGGAGGTGCCGGGCAGCGACGACAGCTGGACCCGGCCGCTGCCTCCGGACCTGGCGGCACACACGGGCCTGCGGGCCGTCGGCGCCGAACTGCGCTGGCTGGGCACCTTCCTGGGCCCCTGGCTCGTGCGCCGGGTCCGGGGACGCTCGTCCGGCGACGGACGGCTGGCCAAGCGACCTGCGCTGCTCCCCGTGACCGCGCTCGCCGAGGGGTCCTCGTAGGCCCTCGTACGCCCTCGTAGGCCCCTCAGGCCCTCGAAGTCGCTCCGATCGCTCGCCCTAGTCGACCTGTTGATTAATCAACACGCTGATACGTTGGGCCAATGGCTCTGCGCAACGCGGTGATGGCCGCGCTTCTGGAGGGTGAGGCGTCCGGATACGACCTCGCGAAGGGCTTCGGGGCATCGGTGGCCAACTTCTGGATGGCCACCCCGCAGCAGCTCTACCGGGAGCTGGAGCGGATGGAGCAGGAGGGGCTGGTCTCCGCCCGGGTCGTCCAGCAGGAACGCCGCCCGAACAAGCGGCTCTTCTCGCTCACCGAGGCGGGCCTTCAGGTCCTGCGCGACTACGTCGGCAAGGCCCCGGACAAGCCGCCTGCCATGCGGGACGAGTTGATGGTCAAGGTGCAGTGCGTCGACATCGTGGAGGGCACGGAGTTCGACGCCGTACGGGCCGCGGTCGCCGAGCGCCACGAGCGGGCCACCGCCAAACTGGCCCGCTACCTGCGCATGCAGGAACGCATGCTCGACGGGCGCAGCGAGGAGGAGTACCTCGCCACCGCCGACCGCATCGGCCCGTACCTGACCCTGCAGGGCGGAATCGCGTACGAGCGGGCGAACCTCCGCTGGAGCGAGACGGCCCTCAAGAGACTCGCCGAGCGCGCCGGCGCGGCCGGCCGAGCGCGCGGAGGCTGAGGACGGTGTGAGCGTAGGAAATCGATCGGTTTACCACGGGGGTGAAACCGATCGGTTTCCTGTGTCTGGGAGGACTCTGTCATGACCGCTATCAAGAACTCCGTCGTCCTCGTCGCCGGCGGCAGCCGGGGCATCGGCAAGGCGCTGGTGGAGCAGCTGTACGCCCGCGGCGCGGGCAAGGTGTACGCCACCGCGCGCGACCCGCGGACGGTGACGCACCCTGACGCCGTCCCGCCGGCGCTCGAGGTCACCGACCCGGACTCGGTGGCGGCCGCCGCCGAGCGGGCGCCGGACTCACCGTCCTGATCAACAACGCGGGGGCCTCGGTCGGCGGGACTTTCCTGGACACCCCCGTGGACGACGTGCGCCGTGAGTTCGACATCAACACGGCCCGCTGCTGGTGACGCGCGCCTTCGCCCCGGTCGTCGAGCGCAACGGCGGCGGCCACATCCTCAACGTCCACTCGGTGCTGTCCTGGCTCGGCATCGCAGGCTCCCACAGCGCCTCCAAGGCCGCCCTGTGGCAGCAGGCCAACGCCCCGCGCCTGGAGCTGCAACCGTACGGCATCACGGTCACCGGCCTGCACGTCGGCTACGTGGACACCGACCTGACCACCCGTATCACGCCCTCAGGTCCGACCCCCGCACCGTCGCCGCGCTCGCCCTGGACGGCATCGAGGCCGGCGCCCACGAAGTGCCGGCCGACGAGGTCTCGCGTCAGGTGAAGGCCGGACTGTCCGGGGAACTGGCGTCGCTCTATCCGCAGTTGGCGCAGTAGGGCCGGCCGCAGGGTGCTGCCGTTCAGACGTCGGCGTCGGGCCGACCGGCGCTCAGGTAGTGCACCGCCACCTGCTCGGCGTGCGGGACGAGCAGGGACCGCAGTTCCTCCGCCGAGGTCTTGAGGATGTCGCCGTCGCGGGTGGCGTGCAGGGTCTCCAGGACGAAGGCGACGTGCAGGGAGTCCTCGGTGACCCGGGTGCGGTGGGCGTCGCGGTGGTTCCAGTGCCGGGTGAGCACGCCGCCGGCGTCGGCGTAGATGATCTCGCCGGGCTTGGGGTTCTCCACCGTGCCGGGTTCGCCGAGCGGGATGAACTCCTCGCTGCCATCGGCGTGACGGATGTCGATCTCCCTGGCGACGTGGGCGAGGTCGAAGGCGCCGGCGGGAAGGCCGTGGCGGACGGAGACGGAGTTGTAGGAGTCCACGGCGGGGTTGATCCGTGGCAGCGTGCCCTTCTTGGCCATACGGCGGCCGAGGGCGTCGACGCTGGGCCGGATGCGGCGCGGGTTGGTGCCGAAGGAGCGGTAGGCGGTGTGCCATGCCTCGATACGGGCGTCGCTCTCGTCGGCCGGCTGCCAGGCGCCGGCGGCGAGTTGGCGTTCCAGGTCTTCGAGGGCGGCGCTGGTCCCGGGCCAGGGTTTGTGGCCGCGCAGGCCGGTGGCGGTGACCACGGCGATGAGGGTGTCGGGGAAGGCGTCGGCGACGGTGGGGCTGATACGGAAGACGGTCATGGGCGAGGTCCTGTGTCGTGGGTGTGCCGGGCGGCCGGCTCAGGGCTTGCGGGGTTGACAGTCGCATCCGCGGTGCGGGACCCGGAAGCTGCCATCTGATCATGACCGTTCGCCGGCAGCCGGGGCCGGTCCTCTCGCCTGGCGTGAGCCGAGCGCCAAGCCGCCTCGCTCAAGGCCGCAGGGCCCGTGGCGCCGTCTCCGGGTGAGCCGCTAGCCGCGCGGAGTCCGTGGCGCCTGAAACGTCGAACTCACCGATTTCGGTGATGGCGCGGCGCTCTGGGGACGCGGTTGACGCACCACCGCCCACACTGTTTTGCCGTGCCGCCCCCGGTTCCGTACCCCCCAGTTCTGGGCCAGCTGGTCGACGAGGTGCAGGCCCCTGCCCCGCTCGTCCTCCTCGGTGGGCGTCTCCTGCAGAACCGGGTTCTCCGGGCTCTCGTCGGACACGGCGATGAAGCAGGAGCCGTCGGCCCGGGCGGTCACCGCCATCTCGAACTCGCGCTCCATGATCGGCCCGTGGCGCACGACGTTCGCCGCCAGCTCCGAGGCCAGCAGGACCACCCGCTCCGTGATCTCGTCACCCGTGCTGTGCCCCCAGGCGGCCAGATGCTGCCGTACCCGGTACCGGGCCAGGCCCACCGAGGCCGGATGCCGCGGAAGCCGCAACGTCTTGCGCCTCAGCACAGGCCCCCCTGTCGACTTGCGCACACGCATCCCTCCCCAAGGCTGCACACGCATCCCTCCCTAATGCCGTCGAAAATACTCGACACTGGTAGAAGCGCCCAGTGACCGAACAATGTCACTCCGCACACGATGAGCTGCTGAATCTGGCCAAATCTGTACGGCGCGTTCCGTGCGCCTCGCACGCCGAGGGCTGCGTCCCCGTCAGTGCCGCAGTGGCCACCCGTTTCCTCCAGCCCCTGCCGACACAGCCGCCGAGGTCGATCCGTGCCCAGCCGCGCCGCCCACGAACCGCGGCGCCGCCACGCGCGTCCGGCGGGGCGCGGATTCCGGCCACGGCCCGGCGAGAGCCCGGCAGCAGGCCTGGCGCCACCGCGGCTCGAATGTGATTGAAAATTCAAACGCGCTCGCGGTAAACTGTGCCCATGCCGACGACGCCCCGCTGGCTCGACGCGGACGAACGACGGGCCTGGCTGGCCTACGTCGACTTCTCCACCCTGCTCGGCGACCACCTGAACCGTCAGTTGCGGCGCGACGCGGGCGTGACGCACGCCGACTACAGCCTGCTCGCCTATCTCTCCGCCACACCCGACGGCGCCCTCGGCATGTCCGAACTGGCCGAGCGGCTCAAGATCACCCGCAGCCGGCTCACGCACGCGGTGAGCCGGCTGCGCGACATCGGCCTCGTGGACCGGCGCGAGGACCCCGCCGACGGTCGCGGCCAGCTCGCCGTTCTCACCGACGGGGGGCGCGCCCTGCTGGAACGGGCCGCTCCAGGGCACGTGGAGGCCGTGCGCCGGGCGGTGTTCGACGCCCTCACCCCGGACCAGGTACGCCAGTTCGCGGAGATCGGCGAGGCCATCAGCAACGCCCTGCACCGAGCAGAGGGCACCGAAACCGCCCCGGCGGTGCTGCCATGGAGACGCCGGTAGCAGCGGGACGCCGGCAGCGGCGGGCCCCGGACGGCCGCCCAGCTGCCGCCCGACGACCCCTCCATCGCGTCCATCATCCGTCCCAGTAGCGGGAGTTGCGCTCGCAGGGCCGGGCGTGGCCCTGGCGGAGGAAAGGGAAACCGGCGCGATCTTGAAGGCATAATCGGGTCGCATGACTCAGGGGGATCAGCCCGCGGCGCCGACCACGTCGCCGGGCGAACAGGAACAGGGGCGGCATGCGGCCCGGCAGGTGCGGGCGGGGACGGCGCGGTCGTCGCTGCTGATGGCCGTGGCCACCGTCGTGTCGCGAGCCACCGGGCTGATACGGCAGATCCTGCAGGCCGCGGCGCTGGGCACCGGTCTGCTGGCGACCACGTACAACACGGCGAACACCGTGCCGACCAGCCTGTACACACTGCTGATCGGTGGCGCGCTCAACGCCGTGCTGGTGCCCCAACTCGTGCGCGCACGACCACCCAGCGGGACGGTGGCCGTGCCTACGAGCAGCGCCTGGTGACGCTCGTGATCTGTGTGCTGGGTGTGGGCACCGCGCTCGCGGTCTGGGCCACGCCACAGATCGTCGGCCTCTACATCCAGGACACACATCCAGGACACACCGGACGGGCACGACGCCTTCCAACTCACGGTGATCTTCGGCCGGTTCCTGCTGCCGCAGATCTTCTTCTACGGTGTGTTCGGCATCTACGGCCAAGTGCTCAACGCCCGCGAGAAGTTCGGCGCGATGATGTGGACACCGGTCCTCAACAACGTCGTCCTGGCCGGGGTGTTCGGCGCCTACCTGGGTCTCATGGCCGTCCCGCAACGGGTGGAGGACATCACCGATGCTCAGGTCCGGCTGCTGGGCATCGGCACCACCGCCGGTATCGCCGTACAGGCCCTGGCGCTCGTCCCGTTCGTGCGTGCCGCCGGATTCCGCTTCCGGCCCCGCTTCGACTGGCGCGGCTCCGGACTGGGCTCCGGCATCCACGCGGCGAAGTGGACCCTACTGTTCGTCCTGGCCAACCAGGTCGCCCTGACGGTGATCACCAACTACGCCAACTCCGCCGACCGGCAACTGCCGAAGGGCGGTGTGGGCTACTCCGCCTACACCTACGCGCAGACCATCTGGATGCTGCCCCAGTCGATCGCCACGGTGTCCCTGGTGACCGTGCTGCTGCCGCGCATGAGCAGGGCCGTCGCCGAGGACCGGGTCGCGGACCTGCGCGCAGACCTCTCCCGCGCACTGCGCGTCAGCGGCGTCGTCATCGTGCCCGCGGCCTTCCTCTTCCTCGCGCTGGGCCCGCAGATCGCCACGCTGCTGTTCGCCCACGGCACGGCCGACGCCGCCTCCGCACAGCCGCTCGGGCACATGCTGCAGGCGTTCGGGCCCGGCCTGATCCCATTCTCCGCGCAGTACCTGCTGCTCCGGGGCTTCTACGCCTTCGAGGACACCCGCACTCCGTTCCTCATGGCCCTCTGGATCGCCGCGGTGAACATCGCCCTGGCCACCGTCTGCCATGTGCTGCTGCCCGCACGCTGGTCCGTGACCGGAATGGCCGCCGCCTACACGCTGTCCTACGCCCTCGGCCTGGCCCTCACCGCACGGCTGCTGCGCCGCAGAGCAGGCGGCCGCCTCGACGACGGCGCCCTGCGGAGCACATACCTCAAGCTCCTCACCGCCGCCGCGCCGGCCGCACTCCTCGGCTGGGCCGCCGCCCGCTCCTGCACCGGGTTCCTGGGCGGCAGCACCGGGGCCGTCGCGGGCGCCCTCGGCGCGGGAACGCTCACCCTGGTCCTGGCCTATCTCGCCCTGGCCCGTCTGCTGAAGATCGAGGAGTTGCGGCACCTTCGTGCGCTCCGGTGAGATCGCCGTGGGCGACGGTTTACCGAGACCGTCGGGGGCTACGCGGGGCGTGGGCTACCTCGCCCTTCGAGGAGCTGGGAGGTGCCATGACCCGGAAGGTACGCGACGTGATGTCGCCCGGCGCGGCCGCCGTGGAACCCATGACCACGCTGGAACGCGCGGCCCGTGTGATGCGTGAGCAGGACGTCGGCGACGTGCTGGTCGCCTACGACTGCGACCTGTTCGGCGTGCTGACCGACCGGGACATCGTCGTCCGGGCGCTCGCCGCCGGCCTCGACCCGGCCGAGACGACCGTCGGCTCTGTCTGTACGCCGCCGCCTGTGGCGACCCTGGCCCCGGACGACACGACCGACCACGCCGTCGAGCTGATGCGCCGCTACGCCGTACGCCGCCTCCCGGTCGTCGAGCGCGGCGGCTGCCCGGTCGGCGTGATCAGCCTTGGCGACCTCGCCACCGTGGAGGACCCGCACTCCGCGCTCGTCGACATCAGCGGGGCCGCACCGAACCGCTGACGCGGGACGGTGGGCGGCCGGCGGGGGACTCCGTCATGCCCGTGCGTCCGGTCCCATCAGCTCGTCGAGATGCACGTTCTCATTCTCCCCGCGCATCCGCGCCCTGCGGTGCCGGCGGTGCGTCGCCCCGCCCACCATCGTCGCCAGGCCCAGGCAGAAGAGGAGTGCCAGTGCGAGGCCCGAGCTGAAGACGGCCAGCCCGTTCATGGTGGCGATGTGGTGGCCGAGCACCGACACGCTGTACTCGGGGCCCCCGGACAGGTTGCCCGCGATCGCCAGCGCGGTGAAGGCGGCCGTTGCCCCGAGGAGGAGCAGTCCGATGAGCAGCATCCGGTTCATCTCCTCGAATCCTTGAAATCATCTGCAGAGGTACTTCACTTCGTTCGGGTACCCGAACAGCCGGACCCAAAGGTGGTCTCAGCGCGAACGAACGGGAGAGGAGCGGCGACCCAGATGCAGTTCCATGACCGTGAGCAGGCCGGACGGGAACTGGCCGTGCGGCTGCGGATCGAGCAGGAGAAGGGCATGCTGCCCGATCCCCTCGTCCTCGCCCTGCCGCGCGGCGGCGTCACTGTGGCGCAGGAGGTGGCGTCGGCGCTCGACGCCCCGCTCGACGTCCTGGTCGTACGGAAGATCGGCGTCCCGTACGAGGAGGAACTCGGCGTCGGCGCGATCGTAGGCGACGACGAACCGCTCTACGACGAGCGGTCCCTGGACGAGCTCGGCCTCGGCGACGCGGAACTCGCCCCCGTGGTCGAGCGGGAACGCGAGGAGCTCCACCGTCGCGAAACCCTGTACCGGGAGGGCCGCCCGGCGCCCGAGCTCAGAGGCCGGACCGTGATCGTCGTGGACGACGGGCTCGCCACCGGCTCGACGGCCCGCGCGGCCCTGCGCTTCGTACAGCGCAGAGATCCCGCCCGCCTCGTCCTGGCCGTACCCGTCGGCTCACCGGACGCGGCCGACCGGCTGCGGTACGAGGCCGACGAGGTGCTCTGTCTGGAGCGCCCGCCCGCCTTCATGGCCGTGGGCAACTTCTACGAGGACTTCGAGCAGCTCACGGACGACGACGTGCTGCGGACACTGCACACGACGGCCGAGTCCTGAGGACAGCGGAAAAGGACAGCGGAAAATGGCAGCGGAGGCGGGCAGGGGAAGAGGGCAGCGGAAGAGGCCGGTTCGACGACATGGGCGTCGTCGAACCGGCCTCTTCCGGTAGTGCGTCCCGCTTCGGGATCAGTCCGTGCCGGCCTCCATCGCCGCACGGTCCAGCAGCGCGTCCTCCTCCGAGACCTCGCCGCGCGAGGCGATCGCCTCGGCGCCGCCCTCGGGCAGCTCCGGCATGGTGCCGATCAGCCCGGTCGCGGCGGCCTGGGAGGCGCCGATGGTGGGGCTGCCGGTGCCGATCAGGCCGAGCCCGACGTACTGCTCCAGCTTGGCGCGGGAGTCGGCGATGTCCAGATTGCGCATGGTGAGCTGGCCGATCCGGTCCACCGGGCCGAACGCGGAGTCCTCGGTGCGCTCCATCGACAGCTTGTCCGGGTGGTAGCTGAACGCCGGGCCCGTGGTGTCGAGGATCGAGTAGTCCTCACCGCGCCGCAGCCGCAGCGTCACCTCGCCGGTGACGGCCGCGCCGACCCAGCGCTGCAGCGACTCGCGGATCATCAGCGCCTGCGGGTCCAGCCACCGGCCCTCGTACATGAGGCGGCCGAGGCGCCGGCCCTCGCTGTGGTACTGGGCCAGGGTGTCCTCGTTGTGGATCGCGTTGACGAGGCGCTCGTACGCGGCGTGCAGCAGCGCCATGCCCGGCGCCTCGTAGATGCCGCGGCTCTTGGCCTCGATGATCCGGTTCTCGATCTGGTCGGACATGCCCAGGCCGTGGCGGCCGCCGATGGCGTTGGCCTCCATCACCAGGTCGACGGCGCAGGCGAACTCCTTGCCGTTGATCGTCACCGGGCGGCCCTGGTCGAAGCCGATCGTCACGTCCTCCGTGGCGATCTCGACCTCGGGGTCCCAGAACCGCACGCCCATGATGGGCTCCACGGTCTCGACGCCCGCGTCCAGGTGCTCCAGCGTCTTGGCCTCGTGGGTTGCGCCCCAGATGTTGGCGTCGGTGGAGTACGCCTTCTCCGTGCTGTCGCGGTAGGGCAGGCCGTGGGCGACCAGCCACTCCGACATCTCCTTGCGGCCGCCGAGCTCGGTCACGAAGTCCGCGTCCAGCCAGGGCTTGTAGATCCGCAGGTGCGGGTTGGCGAGCAGGCCGTAGCGGTAGAACCGCTCGATGTCGTTGCCCTTGAAGGTCGAGCCGTCGCCCCAGATCTGGACGTCGTCCTCGAGCATCGCCCGCACCAGCAGGGTGCCGGTGACGGCGCGGCCGAGCGGCGTGGTGTTGAAGTAAGCGCGCCCGCCCGAGCGGATGTGGAACGCGCCGCAGGTGAGCGCCGCCAGGCCCTCCTCGACCAGCGCCGCACGGCAGTCGACCAGGCGCGCGATCTCGGCGCCGTAGGTCTTGGCACGGCCGGGCACCGAGGCGATGTCGGGCTCGTCGTACTGACCGATGTCGGCGGTGTAGGTGCACGGGACGGCGCCCTTGTCGCGCATCCACGCGACCGCGACCGACGTGTCGAGGCCGCCCGAGAAGGCGATGCCGACGCGCTCGCCGGCGGGAAGGGAGGTGAGGACCTTGGACATAGGAAGAGTATGCATCATCTCGCATGGTCATGCAAAGCGGTCTGCGAAGCGGTTGTGCGAAGCGGTTGTGCGAAGCGGTGGTGGGAAGCGGTCATGCAAAGCCGGGTTCCGCCCCTGAAGACGGCTTCCTTCCGGTTCCCTCCCCTCACGTGTCATCCCTCAGGCACCATGATCGTGTGACATACGCGGTGACTGTGGACGTGGAGCTGCCCGAGGGCGGCCCTGAGCTCGACGTCCTTCAGCGGGAGGGCGTGGTCTTCCTGCTGCGCAAGGGCCTCGATTCGATCGCTGCGATCGAGGGGCCCGACGGGATGGAGGTCGACCTGGTGGACGACGTCATCACCGTCCATCGTCTAGGCGCCCGGCTCAAGCTGTACGTCGACGCTCCCGCGCTGGAGTTCGCCGAGGACGCCGCGCGTGAGGTCGTCGCCGGACTGCTGGAGAGCACCGAACCGCTCGCCGCCTGGGAGATCACCCGCTGTGGCGTGGAGCTCGCCCCTGAAGTGCTCCAGGAGAGCCTCGACGCGGCGGACGGCCCGGACGCACCGCCGGCCGACCCCGCCGAACGCGCCCGCAGGCATGCGGCGGGCAAGCCCTCCGGCGACGCCGCCCGCCGGGACGACACCGACGTCGCGGACATGCGGCGCAAGCTCCGCTCCCTCGCGCCAGGCCTGCAGGCCTTCCCGCTCACGTCCTTCGGCCACTCCGATGACGAGGAGAAACGGATCGTCGGCCGGGAGGCGGCGGAGATCGCGGCCGGCGCCGTCGTCTACGCCATCGATCTTCTGGTCGACGAGCTGTTCACCGACCTTGCCGGTCTGGAGGAGGAAGGGCCCACCGTCGCGGACACCGACGCGCCGTTCATGATCCTCGACGAGCTGCCCCGGCAGTTCGCCCAGCAGTACTCGGTCCTGTTCGCGCGCCGACTGACCGTCACGGCCGTGGCCCTGACCGGCCGCCTCACCCAGCCGCACTTCGGCCGGCTGAGCTGCGTGGCCGAGGAACTGCTGCTGAAGTTCCTCGTCGGTCAGGCCGAGGCGACGGCCGACCTGTACGAGCTGCTGAGCGAGGAGGTCGAGACGGCCCTCCAGGTCTTCGCCGACGGCGTGGGCGACGACATGGACCACGAATGGCCCTACGCCCCGGCCGCGGACGGCGTCGGCAAGGGCCTCGCCCAGGACTGGTTCATCCCCTTCGGCGACGAGGGGTATGTGCATCCGTATGCCGCGCACGACGACGGCGAAGACGGCGATACCGGTAGCGGTGACGACGGCGGTGACAGTGGCTGTGAAGGAGGCGGCGGCGATGACGGCCAGGGGCCCCCGCGCTGACCGCGGTCGGCCCCGCGGGAGCTCTACCCTGGTGCCCGTGCACAGCGGCATCCCCTCCGAGGGCTCCCCGTACGACGGCTCCTCCTCCGGCGACTCCTCTTCCTCCGGCTCCTCCTCGTACCGCTCCTCTTCGTCCGGCGACGGTGACGACGGACCGGCCGCCGCTGCCGCCCGGATCACCGGCCGTACCGTGCGCGGGGAGCGCCCCATGTCCGGAGCGCTCGCCGAAGTCGGCCTCGACGGCGGCCAGTTGGTCATGGTCAAGCGTGGGGACGATCCCGGAGCGGCGCAGGCCGAGGCGGCGGGGCTGCGCTGGCTGGCCGCGGCCGGCGCCGTCCGCATCCCCAAGGTCCATGGCCACGAGGCGCGTTGGCTCGTGACCGATCTGGTCCCGCAGGGCCGGCCGTCGGCTCGGGCCGCGCAGCAGTTCGGGAGCGGGCTGGCGGCCCTGCATGCCGCGGGCGCCCCCGCGTTCGGCGCGCCACCGCCCGGCGGTCTCGTCGAGGCGTACATCGGACTCGCGCCCATGCGCAACGTCACCGGCACCGACTGGCCCGTCTGGTACGCCGAGCATCGTGTGCTGCCGTATCTGCGCGTCGCGGTCGACCGGGGCACGATACGCCCCGGCGAGTCGGCTGTGGTCGAGCGCGTCTGCGAGCGGCTGCCCGAACTGGCCGGGCCCGCCGAGCCGCCCGCCCGGCTGCACGGCGACCTGTGGAACGGCAACGTGCTGTGGGGCGCCGACGGGGACGCGTGGCTCATCGACCCGGCCGCGCACGGCGGACACCGGGAGACCGACCTCGCGATGCTCCACCTCTTCGGCTGCCCGCACCTGGAGCAGGTCGTCGACGGCTACCAGCGGGCGGCTCCGCTCGCGGACGGATGGGCGGACCGGATCGCGCTGCACCAGCTCTTTCCCCTGCTGGTGCACGCGGTGCTCTTCGGTCGCGGTTATGCCGAGCAGGCCCTCACGGCAGCGCGAAGGGCCCTCGCGTGACGAGACGCGAGGGCCCTTGCTGGCAGTGAGCGGCGAGGAGAGCGAACGGACTAGTTTCAGGAGTTTGAGAAGGAAGTCCGTCCATGGCCTCGCCTGCGGCAACCCTAACAGTCACTCCGGGATCAAGTCGCGGAGATTTTCCGGGGTGATGACCCGGGAGTCCGGGTGCAGTCCGTCGGGGCGCTCCAGGCCGATATAGGTGACGGGGCCCGGCGGCAGGGTCTCGCCGTCCCACAGCGTCACCTCCGTCGCACTCTCGCCCCCGGCCAGCAGATCGGTGACGTAGCGGACCGTCAGGTGCTCGCGCTCGACGATGCCGCGCAGCAGCGTCGCGACCGTCACGCGGTTGCCCTCGACACGGTTGGCCGACGGCGTGCCCTTGAGGTACAGGTGCAGCCACCTGGCGGTCCAACTGCCGTCCGTCTCACGCCGGAACGCCAGTGGCAGCGCGACCCGGCCGGGCCCGCGCAGCTCCGACTTCATGCGCACGGTCGCCGGCTCGAACGGCCGTCCCTGCTGCTCGGCCTCGCGCAGCATGAAGCCGAAGAAGGACTCCTCGACCTCCTCGAAGCCCTCGCCCGCGAAGATGTTGACCTGCGGCACGACGTAGGTACCGCGCACCGCGCCCAGGCGCAGGTTGATGAACTCCGAGGCGCCGTCGGGTGCTTCGGTGATATCGCCGGAGTGCTCGCCCTCGAGCTGGGTGAGCGCGGTGTACGACAGCCAGGCGACCGTCTGGTACCGCTCGTCGAGCATGATCGCCGACAGGTCGAAGTCCGTGCGCTGCCGCGACTCCTTCCAGTACACGAAGAACCGCAGCAGATCACCTTCGACGGGGGAGACGGAGCCGCGGGGCAGGACCCCCAGACCGGCCGCGGTCGACTTGCCGCTGAGCGGCAGCGCGACGTCGAGGACGTCCGGGTCGACCAACACCCGCTCCGGGGAGGGGAGTCGGCGCCTGATCTCGGCGTCGAGCGCGGCGCTCAGGCGCCGCCGCTCGGCCGGCAGCACGGGCGGCCGCTCGTCCTCGGCGACCCAGGCGCGGCCGAGCCGGTTGACGAACACCCGGCGCTCGCCGGTGGCTTCGGCGCGGTTGTGGAGGTGCTCGCGCACCGACAGCACGACCCGGCCGGACACCTCGGTCACGACCTGCTCGGCGGCGACGACCACGGCCTCCCGCTCGTCCTGCGTCAGCGCCATCCGCAGCAGCCGGTCCAGCGAGCGGAACAGCTTGCCCGGCGCGGACGTGAGCAGCCGCGCGGCACCCGTCACGTCGTGCATGGCGAGCAGTTCCTCGACGCGGCTGTCGAAGGACCGGGCCTTCACCTCGCCCCGTGCGACGGCGAACACCTGGGCCGCGTGCGGCCACTGGGGGTACTCGTGCGGGTGCAGCCGCTCGCCCAGCCGCTTGAAGTCCTCGCGCCACGCGTTGACGTCGGCGAGCTTGGCCGGGGACGCCGCGACGACGGCGTCCAGACCCGCGAGCAGCGCGCGGCGCACCGGTCGCGACAGTCCCCTGAACCGGGTGGCCGTCTGCAGCGTCACGTCACCGTCCGACAGGGCGCACGCCAGGCGCAGCACGTCGGTGACGGTGTCCAGGAGCAGGCTGGCACCGGCCCGCAGACGTGCCTCGTTGACGACGGCGCGGTTCTCCCGGACCGGGATCTCCCCGGGCTGCGGGCCGTCGACGCAGTGCCGGGCGAGCGCCCTGAGGTCGTGCAGGTCGTCCTCGCCCAGCGGGGTGGCGCTGCCGGCCAGCGCCAGATAGAGCGCACCGATCTCGTCCTCCGCCTTGCCGCCCAGGTGCAGCACGGTCATGCGGTCACCCGCCGCGGCGATCAACTCGCCGTGCGCGGCCAGCATTTCGGCGTAGGTGTGCCGGTAGTTGCCGTAGGAAGGCAGCGTGAGCAGGTCCATCACGCCGCTCTCCAGCTGGGCGACGGTCCCGGGGCGAGTCCTGTCGTCGGCGAGTGCCTCGGCGATGCAGCTCATCCAGAAGTCGAAGGTGTCGGGCACGTTGGCCGGGAAGTCGATGAAGTAGACGTTGTGCCGCGCGTGGTCGCCGACCGTTTCGCGGACCGTGCGCAGCGTGCGCACGGCGGTGTCGACGACCGTGCCCTCGGACAGCCCCGACAGGTGCTCCAGCAGCTCGGCCGAGAGCTTGAAGCCCACCGACATCAGCACGGCGTCGAACTGCCGCGCCGCGACGTCCCCTTGGCCGGCCGGGCCGGCCGGGAGAGGGATGCGGTGGGTATGCCGGATGACCAGCGGTTCCAGAAGGTGGGACATTCCGGAATGATCGCAGAGCCCGCCCGGCCGGCGCATTCGGGTTTTCTCCGGATCACGGGCCGAAGCGCTTCACACACCGGACGGGTTATGGCGTTTCGGTGTGGAAGCGGAACGTAGATCTATCGCGGCACGCGCCCGGCGTGCACAGTCAGGAGCCGCCATCAAGGCGAGTGCCGTGCGCTGGGAGGACAGCTGATGGGAGCACCTGAACACCCGCAGCGGCAGAACGCCGTGTCCGCCCCGGACGGCATCGGGCGGCGGCGCTTTCTGGGCTATGTGGTGGCCGCCTCGACGCTGACCGTCGCCGCCGAACTCGGCGAGGCCGTCCTCGCCCCCACCCCGGCCGCGGCGGTCGTCCCCTCCGTGCCCGGACCGGCCGAGATCTACGACCTCAACGACATGCTCACGCACGCCACCCTGCCCACGGCGAACCTGATCACCATCCGGCTCGACCCCGACGGCACCGCGCACTTCGCCCTGCCCCGGGCCGAGGTCGGACAGGGCATCACCACCTCCAGCGCCATGCTCGTCGCCGAGGAGCTGGACCTCCAGCTCGACCAGGTCCACGTCACCCTGGCCGACGCCCGCCCCGAGCTGCTGTTCAACCAGCTCACCGGCGGCTCCAACACCACCATCTCCACCTTCACCCCGATCCGGGTGGCCGCCGCCGTCGCCCGCGGCCGGCTGCTGCACGCGGCGGCACTCGAACTGGGTGAGGCCCTCGGCACCCTGACCGCCAAGGCCGGTGTCATCACCTCCACCGTCACCGGCGAGAGCCTCGGCTACGGCGAACTGGCGCAGAAAGCGGCGTCAGTGACGACCAGTCAGGTGTCGGTAGCCCTCAAGGACACCTCCGAGTTCAAGGTCATCGGCACCGCGCAGCGCCGTATCGACGCGCTGGAGGCCGTCACCGGGCGCAAGAAGTACGCCATGGACCTGAAGGTGCCGGACGCGCTGCCCGCGATGGTGTGCCGGCCGCCGACGATCAACGGCACGGTCCGCTCCGTCGACAACCTCGACGCGGTCCGGGCCATGCCCGGCATCACCGACGTCGTACGGATCTCCAGCGGAGTCGCGGTCCGCGGCCGCACCTTCGGCCAGTGCATCGACGCGGTACGCGCCCTGAAGGTCACCTGGGGCCCCGGCACCGTGGACGGAGAGTCCGACGACACCATCGGCGAGGAACTCCGCAGGGCCGAACTGCCGCTGCCCGCACTCGACGTGCTGACCAAGTCCGTCGACGCCCGCTTCACCTTCCACTTCGCCAGCAACAGCGCCCTGGAGCCCAACTGCGCCGTCGCCGACGTGCGGCAGGACTCCGCCGAGATCTGGGCCAGCCTGAAGTCGCCGATCACCGCCCAGGAGCAGATCGCGCTCACCCTCGGACTGCCCACGGCCGCTGTCAAGGTTCATGTCACCGAGGGCGGCGGCTCGTTCGGGCGCAAGCTCTTCCACGACGGTGCCGCCGAGGCCGCCGAGATCTCCAAGGCGACGGGCAAGCCGGTCCGGCTGATGTGGCACCGCACCGACGACTTCCGGCACGGTCGAACCCACCCCATGTCCACCTCCCGCGTGCGTGCCTCCTACGCCCTCGGCCAGGTCCTCACCTACAACCACCACCACACCTCCGTGGCCACCGACTTCGGCCACGGCGTCGGTGAGATCATCACCGCCGAGGCCGCCCAACTGCCCGTCGGCGACCTCACCTTCTCCGAGACGATCTTCACGCTCACACAGCAGACCCCGTACAACTTCGGCGTCGTCACCCAGCTGCTCAGCGAGACCGACAAGGGCTTCCACACCGGCTCCATGCGCAACATCTACTCGCCGAATGTGCGGTGCGCGCAGGAGCTGGTGGTGGACGAGCTGGCCAGGCGGATGGGCCAGGACCCCTACCGCTTCCGCCGGTCGTTCCTCAAGGAGGACCGTGCCCGGGCCGTCCTCGACAAGGTCGCCGAAGTGGGCAGTTGGGGACGCGGCATGCCCGCCGGCACGGCCCAGGGCATCGCCCTGCACCCCGAGTACCACGGCTACGTCGCCGTCCTCGCCGAGATCGACTGCCGGCCGCAGACCACCGGACGCAAGGTCCCCGATGCCTACACGGGGCCCCGGGTCACCAAGGTCGTCTGCGCCGTCGACGTGGGCCTCGCCGTCAACCCGCGCGGCCTTCAGGCCCAGATGATGGGCGGCATCATGGACGGCATCGCGATCACCCTCAGCTCGGGGCTGCACCTGGACAACGGGCGCTTCCTGGAAGGCAGTTGGGACAACTACTTCTACACCCGCCAGTGGAACACCCCACCGGAGCTGGAGATCGTCGTCATGCCACCGACCACCGGCAGGCCCGGCGGCGCCGGTGAACTCGCCGTCGCCGGCGCGATGGCCGCCGTGGCCTGCGCCTACGGACGCGCCACCGGCACCATGCCGACGACCTTCCCGATCAACCACGACGGCCCGCTCGGCTTCGAGCCGCTGCCCACGAGCCCGCCGATCCCCGAGTCCCCCACCGACGGCCTGAGCCGCGCCTACTAGGAGTTCAGGAGGCCCTTCGTGCCCGAACACACCTTCATCCTCAACGGCAGACCGGTGAGCGTGGACATCGAGGACGACGTACGGCTGCTGTGGGTGCTGCGGGACGTCCTCGGCGTCACCGGGCCGAAGTACGGCTGCGGACTCGGCGTGTGCCAGGCCTGCACCAGCCACATCAACGGCAAGGCGTTCAACCCCTGCAGCGTCCCGGTGGGGGACCTCGCCCCCACCGACGAGGTGACGACCATCGAGGGACTGCCCGCCACCGTCGGCAAGGACCTCCACCCGATGCAGGAGGCGTGGCTGGAGTACGACGTCGCCCAGTGCGGCTACTGCCAGCCAGGCCAGATCATGGCCGCCGTTGCCAAGGTCCGCCTGGCGCGCGAGGAGGGCCGCGACATCACCGAGGCCGACCTCGACGAGATCCGCAACGTCTGCCGCTGCGGCACGTACCACCGCATCCGCGAGGCGATCGTGGCGGGCGCGAAGAAGTACTGACGTCTCGGTCACGCGCCGCGTGCGGTCTCCAGCAGATGGTCGCGGACCAGCGTCACATGCGGGTTGGTGACGGCGCCCGGGCGCTGGACGAGGAACGCCGTGTTGATGGGCGGGTCGTCCGGGTCGTGCAGCAGGACCAGGGCGCCGGAGGCCAGTTCGCCGGCGCACAGATAGCAGGGCAGCACCGTGAAGCCCGTACCGCCGACGACCCCGGCCTTGACCGCGTTCAGGTCGGGCATGGTGACCGCGGGCTGACGGACCAGGCGCCGCCCGAAGACGTGGCGCCAGTAGCGGCGGACGATGGGCAGGTCCTCGGCGTAGGCCAGCAGCGGCACGCCGTGCAGGGCGGCGGGCCCGGCGGCGGCGATCCGGGCGGGACCGCCGACGTGCTCGGCCCAGGCGGGAGAGGTGACCAGCACGAACTCCTCGTCCTCCAGCGGTACGGAGGCCAGGGCGCGCCCGCGCGGCCGGTAGGTCGCGATCACCAGGTCGTGGCGGCCCGCCCGCAGCTCCTCCAGCAGCGGCTCGGTCAGGCCGGGCGTGATGCGCAGCCGTACGCCTCGCTCCACCAGGGGTGCCAGGCCGGGCAGCACGGAACGGGTCAGGAACTCGTGCGGACCGGCCAGATGCACCGGCTCCGGCGGATGCCCGGCGCCCGGCCCGCCCGGCGCGACCCCGGCGAGCGCGTCCAGCGGCTGCACGATCCGGGAGGCGAGTTCGTCCGCGTACGGAGCGGGGGAGACGCCGCGGGCCTGGCGCTCGAACAACTCCCGGTCCAACTGCCGCTCCAGGGCGCGCACCTGCGTGGTCACCGTGGGCTGCGACAGCCCGAGCACCCTCGCCGCGGCCGTGAAGGAGCCGGTCCGGTAGACGGCGAGGAAGGTGCGCAGCAGGTTGAGATCCAGCGCGGAGGCGTCGCCGGCCCGGGCCCTCACCTCCCTGCCATTGGTTTCCCTATCTCTCACATGGCCGAGCCTATTGGATTCCAATGGCAAGGGAGTCATACGGTCGGAGCCTGACAAGCTTCCGCGACCCCTCGGAGACCCACCCCATGTCGAAGATCCTTTTCGTGCTGACCGGCGCGGACCACTGGACGCTGGCCGACGGCACCCTCCACCCCACCGGCTTCTGGGCCGAGGAGGCCGTCGCCCCCTACGAGGCCTTCAAGGCGGCCGGCTACGAGATCGTCGTCGCCACCCCGGGCGGCGTCGTGCCCAGCGTGGACAAGGCCAGCCTCGCGCCCGAGTTCAACGGCGGCCAGGAGAACGCCGACCGCGTCGCCGCCGTGCTCACCGCGGCGACCGAACTGCAGCACCCCGTACGCCTGGAGGACGTGAACCTCGACGACTACGCCGCCGTCTACTACCCGGGCGGCCACGGCCCGATGGAGGACCTGGCCGTCGACGCCGAATCCGGCCGGCTGCTCACCCGCGCCCTGGAGTCCGGCAAGCCCCTCGGCGTCGTCTGCCACGGCCCGGCCGCGCTGCTCGCCGCCGAACGGGACGGCGTGAACACCTTCGCCGGGTACCAGGTGGCCGCCTTCACCAACGCCGAGGAGACCCAGTCCGGCTTCGCCGACAAGGCCAAGTGGCTCCTCCAGGACCGCCTGACCGAGGCCGGCGTCCAGGTCCAGGTCGGCGAGCCCTGGGCACCGAAGGTCGTCGTTGACCGCAACCTCATCACCGGCCAGAACCCGGCCTCCTCCGCCCCTCTCGCCGAGGAACTGCTCAAGCGGCTGGGCTGAGACCGTGCCGGCAGGACCGGTCACCCCGCCCTGAGGGTGATCCGCAGGTGTGCCGAGCCGCGGGGCCCGGCACACCCTCCGGGCCGGATTGGCGGAACGGAGGGGCTTCAGCCCTGAGGCTCGCCGATGTTGACCATCCAGGTGACGCCGAACCGGTCTGTGCACATGCCGAAGACGTCACCCCACATCTGCTTCTCCAGCGGCACTGACACAGTGCTGCCGACCGACAGCTTCTCCCAGTAGCCGCGCAGTTCGGCGTCGTCGTCCCCGCTGACGCTCACCGCGAAGTTGGTACCCGGGGTGTAGTCCATACCGGGCGGGGTATCGGCGCCCATCAGAGTGAAGCCGCGGGGAGTGTCCAGCAATGCGTGCATGATCTTGTCGGCGTGGGGGGCGGTGGCATCGCCGGCTTCCCCGAAGGTGTTCAGCGCCAGCGTGCCGCCGAAGATCCCCTTGTAGAACTCCATCGCCTGCCGGGCGTCGCCGTCGAAGCTGATGTACGGGTTGAGACGCGAGGTCATGCAAGCCTCCCGAAAAGGGGCGAACGGTCAGTTACGGGCACACTAGCGCGGTGCACTGACAGCGGCCCGCCGAGTGTGGACGCTGCGCCGAGTCGCCGGAGCCGCCGACGAAGTGTCGGGCGTTCGGAACTGTTGACGTGGTCGCCGATGGTTCGGAAACTGGCATGACTGTGTAGTCATGAGTATGGCTCCCACCTTTCGGGCCAGGCCGTCTGCGTAGTCACGCACTCGGACATGCCAGGAGAGCCCATGGTCACCATGACCGAGGTCGCCCGTGCCGCCGGTGTCTCGCAGAAGACCGTCTCCCGGGTCGTCAACGGCGAGCCGCACGTCAGCTCCGAGGTGCGCGAGCGCTTACTGCGGGTCGTCCGGGAGCTGGAGTACCGCCCGAACAACGCGGCGCGCGCCCTGCTCCTGGGGCGTTACCGGCGCATAGGCGTCGTCTCGCTGGGCTCCGCCCTCTACGGGCCCCGCCAGTCTTCTCCTCGCGCTGGAACGCGCGATGCAGCAGGCGGGCTACTCCTTCGCCCTGGCCGGCACCCTCGAAGGGCAACGAGTCTCCGGCGCCGTGGAGACGCTGCTGGAACAGGGCGTCGACGGAATCGTCCTGTCCGAACCCATCGACGACGGCACCCCGCTCGGACTCGGCGCGGACGTGCCCGTCGTCAGCCTCGGCGAGGGGCCGAAGCCCGGCGAGGGCATCGGCGCCGTCGTCGGCCTCGACGGCGTCGCCGCCGCCCGCACGGCCACCGAGCACCTGCTCACCCTCGGCCACCGAACCGTCTGGCACATCCCCGGCCCGCAGAACTGGTGGGCCGCCCCCGACCGGCTGCGCGGCTGGCGCGAGGCGCTCGCCGCCGCAGGCGTCCCGGAACCACCCCTGCCCCTGGAGGGGGACTGGAGCCCGGCGTCCGGATACGCGTCCGGCCGGCAGCTCGCCCGACTCGCCGACGTCACGGCCGTGTTCGCCGCCAACGACGACATGGCCCTCGGCGCGCTGCGGGCGTTCGCCGAGGCCGGGCTGTCCGTCCCTGGGGACGTGAGCGTCGTCGACTACGACGACATCCCGGCCGCCGCCTACCTCTCCCCGCCCCTGACCACCGTCCGCCAGGACTTCGCGGCCCTCGCCACCCGCGCCGTGGAGACACTCATCGTCCTGATCGAGCACCGTTCCGTCCCGGCCGAACACACGCACCTCGACGTCGAGTTGACCGCACGAGGCTCCACCGGGCCGGCACGCCACCGCACCACACCCGCGTCCGTCAAGGGCTGACGACGCTCAACCACCCCGTGGGAGAAGGATGTTCGAGCTTGCGCACCGAGTCCTGTTCGGCGCCGCCTACTACCACGAGTACCAGCCGTACGAACGCCTCAAGGACGACCTCGACCTGATGGCCGAGGCCCGCTTCACCGTGATCCGGGTCGGTGGGTCCGTGTGGTCGACCTGGGAGCCCGAGAACGGCCGCTTCGACCTCGACTGGCTCCAGCCCGTCCTGGACGGCGCCCACGAGCGGGGAATCTCCGTCGTCCTCGGCACCCCGACCTACGCCGTGCCGCCGTGGCCGGCCCGCCAGTACCCGGAGGTCGCGGGGGAGTCGCGCACCGGCGAGCGCATGGGCTGGGGTGGGCGCCAGGAGGTCGACATCACCCACCCGGCGTTCCGCTTCCACGCCGAGCGGATCATCCGGAAGGTCGTCGCCCGGTACGCCGGCCACCCGGCCGTCATCGGCTTCCAGGTCGACAACGAACCGGGTCTTCATCTCCTGCACAACCACGGCGTGTTCCAGCGCTTCAGCGGCGAACTCCGCGAGAAGTACGGGGACGTGGAGACCCTCAATCGCGAGTGGGGTCTGGTGTACTGGTCGCACCGGCTCGCCACCTGGTCCGACCTGTGGACCCCTGACGGCAACGTCCAGCCGCAGTACGACCTGGCCTGGCGGCGCTTCCAGGCGAACCTCGTCACGGAGTTCATCGCCTGGCAGGCCGGAATCGTCCGCGAATACGCCCGACCCGGCCAGTTCGTCACCACCTGCATCGCCTACGACCGCCCGGCCGTCGAGGACGACCGGCTGACCGAACGCCTCGACGTCACCGCGGGCAACCCCTACTACACGATGCAGGACGCGCTCGCCCTGCCCGACCGCAACCGCGACGGCCGGGACTGGACGACCAACGGCACCTGGGCGCTGTACCGCAGCGCCGACCGCATGTACTCCTCGCGCCAGGAGCCCTTCCTGGTGACCGAGACCAACGCCCAGGCCATCGGCCATCCGTGGAACAACCGCCCCGCCTACGACGGCCAGTGGCGCCAGGCCGCCTGGGCGCTGATCTCCCGCGGAGCCTCGATGATCGAGTACTGGCACTGGCACACCCTGCACTTCGGCGCCGAGACCTACTGGGGCGGCATCCTCCCGCACAGCGGCCGACCGGGCCGCGTCCATCGCGAAATCGCCGCCCTGGGAGCCGAGTTGGAGAAGGCGGGCGACCTGGTGGCGCAACTGACCCCGGACGCCGACGTCGCCTTCCTCCACGACGGCCCCAGCAAATGGGCGCTCCAAGGCCACCCGCCACTGGCCACGGCCGACGGCGGCCCGGACGGGCGCTCGTACGAGCGGATCTTCGACGCCTTCTACCGGGGTGCCTTCGACGCCGGCCTCCAGTGCCGCATCCTGCATCCCGGCCAGCTCCCGGACGCCGACCTGCCGCCCGTCCTGGTCGTCCCCGCCTACTACGCCGCCGACGACGCGACCCTCGACCGGCTGAAGGCCTACGCCGCACAGGGCGGCCACCTCGTCCTCGGCCCCCGCACCGCCTACGCCGACGTCGAGGCCCGGGCCCGCACCGGCGCGCAGCCGGCCCGTCTCGCCGACGCGGCCGGAGTGACGTACGACGAGTTCAGCAACCTCGGCGAACCCCTGCCCGTCATCGGAACGGCCGCCCTCGCCCTTCCGCCCGAGGCCCGCGCCCTGGACTGGGCGGACGGTCTGCGGCCCCAGGGAGCCGAGGCACTGGCGACCTACCAGCACGCGCACTTCGGCCGCTGGCCGGCAGCCGCCACCCACCCCCACGGCGACGGCCGCATCACCTACGTCGGCACGATCCCCGACCCAACCTTCGCCCGAGCCCTGCTCAACTGGACTGCTCCGAACGGGGCTTGGCACGCGCCCCACCCCAGCGTCACCTCGACCACGGCCACCTCCCGCGACGGCCGCCGCGTCCGCTTCCTGCACAACTGGTCGTGGGAGACGGTGTCCGTCCCCCTGCCCGAGCCCGTGCGCGACGTGCTGTCGGAAGCGGTGCATGAGGACACCGTCACCCTTGGACCCTGGGACGTGAAGATCCTCGCGGAGGGTTGATCGCTGTCCCCGAGCGGACACGGTCGGCAGGATGACCGACATGGATCACGCGCAGGGCGACGTACCCGCAGCCCAGGACCCTTCCGCCGCCCGCCGGTCCGCGTACGCGACGGTCGGCACGGCGCTCGGTCTGCTCAGCGACCGCCGCCTCGCCGACATCGTGGCCGCCACTCCCGTGCTGGGCGCCGGGATCGGCGGGCGGGCGGCGGAGCTGGACGTGGACGGGGTGCGCGTCTTCGTGAAGCGGGTGCCGCTGACGGACCTCGAACTCCGGCCGGAACACGAGCGGTCGACGGCGAACCTGTTCGAGCTGCCGCTGTTCTACCAGTACGGCGTCGGGTCCGCCGGATTCGGGGCCTGGCGGGAGCTGGCCGCGCATCTGATGACGACCGGGTGGGTGCTGCGCGGCGGGCACCCGGGCTTTCCGCTGCTGTACCACTGGCGGATCCTGCCCGATCAGCCGCCGACGGGCTTCGCCGACGCGTTCGGCGGCATCGAGGGCGCCGTCGCGCACTGGGAGGGCTCCGCGGCCGTACGGCGCCGGCTGCAGGCCGTCGGCCGGTCCTCGGCAAGCCTGGTCCTCTTCCTGGAGCACGTGCCGCACACCCTCGCCGCATGGCTGGCCGACCACGAGGACCCCGGGACCGCGCTGCCCTGGATGGAGGACGCCCTGACCCGCGGCACGGCGTTCATGAGCGACCGGGGACTGGTCCACTTCGACGCCCACTTCCACAACCTCCTCACCGACGGCAGGCAGGTGTACTTCGCGGACTTCGGCCTCGCCCTGAGCTCGCGCTTCGAACTCTCCGCGAAGGAGGCCGAGTTCCTGTCGGACCATCTCCTCTACGACCGCTGCTATGTCCCGACGCACCTGCTGCGGCACCATCTGCTGGACCGGGTACGCGGTGACGTCTCCCGCGAGACGTACGTACGCGAGTGGGGCACCGGTCACCGGCGCGACGGGGTCCCGCCCAGGACGGCCGCCTTCCTCGACCGGCACGCGCGCACGGCGACCGTCCTGGACGACTTCCACCACCGGCTGCTGACCCGGAGCAAGCGCACTCCGTTCCCGGCCGAGGACCTCCGCGCGGCGTTGAACGCGAGCCCCGCCGCGCGGAGTTGACCTGTTCGGCTACCGGGCCGTCAGCTTCCACAGATGGTCGGCCGTGCCGTTGTCGTCCCACTGCAGGACCTGGGCACCGGAGGAGGTGCTCATGCCGTCCACCCCGAGCAGCAGCCCGCTGTTGTAGTTGGCGATCTTGTAGTAGCCGTCGCCGGACGGGATCAGCTGCCAGAGGTGGTCCGCGGTGCCGTTGTCGCCCCAGATCAGGGCGTTTCCACCGTCCGCCGTGCTCATGCTGTCGATGCCGAGGAGCAGCCCGCTCGCCCCGTTCGTGATCTTGTAGAGGCCCGAGCCGGCCGAACTCAGCGTCCACGACTGACTCGTGCCCGTGCCCGGCGCCGCCTGCACGGCCGCCGCACCCTGCGCCGTCCCCGCGCCCTGAGTGTCGAGCGCCAGCCCGCTGTTCCTGTTGGTGATCTGGTACGTCCCCGCCAGCGAGGTCGACGAGCCGCTCGGGGTGATCACCAGGTGGTAGCCGTCGGAGGCGTTCGTGGTCACGGGCACGGTGATCGAGCCGTTGGAGACGGTGTAGTCGGCCTCCGAGATCGTGACCGGCCCGGACACGGCGGTCGTACGGCCCTTGGACGGGGTGTACTCCAGCTTCGCGTGCACGGTGGAGCCGAACGCCGCGAGCGACCCGAATCCCTTGACCTGTACGGCAGTTGAACCGGCACCGCCGCCGAAGATCACGCCGATCTGCCGGCCGTCACCGCTCAGCGAGGCCGCGCCGTCGATGCCGGTCTGCGCCGGAGGAGTGGTGACCAGCATGCTCCCGGCCATGTCGCCGTACCACTTGTAGAGCCAGTAGGAGCCGTTGGGCGAGGCGCCGGTGTCGGTCAGGGTGTCGCCGAGGGTGCCGTAGTGGTTCCAGAAGGCCAGTTCGGCGTCGTGCACGCCCGCCCGCTCGAACTTGGCGACGTAGCCGACCAGCGGCCCGGGCACACCGATCTCGCTCGGCGTGCCGTACTCCTCGATCGCGATCGGCCGCGGACTGATCCCGAGGCTGCTCTCCAGTGCGCGGTACGCCGAGACGTGCGCGGCGATGTCCTTGCTGCCCTGCAGCTCGTGCCAGGCGATGACGTCAGGGACGGTACCGCTCGCCTTGGCGTCGGTGAGGAACGTGCTCATCCAGGACTGGTTCCACGCCGAGTAACTCGGTCCCTGGATCGGCGTCCTGGTGTCCTTGGCCCGCACCTCCTTGAACGTGCGGGTCCAGCCCGCGTCGAAGGCACCGGCACCGGCGGTGTCCCACGTCCAGTCGGGCTCGTTCCACAGCTCGTACGCGGCGATGTTCGTGGCGCCCGAGGACTGCACGGAGGCGACCTGCTTGTCCACCGCGGACAGCCAGTCGCTCCAACTCACCCACTTGTACGGGAAGTTCGGATACCAGTCCGGCATGCGGACGACGACCTCGGCGCCGGCCCGCGCCGCCTTGGACGCCACCACGAGCGCGTCCCCGGCCGGCTTCGGCTCACCGTTGGGCAACTGCGAGCCGCCCGGTGCCATCTGCACGAAGGTGTTCGGCTTGAGCGGCGCGACCGAGCTGTCGGCCGGCGTGCCCGCGTCGGCCAGACCGTAGAGACTGCCGGTCGCCACATGCGTGACGGGCCGCAGCGTCTGGTTGGCGTTGACCACCAGAGTGGTCGCGGCGGTAGGGGCCGCCTGGGCGGGCGCGGCGACGGCGAGCGCGGTTGCGGTGAGGGCGGCAGCGCCTAAGACGGCGACAAGGCGAGGGGGAGCAGGGGGTCTTGTGCGGCTCATGAGAGGGGTTCTCCTCACGGAATGGGTTGAGGGGGAGCGCCCCTTCAGGGGCGCGGGGAACTGCGCGACCAGCCGCAACGAACCGGCAGACGAAAAGCGACCTAGTCCTTGACGGCGCCGGAAGTCACCCCGGCCGCCACGTACCGCTGCGCAAGCACCAGCAGGACGGCAGCCGGGACGGAAGCGACCACCGCGGTGGCCATGATCGCGTTCCACTCCTGGTTGTTGTTGCCGATGTACTTGTAGATGCCGAGGGTGATCGGCCGCAGGTCGCCGCCGCCGTCGAGGGTGTTGGCGAAGACGAAGTCGGACCAGGCCCACAGGAAGCTGAAGAGCGAGACGGTGACCACGGCGTTGCGGCTCACCGGCAGCACCACCGACCAGAAGGTGCGGAAGGTGCCCGCGCCGTCGATACGGGAGGCGGCGACGAGCTCGCCGGGGATGCCCGACATGAACGCCGTGAAGATCATGACGCCGAACGGCACGGCGATGGTGGAGTCCGCGATGATCAGGCCCCACCAGGAGTTGAGCAGACCGAGGTCCAGGAAGATGCCGTAGAAGCCCATCGCCATGACGATCCCGGGGATCATCTGCGCGATCAGCAGGGCCAGGCCGAGCGCGCCGCCGCCCCTGGGGCGCAGCTTGGCCAGCGAGTAGCCGGCCGGGGCCGCGAGCAGCAGGGTGAGCGCGACCGTGCCCAGGCCGATGAGCAGGCTGGTGCCCAGGTACGGCAACTGGTCGTCCAGGACGGCCCGGTAGCCCGCGAAGGTGGGGTGCAGCGGGAGCAGGTCGGGTGGGTCCTTGCGCATGTCCTGCTGCGGGGTGAGGGAGACGTTCAGCATCCAGTACACCGGGAACAACATCAGCGCTGTGAGGACCAGCCCGATGACCGTGTAACGGCGCTTGTGCGTACGGGAGTTCACGCTTCCTGCCTCCTCTGGACGCGGATGTAGGCCAGCCCGAAGACGAGCGCGATGAGGATGAGGATGTTGCCGACCGCCGCCCCGGGGCCGAACTTGGGCAGTAGCGTGCCGAAGCCGAGCTGGTAGGACCAGGTCGCCAGGGTGGACGAGGCGTCCCCCGGACCGCCCTTGGTCATGATCCAGATCAGGTCGAACACCTTGAGGGTGTAGACGAGTCCGAGGAGCAGGGTGATCGCCGACACCGGGCGCAGCAGCGGGAAGGTGATGCGGCGGAACTGCTGCCAGGCGTTCGCTCCGTCCAGCGATGCAGCCTCGTAGAGCTCGGCCGGGATGTTCTGCAGCCCGCTGTGGAGGATGACCAGGTTGAACGGGATGCCGATCCAGATGTTGGCGACGATCACCGACGTCAGTGCCCAGTCCGGCGAGGTCAGCCAGCCGACCGGGTCGACCCCGAAGAAGTGAAGGAAGTAATTGACCACTCCGGACTCGCTGTTGAACATCCACGACCAGGTGGAGGACGACACGATCAGCGGCAGCAGCCACGGGATCAGGAACAGTGCCCGCAGCACGGTCGAGAGCCTGAAGTGCCGGTTGAAGAAGACGGCGAGGGCGAGCCCTATCACGTACTGGAAGGCGATCGACACGAAGGTGAAGACCATCGTGTGCCGCATCGCCGGGCCGAACGTCGGATCGTCCAGCACCTTCTGGAAGTTGGCCCAGCCGGTGAACGGCGCGTCCCCGGCCACGAACGAGCGGACGGTGTAGTCGCGCAGGCTCAGATCGAGGTTGCGGTAGAGCGGATAGAGGTAGAAGGCGGCGAGGTAGGCCAGCAGGGGGGTCACGAAGGCGAGCGCGGTCAGCCTGGCCCTGCGCCGCTGGCGGCGGCGCAGGGCAGGGGCGTCGCCGGCGCTCGCGTGCGTGGCCGCCGGTGCTCGCCGCGGACGGTCGACCCGGGCGATGGTCATGCCGGTCCTAGCCCTTCCGCGCGCTCGACTGGGCCGTGTCCAGGGCGTCCTGGGGACTCTTGCTGCCCGACAGCGCGGCCTGCACGGCCGTCCACATCGGCTCCGAGATGGTCGGGTACTTGGTGCCCAGACCGCCGCTGGTGCGGCCGCGTGCGGAGGCGACCGCGTCCACCCAGGGCTTCAGCTTCGGGTTCTGCTTCACCTGCTCGGCCTGCACGGCGGCCGTGGGGGCGACGTACATCAGCGTCGTGTCGGTGGGCAGCAGGTTCGCGTCGCTGGTCAGACACGTGACGATCTTCTTGCTGACGTCGTAGCGCCCGGTGTCCTTCTGCACGGGCACGGTCACGAACTCGCCGCCCGTCGGCACCGGGGCCGAACCGCCGTTCTGCCCGGGGATGTTGATGATGCCGTAATCGATGCCGGCCTTGTCCGCGTTGCCCAGCTGCCAGGTGCCGTTCTCGCCGAAGGCGTAGTCGCCCGTCGCGAACTCCTGCCAGGCGGTGGTCTGCGTGTTCTGCAGCACGTCCTTGGGCGCGTAGCCGTCCTTCACCCACTGCTGCCACAGCGACAGGGCCGCAACTCCCTTGGCGCTGTCGAGCTTTGTCAGATCGCCGCCCGCGCCCCAGAACCAGGGCAGGAACTGGAAGCTGCCCTCCTCCGTGTTGATGGCGGAGAAGGTGATGCCCTTCTTGCCCGCCGCCTTGACCTTCTGCATCGCCGCCGTGAGCGAGGCCCAGTCCTTGACCGAGGCCGGGTCGACGTGCGCGGCGGACAGGACCTTCTTGTTGTAGTAGAGGGCAAGGGTGTTGGCGCCGATCGGCATTCCGTAGGAGGCGCCGTCGATGGTGCCCGCGCCGAGGATGTTCTTCTGGATGGACTTCGTGTCCAGGCCCAGGTCGCTCGTCTTGTTGAGGATCCCCGCCTCCACCAGCGTGGAGACCACCGGGTTGTCCACGAGCATCACATCGGGCGCGTTGCCCTGCTGGGCGGCCAGCAGCGCCTTGTTGCCCAGGTCGGTGGTGTCGAACGGGGTGCGCTTGAGCTTCACCCCGGCCTTCGTGCCGCAGGAGGTCACGAGCTTGCCCCAGGCCGAGGAGGCGTCGAGCTGCGGATAGGGGTCCCAGAAGGTGTACGTGCCCGACGACGCGCCGGAGGAGGAGCCCGAGTTGTCGGAGCCGCCTCCGCACGCGGTGAGGGAGGCGAGCGTGCCGACGGCGGCGAGTGCGGTCAGGAGACTGCGGCGGGTGGGTATCACGGGGTGACCTCGTTGTCGTAGGGCGAAGGTGATGGGGTGTCAGGAGGTGGGCAGCCAGACGCGCATGGCGCCGTCCTGCCGGTTGGCCCAGGCGTAGTAGGGGATCGCGGTGAGCTCGACCGGCTCGCCCGCGGTGGGGGAGTCGTCGGCGGCCGGCCGGTACGGCCACCAGCCCGCCTCGACCAGGTCACGCCGCCGCCCGGCCGCCGCGACCGTCGTGACCCCGCCGAGCAGATCGGGGCGGTGCTTGACGGCGAGCGGGCGGGAGGTGTCCAGGACGACGTCGTCGAGTCCGCCGCCGGGGTGGTCGGCCTGCTCCAGGCAGTACACGAGCGGCCCGCGCTCGATCGCCACGCAGCCCCGTACGGCGTCCACGCGCGGGTCGGCCGCCGTGAGCCGCGGCTCCAGGCCGAGTTCCAGGACGACCTGGTCGCCCGGCGCCCAGGTGCGTTCGATGCGCAGCCAGCCGTCCTCGACCGGTGCGTCGGTCTGGTCGTACGTCAACTCGCCGCAGCGCAACCGGAATTCACGGCACCACTGCGGGATGCGCAGCGAGAGTGCCCAGGGGCGGTCGGCGGGGGTCTCCTCGACGGTGAGGGCGACCGTGCCGTGCCAGGGGTAGTCCGTCTCGGCGCGCACCGCGATCGGGCCGCAGGCGTAGCGCCCGGTGACGTACTGGTGGATCTGCAGGCCCTCGTCGTCGCCGGTGGCGAGGTAGTGCCCCAGGGAGGCCAGCAGCCGCATCACGTTGGGCGGGCAGCAGGCGCAGCGGAACCAGCGGGTGCGGCGGGCCGACTGGTCGCCGCCGTGGTCGGTGTGCCCGTCGCGGACCTGGAGCGGGTTGACGTACAGCCAGCGCTCGCCGTCCAGGGAGACGCCGGCCAGGAAGCCGTTGAAGAGGGTGCGCTCGATCAGGTCGGCGTAACGGGCCTCGCCCGTGAGCAGGGCCATACGCCAGCTCCACTGCACGGAGGCGATGGCGGCGCAGGTCTCGCAGTATGCGCGCTCGTTGGGGAGTTCGTAGGGGTCGCCGAAGTCCTCCCAGTCGTGGTGGGCGCCCAGGCCGCCGGTCAGGTGGGTCTTGGTGGCGGTCATCGCCTGCCACAACCGCTCGGTGGCGGCCCGCAGTTCGGCCTCTCCCGTCTCGGTGGCGAGGTCCGCGGCGGCGGCCAGCAGATACAGCTGCCGTACGGCGTGGCCCTCGACGTTCGTCGACTCGCGCACCGGGACGCGGTCCTGGCAGTAGGCCTCGCCGCCGAGCAGGCCGTGGCCGTGGCGGTCGACGAAGTAGCCGGCGAGGTCGAGATAGCGTCGTTCACCGGTCTCCCGGTACAGCTCGACCAGGGCGGTCTCGACCTCGGGGTGGCCATCGATGCCGTCGATCGGCCGGCCGCTGCCGGGCGGCCCGAAGACCGAGTCGATGTGGTCGGCGAACTTCCGTGCCACGTCGAGGAGTTCGGGACGGCCGGTGGCCCGGTGGTGGGCGACGGCCGCCTGCATCAGATGGCCCGCGCAGTACAGCTCGTGGCCCCAGCGCAGGTCCTGGTAGCGCTCGCCGTCCTTGACCAGCTGGAACCAGGTGTTGAGATAGCCGTCCGGCTGCTGGGCGGCGGCGATCAGGCGGGTGATCCGCTCGACATCGGCCTCCAGCTCCGGGGAGGGGCCTTGGCCGAGTTGCCAGGACGCGGCCTCCAGCCACTTGTAGACGTCCGAGTCCATGAACGGATAGGCGCCCTGGAACGCGCCCTCGGCCGACGCGTCCGACGGTGCGGGCGCCGCGAGCCGCAGGTTGTGCAGATTGCCCGCCGACTCCAGCAGGCCGGGGCCCTGCGGGATCGAGGTGCGCGCGTTGACCACCCGCCGGCTGTGCCAGAAGCCGTCGTCCACCTCGGCGGCGGCGGGGCGCAGGGCGGCACGGGCACCGGGGCCGAGACGGACCGGGCCGGCGGAGGGCGCGGGGGAGGGCTGGGCGGAGCGGGCGCGGGGCATGGTTCTCCGGGTGCTGGACGGCGGGAGGCGCGGACCACGGCTGGGCAAGTGTGAGCAACCGTTTTCCTCGCCGAAGAGTAGAGTGGAGTCGGGGATTTGGGGTCAAGGGTTCTGACCGAGTTTCTCAAGTTGCTCAAGGGCTGGTACTCCACTCGGCCGCCTGCCACCATGGGCCGGGCCGCACCAGCCAGGCACGACCAGCGAGAAAAGGATTGCCCGTGACCGAAGCCGCTCAGCGTCCTGCGTCCACCGGCCGGGCCAAGCTCGCCGACGTCGCCGCCCTCGCCGGCGTCAGCGTCGGCACGGCGTCGAAGGCCCTGAGCGGCAGCGGCCGGATGCGGCCGGAGACCCGTCAGCGGGTGCTCGACGCCGTGGAGACGCTCGGCTTCCGGCCCAACCAGCACGCGCAGAGCCTGCACGCCGGCCGCAGCTGGACCGTCGGCCTGATGACCACCGACGGCATCGGCCGCTTCAGCACACCGGTGCTGCTGGGCGCCGAGGACGCGCTCGGCGCCGGCAAGATCTCCGTCCTGCTCTGCGACACCAGGGGCGACACCATCCGCGAGCAGCACCACCTGCGCAACCTCATGGACCGCCGGGTGGACGGCATCATCGTCACCGGCCGACGCACCGACCCGCGCCCGCCCATGAAGGGCGTCGAGGGCATACCGATCGTCTACGCCCTCTCCCCGTCCACCGACCCGGCCGACACCTCGGTGGCCTCAGACGACCGGGGCGGCGCGTTCCTCGCCGTCGAGCACCTGCTCGCCACGGGACGCACCCGGATCGCCCATGTCACCGGACCCGAACACCATGCGGCCGCCCGCGACCGGGCCCGCCACGCCGTCGACCTGCTGGCCCAGGCCGGGGCCCAACTGGCCGGTGGACGGGTCCACTTCGGCGAGTGGAGCGAGGCGTGGGGCCGCCGCGCCGCCGACGCGGTGCTGCGCACGGCACCCGACACCGACGCCTTCTTCTGCGGCAACGACCAGATCGCCCGTGGCGTGGCCGACGCTCTGCGCGAGCGCGGCCGGGACGTGCCCGGCGAGATCGCCGTCGTGGGCTACGACAACTGGGACACCATGGCGCTGGCCAGCCGTCCGCCGCTCACCACGATCGACATGGACCTGGCCGAGATCGGCCGGATAGCGGCCCTGAAACTGCTGGAGGCCATCGACGCCGAGCCGGTGCCCGGGGTGCACACGGTGCCGTGCAGGCTGGTGGTCCGTGAGAGCACCTGACGGCCGCGGGGTGTCGACAGGTACACCGTCGGCGGGTGCACAGGGCCATGGCTGGGCGCCGCCGGCCTTCGTAGCGTCAGGGGCATGGCTGACACAGAGAATCTCGACAACGCGAACACCGTTGAAAGCAAGGGCACTTCAGGGACGATCTCGCGCCGGCACGCGATGCGGCTGACGGCAGGGATCGGGGGCGCCGCTCTCGCCGCCGGCATGGGGATGCCGGAGGCCGCCGCGGCGGACAGGACCAGGCACCACGGCGACGGCGTCCGCACCTACGTCCTCGTGCACGGCACCCACAGCGCCGGATCCTTCTGGACGGCGATCGGCCGCGAGCTGGCGCTGCGCGGTCATCGCGTCGTCGCCGTCGACCAACCCCTGCACGGCACCGAGCGGTTCGTGCCGCGGGCGTACCAGACGCAGGACCTGCGCGCGCTGGCCACGGAGGCCTCGCCCGTCGCCGCCCTCACGCTGGACGATTTCGAGCGGCGCGTCACCGCGGCGGTGCGCCGCGCCGCCCGGCTCGGTGGCCCCGTGGTCCTGGTCGGGCACAGCATGGGCGGCCTCTCGGTCAGCAGGGTCGGCAACGCCGTCCCCGAACTCCTCGCCCACATCTGCTACATGGCGGCCTTCTGCCCGAGCCGCACCATGCCCTCCCTCAACGCGTGCGCCGCCTCGCCGGAGGGGCAGCACGCCATCACGCCGATGGACCAACTCGTCGGCGATCCGGCGAAGTCGGGCGTGCTGCGCCTCAACTGGCGTACCTCCGAGCGGCGGGACCTCGCCGTGTTCCGGGAGATGATCTGCGCCGACTACTCGGACGTGGGGTTCCTGCGGGTGCTGGAGGGCATGCAGACGGACGAGTCGATGACGGCGTACGACGGCCGCGCGGTCGGACACGCAGGCACCTGGGGCCGCATCCCGCGCACCTATCTGCGCTTCGGCAAGGACCGGACGGTGGCCACCGAGCTCCAGGACCGCATGATCGCGGAGGCCGACGCCCTTACTCCGGGCAACCGCTTCACCGTCCACAGCATCCGCGACGCGGGACACCTCGGACCCGAGGACCCCGCTCAGGTGACCGATCTGCTGCATGGCCTGCGGGTGTAACCGCGCGGGGGCCGGGGCGGGCCGAGGTGTTCACGGGACGTTCAGCCCAGCGACAGTTTCTCCGGCCCCCAGTGAGCACACTCGTTTCATGGCGACTGCACAAGCAACCGACAAGATTCCCGGCGAGCTCAAAGACGTCCCCGGCTGGTTCCCGCCGCTGGATCAACTGCTGTTCACCTGGTTCCTGGAGCGGCAGGAGACGCGCGGCTTCGAGGGCGACCTGGTGGAGCTCGGCGCGTACATGGGCAAGAGCGCGATCCTCCTCGGCCATCATCTGCAGGACGGCGAGAAGTTCACGGTCTGCGACCTCTTCGGCGGCGAGGCGCCGGACGGGGCCAACGCGGCCGAGACGGCCAAGTCGTACTCCTCGCTCACCCGGCAGGCCTTCGAACGCAACTACCTGGCCTTCCACGAGGCCCTGCCCCGGGTGATAGAGGCGACGACCTCCGTCATTCCGAAGGAAGTCGAGGCGGACAGCTGCCGCTTCGTCCACATCGACGCCTCACACCTGTACGAGCACGTCCGCGACGACATAGGTGCCGCCCGCGACCTCCTCCTCCCGGGCGGCATCGTCGTCCTCGACGACTTCCGCTCCGAGCACACCCCCGGCGTCTCGGTCGCCACCTGGGAGGCCGTGCTCAACCGCGGGCTGCACCCCATCTGCCTGAGCACCCAGAAGCTCTACGGCACCTGGGACGACCCGGAGCCCGTCCAGGAGGAGCTGCTGGCGATGCTCAGGGAGCGCCCGGACTGCGGTCTGAGCGTCCAGGACGCCGCCGGGCACCGGCTGATCCGCACTCGCGCGCAGAAGGGGATGCAGCCGCCGTCCTTCCCCCACTCGCGCCACTACACCGTGCCCGAACCCCCGCGGCCCGCGGCGGCCGCGCCCGCACCCGCTCCCGCACCGGCCCGCCCCCGGCCGCGCCCCCGCTCCAGGGCCCGCCGCATCGGCGCGGACATCCTGCCCCCGATCGTCACCCGCGCCCTGCGCCGCACCCTCGCCCGCAGCGCCCAGGGCAGGGCGTGACGGCGGCTCCGCCGGTCCCGCGCTAGTGTCCTGCGCCAGAGATCCGTCGGCAGAAGCGGGCGAGGGAGTCGAGGATCTCTTCAGCGGTCTTGGTCCAGATGAAGGGCTTGGGGTTGTTGTTCCAGTCGTTGACCCAGGTCCGGATGTCGGCTTCGAGTGCCTGGATGTTCTTGTGTGCGCCGCGGCGGATCATCTGGTGGGCGAGGTAGCCGAACCACCGCTCGACCTGGTTGA
>NZ_JBICXT010000027.1:0-112191 GCF_043200415.1 Streptomyces sp. NPDC048419 | reverse complement strand
AGATCACCACACCAACGACGAGGGGCTTCGCCACGTCACCCCACCTGACCAGCCTGTTTCACTCCTCAGACCCCAGGATGAAAGAGGTTCACTGAGCCCGTTCAGCGTTGGCGCTCCAGGGTGAGGACGGCCTTGGCGATTGACGTCATTCGATTCGGGCTGCATCGCGCCTTGCGGAAGATCTTCCAGGTCCTGAGTCGGGCCGGACCGCGCTCGACGGCTGCCCTGGTCCGCGACAGCGCTCGGTTGACGGTCTGCTGGGTCGGTGTCAGCTCGCCTCCGGGAGGGCACCGTTTTGGGGTGGTGACCTAGGAGCCAGCCCCGATGTAGGCGCAGTCAGCCAGGATCGGGACGCCCTGGCGCTCGCAGATCCGGATGATCCGGTGGGTCCGGGCGGCCGTCAGGTCGTTGGGTGCGTCCGGGCAGAGCCGGGGAGATCCACAGCAGCCGTCCGTCCTGGTCGCTCACCAGCTGCAAGTTCACGCCGTGCAGGCGGTGCTTGGCCGAGTAGCCGCCACCCATCGGACGGATGGCTGCACGAGCACTACTCTGACGGCAGTTTTCCGGATCTGAAGGGGAACCCGCGTGCCCGACCAGAACACCCGCAGCGAGGATGCCGGGAGCACTCCCTCCACCGGCGGTACGGCCATGAGCCTGCTGAAGGGAGCCGCCATCCTGGCTGCAGTTGCGGCTGGCCTGCTCATCAAGGGCGCCATGAAGCAGTCCACCGTGGGGGCCGTCGAGGTCGACGAGTCGCCGGGCACCAGGATCCCGACGCCTGCCGAGATCGAGTTCGCCGCCCTCGTGCGTGCCGTCGCAAAAGACGCCTGGAGGGTCAGGAAGGTCGTGACGAACGGCTTCTGCGTGGAAGCACTGATCGAGTCCAGCGGGAGAGGAACGTGGACGGCGTTCTTCGTTTTTGATCCCGAGACAGGCGACTACCACCACTCCCACCCTTATCCGGGCGCGAAGGCTCCTGTGTTCTTCGGTGACGAGGTGCGTCGCCGGATGAGGGAAGCCGCGGGCTACTGACAGCCAGCTCCAACCGAGCGCGTCACTTCGCGTGGCGCTGTTGCAGGTCCTCGCCTTTGGGCTGCTGGGCCCACGGGCGCAGGCCCCACCCTTCGTTGAGCTCGGCCCCGTTCCGGGCCCACTCGTCGACCGCGGCCGCAATCGCTCGCTGGCTGGTCTCGATCGCGTCCCATGCCTTCCAGGCGGCCCCTGGGGCCGAAAACGGGCGGACGGCGGCCTTGCGCGACGGCCCGACTCCCCTGTGCGGGCCGTCGCGTAGCAGGCCCCCGCGGCCCAGAGGCGGGCGGAGTTCACCGCGGCCTCCGGCCACCCCGCAGCGGATCGTCGCCGCACACAGGGAGCAGCCATCCGCCGGGGTGTTCACCACCAGGCAGACCAGAGCCTAATGCGTTCGCAGTGTGATGGTGCCGGCCCGTCAATTTCTCACTCAGCGTCCGGGCCTTCGCCCCGTCAGGAACGGCACCGCCGCTCCAGCCCCAGGCAGCAACGTCGACCTCGTATGACGGCTTCTCCCTGACCTCGAACGGTGCACATCGTTGGTGAACAGGAAACAATGAGTGGATGTTCGCGTCGATGGCCCCGCTGGACCCTGATATCCGGCACGCGTACCTGCACCGCCTCGGTCTCGAGGCCATGCCACCGTCGGTGGACGCCATGCGCCTGCTGGTCGCGCGCCATGCCGAACGCGTGCCGTACGAAACCCTGTGGATTCCTGCCGGCGAGGCCTGGGCCATCGACCCCTACGAATCCGCGGCCCGTATCGCCCTGCACGGCCGAGGCGGCTACTGCTACCACATGAACGGCGCGCTGGGCCTGCTGCTCGGTTCACTCGGCTACGCGGTACGCGGCCACGTCGGCGGAGTGCACGGCCCTGACGGCCCTCAACCCGCCGCGATGGGAAACCATCTGGTCCTGACCGTGGAGCAGCTGCCGAGCGACACCAACCCCGGCGGTGTCTGGTACGTCGACAACGGGCTCGGCGATGCCCTGCACGAACCGCTCCCCCTGCTCGCGGGAAGGCACGACCAACCGCCGTTCGTCCTCCATCTGGAACAGGCCGCCGACCGGTCGCAGTGGCATCTGACCCACGACCCCCGCGGCGGCTTCACCGGAATGACCTGGACCGTGGCCGACGCCCGCCTGTCCGACTTCGAGGCCCAGCATCAGTGGTTGTCGACGTCGCCGGAGTCGGGCTTCGTCCAGGTGCCGATGGCCGAACGCCGCGACGCGACGGGGGCGGACGTCATCCGCGGCCTGGTGCTGAGCCGGATCGGCGACGGCGCACGCACCGACGAACACGTCACCCGCCGCGCGGAATGGTTCGACCTGCTTGCCGACCGATTCGACCTGCGACTGCACGGCATGCCCGCCGAGACGCACGAACGACTATGGACGAACGTCCTGACGGCACACCACCGCTGGCAGGAGTCACAATCCGCCCAGCGCTGAGGTGTGTTGGCGGCGCCTGTGTCCACGCCGCCCTGCCCGACTACCGGATCAAGGCACCGACCCCCGTCAGCTTCGGCGCCGGCGGGTGAGCTTGGGATGTGAAGCGCAGTACTACACAACCAGAGGCAGCCGGCCCTCCCGCCAGACGGGCACCACGTCGGAGCCCGCACCACAATCACTCATTCCGGCCCAGCCCCCCCGCCCGCAGCCGAAACGGCCGATCCCGACCCGCAAACGGCCTGACATCCTCCCCTTCCACTCACGAGGCCGGACCAAGGCAACGAGGCTTGCCTGCATCACTAATTGCCGTCCAGCGAGCGGCGGATCTCGAACGCAAGAAGCTGGAACTGCTCGAACTCCCTGACGAACGCGCACCACAGCGTCGCATTTGGCTTGAGGCGGCGGCCGTGCAGAACGCCGTTACCCGCTACGCGCGAGCTGGGCGCCAGAACCGCTTCGGCGTTGAACACCAGCTACGGAGAGGTGTCAGGGGCGACAGCAACAGATGATTCGGCGACCCGCCGCCCGGCGGGGCCGACCTCATTCCCAGGCACCGGAACGGTGCGATCAGCGCCCCTGGCGGCGCTCCCACCCTCGGTACGCTACATGTTGGGCAGGTCGACCATGCGGTGGTAATCGGGTTCGAAGCGGACGGCCGCCCTACCGGTCTGTCGCCAGTTTCCCCTGCCAGACGCAACCTCCTGCCGGACAAGGGAGTTCGGCTTCCTACAGAGCCGTACAATGATCCACAATGCGAAGTCCGGAAGAGACGATGCCTGAGCGGAACATCGAGTTCGGCAAGTACGGCGCCAGCGGCATCAAAGGCCACGAAGCCGCCGCCCGCCAGCTGGACGCCCTCGCCGGCTACATCGCCACCCCCGTCACCGCCCAGCGCGGCCTGCTTGCCTGCCTGCGCTATCTGACCCGCACCGACCACGCCCGCACCGCCGGCCTGACCGTCACCGAAACCGCACCCTGCGCGCCTGGCTCGAGGGCCGCCGCGCGCCCTCGAGGAAGAACCTCGAACGCATCGAGCAGGCCTACCGCACCGTGCGGCGCGCGAACGTCGCCCGCTACCTGGCCGCCCGCCTCAACCGGCAGGACCGCGGTACCCGCGTGGAGATCCACCCGCTCAAGCAGTCCGGCGTCTCGCGGCCGCGGCAGAGGGCGGTGGGCTTTCGCGCCCTGAACGTTCGCCGCTGGGACCGGATCGTCGCCGTCTGGGCAGCCGACGACGACCAGCAGCTTGACGACGCCTGGGTCGACCAGATCGTCGACGTCGGCTCGCAGTGGGGCCAATACGAGTACGTCACCAACGTCGGCTTCGCCGCCTGATGAGTCTCAACAGGCCCAGAGCGGGGCGCAATTGCCCGTAATCAACGGTGGCCGGCCGCCGCAGCGGAGATAACCTGGTCTTTCGTCATGTCAGCCGCCGATATGGGTTCCACGATGGCCGGTTGGCTGAACTGCTCGTGCGAGCAAGGCGGGGGTAGGGTGCCCTTATCGTCGGAAGCTGTGCCACGGTGGGGGCGCCGCCTGACCGCCCCGGGCCGCAGGGGATTGCCACGCATCGGTATCGCACGCTCGACTACGCTGGCGCGAGCACCTACCGCCCGCAGGCGGGCCCCGACCCGACCTGTATGGAGAGCAGTCCAGACGAGCCGGACCTGGAGCCGGAAGGGATTGCTCTAGTCCCCGGCGACTACCCCTACCAGCGTTTCGCCCTGGACGAGGTATTCCACCGCCGGCGGAATCGCCTGGCACGGCGTCGGTGGAGCAGACCACCGAAGAGCCTCCGAGCCGACGCGGCCGCCCACCGGAGCCGGTCAGCGACGAAGTCGGCGCCACCCACCGCGCGTGGCTGGAGCCCGTAACCGGCTCTTTGCCAGAGGCCTGACCCTCGACGAACTCGTCAGCAAGTCCGACGACTCCAAGGCCCGGCTGTCCGAACTCCTGCGCCGGTAAGGCTACTACCCCGGCTGGGAGATCACCTACAGCGTGGTCCGCGCCCTGGACATCCCCGTCTGGCCCGTGCGCCGGCTGTGGACAGCCGCGGCCCGGGAGGCGAACAAGAACCCCAACTGGATCAAGAATCGTATCCACGACGTGCAGCCGTTAGGTTCCGAGGAGCGGCCGGTGGCCCACGAGGGCTTCACCAAAGCCATGACCCACCCCTATACCGCCTACGCGCGTGCCTTCCCTGCGCCCGCTTGAGCTGTGCCGTCGTGCGGTGCGGCTTTTACGCCTGCCTGAGGATGTCAACGGAGTATGATCCATGTCCGGCCGGTGTGCAGCTTCATGGTTGTGCCATGGAACGTGTAATGCGTCGAAGCTGACTTGGAGCTTCGGCTCCAACTACCGTGGTACGCCTTACCGTCGCGGTAAACGGTGGCTTTGCCGTCCCCCAGCGTATCGGAGAACGGCACCGGCCCGCCGTGGCTTTTGCGGACCATACTGACGGATACGTCCTGAATGACCACGTTGTCTGCGTGCCAGGGCGACCGGCTGTGATCCATCCCCACGTTGTAGTTCTTGCCGTTCCAGTGGAACTGGAAACTGGCTGCTGGCATGGATGCGGAAATGCTTGCCTGAGAGGCGCCACCGGCCGGCAGAGGGCCGAACTGCAGTCCGATGGACCTCGCCGCCGGCACGCCGTTCAGGAGCTGAGGAGGCGTCCTCAGATACTCATTGTGAGGTGCGAATCGATTGTGGTTCCGGTAGAAGTCTCCGAACTGCCCTGGGGTTACGTTCTTCCATGGTCCGGCGTTCAGCTCCGGGATGATGGACGTAGTGGCACCCGAGTATGCAAAGGCCACGCGGCCGAACTGCGGAATCAATGTCAGGTCAGTCTCGCGCGCGGACCTGACCGGCCCAACGAAGCTAGGAAGACGATGGCCGTCGTAAACAGCCATGATGCGTGACAGGCCGCCTTCTACCTGAATGCCATACACGATGTCTGCCTGGTCCAGGTTGCTGGCCGGGCGAGCCGGGGTCGCATTGTCAATCTTGACGATAAGAACGGAGCCTGCTTTGCCGGACTTACCCGTGAGAGCATTCACGGCGCCGCGCGGCGTACTCGCCTTTGGAGTTGGCGTTGTTGTCGAGACATCACCTCCTCCCAACATGGCACCGAAAACGATCCCGATCCCTGCAAGAAGGACGAAGGTGCCGGTGATCAGTATGTGCTTTTTCGTCAACCTCCTCATTTCCGTGACCTCCTTCCTGTTGTGGCCTAATTCTGCCGCGCCTCCGACCCAATTCTTGTTGTTTTACAGCTTTTGGTTGTGTCGGTCGGTGCGTCACACCTGGAGGGCTAAGGGCGCATTATTGTGCGCGTATAGCCCCGACTCGGCAATCGACCGTTTCTCTCGCCATGGCATTTTTGCGGGTAGATCAACGGTTTCGACGCAAAATCTCCTGGTGGATGCTTGCTTCAGTCGAGCATGTGTGAGTCGGGGAACTTACCTTCCCGGAGGACACCTCCGATCGGGTGACCGTCGAGCGTTCCCTGGCCGGTGAGGACGGAATGGCCGTTCTCACCGGCGATCATCCAAGCTCTAGTATGGAACCAGAAGAAGGAATGAGAACCCCACCATGTTGAGCTAATAGAATTTGAGGCCGTAATTCATGACATTAGCTTTTGATTCTCGCTAATGTCTCCATTGTGCGCCCCATGGCTCTGATCGGCGAGTCGGTTCAGTCGATGTGATCCCTTTCGTCTGGGACTGAACTCGGGTTGTCGTAGCCGCTGACAGTCCTCGATCCTCGCGGTGCGCCGTTGTCGAGAAGTACGCGCAGGGCGTATGCCTGTTGGATGGGCGCAGGCACTTCCGCGAGGGGATCCGCATGATGGCCGCTGAGTGGTTCGCCTCTGGTTCGGTGGTCGCGAAGGGGTGCGCAGGCTGCCGATCGGGCACGGCGTCTCCTGCCAGGTCTCGGCCAGACGGGCCGTCGAGCGTGATGAAGAGCAGATCACCGGCTGGGTGAAGGAGCCTCGGCCGCAGCTAAGAAGGACACGGCGGCGCTCGGGGCACGGATCGTTACCGCCTGATGGTGCGGGTTCGGCGAGCGGGGACGGAGAGCAGTACACGAGGAACCGGCGTCTGTACGTCTCTTAAGCCCGAAACGCCCCCGACCACGCTGGGCCACTGCAGTGGACGGGCTCCGTCACTCTTCCGGCTCTCGGCCCGACCGGGTTCCCCGCACGGGCGCCCCCTCGGGGAACGGCGTCAAGGGCGAGGGGGAGTCAGGCTCCTCCCCACCACCTTCCCCGTCCGGGATGGTGCCGAGTTCGGCCGAGCCCTCGCGGTACTCGACTGGGAATACGCCGGTTCCGTCAGTGCCGTGCAGAGTGTCAATGCCAAGCGCTTTAAGTGGCATATCTGTACGCATATCCGTCGAAAGGATTTCGGCGATGCGTCGGAGAACGGACCCGACGCCGAACATCGCTTCAGCGTCAGGATCAACGATGCGCACGTCGTTATCGACTCCGATGAACACATAAGTGTCTCCGAAGGGGCGGTACCATCTACCGCTGTGCATTGTGATGCCCTGACTGAATCCGAGGTCAGTGATAACACGGTTCTGCCATCCCGTTTGCTCTGCTCCGCTCAGCACATCAAGTAGCCGCATGCTGGCCTTGGTAGCCCTTCTTCCGTCATGGAAGATTTCGACCATTGCGGCAAATTTGATGACCCTGCCGCCCCCCATTGAGTAGGCAACTATGGCATCCGAGTACCGGAGGCTCCCGCGGGCTGCACGACCGCCACGGAGTTGAGTGAAGGTCCAATGCCCGTTGCCGAACCGGAGTCCCACGAAAGCATTGCCCGTGTGCCCCGTACTCTTGTATTCCTGCTGCCCCTTGTCGGAGAGCCCATCGGCGACTCCCTCTGGCGAGGATGATGAGGAGAGCCCGGAGGTGGGTGCACCGCTGGCTGTACCCGGACCACCGCGGAACGTGACAGGGAACACACCCGTCCCGGTTGGGGCGTGCGTAGTGTCGATGCCCAGTGCACGGAGTGGCAGACTGCTAGACAGATCCATTCCGAGGATTTCAGTGACGGATTTACGTCGACTCTCGCCGGCAGCCATAACCTGGGTGGAGGGATCCACGATACGCACTTCACCATCGCCCCCAATGAACACATAGGTAGACATGAAGGGTCGGTACCATGTGCCCCCGTGCACTATGTCACCGCTGTGGTATCCGGTGGCGAAGATCGTGCAGTTGTCCCATGCCGCGGATGTCTCCGCTCCTCCAGTAACCCTCATTAGCTGCATACTGGCCCCCGTTACCCTCCCCGGCGCCTCCACAGACCCGCCGGTGTGGTGAATTTCCACCTGCGCAGCAAAGGTGATGACCCGGCCACTCCCCGTCGTATAGGTAACCGTACTTTCCGGGTACTGGGTGCTACCGCCCGCGAAGTGCGCGCCCCCGAGTTGTTGGAAAGCCCACTGCCCCCCATTGCCGAACCGGAGCCCCACGAATGGTCCGGCGTCGACGGTCTTCTTCTCCTCCACACGCTTGTCTTCGGGAGCGCCGCTGTATCCTGGTGCATCGACAGTTATGCCAACCCCTCGGAGAGTCTCTTCCGGTATGGTATAGGCCTCGCTAACAATGCGGGCAATATCATCGGGCGAAAGCCATTTCGCGAGATCCGGAGGAAATATGCTCATGATACAGCGAGCGAATATCCTCACCGCGAGGGCGACGGCCGGATTGGCCAGTCCGGCGGACAAGGCGAAATCGGCCCCGATCGTGCCTGTTGTCAACTTGCCCGCCTCGTGCTTGAGGACGGCGGTCGTGCCAGGCACAGCTTCCCCCTGCACGACGCCCAAGAGTCTATCCGCGAGTTCCTTGCCTATCCCCTCGCGTTCTGCAGAAGTCATCGTTTCGAGATTTTTCTCGAGTTCGTCCTTATATGCACCGAATATGCCGCTGAGCGTGCCGGTGATAATGTCCCAGATGCCAGGGATGGGGATCCAGGAAGCTGCGAACCCCGCAAGTCCCAGTGCGAGGTTGAAGTTGGCCTCCATGCGGGCAATGGCTCCCTTGCCGATCCTTCCGGTACCGTCTTGTTGCATCGCCTCCAGGAGCGACTGTCCGTTCTCTTTCGCCTGTTGCACCAGCTTGTCGTATGCCGCTTGAGACTGCCTATCGAGTACAAAGCGCTTGACCCCTGCTTGGGTCAGACCTGCCGCCGCGAAGATGGGATTGCCCGGTAGCGCGAAGACTGGAGCGAGGCTCGTGGCGTAGGCGCGACCGAGGCCAAGACCAAGGCTGGTCGCCCTGTCGACATTGTCCAAGGTCACAAGCGCTCCTTGAGCCTGCTCCCATCGTGACTGGTCTTGCTCTCGATCCTTCTCAATTTCCTCCTTTTTAGCAGTGGCGTAGTCCTTCGTCGCCTGCCGTACGATACTGTCCAACTCGCGGACAAGGGCCGTTCCAGTAGTGGCTCCCAGTGCGGCCAGCTTTCGGTATTTCTCTCCTACCTTGTTCCCCTCCTTGACGTATAGCGCCACATTTTCGCCCAGCGCTATCGCGCCCTGCATACCCCCGACGCACAGAGCGCGGAATTCATCCTGAGCAGGGACTACGGGAACCTGCGTGCTCAAAGCGACGGCCTCATCCCTGAGCTGCCTGAGAGATTCCACTATGCGTCGATAGGCCGCGACATCTCCTGCAATCTTCAGGCGCAACGCGCCGGCGTGAGCTAGTTGACTACCTTGCACTTGTTCCAGCAGGTGTATGAGATGTTCGTAGTATTCAATGCGCGCACTGATGGAGGATACCTGCCCTGTAAACTCGGGCTTTTGGCTTTCTTCGGGATTGAAGAGTGCCAGCTGGGCCTGCAAGGCCGTTTCATAGGTCCGGCGAAGCGCCTCAACACGATCAGAAAATTCGTACAGTCCCACCGTTGCACTCAGAGCGGTCTCCAGCATGCGGGATCGCGCCGCGAGTACTCGTTCAAGATTCTTGCGGCGCCACTTTCTTTTGTCGAGATAGTGATAGATTGCTGCCGCCATATTGCGGACTCGGGTTTCTCGGGCTTCCCTGAGCTGCGCGACAACAAGGCCGATGTCACCCCCTGCCGGGACGGCAGGACCTTGGTCAGGTTCTGCGGACTCCTCGTCCGGTTCTGCGAAAAACTCGTCGATATCTACTTCCTCCGCTGGTTCTTCATCAGAATCTGCAACCTCGAGTTCCGGAATTTCCGTCACCGAGTTCTCCCCTATAAGTCTATTGGGGTTCGGTGTGGGCGGAGTTGCCGCGAAAGGAGGTTCATTTCGCTTTACTTCGAGCGCCTCATCATCTCCGTCGTCGGATTCGATGATGTATGCGTCGGGTTCGGGAACGTCGTCTTCATTCTCGTCGTCATCGTCGGGTTCTGGAGCAAGCCTAAATCCTTCATCCTCTGACATGTTCTCTCCTCATTGCTTTACTCACTGAGCTGCTCCCGATCTGCCCGCGAAGGGAACGTCGGATTGCGACTGGATAGTGCCGGTGGTCAGGTGACGGATTTTCGTGAAAGTTCTATACGCAGGCCACCTGGTCAAGGTCTGCGCTCAGGAACATTTTCAGGTTGTGGCAAGAACTCGTTGAGGGTTTCCACCGATGACGCTCCCGCTCGGTTGTCACCTGGTTCTCGCTGCGAGGGTCAACGAGGCCTCCCGGGATTGGCGGTCAAGGCACCCACTGCCAGCCGTCGCCGTACTGGTAATTGAGTACGGCATCCGGACCGACGAACTAAAACTATCTGGCCTACCGGACTGCCAGAGGCGCACCATTGGGAGGTGCGGGTCCTGCTGCCCGGTTTGCGCTGGATCACTCCTATGGCCAATGTACGCCGGTCTGGACGACCTGGGTATCGGCGCGCGAACCCACCAACGCCTACCTGCTGGCGGATGCCCTCGATGCTCAGGTGCCCAGTGAAGCGCACATTCGTATATTGCACTCGGCCTCCGATTGGTGAATGGGCGAACCGCACCCACGTGTTTACCCTCGTGGGTGGGGCGTCACAGCGCCATCCGAAATGGCACGTCGACCAGCTCCACGTCCCGCTTGACCGAGTCGAAGTCGATGCGGCCCAGCGCGCCATGCTGGGACTTACTGGCTCTAACAAAAGCTGATGATCATGTGACTGTTGGCTTGTCTGCTCGTTGGGCTGGGGGTGGGGAAACGTCAGTCGCGGCCGTGGATCGTGTCGGATGAACTCTGGTCGCTGATCGAACCGTTGCTGCCTGGGCCGGCAGCAAAGTTGGTCGAGGGCAGACCTCGAGTGCCGGACCGGCAGGCGCTGTGCGGGATCCTGTTCGTCCTGCACACCGGCATCCAATGGGAATACCTGCCCCAGGAGCTGGGCTTCGGTTCGGGCATGACGTGCTGGCGGCGCCTGGCGGCCTGGAACGATGCCGGCGTCTGGGAGCAGTTGCATGTAGTGCTGCTGGAGAAGCTGCGGTCGAAGAACCAGCTGGACTGGTCCCGGGCGGTGATCGACTCCTCGCATGTGCGGGCTGCCCGGCGGGGCCCAAAAGCGGTCCCAGCCCGGTCGATCGCGCACGGCCGGGCAGCAAACACCACCTCATCGTCGACGGGCAGGGCATCCCGCTCGCGGTGACGCTGACCGGCGGCAACCGCAACGACGTCACCCAGTTGATGCCCCTGCTCGACAAGATTCCGGCCATCGCGGGCCGGGTCGGCAGACCGCGACGGCGCCCCGACGCGCTGCTGGCCGACCGCGGCTACGACCACGACAAGTACCGCCGCCTGCTCTGGCAGCGCGGGATCCGGCCCGTGATCGCGAAGCGGGGCGAGCCCCACGGCACCGGCCTGGGCATCTTCCGCTACGTCGTCGAACGCACGATCGCCTGGCTCCACGGCTTCCGCCGCCTGCGCATCCGCTGGGAACGACGCGACGACATCCACGAAGCATTCCTCGGCCTCGCCGTCTGCCTGATCACCCACCGCCACGCCCAACGGCTTTGTTAGGGACTGTTAGGCACGGCCAAGACGTAGCCGACGCCTGCTTCCTTCAAAGCATGCGGCGCAGCCGCCATTCCTGGCCGTAGGCGGAGTCCACGGTCACCCAGGCAACGGGCAGCGGCGAGTCCTGGGCCTACCGCCTCGTCCACCAGATGGGCGGCGGTTTGTGCGGCGCCCGGGCACCGACCGCCCAATGGCGCGGTCCGCCTTCCTGGCCTGAAGTCGGCTGAGGCACGCATGAGAGCTCGGAGAACTCCGGCTCCTGCCACACGAGTTGCTGGCCCAGCTACTCGCCCGTCTCAACCGTGAAGGCCGTGGCACCCCGGTCGAGTTCCACCCACTGAGCTTCTTCGAGTTGGCCACCGATCGGGTGTCGGCCAGGTTGGTGCAGGTCAGATGGTTTTGTCCCTCCGCTTGGGGCGCCGGGTTGAAGAAGCTCACTCAACCAGTCCCAGCGTCTGCGCCTCGCTGCGGTGGTGGTCAGGGTGCGCAGGGGATAACCAGACGCCCGTGACGGATCGGAGCCGGTGGGCTTCCGAGCTCAGCGTCTCGAACCGGGTGCGGGGCTGAGCTGTGGCACCGACCTTGACGTACGAGGCCGGTCCGGCCACCTGCAGGACGTAGATATAGCCAACGACGGGGGAGGGGACTGTAAGACGTTCGGCTCTGGCCCGTAGTCGGTGGTGACGCCGAGTAGCAGTCAGGGGAGAAGGATGCGGTGGCGGAGGAGGTCGAATCCGGCGCGTCCGTGCATCTGCCTCATGATCCTCTTGGTGCGGGTGTTGACGCCTTCGGTGCGGCCGTTGTGGTAGGGCAACGTGAGGCCGGCGTTCACGGCGGACCGGTCGATTTCGAGACCGTTGGTAAAGCTGCGCAGGTGAGGCATGCCGATGGCTCGGGCGGCCGTGATCCACCCGGTGAGCTTCACGTCGTTGCCCTCGGCTGGTTTCAGCAGGGTGGCGAAGTTGCGTATGAGGTCGGCGAGTGCGGTCATCTCCGGGCAGGCTGCAACGATCTTCTCCAGGAGGGTCGTTTCCTTCGGGCGCAGGTTTTCGGGGTCGGTGAGCAGGAGGCGGCTGACGTGACGTGGGGTGGTGACGGGGCGGTCGCCTTCGGTGCGGCCCTGGTTGAGGTAGCGGACCAGCAGGTTGGCGCTGCCGGTGTAGCCCAACTCCCGGATCTCTTCGAGGAGGTGGGTGACCGGGACGGCTGGTTCTTCGGCACGGAGCCGGCGAAGGTGTTCGCGGTAGGGGTCGACGAGGGTGGGCCGGTAGGCGGCGGTGATGCGCAGGGCCTGGGGTTCGGGCATGCGGGCGTAGCGTTTGACGGTGTTCAGGGCCAGGTTGAGGCGGCGGGAGCAGTCGAGCAGGCCGATGCCCTGGCCGAGGAGATCGTGGATCTTGTTCCAGCGTTCGAGTGTGGTCTGCTCGCGTACTCCGCCGGGACGGGGCGGGTTGATGGTGGCCCAGCCCTCGAGCTGGACTTTGTCGCAGAGATTTCGCCAGAGGTGCCATCGGTCGCTGACCTGCACCGCGTCGGGCAGGGCTCGGCGAACGGCCTCGGCATAGGTGGCCGAGCCGTCCCGGCACACGATCTCGGCACCAGGATGTTCGCGCAGCCAGGACTCCAGAGTGGCCGCCTCGCGGTCGGGCAGGACCGCGACGCGCCGGCCGGTCTCGGCATCGGTGATGATCGTGGCGTAGCGGTGGCGGCGGCGCAGAGCGAAATCGTCCACGCCGATCACCCGCGGGACCGCCTGCCGCGGCAGCGGCAGGCGCCGCAGATGGCGCAGCGCGGCACTCCGGGAAACGGGCACGGCCAGCAGGCCGGCCAGGCGTGCGGCCGCCCGGCCGCATAACTCCCTCGCCACCTGGGATATCTGCCCGACAAGACGCACCGTGCGGCGCTGATGGCGCTCCAGCAGTCCGGGAATTTGCTCACGGAAGATCTGCCGCCGACAGCCCAGGGCCGGACAGGCCAGCCGCCTTACGCGCAGGTGGACGACGACCTGGCGGCCGTCGACCGGCACGTCCCTCACCGTTCGGAGGTGATAACCGTGCACCTTCGCCGTCGGGGTCTCGCACACCGGACACGACACCGCCACGTCCCGGGTGCGGGCCGAGACCACCACCGCGTCGCCGCCGTCCGCCACGTCCTCGACGACCAGCGCCGAAAGCCCCGAAAACACCTTCCCCATAAGGAAGTTGATATCCACCACAAGATCATGATCAAGGGCTGCTACTCGGCGTCGCCACCGACTACGGGCCAGAGCCACTCGTTTGACAGTCCCGAACGTCGTACGCAAGTGGCTGATGCCATGTGACCGGGGTGTGATCGACGGCTGGGAGGATGCGGGCATGCCATCGTCTTCTCTTGCGGCTGCTGCAGACACCGCTCACCTGCTGCGGCGGGGATTCGCCCTTGAATGGGCGACATTGGGGTGGAATGTTGTCGGCATCGTGGTACTCGCGATCGCGGCGATCAGTGCGCGGTCTGTCGCACTGGCCGGGTTCGGCCTGGATTCCCTGATCGAGATCGGTGCATCGACCGTGGTGATCTGGGAGCTGTCGGGGACCGGTGAGGAACGCCAGCGTCGTGCCCTGCGGCTGATCGGTGTGGGGTTCGCTCTGCTCGCTGCGTATCTGCTGGTGCAGTCGACGCTGGTGCTGGTCAGCGGCCATCACCCGCGTCACTCGGTGCTGGGAATCGTGTGGACCGCGGTGACCGCGGGCGTGATGTTCGCGCTGGCGGCCGGCAAGGCTCGCACCGGTGCCGCGCTGGGAAACCCCGTGTTGCAGACGGAAGGCCGGGTGACGCTGGTCGATGGCCTGTTGGCGGCCGCGGTACTGCTGGGCTTGGCGCTGAACGCGGCGATGGGCTGGTGGTGGGCAGATCCAGCGGCCGGCTATGTGCTGGTGTACTACGCAGTTCGCGAAGCGCGCGAGATCTTCTGGGGCGAGCACTGAGCCTGGCGGAGCGCAAGGCCAAGGCGGAGCGCCAGCAGCGAGTGGCGGCGTGCATCGCTCGGTGGCGACGGTGTGCAGACCATGTGCCAGGGCCCGCAGGTGCGGCCAGTGACGCTGCCCCCAACCCGTACCGTGCGGGCGACCTCTTCGGCGGGCGGGGGCAGAGAGGCGATCTCCAGAGATCCGTACTTCTAGCCGGCTCGTCCGTATCGGAAACGAGCCGCCCGCACATGGGGCTCGGGGGCGGCTTCGCCACGCTCGTGCGTTCTTCAACTACATCATGGCTCAAGGGAATTGGGGTAGAGACCGGCGCTGCCATCGTCGGGGTCGGCGCTGACGGCGGCCGCACCGCGTGTGAGGCCCTCATGGTACGAAGGCCTCACACGCGGGATGTCCTCGCAGCCACCCCGCGGGCGGCCGAAAGATCTGAACCGGCGCCGGGAATCAGGCCGCGACGAGCTCCTGCTCGCGAGCCGGCGTCTTGACCTCGGGCTTCTTGTTCGGCAGCGAGAGCCGGAAGACCTTGTGCCACGCGGAGAACACCTGCTTGGGCAACGGTCCGGTGACGTACTCCAGCTCGTACTTCTCGAACAGCGCGCGCACCTTCTCCGCGACCTCGGCGTACCGGTTGCTCGGCAGGTCCGGGAACAGGTGGTGCTCGATCTGGTGCGACAGGTTGCCGGTCATGAAGTGCATGGCCTTGCTGCCGCTGATGTTCGCTGAGCCCATCATCTGGCGCAGGTACCACTGGCCGCGCGTCTCGCCCTTGATCGACCGGCGCTCGAAGACCTGCACGCCCTCGGGGAAGTGCCCGCACATGATCACCGAGTGGGACCAGATGTTGCGGACCACGTTCGCGGTGAACGTGGCGGCGAGCGTGGGGAGGAACGACGGGCCCGACAGCAGCGGGTGGATGACGTAGTCCTTGAGCACCTGCTTGCGGATCTTGCGGCCCACGGCCTTGGCCCGCGCGCGGAACTCCGGGTTCTTGCGGCGGCGCTTGTTCAGGTTCTTGCCGAGCTCCAGGTCGTACGCTGCGATGCCGTACTCGAAGAAGCAGGCGTTGAGGAAGTTCCACAGCGGCTGGCCGAGGTGGAAGGGCTGCCACTTCTGGTCCTCGTCGACGCGCATGATGCCGTAGCCGAGGTCGTTGTCCTTGCCGATCACGTTGGTGTACGTGTGGTGCAGCTCGTTGTGCGAGTGCTTCCACTGGTCTGCCGGCGAGACGTGATCCCAGTCCCAGGTGGTGGAGTGGATCTTCGGGTCCCGCATCCAGTCCCACTGGCCGTGCAGGACGTTGTGGCCGATCTCCATGTTGTCCATGATCTTCGCCACGGACAGACCGGCGGTGCCGATCAGCCACGCGGGCGGGAAGATCGAGAACAGCAGTACGCCCCTGCTGGCCAGCTCGAGCTTGCGCTGCGCCGAGATGACCTTGCGGATGTAGGCGGCGTCCTTCTCGCCGCGGCCGGCGATCACCTCGTCTCGGATCGCGTCCAGCTCGCGGCCAAGGTCCTCGATCTGCTCCGCGGTCAGGTGGGCGGTGGGGTCGATGGCGGTCAAGGTGCTCCTACCGTTCGATGTCGCAGGGGCCCGCCGCGGCGGACACGCAGGTCTGGATGAGGACGCCCGGCTCGGCCTCGGTGATCTCGCCGGTGCGCAGGTCGCGGACGGCGCCCGCCTTGAGCGGCGTCACGCAGCCGAAGCAGATGCCCATGCGGCACCCGGAGGGCATGAGCACGCCGGCCTCCTCGCCGGCGTCCAGCAACGGCGTGGCGCCGTCCGCGTCGACGGTCTTGCCGGTGGTGCTGAACGTGACCTCGCCACCGTCGCCGGCGACGACGACGCTGGGGCGGAAGCGTTCGGTGTGCAGGCGCTCCGGGATGCCGTGCTCGGTCCAGTGCTCTTCGGCGGCGTCGAGCAGGCCCGCGGGCCCGCAGGCCCAGGTCTCGCGCTCGGCCCAGTCGGGCACGAGTTCGTCGAGACGGGCGATGTCGAGCATGCCGTCGGTGTCGGTGTGCAGCTCGGTGAGGCGCAGTTTCTTGTCCGCGACCAGGTCGTGCAGTTCGTTGCGGAAGATGACGTCTTGCGGCTGTGGCGCGGAGTGGACCATGACGACGTCGTCGAACTCGGTGTCGCGCAGCATGCCCATCACGGGCGTGATGCCGCTGCCGGCCGTCAGGTAGAGCACCTTGGCCGGCTTGGCCTGTGGCAGCACGAAGTCACCGGTCGCCTGGTCGAGCTGGATCAGCGTGCCCGGTTTCGCCCGGCGGACCAGGTGGTTGCTGACCTTGCCGTCCGGGATCGCCTTCACGGTGATCGTGACGCGGCCGTCCCGGCGGTTTGCCGGTGAGGTGACCGAGTAGGCACGCCACAGGCGCACCCCGTCGACGTCGACGCCGATCCGCAGGTACTGACCGGCGGTGTGGCCGCGCCAGCCCCGTCCCGGCCTGATCACGAGGGTCGCGGCGTCACCCGTCTCGGGGTGCACGGCCTCGATGCGCCCACGCAGGTCAGCGCCCGCACGCAGCGGGCTGACCAGGTCGAGGTAGTCCGACGGCAGCAGCGGTGTCGTGACCATCTCCAGCAGTTTCCACGCCCTGCTGCGGAGGGTTGCACTCGTCATGACTCCAGTTTGATGCGCCTTAGGGCGTAAAGTCCTGACCGCAGGACGTAAATCTGACCGGCTGAATTGTTCGCAGGGAACAAAACATGACCCATGCAATCCGGAGAGTCACCGAACTGGCGCTGGATGAGACGACGGTCACCGCACTGCGGGCCGCGCTGAAGAGCACCGCAGACGAGGTCGTCCAGGCGATCATCGACGAGGTCCCTCCCTACGCCAACGCCCTGTCGGGCCACATGGGCGCCACCATCCGCCGAGCCGTCCGCACCGCCCTGGGGCACTACCTGGACCTCGCGAGCGGGAACAGCACGGGTGGCGACGCCGGTGACGCAGCCTACGAGCTGGGCCGCGGCGAGGTCCGGGACGGCCGTTCGATGGACGCCCTGCTCAGCGCCTACCGCGTCGGCGCCCGCGTAGCCTGGCGATGCCTGGCCGCGGGTGCCGTACCCGCAGGTCTGCCCGCCGCCGAGGTCGCCAAGTTCGCCGAGCTGACCTTCGCCTACATCGACGAGCTCTCCGCCGCGAGCGCCGCGGGCCACGCCGACGAACTGGCCGCCCGGGGGCGGGCCCACGAGCGCCACCTGGAACACCTGGCCCGCGACCTCCTCGCCGACGCGAGCCCGGACGTGCTGCTTGTCTCTGCTCAACGGGCCGGGTGGCAGCCTCCGGTTTCGCTGACCGCGGTCCTGTTGCCCGCCGACCAGGCCCGGCCTGCCTACCGCGCGCTCGACCCGAGCACCCTTGTCCTCGACGATCTGCCGGAGGCCACCGGTGTGCTGCTCGTCCCCGATGGCGACCGATCACATCTCTTGAGGCAGCTGACCGACCGCACCGCCGTGGTCGGCCCGGCAAGGCCATGGACTCGTGCATCCGCCTCGTACACGCGAGCCGTACGCGCGCGCTCCCTCTCCTCCGATATCCGCGACACTGAGGACCACCTGCCCGAGCTGGTGCTGAGTGCCGACGTGGACGCGTTCGCGGACCTACGTGCCCGAGCCCTCGGACCGTTGCGGACCTTGCCTGTCGCCACCGCACGGCGGCTGGAGGAGACGTTGCGGGAGTGGCTGCTGCACCAGGGCCGGCGGGAAGAGGTGGCGGCGGCCTTGTTCGTCCATCCCCAGACCGTCCGGTACCGGATGTCGCAGCTGCGGGAGCTTTTTCCGGATCTCGCATCGCCGCACCGGGTCCTTGAACTGACGCTGGCCGTCGGTCTTCGGGTCACCTGACCGCGTTCTTCGACCGTCCTGGACCGCGTTCTTCGACCGTCCTGGACCGCTGAGCGGACTGGTAGCGGGATGTTCGCACCGCGACATGGCGACCTCCTCGTGGGTGACATCGCCGACGACTACACGGACCGGCAACAGGATCGGCCCCTGCTCCGCCATGTCTGCGCGGACGGCCGTCAGGCGGGTCTCGCGCGAATGTTCCTCCTCGAGGCAAAGAACATCCGCAGCTTGAACTCACTCGCGTGCGTGAAGCGGAGGAGATGAGAGTCGGCGCGCACGTGGCGCGAGCGTTCCCGAACGTCGCCTCCCGTCGCGAGCCGGTGGCCCGCCGGGGATCCCGCCGCGAGGTCTCGTCGCCGGTGACGTCGGATGCGACGACCGGGGGAGCGGTGGGCAACGGCCCCGACCGCACCACTGCGTTGGCAACAACGGGCTCCCGAGCAGCACTCGACGGGATTGAATGCGATGGACGCCGGGCCGGGCCACCACGGATGCCGGGGCGGTCCCGTGCAGGTCGTCCGTCCGCGCAGAGCGGCGAGACTGTGCCGTGGCGGCATTGCGCGGTCGCGGGCGGCGACGGCCGTCGATCCGGGCGCTCCGGGCTGCGCTTCTCATGTGCGCGCAGCCGCGGCAACAGCGGGCGCCCGACGCTAACCTGCACGGTCGGCGGCCCCGCCGTGGGTGGCAGAGGGCCCGGGTCAGTGGCCGCGGATGTGCCATTTGCTGGAAGCCGGGTGCCACACCAGGTGGATCTGCCCTTGATCGGGCCTTCGGAGCGTCAGTTCGTCCAGGTCCAGCGCCGACAGGGCCCGCAGCGCCTCATCGGAGGCGTTCGACCAGAGGAAGAGCGAAATGCCTGCGTCCGGGTCCTGGACGATGGCAAGGCCCGCGTCGGCGTCGACGGCGGGCGGGGAAGGCGGTGTGTCTTCGTCGTTACTGTCGTTGCCGGTTACACGGTTTCGGCGCACCAGGCGCTGGATGAACTGCCGGGCCTGTCCGTAGGTGTCGTCGGCGATCTTGGACACGAGTGCCTGAACGAACGGCACGAAGGCGGTGGTGACCACGGCCGTCACGACCACTTCGACCCAGCCCGGCCCGGCCGGCACCCCTCCCGCGTACGTGCCAGGACTCAAGGCCTCGGCTCGCGCGCGCCAGTCGGCGGCCTCGTCGGCCCGGCCCAGCCGATCGAGGGCTTCGGCCAGCCGCCTGGCAGCTGCCCACGAACCCGCTTCGGCCTCCGCCCTCACATACTGCTCTGCTTCGGCCGAACGGTCCTGTGCGATCAGGAAGGAGGCAAGGTCACCACGTGCTGAGGCAAGTCCGTGGGCGATGGCTGCGCGATACCACTGCTCTGCTTCGGCTGCCTGTCCTTTCCCAGCCAGCACGTCGGCGAGGCGCAGCATTTCGCGCTTGGCTCCGCCGCCGGCGGCCCGGCGGAGCCACAATTCCTCCTCGTCCGTGCCTGCAGTGGTCAAGGCCATGGCGCGCATCGCGACAACCAAGCCTGCGTCTGCAGCACGCCGGCACCAGCTCTTCCAGGCGTCGTCGTCGGCTCGGTTGAGGTAGAGCATCGACAGTTCGAACATCGCCTCCGGATCTCCGGCCTCGGCCGCGGCGAGCAGCCACCGTTCAGCCTCCCCCCGGTCGGTGCCCGGCTCGGGAGCCGTCTGCAGGTACTGGCCCAGCACCCTCATCGCAGTCGGATCGCCCGCTTCCGCGGCCAGCTCGATGTTCTGATCCGGCTTGCCGGGCACCTTCAGCGCAGCCACTCGTTTCCTCCCCGTTCCAGCAGCCCCGGCCCCGTGTGCTTGGACGAATACGGCGCGGGCATGCGCACCTTAGATGCTCGGTTTCGCGGGGCGTCTCGCGCCACACGGCCCTGCGCACCCTACTGCGCACCCCGTTGCCCACCGGACGGAATTCCGCGTCATCGGCATCGATGACTTCGCTCTGCGCCGGCGGCACTGCTGTGCCACCGTGGTGCTCGACCAGGGTGCAGGAGCTGACGCTTGAGGGCCGGGCGGCGTCGTGTGCCGATGTTGCCACCGGGTACCTCACCGGGACACCGCTGCGGGCGGCCGTTGAGGAGTGCGGCGGCACACTGGCTGTCCGGGGCCGCCGTCATCGAGGAGATGATGGCCGGTCTGGGCCCGGGACCGGTCACCGCCCCGATGACGGCGTACGTCTTTCGCGCCGCGGCCTGAAGGCAGGGCGCGTCCGCGCCGGGGATGGGCGTGAGTCGACGGGCGGATGTCGGCGTCGGCCCCTCGGTGGCGCAGGAGCCAGGGGGTTGGCCGCCACTCCAGCTGATCCAGTGAGGCTTGCGGTGGGCAGCGGGAGTTGATGCGGGACCAGGCGGTGTCCCTGGCCCCTAGTTGTCGAATCAGGCGAGGAGGCGGACGTTGTTGGCTCCGTGGCGCTTGGCGAGGGTGCGCGTCGCTGTTCAGACGTCGCCCCAGTCCTCGTTCCGTAGGACCTGTCGGCGGGTGAGCTGGTCTTCGGGCGCCGGCCGCAAGGCGCTCGGCCGGTCCCTGTGGTCTTGGTCGGTCGCCTCCAGCTCGGTCCAGCGATCCAGGACGTGTCGTGGGCGTCTCGTCCTTGCTTTGGAGGCTCCTGTCCGAGGATGCGGAAGGAGCTGCCGCAGACTGACGGGCGGTGAGCCCAGTGAGGACAGGCGCGGTGACAGCCGTGCGGACAGGCCCGGTGGCAGCCGTCAGCTGCGGATGGTCTTCCAAAAGCCGCACTGGTGTTCCCGGGCGAGATCGGCCGGTTCCGTCTTCCCCGGTTGCAGCGACTGGACGTGCCGGCCGGTATTGAATCGGGGCCAGGGCGCCGTGCCGTGGCCGTTGGGGTCGCCCGTGTGGGCGAACTGGGCCCAGTAACGCATCATCGTGTCCGCGAGTTGGTGCTGAGCGGGTGTGGCCGGACCGGGGAGTTGCTCGTCGGCGAAGAGATACTGCAGCTCGCTGCCGTGGAACGCCCCGGTGGGGAAATTGGGCTTTTTGAGGGTGCTGAACCAGGGAGCTTCGGCGTCGTCGAACTCGTAGGCGTAGACCGGCACTTGCCGGCCCAGGGCTCGGTCCCGATCGAGGACCGTGCACCCCCAGGCCCAGTCGCTGATGACGGCGGACAGCGCCTCGCCAGGGGACTGGAAGCGGTCTGCGGGGTAGCGGGCCAGGACGCGGGCCGCGTCGGTCGGGGTGAAGAGTGTGCGGATCTGGCGCCGGTAGCCGGCGTCGGTCGTCGTCTGGCCGGTCGCGGCTTCGATGGCCGCGGTGAACAGGCGATGTTCGTCCCGGGTGGTGCCCTGGATGATGGGGACCCGGTTGAAGTGGCCGGTGGCGAAAGCCTGTTCCGGGCTCACCGGCAGTATGCCGGCGCCGACCGTCGGTCCGGATCCGAGTCCGTCGTCAGACCACTTGACGAGTTCCTCCACGGGTTGGGCGCGCAGACAGGCCGCTGCTGTCCGGGGGTCGGAGCAGCCGACCTTGGCCGCTACGTCTAGCCCGTGCCGCTCGCGCTCCGCGCGCGGCAGCGGGAACCAGGTCGCCGGACCCGGTGACCATTTGCGTCCCGTGCACTGGGCGCTTTGCAGGATCGCCTTTTGGAAGAGGCCCGCTGACCCCGGCGCCACGAGATGCGCGCAGACGCTGGTACCGCCGGCCGACTCGCCGAAGAGCGTGACGTTCGCCGGGTCGCCGCCGAATACCGCGGCGTTGCGCCTCACCCACCGCAACGCGGCCTGCTGGTCCTCCAGGCCGAAGTTGCCCGACATGTGCCGGGCGAGACCGTGGTCGAGCGCGGGATGGTCGAGGAATCCGAGGACACCGAGCCGGTAGTTGAGGCTGACCACGATCACCTTGCCCATGCTGGCCAGGCGCTGTGCGTCGTAAAGGCTCCCGGCGCCGTTGATGAAGCCGTTGCCGTGGATCCACACCATCACCGGCAGATTGCGGGCGCTGCTGCGCCGAGGCGTGGTGACGTTCAGATAGAGGCAGTCCTCACTGCTGCTCTGCTGGTCGATGAGCCCTGCTGCCTGTGCACACCGGTTGCCGGGCTCGGTCGCGGTCCGTACGCCTGCCCAGGACGCGGCCGGCTGGGGCGACGCCCAGCGCAGCTGGCCGACCGGCGGGGCGGCGTAAGGGATCCCCTGGAACATCCGGGTGTCCGTGCCCAGGCGGCCTTCGACCAAGCCGGCGTCGGTCCTGACCACGGTGGCGGGACTGCCTTGGCCACCCTCGGCGTGAGGTGCCGCCTGCGCGCATCCGGCTGTGCCGCTGATCATGGCACCGCAGAGCAGAGCGGTCAGCAGGGCCCGTAAGCCTGGCCGCACCGTGGCCTGCGACCTGCGATGCCCTCGTGAGAGATCTTGACCTATGGGATTCACCGGTGTTCACATCCTCAAACAGTTCGTGTGGGGTCCACACTAATATAAAGTGTGAGGCACCCACAAAGTCAATGGGCCGTGGACGAGACATGGAGATGAGCCCGATGCCGACTGGTGACGATGAGCGGCTGCCGCCTGGCCTCGCCCTGGCGTGGGGGCTGACCGCCAAGCCGGGGCGACTGGGCCGAAAGCCCTCGCAGAGCGTTGAAGCAATCGTCGAAGCAGCTGTCGGGCTGGCCGACGATGAAGGCTTCGCGGCCCTGTCCATGCCGAACATCGCCAGGAGGGTGGGGCTCACCGCCAACGCGATCTACCGGTACGTCAGCTCGCGGGACGAACTGCTGGTGCTCGTCGCCGAGACCGCGTGGGGCCCGGCGCCGGACCTGGAAACCGGCACGGATCAGTGGCGAGGTGCGGCCGCCAAGTGGACCAGGGCGATGATCGAGCGATGCGACACTCATCCATGGTTGCCTGACCTGCCCATCCGCGGGGCGCCGACGACCCCGAACCTGCTGCGCTGGACAGAAGTCCTGCTGAAAGCGCTCACCGGCGCCGGGCTGAGCTCTGCCGAATCGCTAGGGTGTGCGCTGCTGCTTGACGGCTACGCGCGGCGCATCGCCAGCGCCCGCCGCGACGTGCGCAACAGCAGTGCGGCGCCCGTGCAGTCGGCCGCCGTGGCACGGTTCCTTCAACCGCTCCTGCATGAGCACGGATATCCCATCCTGGCGGCCATGATGACGCATCACGAATACGACGATGCCATCGGCGACGACGACGTGGACTTCGGCCTCACCCGGATCCTGGACGGAATCGAGGTCCTGATCGCTCGACGCACCGATACCCGCTGAACTGCCTCGCAAGAAGCGGGACATCGGCCCGACGGCCGCCGGTACCGCCGCACGCATCGACAGCCCTTGACCAGCCCCGTTGCCCCCGCCGGCAGCGAAGCCGACGCCCAGTGGTCGATGACCATGCTGATGGGACGCGGGAGAACAGCCCTGCCTCTTCAATGCCCGAGCGACCGTGAACTTCCGCATGCCCGCCCTCAGCCGCTCGGCAACAGCGTCCTAACCACCTGCCAGGGACACGATTCTGTGGGAGCGCAAGAGCGCTATTCGCGCGGTGGGTCGGGATTCGCCCCATGGACATGCGTTGACGCCGCTGGTCAGATGATCTTCGAGTGGAGCGTGCCGAGGGCGGGGTCGCTGGGCAGCTGGTGGATGACGTGTCGATCGGGCTGCTGGGGGCGGTGTTCCCGGAGGAGGCCGTGCTGGCGGCGATCGATGAGGCGGGGACGCTTGAGGAGCGGACGCGGTCGTTGCCGGCGAAGTTGATGATCTGTCTGGTGCTGGCGTTGTGGCTGGAGCCAGGCAAGGGCTATGCCCGCAGGTGCGGATGACGATGCTGTCGCCGTCGACCCGGTGGTTGACCGGACGGATCACTGGCTGCGCCCGCTGGGCGCGAGGCCGGCTCGGCCCAGGGGGATGCCGGCCAGCAGGGCCAGGGACTCCTCGCGGCCAGTTCGATCGACCGCGCCGCGGCAAAGGGGCGGGGTGCGTTCGTCATGGCAGCTCCCTGGCGGTGGATGCTGACAGATACCTGATGATCGTCCCGTATGCGGCCGCCCCGAGGTATCGGGGACTCAGATGAACTCAGCTGTCCTACGGAGAAGTTGGGCCTGTTTCGCGCGGTAAGGACGGAGCGCCAACGGGCAGCAGAAGGCGGGAGATGGCCGCACCCGCCTCGCCGGTGCCAGACGGCCACGCGCGGGACGTGCGTCGTCCCCTGACACACGTCCCGCGCGAAGCTCCGAGCCCCGGCGCGTTGCGAGAGGATCGCCCCCAGTCTCCCCCCTTGGGGTCCGCTGGCCGCAGAAGGAACGCCCGCTGGGGGCTGGCGGTGTCATTGCTCGGGATGCCGCCGTGCATAGGGCTCTGTGTGTGGCTGCCGTTTCGTCATTGGGGTAGGGGGTTTTGTGGGTCGGGGCCTTCCCAGAATTCGGGGCCGAGTAGGTCTTTCAGCAGGGTGTACATCCGCTGGCGGAAGTGGGCGGTCACGCGCCATGGGCGGGTGAAGATCCGGATCTCTGCGACGTCGCCCGCCTCGTCGAGGGTGAAGATCTCGACGAGCTGCTGCACGTGGCCATCGACGAATTCGTCGATCACGACCGCGAAGGCCGATCGGCCCTCGACGTCGAGGACGGTACGGACCTTGAGGTCGCTGAAGCTTTGCGCCGCTGCCTTGAGGACGGGGCCGACCACGGCTTTCCCTGTCGGCTCTTCGCTCAGGATGGGGGAGTACAGGATGACATCCTGTGCCAGCGGGGGAACGTGCGGATGTGCGACCCACACTGGCGACGGCCCCTCGGGGGCGTAGGGGCCGGTTCCGAGATCCGGGTCCGCGAGGGCAGGGTCGGTCTTGGCGATCGTTTCGCGCAGCAGGGCCATGAAGGGCCATGGCCGGCCGTAGGCGTCGATGGTGGTGATCAGACCCGCGGCGTCGAACCGGGCCAGTGCCACGATTTCCGTCGGTCGTCCGTCGGGGCTTGCGCTGTAGACGATTCCCTCCACCTGGTCTCCTTTGAGCCGGAGAGTGGCTTCGGGTGCGGCGAGGGCCTGCTGGTAGGTGCCCAGGGTTGCCGAGACCGCGTCGCGGCCGGTGATGCGGGGTGCGGTCAGGGGAGTGGCGAGGGAGACGTCTTCGGCGAGGGCTGCCGGGGCCTGTCCCGACAGCGTGGCATTCAACTGCTGCGACATGGCGCGCTCCTCGTGGTCACGATCAGGGCGGCCTGAGCGTCGGGGGCACGAGGTCATGCGGGCGGGCGCTCGGCGCCCTGGGGTCGCCAAGGATCTTTTGAAGTGCCGCGGCTGCACCCATGCCGCTCACCGCATCCCGGCGCCGCGGCTTGGGCCTCGCCGCACCTTTCAGCATGCGCCGGGAGTGGGGCCCGGCGCACGTCGGTGACGTGCGTAACTGGGTGCTGGCCCCGGCCGGGGAGGCGCCGGGCACTGCCGGGAGTCTGACTGGACCGTCCTCCCGTGAGCAGGTGCCCATGTGGACGACGGCGCCGTAACGCCCATGTGCCGGTGCCATCGCGCGCCCGCTGGAGGGGGGCAGCCGCGCTCGTCGACGACGTCCTGACCCACATTCAGCCGCACGCCGAGGGCCCGAGTGTCTTCCTGTCGGCCGTCCAGGACACAGCGTCGATCGTGGACCTCGTGGCCCGCACCGTCCGCGAGCGCCCAGACCAGGGCGCCGACCAGGACCAGGACCTGGCCCTGACGATGCCGCTGCGCGCCTTCGGGATGTTGCTGTGGCATATCGACGTCCACGTGGGCACGGGACCAGGCCGCCATCCCGTTCTGCTGCGTGAACGGGTCCGAGTGGAGCAGGAGTTCACCAGGGGAGCCGGGCTGCGCAAAAAGCCCTTCGGCCGCCACGCTGCAGGCGTTGCCGATCCGACGGTGGCTGGTGGGTCTGTCCGCAAGAGCGGCAAGACCCGGCATCGTGAAGCTTGGATGCCGGGTCTTGCGGGAGCGGTGCGATCAGAGGGGGCGGATGTTCTCCGCCTGGGGGCCCTTCTGGCCCTGGGTGACGTCGAATTCGACGTTCTGGCCTTCCTGCAGCTCGCGGAAGCCCTGGGCGGCGATGTTGGAGTAGTGGGCGAAGACGTCGGGGCCGCCGCCTTCCTGCTCAATGAAGCCGAAGCCCTTTTCGCTGTTGAACCACTTGACGGTGCCCTTGGCCATGGCCGTCTCCTTCGAGGGAATATGGGCCCGCACCCTGCGTGCCCGGGAGGTGATCGCCCTGGTCCAAAGAGAGACGTCGAAACGCAAGAAACGCCCGTGATGGCGATCACGGGCGAACGGAACTTCGGAACCACGACTGCTAGATCCAAACGCTACACCCCGCGGGTGGCAGCCGCTAGTGAGAAGGCGCCGGGCCGAGCGCCCGGCGTGTCGGTGTGTTCCCCAATCAGGTCACCCGCGTGCCGGACATCATCGGCCTGGACGAGTGCGACCGGCTGTTCACCCGGTTCGAGCACACCGCCTAGCGGCTGGGGACCCCGCGCCGGTACGCGTTCGACGAGATCAGTGACACTACGCCCAGTTCACCCGGGGCGAGAGCGTCAACTGGACCGGCAAGGACGCGCAGTGGTGCGCCGAGCGGCGTCTGGCTGATCGTGCGGGACCCAGAATGCCTACCTGACCGGCTGCTCTCACGCCTCTGGCGCCGCGACAGGCGGTCCTTTCGCGTTGCGGCGTGTGTTCGAGGTCGGCGGCCCGTAGTCCGTGGGGTTGGTGTGTGGGGTGTTTCGTTCACAGGCGGATGACGACGAGGGCGATGTCGTCGGTGTTGCCGGTGGGTGGGAGGAGGTCGGTCAGGAGGGTGTCGGCGAGGTTTTCGGGGGTGCTGTGTCGGTGGTGGGTGAGGGAGGTGGCGAGGCGGGTCAGGCCGGTGTCGATGTCTTCGTGTCGGCGTTCGATCAGGCCGTCGGTGTACAGGATCAGGGTGGCGCCCTCGGTGAACGGGGTGTGGGCCTGGGGGCGCGGGACGTGTTCGGGGCGGGCGCCGAGGGGTGGGTCGGTGGCCTGGTCGAGGAAGGTGACGGTGTTGTCGGGGTGGAGCAGGGCGGGTGGTGGGTGGCCGGCGCTGCTGTAGGTGAGGGTGTGGCGGTCCCAGTCGATGAAGACCGTCACCGCGCTGGTCGACTCGGCGCCCTGGACATGGCGGGCGTACAGGCCCAGGGCGTCCAGGGCGCGGGCGGGGCCGTCGGCGACGCGGCAGGCGGCGCTGAGCGCGCTGCGCAGCTGTCCCATGACGCAGGCGGCCGCCAGGCCGTGGCCGACGACGTCGCCGACGGCGACCGCGATGCTGTCACCGGGCAGGTCGGCCAGGTCGTACCAGTCGCCGCACACGTTCAGGGTGGAGGTGGCGGGCTGGTAACGCACGGCTGCCTGGTGGTGGCCGACGGGGCTGGGGGTGGGCAGCATCGCCTCCTGCAGGGCCACGGCCACTTCGCGCTCACGGGCGTGGGCCTGGCGCAGGCGTTCGTTGACTTCCTGGAGTTCACGAGAGCGGGTGTAGAGCTCGGCCTGCAGGACCCGTGACCCGTTGCCGGCGGCCGCGCTGTCGCGGGCGCGAAGCAGTTCGGTGATCTCCTCCACGCGGTGCACGATGAGCACCACCCGCCCGTCCGGGTCCAGGACGGGGGCGTTGACCGGGCTCCAGTAGTGCTCCTCCCACAGCCCGGGCCGCTGGGGATCCTCGATGTCGTAGCGGACCAGTGCCATGGTGTCGCGCTCGCCCGTGGCGACCACCCGCAGCATGGACGCCTGGGTCTCCCGCATACCGGCGGCGGCCGGATCGTTCGGGTTCTCGGGAAAGACATCGAAAATGTAGCGGCCCACCAGCTGCTCGCGGCTGCGTCCGGCCAGCCGCTGGAAGTCCTTGTTGGCGTCGGCGTACACCAGGTCCGGCGTGAGCAGCGCCACCATGCCCGGCAGGGCGTGGAAGACCGCCTCGTAGTCGATCTGCGGGTTCATGGGCTGCCTGCCTCGACTCCGACTGTCAGTGGGCTGTTCACGGTAAGAGCCCACACGCCACCCTGCCCCGGCACCGTTCCCGTCGGTTGGCCCCAGTCACCTGGCCAGCCCTGTGCCGCGGCATCGCCCGGCCCCCTTCTCCTCAAGCGGTGCGACCGGACGTGGCTTCCGAAAGCCGGTAAGGATGTGCCTGGGGCCGGGTGTCGTTCGACGTTACCGCCGGCAAGGAGCGAGCGGTCGGTTTGCGGGGCGGGGGACCGTGACAGCAAGGACGGCAGGTTCGGGGCGGTTCTTCTCGTTCAGCTTGACGGTCATGTCCCGGTCCATCACGCATCCCTCAGCGGCCTGATGGTCCAGTGCGGTCGTCAGCCGGGTGACGACGCGGGCGTGCCAGGACCGCTGCGGGGAGATCATAAAGATCAGCGCTCCATCGATCAGCTTGGTGTGCCGGGGGAGGCCGGGTGCGTTGTCGAGGTCATCGGCCTCCCACCCACTGGGCCGGGGCGGCAGCATCCAGTGCGGCAGCGCGTCCCACGCGGTCGTCATCGTGTCCTCCTTCGGGCGCCCTGGCCGGCTTGGCGATCAGTTCCGCGGGGCGGCGGCGGTGCGGGCCGTGACCGGAGCAGCGACGGGGTCGGCTGCGGCGGGGGCGCCGGGCCACCGTACGGCGCCGCTGCCTTCGCGGGTGCAGGGGTGCCGGCGGTTGCCGGGGCCGAGGCGGATCTGGATGCCCTCGTCGTCGGCGGTGAGGCGGCTGCGGGCAGGAGCGTAGCCGCACGGTGCGGGCAATGTCGTCGGCGTGTCGGCGTTGTCGGGGCGGCGAGGTCGGTGGGCGCGGTGCGGGCGGCGGCCATGTCGACGGGGCCGGGGGTGAAGGGCGCGCGGGCGATTGCGACACCCGCGGGTCCACCGTGACGGTGGGCTCGGACCAGCAGGGCGAAGTCCGGCGGCGACAGGCCGCTGGCGCGTACGAGTCGGTGGAACCAGTCCTCGCTGACGCCGGTCGCGGCGAGGCGTATCCCGTCCTCGGGCGGGGTGGCGGTGAGCGAGGCGGTGAACCACAAGAAGTGGACCGGAGCCCGGGTTTGGGCAGCGGTTGTTCAGCACGGGGGACAGCGCGGGTGAAGGTGAGGGAATCGAACGAGGCCGCCGACGTCGGTGTCGTCGCGGCTCGCTGAGGGCGCGGCCGGCAGCCCGGGCGGTTGGCTGATGTCACGCCGTCTGCTTGCGCGGGTGCAGGTCGAGTGCGAGGTGCGGGGCGAGGGCGTGCAGGAAGTCGGGGGCGTCGAAGATCTCGCCGGCGGAGGCGACGCCGGTGGTCTTGGTGCGGCCGGTCAGGACGCGTTCGAGGGCCTCGGCGACGAGGGGCGCGGTGACGGCGTAAATGTCCAGGCCGCCGGCCGTGGCCCGGCGTTCGGCTCCACCCGCGCGCACGACGACGTCGACGAGGAAGGTCTGGTCCGAGCGCCCGCTCTTGTCGGCGGCGGTCGGGGCCGGCGTATGGGGCGCGGCGACGTCGCGGGCCGCCTCGGCGGTCATGTAGGTGGTCACGTCGGGGATGGACAGGTGCTGGGGGACGGTGACGACGTCCGCCATCGTGAACTCCCCGATCACCGGCCGGGGTCCCATCGGATCCGGGAAGGTCCACTCCAGGGTGGGCGCGTCGTCGGTGCGGTGCTCCCACCGTCCGCCGCGGTAGCGCAGGCGGTGGGCGCCGCGCCGCTGGCGGGAGACCGCGCCCGAGAGCCGGGTGCCGGTGGTGGGGTGCCAGCTGCTGAGCGCGTAGGCGATGTGTGCCTCGTCGGCTTCGGTCCAGTCGCCCATCGCCGCGGTGGCCAGCAGGTCGCCGAGACCGCCGAAGAAGGCCATGGCCGGGACGATCACCGCTTGCGCGTCCCGGGCCCGCTCGCGGTAGTGGGCGAAGGTGTCGAGGTTTGCCTCGAGCTCGGCGGCGACGTCCAGGTAGGGGATCTTTGCGCGCAGCGCAGCCTCGATCACGGGGCCGGCGGTCGAGGCGAAGGGGCCGGCGCAGTTGATGACCGCCGCCGTTGCCTCCAGGGCCCGGTCCAGCAAGGCCGGGTCTGCGACCGACGCCACCCGGGCCTGCAGCCCGTGCTCGTCGGCCAGCTCCTGCAAAGCCTGCGCGTTGCGCCCGACGGGCACCGGCAGGAACCCACGCGCGGCCAGCTCCGCCACCACGAACCGCCCGGTGTGGCCGTACGCGCCGAACACCGCCACCAGCTGCCCTGACCCCATGAGACGGCTCCCGTGCACTCGAACGCCCGCTGCGATGTTGATCCGTTGCGGCTTGACACCCCCATCCTGTCCTCGCGGCAGCGCCCCGCACGAGAGTCGGAAACGACATGCCGCGTACAGTTTCGGACATGCCCACTGTCGCGCTGGCCGTCACCGACGGCATGCTCCACTACGAACTGTCCGTGGCCGTCGAGGTCTTCGGGGCCGACCTGACCCACATCGTGGACCCCTGGTACGACTTCGCCCTCTGTGGCAACGGTCCGGCGCGCGTCGGCCGCTTCCGCCTGGACAGCGACCACGGGCTCGACCACCTTGCGCACGCGGACACGGTGATCGTCCCCAGCTGGGCCGACACGGATCGCGAACCGCCCGTCGAGCTGGTCGAGGCGGTGCGCGCCGCCCACGCGGCCGGCGCCCGCGTGGCCTCACTGTGCACGGGCGCCTTCATCCTGGGCGCGGCAGGACTGCTCGACGGCAAGCGCGCCACCACACACTGGGCCCACACGCGGGAACTGGCCCGGCGCCACCCAGCGGCCACCGTCGATCCAGACGTCCTCTACGTCGACAACGGCGACGTCCTCACCTCCGCGGGCAAGGCCGCCGCCATGGACCTGTGCCTGCACCTGGTCCGCCTCGACCACGGCTCGGCCGTCGCCAACAAGATCGCCCGCCGTCTGGTCATCCCGCCCCACCGCGACGGCGGCCAGGCCCAGTTCATCGCCACGCCCGTCCCCGCCCCGGGCAACCACCCCCTGGGCGAGCTCTTGCCCTGGGCGCTGGAGCGACTGGACCAGCCGCTCACCGTAGAGGACCTGGCCCACCAGGCCGGCATGAGCTCACGCCATCTCAGCCGCCACTTCAAACACCTCACCGGCACCACACCACTGCAGTGGCTCCACACCCAGCGCATCCGCCACGCCCAGGAACTGCTGGAAACCACCAACGCCACCGTGGACACCATCGCTGTGGCCACCGGCATGGGTACCGCCACCACCCTGCGCCGCCACTTCCACCGCACCGTCGGCGTCCCACCCGACACCTACCGCCGCACCTTCCGCACCCAAGAAGGAGAATGAGTCCAAGGACTCGTAGCCGGAGGTTGCCGGCGGGCCGTGACGCACACCGTTGCCTTCGCGCGCCCAGCTGGGGAAGAGGCTTTGACTCTCCAGTGACTGGAGACAGCAGAGTGGGGGCATGGACGTTACGAATCTCTACTCGATCGGGGAGCTCTCCCGACGGACCGGCTTGCCAGTGAGGACAATCCGGTTCTACTCCGATTCGGGGGTGGTAGCGCCGACCACCCGAAGTCCCGCCGGCTATCGGCTCTACGACCTGGACGCACTGCTTCGTCTGGAACTCGTCCGCACACTGCGTGAGTTGGGCATGGACCTGGCCACGATTCAACGGGTACTGGACCGCAAGCTCTCCATGACAGAAGTCGCCACGGCGCACGCCGACGCCATGGACGTCCAGATCCGGACGCTGCTCCTGCGTCGGAGCGTGCTGCGAGTCGTGGCCAGGCGCGGGTCCAATCTGGAGGAGACCAAGCTCATGCACAGGCTCGCGCAGTTGTCCGGCGAGGAACGCCGACGTTTGATCGACGATTTCGTGTCTGGCACCTTCCGCACCGCGGATGCCGATTCGGCCGCGGTGGCCATGGTGGTTGCTGCAACCCCCGACCTCCCCGATGATCCGACCGGCGAGCAGGTCACCGCCTGGGTGGAGCTCGCCGAGCTGGTCGGCGACGAGGATTTCCGTGCCCGGATGCGCCGGATGGCCATGCGCCAGGCCGCCGGGCGTCCGCTCGACATCGAAAGGGATGCCGGCGAGGAACTGACGGAATTCACCCGCCAGAAGGTCGCCGAGACCATGGAGTCGGGCATAGACCCGCTCAGTGACAGGGCCGCACCCGTCATCGACGACCTCGTGCACCGCTTCGCCGAGGTGTTCGCGCGCACCCCTGACACGGAGTTCCGACACTGGATGGCGCAGGAGTTCGAAGAGGCGCACGATCCTCAGGTGGAGCGGTACTGGCGCCTGGTATGGATCGTCAACGACTGGCAGGTGGTACCGAGCCTCATCCCGGTGTACCCCTGGCTCATCCAGGCACTGCGAAAGGACCGCGTCGCATAGTCACCGCAGTAAGGACCGCTCCCGATCCCGGAATGAGACCAAAGGGCGGCCCGCGGACAGGGCGCCAGGGAGTCCGACGCCGGCGTGTGATGACCCACTTGGACTCCTCGCAACGGCACGGTAGGTCCGGAGCGACGACGTGTTGAAGGCATCGCCGCATCTGGCTCCGTGTCGTCCGGCCGCCGGATAGCCCCCATGCTCAGTGACGCTCAGCGGTGTCGGCCCCGCTCGGCTACGCCTCGAAGCGGCGTTGCTGCGGCGCGCGGGCCGGGACTTCTGGCGCCCGCGCCTGGTGTGCACGCTGGCGCTGCGGTCGGGAGTCTCGGGCAGGCCGGCCCAGGCGGCGTCCAACGCGGCCTCGTCCGCCTGCCCGCCCCGTGGCAGGCGGGCGGGCGGGGCTTTTCAGGTCTTTGTGGCCGTCGTGCGCTTCGTCGGCTCCATGACGAGTACCGGCAGCGGGTCTGCCGGTGCTCAGGCTCGGCCGGGCGTCGTGCACGGCGGTGGGGTGGAGCCGGCTGCGCAGGGCGGCGGGTCTGCGCGATCGGCGGCGTATTCGCTGCTGTGACCGTGACGCGAATCCCTGTGCGCAGGGTTCGCGTGCGGTGCGCGGCCATTCGGGGGTGGTGCGCACGGCGCTTTGCGGACCCCGCGGCTGCTTCAACTGATGCGTAGTAGGCAGCTGATTGCGCAGGTTTGGCCGTGCCGTCTGCGCACTGCTGCGACCTGCTGTGGTCCGGTCCGTGGTCGGGGTTGAAGCCGGTCGTGGTCGGGGTGGGGGGCCTGCGGTTGTGACTGCGCAGGGCGGTGGTGGCCGGCTGCCGGAGGTTGGCTTTCTGTGTGTCGCACAGAGGGAATCGGACGTTGAAGCTGGTGGGAGGGGTGTCACTCGTCCGGGTGGCTTCTGGTTACTCTCTGTCGTTTTGAGGGTGATGTTCATGGGACAACAGCCTCCATTTCACGGGAGTACCCATGCGTATCCGTATCGCAGTCGCTGCTACCGCTCTCGGCGCCTTGGTCGTCTTCGGTGGCGCGGCCGCTGCCGCCGCTGACACCGGTGACGAGGGGACCAGCAGCCAGGTGGACCAGGACTGGCAGGGCCCCGCGTTCGATGACCAGCCCGCCGCGGGTCTGGGCACCGAAGGGGACCTGGACCTGGGTCAGAAGGACAGCTTTGGTGGCGCTGACGCCACGTTCCTGAAGTAGAGCAGCCTGGTGAGCGGGGCCCGGCCGCCGTCAGAGGGGCGGAACGGGCCCCGTCCGCCTTGTGCGAACGGCCCGAGAATGCGCTCAGCGGTCAGGGGGACTGCCAACCTGCCGTTCCATATCTGGGTAAACACCCGTCACATTGCGCAGGGTTCGGCCGCATGGGTCTGTGTGGTGCTGTGACCTGCCGTGGGGCCGGGTCGTCGATGGTCGGGCCGGCTGGGGGAGTGGTCGGGCTGGGGGATGGCGCTTGATCGCTGATGAACATGGGGGGCGTGCCCACCCCACGCTTGCTGGAGGTGCCCCGGAGCCTCGTCCGCGCGTGTCACTGTGTCTGGTGGCGGTGCAGCCGTCCGTGGTTGCGCCACCACGCCACTTTCCCGTCGGGTCCGCGCACGAAGTCGGAGCGGGTGCCGACCGGTCTGCCGTCGGGGGTGAGGTCCAGCGCGAAGTCCTCTCGGTAGAAGGCGACTTTGACCTCGCTGGTCTGGTCCTGGACCGCGTCCTCTTCGTCGGGGGGGACTGCGGCCTTGCCGGCCGGGCCGTGGGCACTCTGGGTACCGCGCAGCCGTCCGTCGTGCCGAGTCAGTTCGATGACGGCGTCCTCCACGGCGCCCTCGTCATTGATCCGCTGGGCGATGTAACGGCCCTCGTAGGGTGCCAGTTCCCGACCGCTCATGGCGGTGGACCTGGCCGGCAGGTTGGTCACCCCGGCGAACCGGCTGAGGGCCCAGTCGTCGGTGAACAGCTCGTCCCGGAGCCGCGTCCCGCCTTCCGAGTTGGTCAGCAAGGTCAGTGCGAAGCCTCGGCTGGGAACCATCAGGAAGCCCGAGATCTGACCCGGCCAGGTCCCGCCGTGCTGCACGATCCGGTCTCCCTGTGCCGTCGGACGCAGCATCCAGGTGACTCCCATGCCGTCGAGTTCCACGACCAGCGTGCCGCCGGGGCCGGGTGTGGAGCGCATCTGTTTTAGCGATGCCCTGCTCAGCAGTCGTGTGCCGCCGTCAGCCGTACCGTCCCCGAGGTGGAAGCGGGCCCAGCTCAGCTGGTCGCGCACGCTGGAGATCAGGCCGCCGGTCGGCGCGAGGCTGCGTGGCTGGGGCCAGAAATCCGGATCCAGCACGGCCTTTGCGTCGACGACGTTGTGTGACGCCGCGACGTTGAAGCCCACGATCTCATCACTGGAGAAGCGGGTGTGGTCGAGGCCGAGCGGATCGATGACCAGTTCGCGCACCGCCGCCTCGTAGGCCGTGCCGGTCACCACCTCGATGATCCGGCCGGCCACGCACAGCGCCGCGTTGTTGTAGGCGAACACCTTGCCGGGGGCGGTGAGTTGCGGCAATCGGGCCATGGACGCCACGAAGCGGGCCAGCGCGTCGTCCCCGGGGCCGAAGTCCTGGTAGTCGTCGCCCAGCCACCCGGCGCTGTGGTTGAGCAACTGCCGCACGGTGACCTGCGCCGACGCGTACGGGTCGGCGACCGCGAAATCGGCGAGGTAGCGGCGCACCGGGGCATCCAGCTCGACGTCGCCCCGCTCGACCAGCCGCATCATCGTCGTGCCGGTGAAGGTCTTGGTGGTCGAGCCGACCCGGAAGACGGTGTCACCGTCGACCGGGACGGGATGGTCGACATTGGTGATGCCGTACCCCTTCACGTACTCCTGGCCGTCCAGGAGCACGCCCACCGCCGCTCCGGGGATCGAGTACGCCCGCATGGCCTCCTCGATCTTGGCGTCCAGGGCGCTGAACGGTGAGTTCCCGGTAGCGCCGGTGCCGCCGCCGCGGACAGCGGAGCGCGGGGACGCGGCCGCCGGCGCCGCCGTCCCCAGCGAGACGCTCGCGCAGCCCACCGCTGCCGCAGCGCTCAGAAGGCCGCGGCGAGACCACCGCGCGGGGCCGACAAGTCCAGAGGGCGTAGAGCGCACGGTGTCGGAGCCGGCCGACAGCAGATCATCATTCACGGGTTTTGGCCTCACCGTCGGTGACGAACGGCGCCGGTTTCACGGAGTTCACGCACCGGGTGTCCGGGCTTGCGGGGTCGTCGAAGAAGGAGGTGATCACCTTTGCCCCGCACGGAGTGTCGAACGTCCCGTGGGCGACACCGGCCAGGGTGACCACCGTGGAGCGGGAAAGCGTCCGGGCCACGTAGCGCCCCCACTGAGCCCCCGTCTGGGCGTCGAAACTTCCGGAGATGGCAAGGGTGGGAATGCTGCTCCGAGTGACCGCACGAACGGAGTCGGGTGCCTTCGCAACGTCCCAGGCCTGACATGCCTGACGCAGGAACGGCAGCTGCGGCGCCTGGGCCAGGACCGAGCGGGGAAGCTCGGGAAAGGCTCGCCGCCCCTTGGCGAGCTGTTCGGCGGGGGTCTCGAACGGAACCCATTCGCTGCACCACACGCTCAGCGAAAACCCGTGGGCGAACATCCCCTGCGAGCCGGGGAGCCAGGCGGCCGCCCACTGCTCGGCGATGCGCTCGGGGCGGCCGTGGGCCAACTCGTCCACGCCCACCGGGAAGGTGTCGGGGGCGTGACTGGCGCGCACCATCCAGTTCAGCAGCGCCCCGCCGTCGAGGACCACCTTCACCGTCCCGACCTGCGGCACCGTCACGTGTGTGGTGACCGGATGAGCCTCCAATTGACGCACCATGCGTAGGAAGGTGGCACCGATGTCCGGGTGGCGCTGCCGGCACGCGGGCTGGGTCGCGCAGGCGCTCACGATGTTGTCGAACGACTCCCGCATGCTGCTCCACGTCCACCCGGGCGTTGCCACGGACGGCGGCACGACGCCGTCGACGGTCACCGAACGGACCCCTTCGGGGAACATGCGCATATAGGTCAGCGCCAGCTGTGTCCCGTAGGAGTGGGACAGCACGTTCCACTCCCGGATTCCCAGGGCCCTGCGCAGATCCGCCACGTCGGCGGCGTTCTCGCTGGTGTTGTAGGCAGCCGGATCGACTCCCTGGGCTGTCAGGCGCTCGCGGCACCGGGCCGCTGCCCGAACGTATCGGTCTCCGGTGGAGGGGGCGTCGTAGAGGAGGCCGACACGCTCCCCGTAGAACCGGTCGATCTCGGGACAGGTCAGCGGCCGCTGGGACGAGTACGTTCCGCGCTGGGACAGGACGACCAGATCACGGTCGCGGTTCAGTCCGGCCTCGGTGAGTTCCGATATGTTCCCAAGCGCGTCCGCGCCGGGCCCGCCGGTGAAGAACACGATCGGATCGGGGTGTGGCCTCGGTGATGCCGAGCGGACGAGCGCAACGGCCAGGCGAAGGGTCCGCGCAGTGGGATGGGCCCGGTTTTCCGGTACGACGAGGAAGCCGCAGCGGGTCTCCTTGAGCTCTCCGTAAGTGGTGGGGCAGGGGGCGGGCTCGAAGCGCGACGACGGCTGCGTCTGTGCCGCCGGTGTTGGAGGCAGGGTGAGTACGGTGCCCGGAAAGATCCAGTGGCCCCGGTCACTGGAGGCGTACCCGTGCCGACGGGCCTCATCCTCGATGCTCTGCTGATTGAGCAAGTAGACGCTGTCCCACCGCAGTGCGTTGCCGAGGGCCTGCTGGGCGATGTCCCACAACGTGTTCCCGGAGGCGACGGTGTGCGTGCCGGCCGTCGAGCGTGCAGGCAGCGCCTCACCGGTTGTCCGTCCCACCGACAGGCCGGGCTGTGGGCGGCTGATGAACGGGGGGCCGCCCGCCCTCGCCGGGGGCTTGTGGCGGGTGGCGGCCACGACGGACGTGCCGTGGGCCGGAGGCGCGCTCAGCACCGTCAGGCCGGCCAGGAACATGGCAGCTGCGGCGGCCGTGCTGCGGTTGCGTATGGGCATGTCGTCCTTCCGTATCGGTGCCGGTGACAGCCCACCGGCACCGATCGATCTCGTCACCGCCTGGTTGGGGGTTCTCAGACGCCATGCTGCGAAGACCACCCGCGCCCCGCACTCCGGCAGGCCCAATGGGGTCACACGCGCGCCCACCGGCGGCGACATGGCCGGGGGCCGTGATGGGGGAGGAGATCGCGGAGGGGGCGGGCGTGCAGCTGACCATCGACCCCAAGAGGGACACCTACGAGCAGGCGATCCCGGCGGTGCGGGCCGCGTACGGCCTCAACCCCGCAACCCTGTCAGGCAGTTGGCCGGACACCCCCGTTCTCGAGCCGCGGCCGGGCCCGGAATTGCTCAGCAGCGAGGATCTGTGGCAGGGCTGGACGGACCGGCTGCTGTTCGACACCGTCGCCGCGGTGATGCCCCGTGCCCGCGCGGTGCTGCGCCGGCTGGTCGAGGTGGGTGGCACCGCCTGTTATGACGACATCCGCGAGCACGTCATCGACGACCCCGCGACGCCGATCCCGCGGTGGCGGCACAGGGGCTCTTCCGGGGCCTCGCGGCGTGCCCAGTGCCGCTGGCGTCCGCCGTCGTTGCCGTCGCATCAGGGACGCTCAGCACCCGCCTACACCGCCTGCGGCAATGCCGCGATGCGGCGCCGGTCGCCGGCTCGGGAGGGGAATGATGTTGATCATTCGTGGAGTGCTGTGTGTCCTCCTGCTGTTGGCGACCAGCGCCTGCACGGTGGTTGCGTGCGGTTATCGCGGCGTCGACGTGTGGGTCTGGGACTGGGCGGACGCAGTGCGCAGGCCGTACGGAAAGTGCTGGCGAAGCCTTACCACCATGCGGATCTTCTTCGGGATCACGGGCGTCCTCCTGCTGGCGGGAGCGTTGCGCACCGGGGTGAGTTGACCGCGGCCTGACGAGCATTGGCACCGTTGCGGGTAGCCGTCCTGGTGGATGGCGCGGTCTGGCAACGGTGTTGCTGCCCTTCGGCAGTCGGTGCAGGGCTTCTGCCGGCCGACGGGTTGTCTTTTGCGCATACGGGGACTTCTCGCCTTCCCAGGACTCGACGAGGTCATCGATCACGTCAAGTCCCACATGGGTGAAGCCATCAATCCCGTCCGCACGCCGTCGGCGAATCGCTAGGCAACGTGGTCGGCAGGGCAAACGTGACCCCGGCGGGACGTCACGAACTACCTCGGTCAGCTCGCCGGAAGCGCTTGGAGCACGACTGCGGCGCGAACTTGGCCGGCCTGGGTGGGTCAGTCGATGGCCCAGTCGCGTAGCTGGCGGGCGATCCGGGGAACACCGAGTGCTCCGGAAGCCGCGTCGCGCATGAGCGCGACGGCGGCCTTGGGCGGGTAATCCATCTCTCGCCCGTTGAGGATCAGGTAGGCCTCGGTCGCGTGCCAGGCGAACGCTTCATTCGAGTGCTCCAGGCACGGCAGTTTCGCGAGGGTCTGCAGCAGCGCGGCGGCCTTGAGATGCAGGGAGCCGTAGATGTCGCGCTCCATCGCCCTGGCGTTGACCCGGGCGACAGCGGCGTACAGCGGTCCGAAGTCGTCGACCTGTGGATCGCCGGCGAGCAGCTCGGCGGCGTGCAGAAGAAAGGTGACGTCGAGCGGGTGGAGCGGCTCCGACTGGGTCACGCGGCGTGGCCTCGCTCCTGGTGCCCGAGCTCCCGCTGCGCTTCCTGCTCGGCCGCCCGATGCTCGGCGCTGGGGTCCAGATTGCCGGGCTTGGCCGCGAACGCCGCGCCGCTACGGCCCATGGATGCCTTGAAGCCGTCCAGGAACCGCCGTTCCACAGCGGTCGCACGGTCATAGGCGGCGGAGAGGATGTACTCCTGCATGCTGACCCCCGCCTGCTTGGCCGCGGCCGCGATAGCGGCCCGCTGTGCAGGGTCGGGAAAGCGTAGGCTCATGGCTTTGGGATCCGACATGGTATTAACGGTACCAGCGATACCAAGCGGGTGGGCCTCGAAGGGCACAGTCGCACCGGCTGCGCTTGTGGACCGGCCGCGTAGTCGCGGTGTACCTCATAACCCCGTCTGCTTCTCGGGTGGGCGGCACATGGACGGCGCGACACAGGGCGCGGAAGGGCAGTGGCCACAGCCAGGACGACGCACGGTGCCCAGCTCAGGCATGCCGGTTCAGCTCCAGCCATTGGCGCCGGCAGGACTCCATGGGCTTCACCACGCCTGAGCGAGGGCATCGTCCCGGCCGAGCGCATGATCGGCCACACCCTGCCCGCCGGGCTCGAGCCGCTGGCCGGCGCCTTCGCCCGCGTCGGCGCCATCGCCTACAACGCCGTCCTGGCCGGCGACATCCACCTCGGCGAGGACGTCGCCGTCTTCGGGCAGGGCGTCATCGGACTGCTCACCACCCGCCTCGCCCAGCTCAACGGCGCCCGGGTCACCGCCGTCGACGCCCTCGACGGCCGGCTGGAGACCGCCAAGCACTACGGCGCCCAGCACACGCTCAACGCCCGCACCGACTCCGTCGCCGAGCGCATCCGCGAGACCACCGGAGGCCTCGGCGCGGACCTGGCCATCGAGATCAGCGGCGCCTACCCCGCGCTGCACGAGGCCCTGCGCTCGGTCGCCGCCGGCGGCCGCGTGGTGGCGTCCGGCTTCTACCAGGGCGACGGCGTCGGCCTGCGCCTGGGCGACGAGTTCCACCACAACCGCGTCCAGCTCGTGTGCTCGCAGATCGGCGGCGTCCCCCCGCAGCTGTCCCACCGCTGGAGCGTGGAACGCCTCCAGCAGACCTTCCTGCGCCTGGTCGCCGAGGGACAGGTGGACGCCACCAGCCTCGTCAGCCATGTCGTCCCGGTCGCCGACGCCGCCGACGCCTACGTGCTGCTCGACGAGCGCCCGGCCGAGGCGCTGCAGGTCGTGCTGGAATTCTGAACGTCTCGAAAGGCCCCCTCCTCATGCTCAAGACCGCGGCGCAGGAACAGCTCCTGCCCGGAGACACCCTGCAGGCCAAGTGGGAGTTCGCCCAGGAAGCCGGCTACGACGCCATCGAACTGCGCGGCAAGGGCGACCTGCACTTCGCCTCCCGCCTCGAGGAGCTGCGCCAGGCCCGCAAGGACGGCGTGGTCATGCCCACCGTCTGCGTCGACATGCTGCACTTCTTCGGCGCTTTCGACGCGGACCGGCGACGCGACGCCATCGTCCAGATGAAGTCGCAGCTCACCGTGATCGCCGAGATCGGCGGCCGCGGCGCGCAGACCCCGGCCTCGTACGGCATGGCCTCCCGCCGCCTGCCGCCCTTCGAACCGCCGCGCAGCGAGGCGGAGGACCGCGAGGTGCTGCTGGCCGGCCTGGCCGAGCTGGGAGAACACGCCCGCAAGGAGGGCGTCATCCTCTTCCTGGAGCCCCTGAACCGGTACGAGGACCACATGGTCAACCGCCTGGAGCAGGCCGCCGACCTGATCCGCGCGACCGGCCAGGACTCGGTCCGCATCGGCATCGACAGCTACCACATGAACATCGAGGAGACCGACCCCGCGGCCGCGATCCTCGCGCACGCCGACGTCATCGGACACGCCCAAATCTCCGACTCCAACCGCTTCCAGCCCGGCGCCGGCCACCTCGACTGGCCCGCCTGGCTCGGCGCCCTGCACACCATCGGCTACGACGGCCACCTCGCCCTCGAATGCCGACTGACGGGCGATCCCGTGGAGGCCGTCCGTTCCGTCCCCGCATTCCTCAAGAGGTCCGGCGCGTGAAGTCCCTCCTGGACCGGCCCGCGCCCACCGACGCCGCAGCCCTGACACTGCGGCGCGGTACGGCGCGGGTCCTGATCGACAACTGGACCGGCACCTCCACCGTTCCCTCCCGCACCCTCTACCCGCACCAGTGGAGCTGGGACTCCGCGTTCATCGCCATCGGCCTGCGTCACCTCTCGGCGCGCCGCGCCCAGCAGGAACTGGAGTCCCTGCTGGCCGGGCAGTGGACGGACGGACGCATCCCGCACATCGTCTTCAACCCGGCGCTGCCGTACGACGCCTATTTCCCGAGCCCCGACTTCTGGCGCTCCTCCACCGCAGGCAAGGGCGCGGGCGCACCGGCGGCCGCCGAGACCTCCGGCATCGTCCAGCCGCCGGTGCACGCGCTGGCGGCCTGGCTGGTGCACCGCGCGGACCCGGTGGAGTCCCGCCGGCGAGGCTTCCTCGACCGCGTTGTGCCACGCCTGTCCGCCTGGCACGACTATCTCCTCGCCCAGCGGGACCTCGGCGGCGCTGGGCTGGCCGCGGTGGTCCATCCCTGGGAGCCCGGCATGGACAACAGCCCCTGCTGGGACGAGGCGCTGCAACGGATCGAGCCCGCGTCGCCGGACGCCTTCCAGCGGGCGGACCTCGATCACGGCCACCCTGCCGACCGGCCCACCGACCTGGACTACGGCCGCTACGTCCGTCTCGCCGCCGACTACCGCGCTGCGGGATACGACGACCGGGCGGCCCGGTTCGCCTTCGCCGTGGAGGACCCGTGCTTCAACGCCCTGCTGATCGCAAGCGAGCGGGCCCTGGCCGCCATGGCACGGGAGACGGGCGCCGATGCCACCGCGCACACCGCGCGCGCCGAAGCGCTCACCCGGCACCTGGTCAGCCGTCTGTGGGACGAGCAGGCCGGCATCTTCCAGGTCCGTGACCTGACCACGGACACCCTGGTCGAGGAGCGCAGCGTCAGCGGACTCGTCCCGCTGCTCGTCCCGGACCTGCCACCGCACATCGTCGGCCGTCTCCTCGACACGCTCACCGGCCCGCGCTTCACCGCACCGGCGACCCGCCTGGTCCCGAGCTACGACCTGCACGGCCACGCCTTCGACGCCCACCGCTACTGGCGCGGTCCCGCCTGGTTCAACACCGCCTGGCTGATCCACCGCGGCTTGCGCACGCACGCCCTGGACCCCCAGGCCGCAGATCTGCGGTCGGGGTTCGTCACCGAGGCCGGCGCCACCGGCTTCACCGAGTACGTCGACCCCGTCACCGGCCGCCCGCGCGGCGCCCGGCACTTCTCGTGGACCGCCGCGCTCACGCTCGACCTGCTGTGCGCCGACCCCAAGGAGCCCACCCCATGAGCCCGGCCGACGACCGCGTCCAGCTGGTGCGGGACGCCACCTTCGCCCGCCTCGACGCCGGGGGCGGCATCAGCGGTACCCGGGGCACGGCACCGGACGGACTGTTCCTGCGCGACGCCCGGCACCTCAGCCGCTGGCAGCTGACCGTCGACGGCAGCGAGCCGACCGCGCTGGTGCCCGCCACGGCCGACACCGACGACACCGCCACCTGCGTACTCACCCCGCAGGGCACCCGCGACAATCCGCCCCCCTACACCGTCTTCCGCGAACAGACCGTGACGGCCGGCACGCTGACCGAACACCTGCGGCTGGTCAGCAACCGGCCCGAACCCGTCACCGCCCGCGTCGACCTCACCGTCGACGCCGACTTCGCCGACCTGTTCGAACTGCGCGCCGACGACCGCCACTACGCCAAACCCCGCGCCAGCCACGAAACCGGTCGTACAGCCGACGGCCTGCAGGTCGACTACCGGCGCGAGGACTGGCACTCTCGCACCACCATCACGTCCAACCCCGCCCCGACCACGGTCGGGGACGACCCCGGCACGCCGCACACCAGCTCCCAGATCCTGAGCTGGGAGCTGGAACTCGCCGCACAGGCAGAGGCCGACCTCCGTCTCACCGTCCGCGCCCACCCGCACGGCATGCCGGACGTGGCCCCTACCTCACCGCGGCCAGGACACAGGGCCGCCCCCGCCACCGACGACCTGGCGCGCACCTGCGAACGAGGCCTGCACGACATCGACCTGCTCACCATCGCCGTCACCGGCGTCGACGGCGAGGACGTCCACGTCCCCGCCGCAGGATCCCCTGGTTCCTCACCCTCTTCGGCCGAGACTCACTGCTGACGTCGTACTTCCTCCTGCCATACCGGCCCGAGACAGCCGCCGCGACCTTGAGTGCGCTCGCCGCCACCCAGGGCCGGCGCCACGACCCGAACAGCGGTGAACAGCCAGGACGCATCGTCCACGAGACCCGCCACGGCGAACTCGCCCACTTCCGCCAAGTCCCCTACGGCCGCTACTACGGCGCCGTCGACGCGACACCGCTCTTCCTGGTGCTCCTCCACGCCCACTACGAGACGACCGGCGAACCAGCTCTCGCCCTTCGCCTGGAGCGGCACGCCCGCCAGGCCGTCGACTGGATGCTCACCGACGGAGGCCTGGACCGGCACGGCTACCTCGTCTACCAACCCGACCCGAACGGCCTGGTCAACCAGAACTGGAAGGACTCCGCAGGAGCCATCTGCTGCACCGACGGCACACAGGCCGAAGGCCCCATCGCCGTCTCGGAAGCCCAGGGCTACGCCTACGACGCCCTGGTACGCACCGCCCAACTGGCCGCCGACGTCTGGCAGGACGAGGCCTACGCGCACCGCCTGCGCCACATCGCCACGGACCTGCGCGGCCGCTTCCTGAGCGACTTCTGGATGCCAAACGCCGAGTTCCCGGCCCTCGCCCTGGACGGCCACGGCCACCAGGTCGACGCCCTGGCCTCGGACGCGGGGCACCTGCTGTGGTCGGGCATCCTCGATGCCGAGCACGCCCGCCGGGTCGGACAGCGCCTGCTGCAGCCGGACTTCTTCTCCGGCTGGGCGATCCGCACCATGGCCGCCGGACAAAAGCCGTACTACCCGCTGTCCTACCACCGCGGCAGCGCCTGGCCGCACGACAACGCCCTGATCGTGCTCGGGCTGGCCCGCCACGGACTCGCCGAACAGGTGCACACGGTCGCTCAGGGCCTCGTCGCCGTGGCGGCCCACAACGACTACCGGCTGCCGGAGGTCCTGGCCGGATACGACAAAGGCGCTACCAGCCGTCCCGTGCCCTATCCCCATTCCTGCTCACCCCAGGCCTGGGCGGCGGCGACACCGTGGGCATTGCAGACCGCACTGCGGGCGGTGGGATAGCGGGCAGCACGCCCCTATCGGTGGCTGGCGCGACCCGTCGGCCACCCTCCTCAAGGACAAGTCCGGCGTGCCGTCCCGGGGCCCCACCCGGGCCCAGTTGGTCCCGCGGCAAGTGCAGCAACTGCTTCACCGCATCAGACCGAGGCCGGCCGGGGCTGGGCAGGGCCTCTAGGCGTTTTGACCACAAGCGTTGTTGACGCGGGCAGCGAGGGGTCCGCGTCGAGGCTTGGGCGGTGCGGTCGTCGGCCGGACGGTCGGCATCAGGAGGCTGAAGCGCATGCTTGCTCTGGGCCGCTCGCAGGTCGAGTCCCTGCTTCCGGCAGCAGACCGAGGCGCACCGCGCCGGAGCAGATCACTCTCTACAAGTCGGCCGGCATAGCGATCCAGGACGCCGCGGCCACCGCCCTGGTCCTCTCGTCCGCCCGCGAGCAGTCGATCGGCAAGGAGATCACGCTGCGGTGACGCCGCGGCACGCGATCGCCCCACCGTGTGACGGCCGAATCCGCACCGCGCGGCAACCGGCCGGGCACCATCGCCCGTACTCGGCCGAGCACGTGCGCGTACGCCGACAGACATGCGGGTGAAGTGGCCAGGCCGTTGCGGATCACGGCCGCCTCCGTAGGGGGCACGGGTCTTGCCGTGCGACGATGGGCAGACACGAGACCGACTGGCCCTACGGGTGCCGGTTTTTGGGTTCTGGGCGTGTCCCCTTCCAGGGCACCCAGCTCCCGCCATCGTCGGCCGCCCCTGTCAGGGGGCGCTTCGCCTTTGGGCTCCTGACCCCCTGGAAAGGGGGCTCGCCCGCCATGCACTTCACCCTGCGGATCGACGACACTGCCGCCCACATCACCGTGCACGGAGAGATCGACTACAACACCCTGCCCACGCTCCGCGCCGCCGCTGCCGGGCTGCCGTCGAATGTGACCGAGCTGGTCTGGGACCTGCATGACGCCTACTTCATGGACGTCGCCGGCCTCCACCTGCTCTTCGAGCAGCCGTCACCAGAGGGCCCGCCCCGCAAGACGACCGTGACCAACCTGGCGCCCCAGCCGCTGCGGCTGCTTGTCGTCGCTGCCGAGGTGATCCCCGCCCTTGAACTCGCCCGCCTGCTGCCTGACACACCCCCAACCACCCTGTTCGATGACTGACACCCACCCGGCCCCCCGATGCGAGGCGGTCCGCAACGCGAGCTCACCGAAGCGTCGCGGTCGGTTGTGAAGGTGTTGGTGGGCACTGCGCTTGGTGGGCCGCGTGGACGGCGACGATGGCGGCCGCTGCGGCGACCTAGCAGGCCTCCAGCGACAGGCCTATTGGGATGACCATGGCTTCATCCCCGTAACGGTCAGTGGTTTGCGACTCGTGGCCCACGTAGTCAGTGATTCCGAGTGCTGGATGAGCCGTTCGTGGTCCCGGGAGTGCGTGATCCAGGCCCGCGAGCGTTCGACCACCCAGCGACGCGGCAGGCTGACGACCCCACTCTGGATGTATCAGCCGCAGCCGGAACCGGACTTCCCTCGTCGCGTCGCGATCGGTCATGCCGGCCGGGGTGACCATGACGAACGGCGGCAGCCCCTCGGTGTCGAAGACCAGGTGGCACTTGCTGCGCCTGCCGACCGCCGTCGTCGGCCACGCCGTCGTCACCCGTCCGCACCGGTACAGCCGCGCACAGCCGTCGGCTGCGGTTGGCCTGATCGTGTCAGCGGTCCCGAACCCGCTGTAAAGGAAGCCTTGACGGTACGGAGTTGTAAAGGGATGCTTGACATGTGATCGACGCTTCGATGTCTCTTGGTGCCGCGAGCGCTCTGCCGGCTCAGCAGGCCTCGGCTCTGGCCAAGGTGGTGGAGAGCCCGCTGACAGCGCAGGCATACCTTGAGCTGGTCCGGCATTCCCAGGGCGTGGACGACCTGGCGGGGCAGGTGCTCAAGCTGTGTGTGCAGCAGTCTCGGGACGCCGGCCGCACCTGGCAGGAGATCGGGCACCTGCTCGGAGTCACTCGCAAGCCGCGTTCCAGCGGTTCGGCAAGCTCGTCGACCCCCGGGACCGGAGAACCCATGGGCAAGACCGTGCGCATGGCCGGCGCTGCACAACGTGCGACCGCGATCGTCGCGGTCGTCCTCGACGGCTGCATGGACGAATCCAGGCGATCCTTCAACGCGCAGGTCATGGCGGCTTTCACCGATGAAGTCCGCGGGATGGCCTGGCCACGGTGGCCGGCTTCGTCGGCGCGTTCGAAGGCTTCGGCCAGGGCGAGCCGTTCGTCCGCCGCATCGGCGACCACGCGGTCGTCGACATCCTGCTGCGCTACGAAGCCGGCGACATGAAGGCCTGGGTCGCGTTCGGATGAAGAGGTCGCCGGAATCGTCGTCATATCCCCTGAAATCCCGTAGACCGAGGGCCCGCCACGCCCGAAAGCGTGGTCGGCGGACCGGGCGGAGGAGCAATGCCCACAGGTGACAAGCCGGACGCGCGGATTCTCACCGCGATTGCCGTGCTGCACACGGCAGCTGCGGCACTCACGTGGCGGGACCTACGCACCAGATCGGCCCGGCAGGTACGCGGTGACAAGCGGATCTGGCGGATGGCCAGCGCCTTGAACACCCTCGGGTCGGTCGCTTACTGGCTGTTCGGACGCCGGCAGGACCCAGCCCCGGCGACGGGGCACAACCAGAGCTGCGGGAGGCATGAGTGAGCCAGGCGAGTACGACCACCTACGAGGACGGCGGAATACGATGCGACGACCAGGGCCTGGTCGTCCGCCGCTACTACCCCTGGGGGGCGAAGCGGATCGGCTACACCTCGATCAAGAGCATCGAGAAACTCGACCTGACCGGCATGAACAAGGTGCGCAGGTGGCGGATCTGGGGCACCGGCGACTTCCTCCACTGGTGGAACCTCGACCCACAACGGCCCAGGAAGAACTGTGCGCTGGTGATTGACGTCGGGCGCCGCGTGCGGCCCACGATCACCCCGGACGACCCGGACGCGGTCCTGCGCGTCCTCACCGCAGCTAGTGGCCGCACATGACCGGACCGGCCGACAGGAGCCCGTGGGTCGCGCTCGTGCCGCTGATCGCGACGCTCCCTGCCATCGTGTGCATGATCGACATCGTTAGGCACCCGAACACCCGGAGCCTGACACCTCAGACATGGCTGGGCCTCCCGGCCTGACGCCCCGGCGAGCCGGGCCGCGGCGAGCACGTGGCCGTGCCGTTCACCCGGGGCGGGTCGTTGGCCCGGTGACACGCGCGCATGTGTCGGCGGCCCGACCTGTTTGCTTGCCCGATGGCGGGTCGGGCCGCGTGCCTTTTCCGGTGGGCAGAGCGGGCGGTGAAGGCGGCCGCGGGGGCCTCGCGGCCATGAACCCCCGGGGCTGCTGCCGTGTCGGCACTTGTCCAGTCCGTGGTGGTTGCCTGTGGTGATCCCTGAACGATCTGGTCGGTGTACGGGCACTCGGCCAGATCATTGTGCTCACGTTCGGGCCTGCGTCGATGACGAGGTCGGGCGGGTGCTGTGGGTACGGTGGTGTGATGGACGTCACAGTAGCGGAGAAGGTGCTGATCGTCGGCGGGGTGTTGAACCTGCTCTACGGGGCGCTGCTGGGGTTTCCCATCGTGGCGGTGCGCGCGAAGGGCGCGCCTGCCGTTCCGAGGTATCTGATGGCGGCGCACCTGAGCACGCTGCTGCACGGGGCGGTGTTGCTCGCCTTGGTGTGGGCGGCCCGGTTGTCGATGCTGGGTGCGGGCTGGGAGGAGGTGGCCGCCTGGCTGCTCGTGGTCTCCTCCGCGCTGGTCGCGGCGAAGGACACCCTGAACTGGCTGACCGGGGTGCAGGACGAGTTCGGCGAGAAGGCCAAGCCCGCGCTGCTGGGTGCGCTTGCCGCGCTGCCGGAGACAGTAGGTATCGGGATCTTCGTAGTGGGCGTTCTTCAGGCGTTGTGACGCCTGGCCGGCGGAGGCGGATGAGGCTGCAGGCCGGTTCTCGGGGCCGTGGGTGCCCGGGTTCTAACGTAGGGCGGCGGCGACGAGGCCTTCGAGGGCTTCGCGCGGTACTTCGCCGCCGCTCACCAGCCGGTCGAAGACCAGTCCGTCGATGCAGGTCAGCAGGGTGTGAGTGCGATTGTCGATGTCCGTCACGCCGTGCGCGGCGAGGAACAGCCGGACAGCGTCGCGGCCGGCGTTCTCGCGGGGGATGAGGATCTCGCGCAGTTCACGGTCGCGCACGCTCTCGACGGCGCAGGCGTAGCGAGCGAGCGAGCGGCGGCGGCCCTCGCCGGTGAGTCGCCGTCGGGTGAACAGCACCATGCCGTCCACCAGTTCCTCGACGGTGCGCAGGGGTGGAAGGGTTTCGGCCGTCGTTTGCAGTTCCGCCTGGTCGAGGCGGACCAGGCGGGTGACCAGTGCGGTGAGCAGTGCGGCTCGGGTGCGGAAGTAGGCCGACGTGGTGCCGGGCGGCATGGCCGCCTTGCGGTCCACCGCACGGTGGGTCAGGCCGCGGACCCCTTGTTCGGCGAGTACGTCGAGAGCCGCGTCCGCGAGGAGGGTGCGCCGATCCGAAGCCATGACTCCTTTCTACACCTGTAGAGCCTCGGCTAGAGTCATCCTTCTACAGATGTAGAAGGGTGGGGGCTTCGGCATGGGCAACACGGCAGTGGTGGTCGGAGGGGGCATCGGCGGGCTGGCCGCCGCCATCGGACTGCGCCGCATCGGATGGGAGGTGACGGTCCTCGAGCGTGCCTCGACGCTTGAGGACGCGGGGGCGGGCATCTCACTGGCAGCCAACGGGTTGCGGGCCCTGGATGAACTCGGCGTCGGCGACGCGGTACGGGAGGCCGCGCGAGGCCAGTACAACGGCGGCACTCGCACACCACAGGGCGGTTGGCTGGCCCGGATGGACGGCTCGGCGCTGGAGAAGGCGGTGGGCACACCGATCATGGGCATCCCCCGCGCCACCCTGCACCGGCTGCTTCGCGACTCCCTGCCCACCTCGGCGCTGCTGATCGGCGCCGAGGCGGACTGGGTCGAGCGGCCCGGCCCCGGCACGGTTCGCGTCGGCTGCGGCGAGAGGGTCCTGGACGCCGATCTGGTGGTGGCGGCCGACGGCATCGCCAGCAACGTGCGCAGCCATCTCTTCCCAGCGCACCCCGGTCCGCTCTACAGCGGCTCGACGGTGCTGCGCGCCATCACCGAGCAGGCGGTCGACCTGCCCACCGACTTCGAGCTGACCTGGGGGCACGGCGCCGAGTTCGGGCACATCGCCTTCCCCGACGGCCGGGCCGAGTGGCACGCCGTCCTCAACCTCCCCGCCGGGACGCGGTTCGCCGACCCCCTGGAGGAACTGCGCAGCCGCTTCCATGCCTGGCACGACCCGATCCCGGCCCTGCTCGAGGCGACCCGGCCCGCCGTCGTGCTGCAGCACGACGTCAACGAACTGCGCACACCGCTGCCCTCGTACACGGTCGGCCGGACCGCGCTGCTCGGCGACGCGGCACACGCGATGACCCCCCACCTCGGGCAGGGTGCCTGCCAGGCGCTGGAGGACGCGGTCACCCTCGCCGCCGCGCTGGCCACCGAGCCCACCGTGAAGGCCGCGCTGGCTCGCTACGACGCCGAGCGCCGACCGCGCAGCCAGGCCGTCGCGCGGGCCGCCCGGCAGGCCGGGCGGATGGGCCAGCAGCTCTCCCATCCACTGGCCGTCGCCCTGCGGAACACGGCGATGCGGCTGACACCCTCCCGCGCCGCAACGCACATGATCCTCCGGCATCACGCCTGGGTCCCACCCCAACTGAGCTGATCCACTCGCGCCCGAGGCCACCGTGCTCGCTGGAGATCGTTCCGGCCGGTCCTCTGAAAGAGCGCGGCCTCGGCATCCACTTCGTCACAGCGTTGTGGCGATCGACCTGTCCGGCCTGCGACAGCCGTGGGCAGCACCGCAAGACGCCGGCGAGGACCGAGGCAGCCCGCGCAGCTGCCTTGGCTGTCGCAGGGGGAGGCATTCCTGGTGGTGGCCGACCATAGGAGATCACCTCAGAGTGGTGTGGCGGCGTGCCGGCGTGCCGGCGTGCCGGCGTGCTGGCGGAGCAACGGGCAGTGGCTGCGTGCGCTGGCACCTGGGCCGGGCCGACGTGAGTTCGGTGTCTCGCGTCGGTCCGTTCGCGGACCATGTCCGCGGTGCGGGGTCAGCGCCGGAGCAGGGCATCGATCTCCGCGCCCGTGGGGGCGTCGTCCTGGTCTCCGGCCACTTGCCGCCCGATGGCTGCGCGCACGGCGGCGACAACGAGGGTGCTTCCGGTGATGCGTCAATCGTTTGCTCAGGCGGGAAGTTCGGTGATGCTGAGGGCGAAGTCCAAGTTCCCCACCCCGTGGTTGGCGAGGCCTACCGTGACCACGCCTGCTCCTTCGAGCCAGTGCGCCATTTTCAGGCCGCCGACGTCCAGCGGGCGCAGCCCGAGGCTCTCGACGAACGCCTCCACAGTTGCCTTGGCCTGGGCATTGTCTCCGGCGATGAAGACGTCGGGCCGGCCCTTTTCCAGGACGTGGCGGAAGATGGTGTTGAACGCCTTCACCACGCTGGCGCCGGCCGGGGCGGCCTTGGCGACTTCCTGCGCGATCGAGGTCTCCTCGCGGTGGGCCAGCCCGTCGAACGTGGAGTTGAAGGGGTTGCTGATGTCGACGATGACCTTGTTCGCGAGGGCGTCTCCGTACTGGGCGATGGCCGGCACGACACCGTTGTACAACAGGGCCACGATGACGATGTCCCCGGCCGGGGCGGTGCCCCATGTTCCGGTCGTGGCGCCGTCGCCGAGACCCTTGGCCAGGGCGGCGGCCTTGGACTGATCGCGGCCCATGATCTCGACGGTGTTGCCGCCCGCTATTGCCCGCGCGCCGATGGTGCGGGCCATGTTCCCGGTGCCGATGATGCTGATGTTGCTCATGAGTTGTCCTGCCCTGGGTGTGGGTGGTTCGGTTCAGATGGCGGTGGTGCCGCCGTCGGCGACGAGTTCCATGCCGTTGACGTAGCTGGAGTCGTCGCAGGCGAGGAAGAGGGCGGCGGTGGCGATTTCGTCGGGGCGGCCCATCTGGCGGCGGGGGATGAGGGACTCGAACTGGCGCTTGGTGGCCTCGTCGAAGAGTTCTTCCTGCTTGGCGGTGGCGACCTGGCCGGGGGTCAGGACGTTGACGCGCATGCGGCGGTCCTTGAGTTCGTTGAGCCAGATGCGGGCCCAGGCCTGCTGGACGGCCTTGCTGCCGGCGTAGACGCTCCAGCCGGGGAAGGCGCCGAGGGAGGCGTTGGAGCCGGTCATGAGGATGGAGCCGCCGTCGTTGAAGAGCGGGAGGGCCTTCTGGACGGTGAACAGGGTGCCGCGGGCGTTGAGCCCGAACCAGGTATCGAACTGGGCCTCGGTGATCTCGCCGAGCGGGGCGGGCTCGCCGCCGCCGGCGCTGGCCCACAGTACGTCGAGGCTGCCCTTCTCCCGCTTGACGGTGTCGTACAGGCGGTCCAGGTCGTCCAGGTCGGCGGCGTCGCCCTGCACACCGGTGACGTTGCGGCCGATCTGGTTCACGGCCTCATCCAGGGCGTCCTGGCGGCGGCCAGTGATGAAGACGTGTGCTCCCTCGTCGACGAACAGCTTCGCGCCGGCCAGCGCCATGCCGGTGGTGCCGCCGGTGATGACCGCGACCTTGCCGTCGAGCTTTCCCATAGTCGTTCCCTTGGGTCGGTGGTGCCGTGCGCACCTGAGACGACGGTGTTATGTACACCGTCCTGTGTACGTACCGTACGGGGCGGCCGGTCGGGACGCAAGCTATGTACACCGGTCGTTACCCTGTCGGGGTAGCATGGGGTCATGACGGAGTTGGAGAAGGGCCCCACGGGCCGCCGCCGCGGCCGGGGCGCCCGCGAGCGCATCCTCAGTGCGTCCCAGCGGCTGTTTCGCGAGCAGGGCATCAACCGCACCGGGATGGACCAGCTTTGCGCGGCGGCCGAGGTGTCCAAGCGCACGGCCTACCAGCACTTCACCGGCAAGGACGAACTCGTCGCCGAGTACCTGCGCCGGTTCGACCCCTCCGTTCTGTCCGGCGTGTTCGACCGTGCTGACCTCACGCCCCGTGAACGGCTCCTCGCCGCCTTCGACATCCCCTCCACCACCCCCCTGTGCCCCTACATCGCCGCCGCCGTCGAACTCCACGACCCACAGCACCCCGCATCCCAGTACGCACGCGACTACAAGAAGGCCGTCGCCGCGCGGCTCGCCGACACCGCCCGCGAAGCCGGCGCCGCCGACCCTGAACAGCTCGGCGAGCAGCTCGCGTTGCTCATCGACGGCGCCGCCGCCCGCACCCGGGTCCTCAACGCCGACGCCTTCCCCACCGCCGCCGCCATCGCCGCCGTCCTCATCGACAACGCCATCCCCGCAACAGCCGGCGATGACCGGCGACAAGTGGAAGCGTCAAGCTGACATGGCACTCCGCGGCCAGGCTGGCCGCGCTGCCGGCCGCGCGGCTGCACCCGCTGGTACGCGACACCAGCCGCCCGGCCCCTGGCCCGGACCTGCTGGCTTTTACAGAGTGGCAGCGCGCCTGCTGAAGGCCGCGGCAAAGCCGCCGGGGAGACCGGCGACCCCGAGGACCCGCCGACGTGTTCGGCCTGGCAGTTGCCGGCCCCGCACGCTGCCGTAGTGCTGAACAGCCTCAGCGCTCTGCCGGACAGGCCGGACGGCTCGCCCGTGTACAGCACGAACTTGGTCTCTACGCCCGCCTTCAGCTGGTAGCCCAGGCCGCGCAGGCGTAGCTGCTGCGCGGCAAGCATGTGGCGGGGTGCCACTCGGACGGGAGTGGCGTCGTCGTGGACGGGAGTGCCGATGACCAGGGCGGTGCCGGACCGATGCGGCAGCATGCGCACGTGGTCCAGGGCGGGAGTGACGAGGAAGTACCCGAAGCCTTCCTGCCGGACGCCGAGGTCGACGCCGTCGAGGGGTGTCATGTCGCTGTCGGTGGCCACGCGGTCGAGCAGCGAGCTGGACAGTGCCGCCTTGATATACAGGTGGTCTGCGCTGGATTCCCCGACTCTCGGCCGCCGGCACGCGTGCTGGTTTCCGTTGGTCTGAGTTGCCGTCAGTGGCGCGGATGCGCGCACCCGCCCCTCGGGCGCGCTCAGCCGAGGAAGTCAGCTCCAGTTCTTCAGAGTCTCGGCGACCTGGCGCACGTCGAGGCGTCCTTCGACGACGTCGATGACCAGCGTGATCGCCTCCTGGCTGCCGACCTTGACCTGGAGACCGCTGGCGTGGAGATAGGCGTAGGCGACCTGGGCGGCGAACAGCTCGTTCGAGTGCTCGAGGGCGGGAATCCGGGCGAGGGCGTGCAGGAGCGCGGCGGCTCGGTGGTGCGCGGCCGGGTAGACCAGGGTGTCCATGACCTCGTGCCGGTGGCGGGCGACAGCGGCGGCCAGAGCACCGTAGTCCGTGACGTCGGGATCGCTGGGCACGAGGTTCTGCGCAACATCAAGCAGCCAGCGCTCATCGATGAGCACTACGGAGGGCATCAGGCGGCGTGGCTGCTGCGCCCGGCCCCGAAGCGGTCTGCGAAAGCCTGCCCGTGCTCGTCAACGAACGCCCGGGCACCTTCAAGGAACCGGGTGCGCGCCAGGTCGTCGGTCAGTCGCCGGCTCGCGTACTGGTCCGGGTCCTCGTGGCCGTCGGCCGCGCGACGCTGCAGCTCCTGGTATGTCTCGTCGTCGACTTCGATGCGGATCTCCTTGCCCATGCACCCACGGTAGCGGGCCCCGACTGCTGGTGGGAAGGAATCCCGCGCACCGGGCGCTTCGCGCGCATCGATGGTCGCAGATCCGCCTTTCCTGCTACGCGGCAGCGAGCTGGAGGAGTTCCGGAACGCCCTACCCGTCCCGGTAGTGCTGGAAGCGGGGGAGAAGGGTGTCGACAAGCTGCACGCAGCGGGGTGCCCCGAGGTGACCGGCCAGGAGCAGGGATTCGGTGGCAGGGCGGCCGCGGCGGGCTTGGATTCCTTCAGATCGAGGTAGCTTGCGGCGCGGTAGGCGAGAAACACACCGCGGGTCTTGTCCTAGTGTGATGCGCCGGAAATCGCGGGCTTAAATCTCTTGCTGGTTTTCGGTGGCTGATGGAGTGACCTTGGTGAGGTAATCGGCGAGGGATCTGAGGATCTCGTCGGCGGTCTTGGTCCAAGTGAAGGGCCTGGGGCTCTCGTTCCACGAGACGATCCATGCCCTGATGTCGTCTTCCAGCGCCTTCACCGAGGTGTGGATGCCGCGGCGGATGAGTTTGTCGGTCAGCAGGCCGAACCACCGCTCAACCTGGTTGATCCAGGAGGAGCCGGTGGGGGTGAAGTGGACATGGAATCGAGGGTGTCTGCCGAGCCAAGTCTTGATCTCGGGTGTGTTGTGGGTGGCGAAGTTGTCACACACCAGGTGCATGTCGAGTCCGGCGGGGACCGCCTTGTCTATCGTGACCAGGAACTTCTTGAACTCGATGGCCCGGTGGCGACGGTGCAGTTCGCCGATGACGGTCCCATCCGCGATGTTGAAGGCAGCGAACAGGCTGGTGATGCCGCGAGCAGGGGCTCCAGCCGCGTCTCCTTGATCGTGAGCCCGGATCGCACGACTACGCGGGCCGCGGTGAGCGGCGATGCCGCACACGTGTCCGGGAGCCAGTTGTGCCGGTGTCGGTTCACTTCGAGGGCTGGTCACTGTGATCGTCTTGGAGCGTGTGGCGACGTTCCTGTTCGCGCTTGGAGTACGCGGCTGCCCGGATCGCCTCGTCGCTCTCCAAGCCCGACCCCAACGCGCCGCCCACGGTGGCGACCGAAGCGACGAACCAGGACAACGTCAAGTACTCCTCGGCGTGCAATGGGTTTCGTGTCACGGAAGCGAACACTTGATCATTGAGGATGAACAGCGCCCACACCCAGTTGATGACCATCAAACCCACGTAGCAGACCAGCACCCCGATACCTACGGTCACGACCGTCGAGGCGTTGTAGAGCCGCGCCCTCTGCCTCGCCTCCGGCGAGCTCTCTGCTGATCGGTGCCACAGCTCTGCGTCCACGATCAGCCAGCCGATCATGATCGCGGCAGATCCGACCGTGGCGATCACGAGGCGTGGCGTGCTCAGGGACGCGGCCAGCCTCCAGACAGTGGAGTTCACGGTGGCGACTGCTCCCGTGGCGAGTGCGGCCGCCAGGGCTTTCGACAAGCCCGGAACCAACCGCCACGGCCGGTTGGCGCGGACCATACCGACGAGCACCCGCAGGTAACCGCGCGGCCCGCTGACGACGTATCGAAGATCGTCGGTCTCCTCTTCACCGGTTGGGCCCGGATGAACAGGCGCGAGACGATTGACGAAGGGCCCCAGAAGCGGCCGACATCGTGGAGGTCCTTCAGCCTCAGTAGTTCGCGGACCCGCCAAGCCGAGCACGGCATCTTCGACGGCCCGCCGGGCCCTCGTCTGCAGCCGCAGGCCTCCCAGTGAAGGAAGAGAGAACAGCGCCAAGCCGTGTTCGTGATTCAGATCCACCGCGAGCTTGCGCCCGTGAGAGTGCAGCGGAAGGTCGGTGAGAGCCACGACGATGTCCCAGTTCTCCGCGCTGCCACGGTCCATGATCCGGCGCATCAAAGCGGGCGGGTCCTCCGTCCCGGAGGTGAAGGGCTCACTGACAACCTCGACGTCGAACCGACGCCCCTGGCCCGACTTTTGGGCGAGCCGAGCAGGAAGTGTTCGGGCCATGCGCTGCGCGATCTCCGTCGGCGCGTCCGGATCCGCCAGGAGAGCCACGACCGTAACGCCCTGAGTCGACACCCGCATGAGCGGACCCTCCTGGTCGGCTGTCCCGCGAACCCGAGTGCCCACAGACGCCGCCGAGGTAACGTCGACGCCGCGCGACACGCTGGTCTCCGCCAGCAGGTCGCAGGCAGTACGGCCGGCCCTCCTCGTCTTCCCGGCAAAGGGCTGCTCCCACCACCGGGTCGGCATCGCTTGTGCCACCGCGAACCCGCTCCGGCACGCGCTGCACGCCGCGCCAATCGACCACCCCGCTCTTTTAGCGAACTCCAGTGGCCAGACCGTCATCCCACAATCCGCTCCACCACTATCCGCCAGACCCGTACGGGCCAGCGTCACCGAGCGACACCGCGACCCAGCAGCTTGGGGACCCTGTCTATACGCGTCTGCGCCTAGCAGATCGCAAGTTCCGACAGACGGCCCCTGTCAGTCTCCTGATCTGCTATTCCACTTGCTGGGCCGTCGCCTATATCGGGAGTCCCGAGCTGATCGGACGATCGAGTGTGGCGGTGCTCCTCCTGGCGCTGCAGATTGCCGCGATCGTCTGGCTCGCGGTGCGCCACCGCGCTCATGCCGCTCGCCAGGATGCGCGAGTGGCCGAGATACGCGCACGGCTCGGCAGGCGCACTGACGGGTGGCGCACATGAGGACGGGCTCCGCGGACAATGCGCTCGTAGTCGTCGTCTTCCTGATCTTCGCTGCCGGCTGCCTTTTCCTGTGCGTCATGGCGGCCCCCGACAAGGACGAGTTGGGTGAGTTCTATGTGGGCGGCAGAAGCCTGAAGACCTGGCAGAACGGGTTCGCCATCGCCGGCGACTACATCAATGTCCTGGGCGTGATCACCCTCATCAACATCGTGGCCACCGCAGGCTACGACGGTGCGCTGATGGCAACGACCATGACGTCGTCACTCATCGTCCTGATGGTCGTCCTTGCCGAACCCCTTCGCAATGCTTCCCGCTACACGATGGGGGACGCAGTGGCGGGCGCCTGCCCCAGCGATCGGTCCGCGTTGCTGTCTGCGTGGTCACAATGGCTGTGTGCCTGCCCTCCGTTACCCTGCAGCTGGCCGTGGTTGGCAGCACGATGAGCGCGTTGGTGGGCCTGTCGGGGCAAGGGGCGACCATTTTCTGCATTTTTTTCGTCAGCGCCCTGATGATCTTTTTTCCGACAATGGGCGGCATGCGTGGCGCCGGCATGGTCCAGATCGCCAAGATCATCGTGCTTCTGGGTACCCTGCTTGCCATTGTGATCATGCTGTTGAACCGGTTCCACTGGGACGGGCACGCACTGGTCTCGGCGGCTGAGCACGGCAGCGGGGCCGGTGCTGCCTTCCTACATCCGGGCAGTGCTGTCTCTGCCAGCCGTTGGGACCTGCCCGCTCTTCATCTCACAGTTCTGATGGCGGCCATGGGACTGCCTTCGCTGGTCATACGACTGAATACCGCGCGCGACGCGCGGTCGGCACGCGGCTCCATGCGCTGGGCCGTCGGGTTGACCGCAGGTTGCACCGTCCTGATCGTGATCGCCGGAGTCGGTGTCGCAGCAAGCAGTCGTCGGCAGGCAAGCGGACTTCGGAGGCCTCGGTGGGCTTCTTCAGCTCGCAAGCGCACGTGACACCGGCAGTATCCTACTGTCCGTGTCCGCCTGTGCACTTTTCGCTACCGGGCTCGCCTCCACCGCCGGCTTGATCATGGCCGCTGCGACCTCAGTTGCGCACGATCTGTTCGCGCACGCCATCTACCGGCACCGCCCTCCGGAGGCGCACGAGGTGCGAATTGCTCGCATGGCCACCGTCGTCATCGGCGTCGTGGGAGCCGGACTTGCCGTGCTGGTAAGCGGCATAAACCTGAAGGTGCTGGCGTCAGCGACCTTGTCCCTTTCCGCCTCGGCCGTGGCCCCGGTCCTGCTGTACTCCTTCATGTGGGCCCGCTTCAACAGGACCGGTGCGCTGGTTGCTCTCTACGGGACTCTGAGCCTGGTTGTGGTGCTTCTTGCCTTCTCACCACTGGTCTCCGGTAATCCTCAGGCCCTGTTCCCCGACCGGGATTTCCAGTGCTTCCCCCTAACGTGGCCAGGGGTGATCACCATCCCCGCGGGCTTCGTCCTCGGATGGCTGGGGAGCGTGATGAGCCGCCCAGCCCCAGATTCGGCTTCCTATGCCGACGCACAACGGATCGCCCTCCTGGGCCCCGACGTCGCAGCTGCTCAGAGCACCATGCCCTGAGACATCAGCCACCGGCGATCATGAGGCACGGGCAAACCACGGGTCTGCGCGTGGGCAAGAACGAACTGCCGCGCCGCTGGGCGTTTCTGGCGACGGACCGCCAGGGAGTCCTCGGTGCCATCGACCGGTACCTCGCGGGTGAGCGCGACGCCGGACAGGCCCTGGCCGGGAGCGGCCCGGAAGCCGCGCTCGCACGGGAGACTGCACTCGCGTGGACTCACGGCGGCAAGGTCGACTGGGGCGTGCTCGCCGACGACCGCCGACTCCGGCGTCTGCCTCTGCCTGCCTATCCCTTCGCCCAGGTCAGCTGCTGGGTGGATCAGGACCCCTCCGCACCCTCGGTGATCGAGCCGCTGGTGTTTCGCCACCAACTCCACCCCTTCCTCGGACAGAACGAGTCCGACGTCGACGGCCTGCGTTACGGCATGGACGTCCACCTCGACGACCTGCTCGACTACACGTACCTGCACGACAAGGAGCGTGTCGTCGTCCCCACGTTCCTCGTCGACGCGGCCCTGGCCTGCGCGAGTGTCTCCGGCTTCGGGACCGGTGCGCGGATCCGCGACCTGCACCTGGTGGGCCGCATCGACTGGCCGAAGGCATCACGGCTGGTAACGACCTTCGCCGCCGTCGATGGCTCCGGCCACGGGACCGTGTTCGTGCAGGACGCGTCGGGCGCTCGTACACCGGTCGCCGAGTTCGCCGCGCTGCCCGGCGACGGCCCCGATACCGAACGGTGGAAGGGCACGCCCGACTCGGGGATCGGCCAGGTTGCCCGTGACGCTGTCGGCTCCTTCACCCAGGAAGAGTTCCTCAGGGAACTGGCCGAAGGCGGCATCGAGCGCCGGCGGAGGTCCGACGGGGTGCGGGCAGCGCACTGGATGCCGGGCACCCGGTTGGTGCTCGACCTCACCGCGCCGGACCTCCAGCACAACCACGTGAAACGAAACGTGTCCGTTGAGCCGCCCGTTTTGGCAGCCGTCGCGCACGGCGTACAGCTCGTCGCGAAGCGGGCCGGCATGCCACGGTGGGCGAACCTGGTACCGCACCGGATGGGCGAGGTCGCCGTGTCGGTCCGCGACATCGCCGATGTGGTCCGGGTCGTCCTGGACCTCGTTCCCGGGGACGGAGGGCTCGGGGGGCGCATCCTGCTGCTGAACGGCACCGGCCGGCTCGTCGGCGAACTCACCGACGTGTGGTGGGGTGACGAGGACGCCGCGATGGGGGAGCCTCATCTCGTCCGCCGTACCGTCCCCGATGCCTTCGCGGCACCGCCCGGCGGTGCATCGGGGTCGATGAACGCGCCCGCTTCCCCGCCGACCGGCGCCGGCATGCCGACCGGAGCCGCGTCCGCCGACTCCGGCACCGAGGCGGTCGAGGCCGTCGCCGATGAACTGCGCGTGATCGCGGCCGGGATCCTGGGGTTCGAGGCCGACGAGATCGAAGCCACCACCCGCTTCCACGCGTTCGGGTTCGACTCGATATCGCTCGTCGCCCTCGCCGAGCAGGTGAGTGAACGGTTCGACGTGCCGATCGGTCCGGCGATCCTCTTCGACCTGGACACGCTCGACGCACTGTCGCGGCACCTGGTGACTGAGTTCGATGAGCATGATCTGGCCGGACGCCTTGCCTCGCGGACGGACTTCCGTGCACTGGAGGCCGCTGTACCGCCACCGGGCGCCGAGCAGCCGCTAGCGACCGCACACCAGCCTGTGGCAGCACCGCACCAGGCGCCGACCGCACGGCCCGCGGCAGCGGCGGTCGTAGAGGAGAACCTGCCGAACGGACACGGCACGCAAGGTGCCGACGGTACGCCGATGCCCGTCGCCGTCGTCGGCGCGGCCAGCCGGTTCCCCGGGGCCCGGGACCTCGACGCGTACTGGGCGAACCTGATCGCCGGCGTGGACTCGGTCGGCGCATTCCCGCTCCACCGTTATGACGGCGAATACGCCGCGGCCGCCGAGGCGGCCGACTTCCCGCGGCACGCGGCAGTCCTGGACGACGTGGACTCGTTCGACGCCGGCTTCTTCCGCATCTACCCGCGGGAGGCGGAACTGCTGGACCCCCAGCACCGTCTCGCGCTCGAGACCGTGTGGAGCGCTCTGGAGGACAGCGCGTACCGCCCCGCCGACCTGCCGGTCAACACCGGCGTCTTCCTCGGCGTTTCGGGAAACGACTACGCGACGCTGCTCAGCGCGTACGGCGTCGAGCCGGATGCCTTCACCGCGACGGGCAACGCGCACTCCATGCTCGCCAACCGCGTCTCTTTCGTGCTGGACGTCCAGGGGCCGAGCGAACCGATCGACACGGCGTGCTCCAGCTCCCTGGTCGCCGTTCACCGCGCGCTGGAGTCCATCCGGTCGGGCACCTGCGACATGGCCATCGCGGGCGGAGTGAACCTGCTGCTCAGCACGGGCACCTTCGTCAGTGCCCACCGGGCGGGGATGCTCAGCCCTGACGGACGGTGCAAGACCTTCTCGGACGCGGCGAACGGCTATGTGCGGGGCGAGGGCGTCGGTGCCGTTGTCCTCAAGCCCCTGGCGGCCGCCGAACGCGACGGCGACGCCATCCTCGGGGTGCTGCTCGGCAGCGCGGAGAACCACGGAGGCAGGGCCAACTCGCTGACCGCGCCCAACGCCGGCGCCCAAGCAGACGTCGTGGCGGCGGCTGTCGGCGACACGGACCCGGACACCATCGGGTACATCGAAACCCACGGCACCGGGACGGCTTTGGGCGATCCTGTTGAAGTACGGGCCCTGCGATCCGCCTTCCGGCGCCTGGGCGCCACGAACCGAGGCGTCTGCGGCCTGGGTTCCGTCAAGACGAACATCGGCCATCTGGAGGCCGCCGCCGGCATCGCGAGCCTGCTCAAAGTGCTGCTGGCCATGAAGCACGGCGTCCTGCCCGCCACACTCCACTGCCGGGAGGTCAACCCTTACATCGAATTGGACGGCGGCCCGTTCCACCTCGTGCGTGAGAACGAGACATGGCGAGCACTCGCCGGTCGCGATGGCACCCCGGCACCGCGGCGCGCCGGTGTCAGCAGCTTCGGCTTCGGCGGTTCGAACTGCCACCTGGTGGTGGAGGAGTACACCGCAGGCCCCGACACGCTGCCAAGCGACGATGGCGCGACGGTCCCCGCGGTTGTCGTCCCGCTCTCCGCTCGCACCCAGGGGCAGCTGTGCGATGTCGCGCGCAACCTGCTGACCCATCTTGGCAAGGAGCGTCACGCCGCAGTCCCGCTCGCCTCCCTTGCCTGGAGCTTGCAGGCCGGACGTGAGGCGATGGACGAACGTGTGGGCTGGGTCGTCGAGACCCACGAGCGGCTCGTCAAGGCCCTTGAGGCGTTCGTCACCGACGGCCGCGTCGTTCACGGCGGGGCCCGGGGAACCGTCGAACGCTCCGGCGCCGCTGACGCGCAGCGTCGTGCCACGGCTGACGACACGGCCGGGGACGGCAGCCTTCAGCGGATTCTGCTGGACTGGGTCCAGGGCGCCCAGCCTGACTGGCGGGCACTGTACGGAGCACGCACACCGAGGCGGGCGCACCTTCCCACGTACCCCTTCGCCCGCGAACGCCACTGGATCCCCGGTCAGGCGACGCACAGTGCCTCAGCACCGGCGGCCGATCAAGCACTGGCCGCACCTCTGAGCCCGGACACCGACGCGGGCTCCGCCTCCGAACGGGCGGGAACCGTCCTGTTGGTGCCTCGGTGGGCGCCACAGCCCATCACGGTGGACAGGAAGGCCGTGGCGGCCCCAGCGCGGCGCGTCGTCGTGCTGCACGACGACGCCGGCATCGCGCCGGACGCGCTCGAACAGGACCCCGGTGTGCGGTACGTGACCGTCGCCTCGAAGAAGAAGCGGCCCGACAGCTGGTTCCGCGACGTGACGTGGCAGTATCTGGAGATCGTCCGTGCGGCGGCGGCCGACGAGCGTCCGGGCAGGGCACTCGTACAGGCGGTCATCCCGGCCGGCGGCCCGAAAGACATGTCGTTCGCCCTCACCGGCCTGATGCGCACCGCCATGGCCGAATTCCCCCACATGGCATGCCAGATCATCGGATGTGAGGAGCCCTGGGAAGCGGAGGCCCTCGGTGACGTCCTCGCGGCGGAGGCCCGTGAGAGCGACGACGTGGTGCTGTACCGAGACGGCGCACGCCTGGTGCGCGCGTGGGAGCCCGCCGAGAACCCCCCACCCGGTCAGGAGGGGCCGTTGCGCCCTGCGGGCGTGTATCTGATCACTGGCGGTGCCGGTGGAGTCGGCTCCGTCGTGGCGCGCTGGATTGCCGCCGAAACCGTGCGTGCCACCGTCGTCCTGGTGGGCCGCTCACCCCAAGACGCTGTGATCGAAGCACTCGTCGACGAACTGCGTGCCACCGGCGCGGTCGCCCGCTACGCGCAGGCCGACATCTCCCGCTGGGAGGAGACGCGACATCTGATATCGGGCGTTCGCGAGGAATTCGGCCGGATCGACGGCGTGTTTCATGCGGCCGGGGTGATCCAGGACTCCGGGCTGATCACGAAGACGAACGACGAGTGGGAGGACGTTCTCGCGCCCAAGAGTGATGGCCTGCTCAACCTCGACCGGGCCCTCGGCCAGGCGCCGCTCGACTTCCTCATCGCCTTCTCGTCGGGTGCCGCGGTCACCGGGAACCCCGGGCAGTCGGACTACGCGACCGCGAACGCGTTCCTTGACGAGTTCGCCGCTATCCGCAACGCGCGCGTCGCGGCCGGGGAACGGAGCGGACGCACCATGTCCATCGCCTGGCCGCTGTGGGAGGACGGCGGGATGGAGGTGTCCCCAGCGGCCCTGTCCTACCTGCGGAGCAGCCGAGGCCTGACGCCGATGTCCTCGACCGACGGGACCGCCGTGCTGTCCCGGGCGTGGCGGCTCGCCGAGGACCGGGTGTGGGTCCACCACGGTCGGCTGGCCGATGTGCCGGCCACAGCGCGCCGTGGCAGCGCCGCCGGCTCGACGCGCTCCCGAGAAGAGGCCTCCCCGAGGCGCGACGACGGCGAAAGCCTCCGCCGTCTTGTGCAGATTTTCGCCCGCGTTACGAAGACCCCCGCGCACGCCGTCGACGTCGACCAGCCGCTCGGCTCGGCCGGTCTTGACTCGATCATGGTCATCCAGCTGAACAGAGAACTCGTCCTGTCCTTCGGCGACGTGCCCAGGACGCTCTTCTACGACCTGCCCACCCTGCGGGCGATCGCGGAGCGGCTCGCCTCGGTCGGCGCTGACGCGTCGGCCCTGCCTGCGCCGGACGGACCGGCGAAGCATGCCGCGGACGGGCTCCGGGTTCCCCGTGCCGGCACAGCCGCCCCGGCGACGGTCTGTCAGACGGCGCCGCGGGATACGGCGACGCCCTCCTCGCCGACAGATGAACCCATCGCCGTCATCGGGATGAGCGGGCGATATCCGCAGGCGGACGACCTCGACACGTTCTGGGCGAACCTGCGGGCCGGGCGGGACTGCATCGCGGAAGTCCCTGCGGACCGCTGGCCCTTGGCCGGTTTCTACGAGCGTGACCGCAACAAGGCAGTCGCATCCGGCCTCAGCTACAGCAAATGGGGCGGATTCCTCGAGGACTTCGCCTCGTTCGATCCGCTCTTCTTCCAGATCGCCCCCCGCGACGCCTACGTCAGGACCCGCAGGAGAGGCTCTTCGTGCAGGCGGCGTGGGAAGTGGTGGAGGACGCCGGGTATACGCGCACATCGCTGAGCGGCAACCACCGAAAGCGCGTCGGAGTCTTCGCCGGTGTCACCAAGAGCGGCCATGCGCGCCATGGCGCGGCTCGGCTGGCGTCGGGCGAGACAGTCGTCCCCGCGCTGTCGTTCGCGTCCTTGAGTTCGCGCACGTCGTACCTGTTGGACCTGAACGGGCCCAGCATGACCATCGACACCATGTGCTCGGCATCGCTGACCGCGGTGCACGAGGCATGCGAGCACCTGCATCGGGGGGCCTGCGACGTCGCCATCGCCGGCGGTGTCAACCTCTACCTCCACCCCCTGGACTACATCGAACTCAGCCACGCGGGCATGTTGTCGCAGGACAGTCGCTGCCGTAGTTTCGGCGGCGGCGGGCACGGGTTCGTCCCGGGCGAGGGAGTGGGCTGTGTCCTGCTCAAGCCACTGTCGAAAGCCGAGGCCGACGGCGACCGGATCCTGGCCGTCATCCGTGGCACCAGCGTCAATCACGGCGGACGTTCCAACGGATACACGGCGCCGCGCTCCGGCGCACAGGCCGAACTGATCTCCCAGGCCCTCACACGCGCCGGTGTCTCGGCGCGTGACATCGGATTTGTCGAGGCCCACGGCACAGGCACCGAACTGGGCGATCCGATCGAGGTGCAGGGGCTGACGACAGCCTTCGAACAGCACACCGGCGACAAGCAGTTCTGCGCGATCGGGTCGGTGAAGTCCGCCATCGGACACCTGGAGGCGGCGGCCGGCATAGCCGGTCTGACCAAAGCGGTCCTTCAGTTGCAGAACAGGCAGATCGCGCCGAGCCTGCACGCCGAGGACCTCAACCCGAACATCGCGTTCGAGCGGACGCCGTTCTTCGTCCAGCGTGAGCTGACGCCCTGGCACTCCGAGGGCCGGCCCCGGATCGCGTCTGTCTCCTCCTTCGGAGCCGGTGGGTCCAACGCCCACGTGATCGTCCAGGAGTACACCTCACCACAGCCTGAGGAGCACGTTCCCACCATGACTCAGTCCTCCGCCGACAGCACCGAGCAGCTCGTCGTCCTCTCGGCGCGCACCCCGGAACAACTCGCCGCGAGTGCCGGGAAGCTGGCGGAGTTCGTCACCCGCGATGACGTCGCTCTCGCGGACCTCGCGTTCACCCTGCAAACCGGACGCGAAGCGATGCGCGAGCGTCTGGCGGTCGTCGTCGACTCAACAGCGGACCTGCTGACCGCCCTGCGCGGCTTTCTGAGCGGAGCCTCTGCGGACGACGCCGACACCTTCGTGTACCGCGGCGCCTTCGGCGGCGTCGCCACGGGACTGATCGCCGAACTGACTGACGACGACGCGCGTGAACTGCTGATGGAACGCTGGGCGCGCGCCGGAAAACTGTCGAAGCTGGCCGCGGTGTGGGTCAAGGGGCTGGAGGTGGACTGGAACCTGCTGCACGAGGGGAGCGCCCGCCGCCGTATCGCCTTGCCCACCTACCCGTTCGCGCGTACCCGGTACTGGATCGGGGACCTGACCCCCGTCGCCGCGACCACCGAGGGGACAGGGCGGGACGTGACCACCGAGGCCCTCGCGCCGTCGTCCGCCGAAGGGGCCCACACACGGGTGCACGATGCGGAAGAGGTCCCTTCGGTGTCCGTCGCGCTCGATGTGGAAGTGCCGCGCATCGTCCGCGCCGTCCTCGCGGAGGCTCTGGCCATGCCGGAGACCGACATCATCGGCACGTCCGCATTCGCCGACTACGGACTCGACTCCATCCTCGCCGTCCGAGTCGCGCACGAACTGAGCAAGGCACTCTCGCTCGACTCGACACGAATGTCCTGTTCGACCACAGCTCGGCCCAGCGCCTGGCTGACTACCTGCTGACGTCCCACCGCGACTCCATCGAGCTCACCCGGCCCGCCGAGCAGGCCCTCGCCGCCGAGGGAGATGAGACCGCCGGAAGCACGGCCACGCCGGTCGCCCGTACACCGGCCCGAGCGCCCGGCAGCCGGCCGGACCAGGAACGGCCCCCCATCGCCATTGTCGGCATGAGCGGCCGGTTCGCCGGCTCGGACTCCCTGGACGCGCTGTGGCAGCATCTGGCGGACGGGGACGACTCGATCACCAGCACCACCCGGTGGGACGCCGCCACCGGCGACCAGATGGCCACACACACTGCGAGCGGCGGATTTCTCGACCATATCGACGAGTTCGACTCGCTGTTCTTCAACATCTCAGGCACCGAAGCACGTGGCATGGACCCGCAGCAGCGCCTCTTCATGGAGGAGACCTGGAAGGCCCTTGAGGACGCGGGATACCCGGGCCGTGCGATGAACCAACGACGCTGCGGCGTCTACGTCGGCTGTTGGGCCGGCGACTACCCCGGCGGCGAGGGCGAATCAGCCCCCGTACAGGGGCTGTGGGGCACCATGGGCTCGGTCATCCCGGGACGGATCTCCTACTTCCTCAATCTGAGAGGACCGGCGCTGGCGGTCGACACCTCCTGCTCCAGTTCCCTCGTGGCGATCGACCTGGCCTGCAAGGACCTGTGGTCGGGCGAGACGACGATGGCACTGGCAGGCGGGGTCTTCGTCCAGTCGACACCGCGCCTGTACGATCTCGCGGGCCGGGCCGGAATGCTCTCCCGCTCCGCCCGTTGCCACACCTTCGACGATCGCGCCGACGGCTTCGTGCCCGGTGAGGGAGTCGGCGTCGTAGTACTGAAGCGCCTCGACGACGCCCTCGCCGACGGCGACCACATCCACGGGGTGATCCGGGGGTCCGGCGTGAACCACGACGGCGCCACGAACGGTCTGACGGCACCGAGTTCCCTCTCACAGGAGCGCCTGCTGCGCGAGGTGTATGACACCTTCGGCATCGACGTTCGACGCATCGGCATGGTCGAGGCACACGGCACCGGTACGAAGCTCGGTGATCCGATCGAGTTCGGTGCACTGACGCGCGCCTTCCGCCAGGACACCGACGACACGGCGTACTGCGCCCTCGGATCGGTGAAGACCAACCTCGGCCACACGCAGTTCGCTGCCGGTATCGCCGGAGTGCTCAAGGTGCTCCTCGCCATGCGGCACCGGCAGATCCCGGCCTCGCTCCACTTCGAAGCACCCAACAAGGCGATCGGTCTGGAGGGAAGTCCCTTCTACGTGCCCATGCGCACCCAGCCGTGGAACACCCAGAAGGGGGTGCCGCGTTCGGGCGTGGTGAGCGCTTTTGGGGCCAGTGGGACCAACGCCCACCTCGTCCTGGAGGAGGCACCGGAGCCGGTCCGTGCCCCCCGCGCCGACCGCCCGGCGCACCTCGTTGTCCTGTCGGCCCACTCGCGTGAACAACTCACTGAGCAGGTGCGGCAATTGGCGGCGTACTGCCGCACTCGGCCGGTCCACGACACCGGCGACGTTGCCTACACGCTGATGGTGGGGCGGGAGCACTTCCGTTACCGCTTCGCCTGTGTCGTACAGGACCACGACGAGCTTCTCCGCGTGCTGGAGGCCGGGATCGACGGCCCCCGCGCCGTCGTCGGCGACGTGTCAGCGCGGGGCGTGGAGCGGACGGCCACGCACAACGAACGGGAGCTCCTGCGTGGCTGCGCCGACCCCGCGACCGGTGACGCCCACGCCCTGCGCACGCAACTCCATGCCCTGGCCGGCCTGTTCGTGCACGGGGTCGACCTGGACTACGACGATGCGTTCACCCCGGGCGCGTACCGCCGCGTTCCGCTGCCGACCTATCCGTTCTCTCGAGTACGCCACTGCGCCGCAGCGGATCCCATCGCTGAGGTGCGGTCCCCCGAGCCGTTCGCTGCCCTGTGCGCGACCGCGCCGGTGCCGGCCGAGGCCTGCGAGCAGCGGACCCGCGTCACCTTCGCAGACTTCCGGCGCTTCCTGGACGACCATGTGGTCCAAGGTCGGCGCGTCCTACCCGGCGTTGTGTATCTGGAGATGGCGAGGAAGGCGGCCGCACACTTCCTCGGCGCCTCGCCGACCGGCAAAGTCAGTCTGCGCAATGTCACGTGGGTGCGACCGATCACGGTCGACGACGGCCGCGGCGGCGCGGAACCGGCAGACGTCGAGCTCCTGATTCGCCCCGTGTCCGAGGGCGTCGCGTTCGAGTTCCGTTCCACAGGCGAAGAGCCCACAGTCTTCTGCGAGGGACGGGCCACACTGTCCGAAGACTCGCGCCCACCCCGGATCTCCCTGACGGAGCTGCTCCGTGACTGCCCGACCACCGTGTCCGGCGAACGCATCCACGAGGCGCTCGTGAACCGTGGCATCGACCACGGTCCGGCGCTACGCGCCCTCCAGGAGGCACACACCGGCTCCGGCGTGGTGGTGGCAAAACTGCGGATACCGGACGCCGCGCCACGGTACGAAGAGCCCTTCCTGCTGCACCCCTCGCTCCTCGACTCGGCCATCCAGGCCTCGGTCGCCCTGCACCTGACGGGCGACGGTCTGCCGCAGGGGACCACCGTCCCCTTCGCACTCCGACAGCTCGATGTCTTCGCGGCGTGCACCACGTCCATGTGGGCCGTCGTCCGCGCCACGGACAGTCCGACGGGGGACACGCCTCTCAGCCGCATCGACATCGATCTGCTCGATACGGCGGGGGAGGTGTGCGTCCGCATGACCGGCTACACCGCGCGGCAGGTCGCGGAGCGATCTCCCTCCCTGTTCGCTCCGATATGGGAAGTTCTGCCGCCGCAGTCGCTCACCGAACCCGTCCCAGCTCGCCACGATCACGTACTGGTCGTAGGCGCCAGCGCGGAACAACTCTCCCTGCTCGCGCACCAATACGATCGCATCACGACATGGCCCCTGCCGAGCACGGCCTCCATCGACGAGGTGACGAACACCCTGCGCGCGATGGGACCGGTCGACCACCTGGTGTGGGCGGCCCCGGACATGGCACCCGCAGCGACCGACGCGGCCGGCTTCGTCACCGCCCAGGCGGACGGTGTGTTCGCGGCCTTCCGCATGATCAAGGGCCTGCTGCGCGCGCAGTACGATCAGCAGTCGCTCGGCATCACCCTGGTCACTCGGCGTACCCAGGCCACACACGCCACCGAGCGGACGCTGCCTGCCCATGCGGGGCTGCATGGGCTGTTCGGCTCACTCGCACAGGAGTACCCGAACTGGGCCGTGCGCCGCGTCGACCTGGCCGACGATCCATGGCCGGCGGACTTGACGGCGCTCCCGGTGTGGGAGCGAACCGACTCCTGGGTGCACCGCGCCGGTCAGTGGCTGACCCGGCGGTGGGCGCCCTGCGAGGTCGAGGAGACGCAGCCGACCACCTACCGCGAGGGCGGCGTCTACGTTGTGATCGGCGGGGCCGGCGGCCTCGGTGCGGCCTGGACACGGCACGTGGTGGAGCGCTTCGGCGCCCATGTGGTGTGGATCGGGCGCAGTCCCAGGGACACGACCATCGACACGAGGCTCGCCTCGGTCTGCGGGCGGGGCAGCGTCCGCTACGTACAGGCCGACGCGGCCGACCACGAGTCGCTCCGGGCTGCGTACGACGAGATCAAGACTGAGTTCCCGCGCATCCACGGTGTCGTCCACGCAGCCCTCGTGCTGCGCGACCAGAGCTTCGCCACCATGGAGGAGGCCACTCTGCGCGCCAGTCTGTCGGCGAAGATCGACGCTACCGTCACCACGGCAGAGGTCTTCGACGGCGAGGAGCTGGACTTCGCTCTGTTCTTCTCCTCCGTGCAGTCCTTCGCGACAACGGCCGGACAGGGCAACTACGCGGCCGGCAGCGTCTTCCTCGACGCTTACGCCCGCCTGCTGGACCAGCACTGGACCTGCCCGGTCAAGGTCATGAACTGGGGCTGGTGGGGAAGCCAGGGCAGCGTCTCCTCCGCGTACTACCACCCTCGCATGCACCGGGCGGGACTCGTCTCCATCGAGGCTCCCGAGGCGATGGAGGCGCTCGACATCCTCCTCGGCGGTCCCTGCGACCAGCTGGGGTTCGTCAAGCTCACCGCGATCGACGCATTGACCGCGGTCGAACCGTCCGTTCGGACGACCGTACTGGCGCGGGCGGTCTCCCGGGTGCCCGCGCACGGTCTCACCAGCCAGGAGACCCGGCGGCGGGAAGAGCATCAGGTGCTGCGTGCCGTCGCCGAATGGCGCGAAAAGGAACGTGACCCAGCCCTCGGGCGGATCCTGCGAGCACAGCTCGTCGAGCTCGGAGTGGTGGCCCAGGCCGAGTTGACGCCCTCGGATGCGCCCGACAGCGCCCCCCACGCGAACGTCGAGGCGCGCCGTCGCCGTGCAGGCATTCTGGAGCGTTACCAGCCCTGGCTGCGGCAGGCGCTGTCGGTGATTCCGGAGACCGCGCCGTCCCTGAAAGCCGCGCTTGACGAGTGGGACGAACGACGGCGGTCCTGGTCCGTCGACCTGCTGGGTGTCGACGCCGAACTGGCACTGGTGACTGCGACCATGCAGGCGCTGCCCGACATCCTCACCGGCGTCAGGCGACCGACCGACGTCATCTTCCCCCGGGGCTCCTTCGAACTGGTGGAAGGGTGTTATCGCGACAACCCGGTGGCGGACGCCTACAACCACGCCGTACAGGACACAGTCGTCCGCCTGGTGACCGAACGGCTGCGCAACGACCGGAGCGCGCGGATCCGCATCCTGGAGATCGGAGCCGGCACCGGCGGTACCAGCGCCGGCCTGTTCCGAGCGCTCAAGCCCTTCCAAGACAGCATCGAAACCTACCTGTACACCGACGTGTCCAAGGCATTCCTCAACGACGCTCGCGCAACCCATGGACCCGACGTTCCTTACCTCGACTGCGCCCTGTTCGACGTGGAGAAGCCGCTGGCAGCGCAGGACATGGCGGAGGGTGGCTACGACATCGTCGTCGCCGCGAACGTCCTGCACGCCACCACACACATGCGTGACACCCTGCGCAATGCCAAGGCGGCACTGCGCGACGGTGGTTGGCTGGTGCTCAACGAGCTGTCCCAGTTCGACATCTTCAGCCATCTCACCTTCGGTCTGCTGGAGGGCTGGTGGCTGGCGGAGGACACCGCGCTGCGCATCCCCGGATCGCCGGCGCTCTCCGCCGAGGGCTGGCGCGAGCTCCTGGCAGCCGAGGGGTTCGGCACCATCGTGCCTGTGCTGCCACAGGCGGGCGAACTCGGCCAGCAGATCCTCGCGGCTGAGAGCGACGGAACCGTTCGGCAGGTCATCCGGGACGCGACTCCCCGACCGCTCGTCACACAAGCGTCGCGATGCGACACGGTGACGCCGCGTATGGCTGCGTCGCATGACCAGACGCAGAGGGAACTGGCAACGGTCGATCGGGCACCGGCGGCGGCCGATGCGGCCGATGCGCTCACGAACCATCTGCGCGCCGCGGCCGCCGAGGTGCTGGGCATACCAGCACAGGAGATAGACGTCGCGGTTCCGCTGACGTCGTACGGCCTGGACTCGCTGCTGGTCCTGCAGCTGACCAACGAGATCCGCGCGGACCTGGGCGACGACGTGCCGTCCACGGTGGTGTTCGAGGTCGAGTCCGTGGCCGGGCTGGTGGCGTACTTCCTGGCCGACCGCCCGGCGGCCGTCGACGCTCTGGTGGCCTCCCGGCCCGCCACGGCCGCCGTCGAGTGCTGGCCGCTGTCACGCAGCCAGAGCAGGATGTGGCGCGGGCTCCTGCGCCATCCGGGCGCCTCCACGTACAACGTTCCTCTCCTGTTCGAGATTCACGGGGCCGTGGATGAGGAAGCGCTGAGGCAGGCGTTCCGGTCGCAGACGGAGCGGCATCCGATCTTGGGAGCCGTCTTCCGGGAGACGGGCGGAGTTCCCCATATGGAGCTCGACCGGAAGCGTGGGATACCACTGGAGCGGGCGCACATTGCCGGCCCTTCGCGGGAAGAACAGCTCGACCAGCTGCGGGAGTTGGCCAACCGTCCGTTCGACCTGGCGGTCGGTCCCCTGGCACGGGCCCATCTGGTGACGCTCGATTCCCGCTCCCGGCACCCGCGGCGGCTGCTGCTCGTCACGGCCCATCATCTCGTCATGGACGGGACGTCCGCCGCGGTCCTGATGCGTTCACTGCAAGATGCCTACGGTGCAGCGCTGAGGTCGCAGGAGCTCCCGGCAGCCGACCCCAGTGAGGCGACCTTCGCCGACTTCGTCACTTGGGAGACGGCCCTGCTCGCCGGCCCTGAAGCGGAGCGGCATCGCGCCTACTGGGTCAATGAGCTGCGTGGACCACGCAGCGAACTCGTTCTGCCCCGTGACCGGTGGCACACCGAGAGCCTTGCGCCCCGTACCGGCATCGTACTCGCGAAGCTGACCTCGGATGTGACGGATGCCTTTGTCGCGCAGGCGCGCTCTCACCAAGCCAGTGTGGCTGCTCTTTTCCTCGCGACGTACACCGTCTTTCTGCACGCGCTGACCGGCCAGTCGGATCTCATCGTCGGATTTCCGACAGCAGCCCGCTACGAGGAACGGTTCAAGGACGTCATTGGCCAGTTCGTCAACTGCCTGCCGATCCGGGCCTCCGTGTTCGACGGTGAGAACTTCAACACGCTCCTCAAACGGGTGAGCCGAGCGATTGTGCAGGGCATCGAGCATGGTGCTTATCCTGTGTTGGAGATCGAACGCGCATTGTCGGCGGAAGAAGACGATGTGCCTGGCGACTTGATCGTCACCAATCTGATCTTCCAGAACTTCGAAGGGGCCTCGCTGTTCACCGGGGCGAATGCCGCGGTGTCTGGTCCCCTCGACATCAGGCCCTTCGACGACCTGCCGGACTCCGGCGAAATGCCCGTCACTGTCGAGATCTATCAGGGCCCCGACGGCTACAAGCTGTTTCTCAAGTACGACGCGAATGCCTTCGAGGCATCGACGGCGCAAGCCATGGCGAACGAGCTGTGCCTTGTCATCGAGTACGTGGCGCACGGGGCCAACTTCAGCATCGGTGATCGGCCGTGGCGCGACGGTGTATACGGGCCTGCGAGCCCCCTCACACGCGCCGACGCCATCGACAACTCCCACGAAGGGAACGAACATTCATGACAGGCGTATCCGTCGCCTCGTCAGCTCTTTGGTTGAGGCGTTTCCATCCCGCCCCCGACCAAGGGCCTCGGCTGGTCTGTTTCCCGCACGCCGGGGGAGCAGCGTCGTACTACTTCAAGCTGTCCCGCATGCTGCACCCTTTTATGGAGGTTGTGGCCGTCCAGTACCCGGGACGACACGACCGGCGCTCGGAGGCCCCGGTCGAGAACATCGCACGACTTGCCGACCTCATCACTGCCGAGCTGAAGGCGACCGACTCCCGTCCGACGCTCCTCTTCGGGCACAGCATGGGCGCATTGGTCGCCTTCGAGGTGGCACGCGCGATGGAACAGGGGGGAATCGCTCCGCTCACCCTGATCACGTCGGGACGTCGAGCCCCTTCGACGACACGTGCCACAGCACGTCCAATGCATCTGCATGATGACGCCGAAATTGTGGAGGAGCTCCGCGCCCTGGACGGCACAAACAGCCAGGTACTCGAGAACCAACAGCTGTTGGAGATGATCCTGCCGGCGCTGAGAAGCGACTATCGGGCCGTTGAGACCTACAGATACGTGGCGGGCCCGCGGCTGTTCCGCCCGATCGTCTCCCTCGTGGGGATGAACGATCCTCAGGCCACGATCGACGAAGCCCAGGCCTGGTCCCGGCACACGGCAGGCGGTTTCACCCTGCACGTGTTCGACGGCGGGCACTTCTACCTGGACACCCACGCTGAAGCCGTCGCGCAGGTGATCCGCAACCACTCCGCGGAAGACGTGTCATGAGTCTCGGGCACACCGCGCCGAACGACATCCCCCCTATTGGGAAAGCGGCCTCTTCGGAACAGTTGCGCTCGGTGTTCAGGCAGCACGCCGCCGGCGTCGCCGTCATCACGGCCCAAGGCGACGAGCCAGTGGGATTCACCGCCACCTCGCTCAACTCGGTTTCTCTGGATCCCCCGATGATCTCGTTTGGCATCGCTACGTCCAACGCGTGCTGGCCGGTCATCGCGGAAGCGCATTACGTGGGAGTGCACCTCCTGGCAGATCACCAGCGACAGTTGGGAGCCACCTTCGCCCGCAGCGGCGCGGACCGCTTCGCTCCCCCCACGATCTGGCGCCATGGGCCCGGCGATGTCCCCCTCCTGGACGGCGTCCTGGCACGGCTCGTCTGCCGCGTGGTCGCTCTGGTTCCGGTGGCAGGCCACCGCATCGTCGTGGCCGAAGTGTTAGACAGCGATCTCGGCGACCACGGCGGACCACTGGTCTACCAAGCCGGCCAATTCCACCGTCTCCAACCGATGTCATGACAGGCGAACGTGCTTGAGCACCTGTCAGGGCGGTTGCTGAGCGGTATTCACTCGATTCAAAAGGCTGAAATATGACGACCCATCGACATGTCGTTCATGTCGCGCTCGACGATCACTCGCTGGACGTGGACGCACTCGATTTCGACAACTACACGCTCACGTTGCTGGTGGACCGCCATACCGCCGGACGACTCCCGAAATCCGTGCTGGGCAGGTTCGCCCGTGTCGGCGTTCTGGATCTGCCGGACGGGGCGGGTGTGGAGGGCTACGACCGCGTGGTGGATGAGATGATCGACCTGGTGAAGGGGTTCTCGAAAGAGCTTGGCGACCCCTCGGCCATCGTGGGTCTGTACGAGTACACGACGTTGCCGGCGGCGCGCCTGCGCGAGCACTTCGGGATCCCGGGCACCGACGTCGGGACCGCGCTTCGCTTCCGTGACAAAATCCTGATGAAGGAGTCGCTGCGCGACGTGGTCCGGTTACCCCGATTCTGGCCCGTTGGAGCGGCCACGACCGAGGCGGAGCTGGCGGCTATCGCGGCAGAGCTGCCCGGAAAGGTCGTCCTCAAGCCCGCCCGGCAGGCTGCCAGCATTGGCGTCAAGGTTTTCCACCGGAGTGCGGACCTCCTGGAGTACGCGCGCACCACTGGAATCCAGGACAACCATGAGGTCGAGGAATTCATCGAGGGGACGATCTGTCACATCGACGGCGTTGTCCGGGACGGACGCATCCTCTTCCTCAGCGCTGCCAAGTACTTTCTCGGCAACAACCTCACCTTCGAGGACGAAGGCGAGTCGTACGGTTCGGTCACCGTCGACGATGCGGAACTGGTCGAGCGGATAGCGGCCTTCACGGACCGTGTCCTGGTGACACTGGGACTGCGGGACAGTTCCTTCCACCTTGAGCTGTTCCTGACGCCGACCGGCGAGCTGGTGTTCCTGGAGATCGGCAGCCGCTTCGGAGGGGGCTACAACAGCCGGCACCTCAGGACCGTATACGGCATCGACCTGGTGGGGGAGTCGATCGCGGCCTGTATGAACCTGCCGTCCGCGTTCACGACACCCACGACCCATCTCAAGCTCGCGACCGACCACCAGGGCGCCTCCGGCTGGTTCTACTCCGCCCTCTCAGAGAGGGCCCGCTGCCGGGTCAGGCGCATTCACGGCCTCGACAAGATACCGAGTTCCGTGGTCTACGCCGAAATACCCGAGATCGGTCAGCCGCTCAACGACGGGCCGGGTCTGCGGACGCCGTCCGGCAGCTTCGTCCTGGCTGGTGCCAGCTCTGCACATATCGAGCGGGACATGCGGCAGATCAGCTACTCGTACTCCGTCGAGGTCGACGTGGACGCCCGGTGACGCATCAACACCGACGGGCAGCGCGGGCAACCCCTTAACCCAGGCTGCCATCTGAAGCTGCCCATCACGACCTGTGTGAGAACAGGTTTCTCGCCGATCTGGCGAAACGAAAGTCGCGCCAACGGTGAAGCGCACGACAAACCAACCGTATCGCTATAGAAAAGAGCAATTATGCGGGTTCTTGGGATCAACTGGAAGCTGCACGACAGCTCGGCAGCACTGATCGACGGTGACGGCCGGATCCTGGCGATGGCTGAGGAGGAGCGGTTCATCCGTCTCAAGCACGCGCCAGGACGTTTCCCGGTCCACGCCGCTCGACACTGCCTGAAGGTCGCCGGGATCACCTGGCGCGACCTTGACGCAGTGGCCATGGGGTGGGACATGCGTCGCTTCCGGACCTGGCAGGACTCCGAGCGGGCCGAGATGTACGGCGAGTTGTTCGGCCCCGAGGCGGCGGGTGAGGCGGGACCGGAGTTCGTCTTCGTCGAGCACCACCTGGCCCATGCCCTGTCATCCTTCTACGCCTCCGGATACGAGCGGGCCGGCGTCCTGGTCGTCGATGGAAGCGGTGAGCTCGAATCCGCCTCCATCTACGCCGGCGATCGCACCTCGGGTCTCACTCTCAAACGGCGGTGGGCGCGCGGGTACTCAATCGGCTTGATGTATGAAGCCGCATCCGATCTGCTGGGCTTCGGAAGGTTCGGCGCGGGCAAGACCATGGGTCTTGCTCCTTACGGTGCGGACAGTGACAGCACACTCCTTCCCATGGGCGACCTGATCGGCGACGGAACGTGGCAGTCCAAGCCCCCCTTGGATGTTCCGGCCGATGTGCACTCCGAGACGCTGATCAAGGAGTGGAAAAACTACCTGTCCAGTCGGTTCGGTGTCGTGACCAGCGACACGGAACACCTGGACCGCGACCCGGTGGCGGTGCGCATGGCCGCCAGCGCGCAGCACACCGTGGAGGAGGCATACCGCGCCTTCCACGCTGAGACGGTCTTCCAAGCCGGCACCCCAGAGATCTGCCTGGCAGGGGGAGTTGCTCTGAACTGCGTCGCCAACGGCAAGCTCCCCGAACCGGTCTATGTCCCCCCCTTCCCTCACGACGCCGGCGTTTCGATCGGTGCGGCATGGTCGCTCTGCCCGCCGAAGCACCAAGGCGTACTGGAGTCGCCGTATCTCGGCACTGACCTGTCCGTCAGCGGGCAGCAGCTTGACGCACTGCACCGGTCGGGCTTCACAGTCACCGAGTTCACACAGGATGCCGTAATCGAGTTGCTGCTGGCGGGCGCTATCGGCTCGGTGGCCCAGGGCCGCGCGGAGATCGGGCCTCGGGCACTTGGGCACCGGTCGATCGTGGCTATACCCGATCCAGCTGATGTCCGGAACCGGATCAACACGCTCAAGAACCGCGAGCAGTGGCGTCCGTTGGCGCCCGTGACCCTGCCCGACTACGCACCGTCGCTGTGGCCGAGCCAGGGCCAGCGCGAACGCTACATGGTGGGCAGTGCCGTCGTATCCAGTCACGCCCGGAAGGTCATGCCGGCGGCGATACACCCGGTCGACGGAAGCACCCGTCCACAAGTGATCACGCCGGGACAGGCCCCGGTTGTCGAGACCCTTCTGCATGGGCTCAGGGCCGCCGGAGCGCCGCCGGTGCTGGTCAACACCTCGTTCAACGGCCGTAACGAACCCGTCGTGGACACCGCCGCAGACGCGGTGCGTACCTTCACCGACATAGGGCTGGACTTTCTGGTCCTCGGCGACCATCTCATCCGGCCCAGGGCATAGGCACGTGTTCCAACGGGTGAAGGCGACCAGGCCAGCGGATAAGGGGGAGGCAGAGAGCCCCGGGCAGCGGCGCGGCGGCATGTTCTCGGTGTTGCGGGAACGGAACTACCGGCGATTCGCGCGCTCTCAGATCGTGTCGCTGATCGGGACCTGGATGCAGCGGGTCGCCCAGGACTGGCTGGTGTTGAGCCTGTCCGGGGGTAGTCCGGTGGCGCTCGGTGCCGCTGCCGGGCTGCAGTTCCTGCCGATCCTCTTTCTGTCGCTGTGGGCCGGTGTGCTGGCCGACCGGGTGGACAGTCGCAGGACCTTGATGATCTTGCAAACCCTGATGGCGCTCTCTGCACTAGGGCTCGGACTGCTGGATCTCACCGACACCGTCCAGCTGTGGTCCGTCTACCTGTTCTGTCTTGTCCTTGGCTGTCTGTCAGCGTTGGACGCACCCATATTCGAAACCTACGTCGTCGAGATGGTGGGCACCGAAAACGCCGGCAGTGCCGTGGCACTGAATTCGATGAACTTCAACGTAGCCCGGATCATCGGGCCTGCCGTGGCCGGCTCGGCAATCGCCTGGGCTGGTACCGGCTGGGTCTTCATTGCCAACGCCGCGAGCTACGCGGCGGTGGTCTTCGCCCTGCTGATGACGGACAAGCACAGCTTGTATCGGATACCTCCCGCGCCACGAGCACCCGGGATGGTGCGGGAGGGGCTTCGATACCTGCGCGGACGGGCAGATCTGGGGGCACTCATGGTCCTGGTGCTGACGGTCGGTGTGTTTGCGAACTTCACGGCGTCCCTCGCAGTCGCGGCGGTCCAAATCTTTGCCCTGGGAGTCGACGGTTACGGATACCTGTCCACGATGCTCGCCCTCGGGATGCTGCTGGGAGCGGCTGGGGCGGTCCGACGTGGGGTCCGTGGACGACCCCGACTGCGGGTTTCCTTTGTCTGCGCAGCAGCGCTCGGCAGTGTGGAGGCGGTACTCGGACTGATGCCGACCGCATGGCTCTTCGGGTTGGTGCTGATTCCAGTCGGTGCTGTTCTCACGCTGTTCGTCACGGCAGCTCACAGCACGATCCAGCTCTCGGTTCCCCCATGGGTGCGGGGGCGCGTCATGGGCTTGTACATGATGGTCCTTCTGGGCGGCACCCCCCTCGGAGCACCCTTGAGCGGATGGCTGGCCCAAGTGCTCGGCGCTCGAGCGCCTTTCCTGGTGGGCGGCGCGGTTCTTGCGCTCGCCACCCTCCTTTCAGCGCTCCTTCTGCTCCGACGAGATGTTGCCTACGCCGCCTCAAGTCCTGGGAGCGACGGTGCAGATGACCGAGTTCACCGACACAGCAGTTACTGAGGATCGTCCTCGGACGGCACGTGCTCTCTACGCCCAACGGCCGCGGAAACCCGGGAGCGGACGCTGCGACCGATACTGCCCGGGACAACACCTCAAAGGAGATAACGAGCATGCCAGTAAGTTTCGTAGGCGGTTCTGAAATGACCAATGACGGTTCAGAGATACGTGCACGCTCTGGCCCGATGTTCGACAAGGACTACACCCTTCGCCTCGCGCAGGCGCTTGAAGAGTCCGGCTGGGACCACATGTTGATCGCCTACCGTTCCAACTACCCGGACCCTGCTCAGGTGGCCGCGTACCTGGCCTCGAACACCGAACACCTCGGTTTCTTTCTGGCGCATCGCCCGAACGTGTCCTACCCGACCTTCGCGGCCACCACGTTCGCGACGTTCGACCACGTCACCAACGGTCGGCTGACACTGCACGTCATCAGCGGAGCTTTCGACGACGACCAGCAGCGTGAAGGCGACTTCCTGACCAAGGACGAACGGTACTCGCGCACACGCGAGTACATGCAGATCGTCAAGAAGGCATGGACATCACGGGAATCGTTCGACTACGAGGGTGAGCACTACCGCTTCTCCGACTTCGTCAGTGACGTTTTCCCCGCGCAGCAGCCTCGGCCTGCGCTCTCCTTTGGCGGCTCGTCTGCGTCGGCCTACGCGGTCGGCGGCGCGGAAGCGGACATCTACGGGCTCTGGGCGGAGTCCCTCGCCGGCACGGCCGAGCAGATCAGCTCGGTATATGCGGCGGCTCGCGCGGCCGGCCGCACCCAGATGCCGCGCCTGTACTGCGGTTTCCGCACCATCCTTGGTGCCACGGAAGAGCAAGCCTGGGAGAAGGCACACCGTGTCGTCGACCAGATTCATGCGCGCAAACGAGGACTGAGTAAGAGCCAGGACGTCGCTTCCTACCGTCTGCGACAACTCGCCGAAAAGGCAGAGCACTACGACCGCTGCCTATGGACGGGGACTGTGGCTGCCACCGGCGGCGGGGGTCCCGTTGCGTCCCTCGTCGGCACACCAGAGACAGTGGCGGCAGCGTTGCTCGACTATGTCGATCTGGGAGTGGAGATCATTGCGGCACATGGCTACGACTACCTTGAGGATGCAGTCGAGTTCGGCCGTGAAGTCATCCCGATCGTGCGCGAAGGAGTTGCCAAGAGGGACGCTCAACTGCTGAACGAGATTTCCGCGGGGGGCGACAGCTGAAGGGCCGGAGGACTCTCCGCTCGTTCTCTGAGGCAGCCCCAGTCGGGCGAGGCCGGCGTAAGCGAAGAGGCGGGCGGTGGTGGGAGAGCCGGCGCCGTCCGCAAGGTGACCGGCGGCAAGAGAGCGTTCTCGACCGCGATACCCGGCATCAGGGTCAAGAGTGTTCCGAGTCATTCGGACCTCCTGCGGACGGCCGAGTGCTGCACCGGGCCGGGTCGTGATCGGACATCTCCTTAGCGTCTCCAATGGCGCCTTGGGCGTCCGACAGGGGAGAACAGCCACGCCGGTCCCACAAAGCAGCAACAGCCTCGCATGATCGTGAAGAAGACAACGGAGGAGAGAGATCCGGAGTGGCACCCGCCTGGCTTCCCGCCTTCGGACGACGTGCGCTGTCTCGCACCGAGGTGTCACACGAAGGGGGAACCCGTAGTGAGGAGTATGACACTCCTGTCGGAGCTCTTTCCGCCCGACATCCAGACAGCCGAAGAGTTCACGGACCCGAAAGGAGCGTTCCTTTTTCCTGAAGAAGAAGCCTATATCGGCAACGCGGTGGACAGCAGATGTCGAGAGTTCACTACCGCACGGCTGTGCGCCCGTCGGGCGCTCACCGCACTCCGACACCCGGCCGTGCCGCTGGTGCCGGGTGTGCAGGGTGCGCCCATTTGGCCGGCGAGTATTGCGGGATCAATAACCCACTGCGCCGGCTACCGGGCCGCAGCAGTCGCCTGGCGGGCGATGCCGTGTCCCTGGGGATAGACGCGGAACCGCATGCCCCGGTTGCGCCAGGCATCATCGGGATGGTGGCCCTTGCGTCGGAGCAGGCCTTGCTCGTCGAACTCACCAACCATGACCCCACCGTCCATTGGGGCCGCCTCCTGTTCAGTGCCAAGGAGTCCCTGTACAAGACGTGCTTTCCGCTCGTCGGGCAGCGGCTCGGCTTTGACGACGCCTCGATCGACATCGATCCTGACGCCCGCCTGTTGCGAGCCCACCTGCTGCGAACAAGCCGAGATCGGGAAGGCAGACGACTCCATGAGATCCATGGCCGGTGGCATGTAGGGCGTGGCTTGGTTCTCACCGCCTTCGCATGCAGGCCGTAGGAACCAGACCGCTCGACTTGTGGAGCGCCCACCATCCCCTCACGCTCGGGCCCCTCCCTGTGCGCAGCCGCCGGCCCGTCCGCGACCACCACCTCAGCGCCACGCTGGCCGGCGACCCCAACCTCGCCGAGCTTCACCGGCGGGAGGGCGTGCGAACGGGTTCGGAGCCACTCGCTTGTGTGCCGGACCTCCGAGTTTGGGCAACCCCCAGCATTTGCATGATCGGGCCGTGCCAGGTTGCGTTGATGATCGAGGCTGAGCGTCTGACACTGCGCCGCTTCCAACTCGCCGACGCGGCTCCGCTCGCGGCCTACCGCAACGACCCGGATATCGCCCGATACCAGGCGTGGCCCTCTCCTCTCACCCCCGAGACCGCCACCACACGGGTCCGCAAGTACCGGGAACAGGACCGCGAATAGCCCGGCTGGTTCCAGTACGCCATCGAGCTCACGGCCGAACGCAGCCTGGTCGGAGACCTCGGCGTGCTCCTCCACGACAACCGGATGGAGGCCGAGCTGGGCATCACCCTCGCTTTGGCCCCCCACCGCAGCGGATACACCCTCGAGACTGTCCAGGCCGTCCTGGAGCACCTGTTCGGCAAGGGGCTTTACCGGGTCTCCGCGGAATGCGACATCCGAAACGCCCCGTCTGCGCGCCTCCTGAAGCGTGCTGGCTTCCAACTGCAGGGCGGGCGGCCGGAGTTTACCGTGGACATCAATACCGGTGAGGGGACTGACACGCTTCTCTTCGGCCTGCTCGCCAGCCGCTGCCGGGAACCGAGGAGCCCGGACGGCGTGACTCAGCCGGATCGCCCAGCCCACGGCAGGCGAAGCAGCGGCGGTGTCAGGGGCTGATCGGGTTTCGCGGGCTCACCCCGGTGCCCGCATACACGCCGGGGTCCAGGGACCGCAGGGTGGCGTCCTCCCCGGCCTGCCGGGCCACGATCACCGAGGACATCGGATACAGCACCCGCCAGTCCGCCTCACTAGGAGCAGTTCATAGCGGCGGCAACTCCTCGCGGGCGGGTGCCCGACGCAGTCGGCACCCAGCCGCAGGGGACGCCGGCACGTGCGGCGTCCCCTACAGCAGTACCTACCTGGGTCATTCGGCTGTGACTGCGGCAAGCAACTCGCGGCGCACGGGGCCGGGATAGTGATAACGAGAAGCCCCGGCGCTCAATTCGGCTATCCGCTCTTTGAGACCGGGCCTTGCCAACACCTCCGGGTTCGCGAGGAGGCCGGTCACGTCGGCGACGGCACGCAGGACATCAGGGTCCTTCGCGCGTGCCGCTTCGAGTGCTACGCGCTTCTGCCAGAAGGGATCGTCCGTCGTGTAGCGCCGGCCCACCATCTCGTGATCCACCTCGGCCAGGCGGTGCCGGTCCCAGGCGTCAAAACCACGCCAGAGTGGCAGCAGATGACGCTCCGTCGCGGCGGCGAACGTCATCGAAAATGCCGTGGCGTCCTTCGTGTCAACAAGGCGCATTGTGTCCCGGAGCAGTGCAGCGTGCCGGAACGCGGTGGTCATGCCAGCGCCGAAGAACGGGTTGGTGGAGGCCCATGCGTCTCCCACTGCCACGATCCCGGTGACCACAGGCGCTCCAGCTACGACGACGGAACGGTGCGCGCTGCGTAGACCACCGGTGGCGATCACATCCGTGACGGGCTTCCCTTCAGCCCAAGGTGCTTCGGTTGGGTAGAGCTGTATCGCTCGGTGCCAGGCATCGCGGTTGCTCAGACCCCGGAGTTCCTGATCGCGGTCGGACGTCACGAACGTCACCGACCAGGTTCCGGAGTCACCGGGCAAGACAAGGATGCTGACGCTGTCGTGCTGAAAACCCGCCCATGGCGGCATTCGGGAGCCTGGGTCTTCGGAACGGAAGAACCGCGTGTAGTAGCGGAAACCCGCCTCCGCCCGCTGCTCGTACGGCGCGAGTCCCGCATCCTTGAGCATTGCTGCCCCGCTCGCAGCCCGGCCGGAGGCATCAACGACCAATTCGGCGTTGATCTCCTCGCCCCCCTCAGAGGCTACCCCTGTGACGCGCCGGCATTGGCCTGCGCGGGGCTCCTCCGTACACAGCCGGTTGACCCGGAGGCCACGTCGCACGGTAATTCCGGGGTGTTCCTCCGCCACGGCAAACAAAGCGGCCTCAAGTACAGGACGCCGTACGGCCACTGTCTCGAACCGGCCGTCATCCTCGCGCGGGCCGTCTATCCCCCCGACATGCCATGCTCCTGCGATGATGTTGTGGCTGACGGCGCCCAGGTCGAGCATACGGTCCACCGACTCGGGAGACTCCTTGGCCAGTAGGCGGAACCCTCCTGGCAATAGGAGGTGCGCCTGTGAAAACTGACGCACGCCGGGGCGCTTCCAACCGGCATACAGGTCGTCTCCCTTGCCCTTGGGGGGCGGTGGATCGCGGTCGACGAGGGTGACCTGCCTGCCTTCCGCCGCTAACAAGATTGCAGTCATCAACCCTGCCGGGCCGCTGCCCAGGATCAATGCGTCCGACACGGCTGCGTATATCCCTTCTGTGTCCGATGAAGTTCGGAAGTAACACCACACCAGAGCTGGTTCGGCGCTACTGAGCGCCACCGCCGAGCCGTACTCACGAGTCCATGCCCACCGTCTTCCAGAACCGCAGCAAGGCAGCGGCACCCTCTTCGGGAGCGCTCAGCATCCACCAGTGACCTTGGCCCGGCAGGCATTCCACATGCGCTCCGAGACGCTCGGCGACCTTCTGAGAGTTGATCTGGTCGTCGTAGGGATCACTCAGGGGCTGGACCACCAGGCCAGGGGCTGCTGTCCGAGTCAGGTCCGCACCCCAATGAGCGTATGGGTTGGGCGTCGCGGAGCGGTAAAGGTCCAGGATGCAGCCAGCCATGGTGGCGTCGAGTTGTGCACCCATGCCCGAGGCATCCTCGGCGGGAACACCTGCGGCCGTAAGCGCAGCAGTGGCAACGGTTGTATTCCCCCGTATGGTCTGCGCCCACTGTTCTCCTGCCCCCGAGGTCTGCCACAGTTGGGCCAGATCGTGCCAGACATAGTCGGGGTGAAGGATGGACGCGACGTCCATCGCCCAGCTGCGCAGCGGCAGGAAGCCCAGCATGGCGACGCGTGCCACAAGAAGTGCGCCCCAGTCGTGCCCCACCAGGTCGACAGGTCCTGAGATGCCACTCAACTCGCCTGACAGCCAGCGGACGTAGTCGTCCATCGTCGCACCGAACCCGGCTGGCCGCGGCGTCGAAAAACCGGGCAGGTTCAGGGCGAGAGATTCAGCTTGGAGGTGGCGCCGCAGTGGGTCCCAAAGGCGCCCGGTCTCGGGTACTCCGTGGACGAAAACAGCGGTCATCATTTTCCCGACATATGAATGGTCAGCTTCGCTAGTGGCTCTCTTGAGGCTCGTGTGCGTAGCTCATGGGGTGCTCCATGACCTCAACTCCGCTGCTCTGTGGGCTCCCCACGGACTGTTCGCTGCCAGGGTGTGCACGACGGGCCGGAGCATGGCCGGTCGATGAGGCAGACCGTCCCATCAGTTCCCCCTGTCGTACTCGACTGGATTCCCGCCCACTCAGCTGCCTGTTGGAGAGATGAACCCATTGGCTCTCCGACAGTGACCTCCGCAAGGAGATGCCACAAGACCATCAGGGCCGGAATAAAGCTGCCGACGCCCGGAATAAATCGCGCTTCCATGTCCCAGGCCTGTCGTCTCAGGAACGGTCTTCCGTGGGCCGTGCGGGCTCGTGCTCTCAGCGTTCGTCGGCTCGGGGTGGGGGGCTTCTATTCAGCGCAGAGCCGCCGTTGGTGTCAGTCTGATCCCATAGAAGACCGGCCGAAGCGTCAGGGCCTCCACTGGCTTGCTCGAGGGCATGGGATGCTGTTTGAGCGGTTTGGTCAGGCGTCTGGTTATGGGCGGGCAGCAGTCAAGGGTCCTTCGCTGCTGGGTTCTTGCGGCCGCTACCAGGGCGTCGAATGCGACCAACTGGAAAGGGTGTCAGCTCGTCTGTGAGTTCGGTGAGTCCTTTGCGCACCGTCGTTTCGCTGACGCCGGCCGCGCGCGACACCGCGCGTGTTCCTCCATGCCCAAGGTCACGGGCCTCTGCGGCCAGCAGCAAGCGCCGCTGTCCTTCGTTGAGATGAGGGAGCAACACCCCCAGCCACGACGCAAGTTGATTGGGTTTCAACTGGAACTGGAATATGGCGTACAGACACGCCCTGGTGGGATGTGCCCAAGCTGTACGGGCCGTGGACCACGCTGCACACCCGGTTTCGTCGACGGGCGGCGGACGGCACGTTTGAGCGGGTGCTTCGCGCAGCCCCGGCGAAAAGAGGAGGCCGCCGGCGTCATCGACCGGCTGGTGTCGGTCGACTCCAGCATCGTCCGCGTCCACCAGCATGCCGTCGGGGCGCTCGAGAAGGGGTTTCCGCAGCGGAGTGAGCGGCCCGCCTGAAAGATGCCCGATCATTCGCATGGCCTGTCACCAAGGGCACCTGCAGGTGCAGGGCGTACGGGCCTGGTCCGGACCGTCCTCATCGACGTGCCCCGCAGGCGCTGAAGGACTTCACGGGATAGGACACCGAGCAGGGCCGCCTCGCGACCGGATCGATCACCTCCACCACGACCGATGCCGAACTTGGCCGGTGGGCCAGCTGCGAAGACTGGACGTGGTCGGCGCGGACATCGCCTGACCCGGCCCCCGACACAGACGCCCTGGAATCCCGCGTGACCGAGCGCCGTGGGCTTGTCGCCACGGCGATCAGCTCGGGCCGCGGCGACACGGAGATCCCTGCATGAGGCTGCTTGTGGGGGATCGGCCGCCACACGGGGCTGTGAAGAGGCCTGACGTTACACAGCAAGGTTGCCGAACAGGGTTCAGGCGGCAGCGAGTTGGAGGAAGTCAGGAACGCCCTCAGCTTGGGCGTAGGGCTGGAAGCGGGGAAGGAGGTCGTCGATGAGGCGGACGCAGCGGGGTGTGCCGAGACGGCGGGCCAGAAGGAGGGATTCACTGGCGGCGGCCGCGGCGGGTTCGGGCTCCTTGAGGTCGAGGTGGCTCGCAGCACGGTAGGCGAGGAGAACGCCGCGGGTCTTGTCCCGGGCCGACGGCAGCAGCTGTTCGCCCTCGTTGATGAGCTGGTGGGCGCGGGCGGTGTCGCCGAGGTCGAGGAGGGCCTGGCCGGAGTCGACGGCGAGGTCGGCCTCGGACACCCAGGCGCACCAGGAGGGCCGATCGCCGCCAGCGTCGCTGAGATGCTGCTCGGCCGCGGCCAGGGCCCGCTGCACGGCGCGCCGTTCCCCTTGGTCGCCTCGCGCGGCGAGGGTGCGGGCCAGGCGGAGCTGCAGCAGGCAGCGGGCGGCGGGGTTCTCGGCGCGGGTCAGGGCGTGATTGAGGATGTGGGACGCGGTGGTGTGGTCGCCTCGCCAGGCGGCCTGGTAGGCGAGGTCGCTCAGCAGGCCGGCGCCCACGTCGTGGTCGCCTGCCGCGTGGGCGTTGTGCAGGGCGGCGATCCAGTTCTGGCTGGCGTGGGTGTGGCGGCCCAGGTCGAAGCGGTGCCAGGCGACGGTCTGGGCCAGGGAGGCGGCCAGGGTGTGCAGCCGCAGGCCGAGGTCGGCCGGGTAGCGGCCGTGGTCGAGCAGGTCCGTCACCGTGGCCAGGTGGGCATCCAGCAGGGCGGCGGTGTGCTGGCGCTGCTCCGTGGGCAGCGCGGCAAGGTGCCGGGTGGAGTCCTCGATGAAGGTGACGAGGTCCTCACCGACGAGTGTTCCGGCGTGTACCCGGGTGAGGTCGGCGGCCGGGCCGACCGCCCAGTCCGCGGCCAGCGCGGACACGGCACCGCCGGAGATCGTGAAGAACGTGCGGCGGTCCATCTCTGATCGAAGGGCCTCTCTGAGGGCGGGTACGGAGCTGCCTGGGCCGAGCGGCACCACGCCGTCGGTGGTGAGCGGCAGCCAGTTCGGCCAGTCGTTTGCCCGGACGATGTCCGCGGGCCAGCCGAGGGATTCGGCGATGTAGAGCTGGGATTCGTCGCTGGGCTGCACGCCACGCTCCCACTTGCGTACCCGCATCCGGTCGGTGCCGGAACGCAGGCCCCGGCGGCCGGCCGCGGCCCGCACACCGGCGGCCAGGGCGTCCTGGGTCATGCCGCGGGCGATCCGTGCCGCCGCTGGCGGGTGCTGACTGCTCGCTTCCACGTACTCCATGTAGCAGTCACCGGCGTGCATCTGGACGGGCGGCCGTCCGGTGCCGATGCCGAGCTCGACGATCCAGTCCGGCGGCCGCGGCCGGTTGCGCCGGCCGTTTGGACACGCAGCGTTTACTTGCCTACAGCCCGTTGACCCATGGGACTTGTTAGAGTGCTACTCGTTGGTAGCAATCAAGTGGGGGGCGGGGATTCTGTGGCGGCATCGCCACAGCTTTCCGGCGGGGTGCCGAGAAGGGTGACCTGGCAAGGGGGCCGGGTCGACCCGGGGCTTCCGCGTGTACGTATCACGCGGACATCGAACTCCAGTTCCCTCGCCCGCTGATCCGAACGGGTGAGACTGTCACATGGTTCGTACTCTGGTCGATTTATTGACCGCGCACGCTTCGCAACAGCCCGACCGCACCGCGTACCGGTACCTCGTCACGGGTGACTGTGACGGTGAGATCCAGGACATCTCCTACGGGCAACTGGCCCGCCGCTCCCAGGCCATCTCCGCCTGGCTCCAGGAGCGCGGTCTGGCCGGCTCCCGCGCCATGCTGTTGTATCCGCCCGGCCTCGAATTCGTCCCTGCGTTCCTGGGCTGCCTCGCCGCCGGTGTCATCGCCGTGCCGGGGGTGCCCCCGCGGGGACGGTCGCAGAACCACCGGGCCCTGATCCGGATGAAGCGGCTGATCGCCGACGCGGACGCCAAGGTGATCCTCGGCGGACGTGAAGTCATGGGCGCCCTGGGCGAGTTGGCGCAGCACCTGCCCGAGATGGACGGGATCACCTGCGTCACCACCGAGGACATCCCCGGCGATGCGGCCGGCTCCTGGCGCGAACCCGGCCTCACCGCCGACTCGGTCGCCTTCCTGCAGTACACCTCTGGCTCCACCTCCGCCCCGCGCGGCGTGATGGTGACGCACGGCAATCTGGTGGACAACGAACGGGTCGTCACGGAGCGGATGGGGCACACCCCGGACACGATCGCGGAGTACGGCCACGAGATGTACGTCAGCTGGCTGCCCGTGTACCACGACATGGGCCTCATCGGCCCGGTCCTCAACACGGTCTACCTCGGTGTGACCGCCACGCTCTTCTCGCCGCTGCACTTCCTGCAGCAGCCCCAGCGTTGGCTCAGCGCGGTCACCCGCTACCGCCCGCACACCAGTGGCGGCCCCAACTTCGCGTACGAGCTGTGTCTGAAGCACGCCACTCCCGGGCTCCTGGGGGAGCTCGACCTGAGCAGCTGGAGGGTCGCCTTCAACGGCGCCGAACCGGTTCGGGCCGCCACTTTGCGACGGTTCAGCGAGACCTTCGGCGCGGCCGGCTTCCGCCGCGAGGCCCTCTACCCGTGCTACGGCCTCGCCGAGGCCACCCTGATGGTCACCGGCGGCTCGGTGGACGCCGCGCCGACGCTGCTCGACGCCGGGGGGAGTGGCCCGCACGCGGGCGCTGCGGACGCGGCGGCGGTCGGCTGCGGTCGTCCCGGCCCCGGCCTGAGCGTGGTGATCGCCGACCCCGAGGGGCAGGAGGAGTTGCCCGAGGGCGAGGTCGGCGAGATCTGGGTCGGCGGCGCGAGCGTCGCCAAGGGGTACTGGCGCAACGCCCTCGCCACCCGCGAGACCTTCCGGGCCACGCTGACCGGCCGTGAGGGCCGCTTTCTGCGCACCGGCGACCTCGGGTTCCTGCGGAACGGCGAACTGTTTGTCACCGGCCGTCTCAAGGACCTGATCGTCATCGACGGACGCAACCACTACCCGCAAGACCTGGAGTTGTCGGCTGAGCTGTCGCACCCGGCGCTGCGGCCAGGCTGCACGGCCGCGTTCTCCGTGGACGGCGCCGCGGAGGGCGAGCAGCCCGTCGTCGTCGCAGAGGTGGCCCCCGAAATGGCGGGCGAGGCGGAGAAGATCGCCGATCAGGTCCGCAGCGCGATCGCCGAGGCCCACGGCCTGTCGGCGCGCGACGTCGTGCTGGTCCACCCCGGCACCATTCTGAAGACGTCCAGCGGAAAGATCCAGCGCCGGGCCACCCGGGCCGCATACCTCGACGGCACCTTGTCCGTGCTCGGCGTGCCCGTACAGAGGTGACGTCACCCGTCACCGGTGGGGCGCCCGCACCGGTGACGGTCCGCCCGAGGTACCCGCCGCACGGGACCCGCATCCGTCCAACTAGGCGGCCGTACCGGTCCCGTTCCGCGCGTACGGAAACCGCCTGAACCACCGTTCCTGAGGACACCTGACCCATGCCTGCGAACGAGTTCCCGAAGCAGTCCGCCGAGACGTCCGTCACCACATCCGAGGAACTGCGCGCCTGGCTGGTGTCGGCCGTCGCCGAGGCCGCCGGGCTCGACCCGCTGGCCGTCGACCCCGACCGGCCGATCGCCGAACTCGGCCTGGGGTCACGCCAATTGGTGAACATGGCCGCGGAGCTTGCCGCGCGGACCGGCCGGCCGGTGGAGCCGTCCCTTGTCTTCAACCATCCCACGATCACCGAGCTCGCCGACGCGATCCTCGGCGAACGGCCCAAGGCGGACGACGACTTGGCGCCGGGCGACGCCCCCGTGCGGGCGAGCGGCGGTGACATCGCGATCGTCTCAATGGCCTGCCGGTTCCCCGGTGGCGCCGACGACCCCGAGGCGCTGTGGCGGCTGCTGGCCGCGGGCGAGGACGTCATTTCCGAGGTACCGAAGGGCCGTTGGGGGTCCCAGGGGCTATTCGACCCCGACCCGGTGGCTGTCGGCAAGGCGTACAGCCTGCGGGGCGGCTTCCTCGACGGCATCGACCACTTCGACGCCCCCTTCTTCGGCATCTCGTCGCGAGAGGCCGCGGCCATGGACCCGCAGCAGCGGCTGCTGCTGCAGACGAGCTGGGAGGCGATCGAGCGGGCCGGGATCGTCCCCAAGGCGCTGCACGGCAGCTCCACGGGCGTCTACATCGGCCTGTACGACAGCGGATACCTCGCTTCGGCCTCGCTTGCCCAGCTCGACGGGCACATCGGCACGGGCTCGGCGCCCAGCGTGGCCTCCGGGCGCATCGCCTACACCCTCGGTCTCCAGGGCCCGGCGGTCACCGTCGACACAGCCTGCTCGTCGTCCCTCGTCGCCCTGCACCTCGCGGCCCGGGCGCTGGCGGGCGGCGAGTGCGACCTCGCGCTGGCGGGCGGCGCGACACTGCTGGTGACCCCGCGCGGGCACGTCGAGTTCAGCAGGCTGCGCGGGCTGTCGCCGTCCGGACGGTGCAGCCCGTTCTCGGCCGGCGCGGACGGAGTGGTGTGGGCCGAAGGCTGCGGTGTGGTCCTGCTGAAGCGGCTCGCGGACGCCCGCCAGGACGGCGACCGGGTCCTCGCCGTCATCAAGGGCTCGGCAATCAACCAGGACGGACGCAGCCAGGGACTGAGCGCCCCGAACGGACCTGCCCAGGAACGGGTGTTGCGCGCGGCCTTGGACGCCGCCGGTATCGAGCCGGACGACCTGGACTACGTGGAGGCACACGGCACGGGTACCCCGCTCGGCGATCCCATCGAGGGCCGGGCACTGGCCGCCGTGTTCGGACCGGGCCGCCCGGCCGCCCGGCCGCTGGGCGTCGGCTCCCTGAAGTCCAACATCGGTCACACGCAGGCCGCGGCGGGCATCGGCGGCGTCATCAAGACGGTGCTGGCCCTCGGGCACGAGCAGATACCGGCGTCCCTGCACGCCGAGGCGCTCACCGAGCACATCGACTGGGCGGGCAGCGGCCTGCGCGTGCCGGGCGGCGCCCAGGCGTGGCCGCGCAGCGGCGACCGGCTGCGCCGAGCGGGAGTGAGCGCGTTCGGGATCAGCGGCACCAATGCGCACGTGGTGCTGGAGGAGGCGCCACAGGATGTCGTACGGCCAGGAGCGGAAGCGGAGCCGTCGGGTACCGCGACTCTCTTCCCGCTCTCAGCCGGTACTCTTCCCGCCCTCGAGAGGCAGGCCCGGCGCCTGCATGAATTTCTGGCCGGACAGCCGCAGTTGCCGGTGCGGGCGGTGGCCGCGACGCTGGCCCACCACCGTACCCACTTCGAGCACCGGGCCGTCGTCCGGGCAAGCAACCGCGACGACCTGCTGATGGCCCTGCACGGACTGGCCGGGGGACGGCCGGAGACGGACCTGATCGTCGGTCCCCAGCAGACGGCCCCGGCAGGCAAGTTGGCGTTCGTCTTTCCGGGCCAAGGCGCCCAGTGGGCCGGCATGGCCCGCGACCTGCTTGCGCACGACCCGGTGTTCGCCGACGAACTCGACCGCTGCGACGGCGCCCTGCGCCCGTTCACCGAGTGGTCGGTGGCGGCCGTCCTGCGCGGCGACGCGGGCGCGCCGTCCCCGGACCGCGTGGATGTCGTCCAGCCGTTGCTCTTCGCCGTGATGGTGTCCCTGGCCGCAGTATGGCGGGCCCGTGGCGTACGGCCCGATGGGGTGATCGGGCACAGCCAGGGCGAGGTCGCTGCGGCCTGCGTCGCCGGAACTCTGAGTCTCAACGACGCGGCGGCGGTCGTCGCCCTGCGCAGCCAGGCCCTGACCGGGCTGTCCGGCACCGGCACCATGGCCGTCGTCGCCCTTCCCCACACCGACGTCGAGGCCCGCCTCGAAGGTCTGGACGGACGGGTTTCGATCGCCGCCGTGAACAGCGGCCGTTCGACGGTGATCTCCGGTGCCGTGGAGCCGCTGGCGGCGCTCCTTGCCGACCTCGACCGCGAGCAGGTGTTCGTCCGTCGCCTCGACGTCGACTACGCCTCCCACAGCACTCAGGTCGAGCAGGTCCACGGACTGATCGTGGACGAACTCGACGGCGTCACCACGTGTCCGACGTCGGTCGCCTGGTATTCGACGGTGACCGGTGAGCCGGTCACCGAGGAACAGGAGGCCGACTACTGGTACACCAACCTTCGCGAACCCGTCCGCTTCGCACCCACCGTCGAGCGCATGGCGGCCGACGGCTACCGCTACTTCGTCGAACTCAGCCCCCACCCGTCCCTGCTCACCGCGCTGCACACGATCGGCGAGGACTGTGGCCGCGAACTGGTCGCCGTCGGCTCGCTCCGCCGAGACGAGGACGGGCCCGCGTGTCTGGACCGCGCCGCCGCCGAACTCCACGTCCACGGACGGAAGATCGGCTGGCGTCGTCTGATTGCGGACACCGTGCCCGCGGACCTGCCGACCTACGCCTGGGACGCGCAGCGCCACTGGATCGAGCCCGAGTCCGCCGCCGGCGCCCCCGGCCTGTTCGACCGCTCCGCGCACCCGTTGCTCGGGATTCAGCTGCAGTCGGCGGACGAAACCCGCTGGACCTTCCGCAACGAGTGGTCCCCGTCGACCACCGACTGGCTGCCCGATCACACCGTCTTCGGCCAGACCGTGGTATCGGGTACGACCCTGATGGAGCTGTGTCGCGCCGCCCTCGCCGTGGCCCGCCCGGACGAACCGGCCGACGTCACAGACCTGCTCCTGCTCACGCCCCTTGTGCTCTCCGTCTCCGGCACGGTCGAAGTGTCCGTCGAGGTCGTCACGGCCGGCCCCGTTCCGGAGATCACTGTGCACAGCCGCCCGCGGGGTCAGGAGGCCACGGGCTGGACCCTGCACGCAACCGCCTCCGCTGACGCGGCGGCGCCGGTGACGGCGGGGCAGCCTCCGGTCCGGCCGGAGACGGCCGAACCCGGGTGGAGCCCGGAGACGTACGAGCGGCTGACCGGGCTCGGCCTGGGCTACGGACCCGCTTTCCAGGGCGTACGGGAGGCGGTGGTGACCGGCGGCGAGCTGCTGGCCCGGCTGTCGCTCCCGGACGCTGCCCGTGACCTGAGTGACCCCTACCCGGTCCACCCGGCGCTGCTGGACGCCGCGCTCCACGTGGCCGCCGCGTTCGACGCCTGCGACGGCCGGGTGCTGCTGCCGGTCGCGGTGGGCCGCTGCGCCCTGCATCACGGGGGCGCGAACGAGCTCATCGCGTCCGTACGGCGGACCGGCGGCTCCGGCACGGACCTCACGCTGGATGTGACGCTGTGGGACACCGACGGTATCCCGGCCGGCAGGCTGGAGGGCGTGCGGCTGCTGGCCGCGAATCCGGCGGACCTCATCAGCGGCTCGGAGAACGGCCGGCACCTGTACGAACCGGCGTGGACGCCGGTGACCGAAGAGCCCTCTGAAGGACCGGACAGCGAGTGGGTCGTCGTCGGCGACCCGTCCGACCCACAGGCCGCTGCGGCGCTCAGCGGACTCGAGGCGGCCGGGATCCGGCTCCGCGAGAGCGGCGGTGACGTCCTGGTGCGGTTCTGGTCTCTCCCGGCCGAAGACGACGAAATCGCCCTTGCAGCACACGAGCTGGCGGCAACAGCCCTGGCCGAACTGCAAGCCCTCATCTCGCATGACGTAGCGCCCACGCGGACCGTATGGGTGACCCGCGGTGCGGTCGCCGCCGGTGACGTGGACACGGTGTCCGGACTGGCACAGTCGGTCCTGTGGGGCCTGGCCCGCAGCGCCCGCATCGAGCACCCGGACCTCGGACTGACCCTGCTCGACCTCGACGGCTCCGACGATCCCGCGGACGCCCTGCGGGCCGCAGTGGCGCATCGCGGTGAGCCCGAACTCGCTCTACGTTCGGGCACGCTGCTCGCCCCTCGGCTGGTTCGCGCCCGCGCCGCCGATGCGGCCGTACCCGGCTCGGTGCCCACGGACGGCACGGTATTGATCACTGGAGGCCTGGGTGCCGTCGGTCGCCACATCGCCCGCCTCCTGGCCGAACGCGGCGTTCCCCGCCTGCTGCTGGCGTCACGACAGGGCACCGCCGATCCGCGCGCCGCCGAGGTCACCGAGGAACTCGCCGCGCTCGGAGCCGAGGTCGAGGTGGCGGCGTGCGACGTCGCGGACGCGACGGCCGTGGCCGACGTGCTCGGCAGTATCGGTGACGAGCTGCCGCTGAGGGGCATCGTGCACTGCGCCGGCGTCCTGGACGACGGGGTGGTCGCCGAGCTGACGCACGAACGCCTCGCTCGGGTGCTGCGCCCCAAGGTCGACGGCGCCGCCCATCTGCACCGGGTCACCGCCGACATGCCGCTCGAAATGTTCGTGCTGGTCTCCTCGGCTGCCGGTGTCGCAGGCAACGCGGGCCAGGCCAACTACGCGGCCGCCAACGTCTTTCTCGACCAACTGGCCCACCATCGGCGGGCCTTGGGCCTGCCTGCCGTGGCGGTCTCGTTCGGCGCGTGGGCGGGCGAGGGCCTTGCCGCCGAACACGCCGACCTCGCGGGGCTGGCCCGTCTCGGCCACCGCGCCCTCACCCCCGACCAGGGCCGCGACCTGGTGGAACTCTCCCTGCGCCGGAGCACCCCGCACCTGGTCGCCTGGGCCCTGGACCTCACTCGCCTGCGCGAGACCATGGCCGCCGCGGGTGGCCCCGCGGCTGCCTTGTGGCGCTCGCTGCTGCCCGCGCCGCGCACCGGCCGGGACGGCAGCGACGCCCTGGCGGACCGCCTGGCCCGGCTGCCGGAAGCCGAACGCGCCGAACGGGTCCTGGCCCTGGTTCGCGAAGAGGCGTCCCGCACCCTCGGTCTGCGCTCGGCGGAGTCCGTCCGCCCCGACCAGCCACTGCGCGAGCTCGGCATGGACTCCGTGAGCGCGGTCGAACTCCGCAACCGCCTCGCCGCCGGCCTGGGCGCCCGGCTCCCCGCGACCCTGCTGTTCGACCACCCCACCCCGGCCCGTCTCGCCGAGTACTTGCTGACCAACGCCCTTGCGACGAGTGGACGTACGACCCGCCGCAGCGATCCGCGTCCCACCCGCAGCACGACCGCGCCGACCGACGAGCCGGTGGCCGTCGTCGCCATGGCCTGCCGACTGCCGGGCGGAGTGAGCGACCCGGACGAACTGTGGCGGCTGGTGGCGGAGGGCCGCGACGCGGTCGGCCCGTTCCCGGCCGGACGCTGGGACGTGGAGTCGCTGTACGACCCCGACCCGGACGCCCCGGGCAAGTCGTACGCCCGGGAAGGCGGCTTCTTGGACGACATCGAGTCCTTCGACGCGGGCTTCTTCGGCATCACCCCGAGGGAGGCGGCGGCCATGGACCCGCAGCAGCGGCTGCTCCTGGAGACGGCGTGGGAGGCACTCGAGCGCGCCGGGATCGTGCCCGCCCGACTTGCGGGCAGCACCACCGGCGTGTACGTCGGCATGTTCGGCAGCGACTACCTGTCGGGCTCCCGGCTCGACCAGCTCGACGGCTACGTCGGCACGGGCTCGGCGCTCAGCGTGGCCTCGGGCCGGCTCAGCTATGCGCTCGGGCTGCACGGTCCGGCGTTGACGGTGGACACAGCGTGCTCGTCGTCGCTGGTGGCGGTGCACCTGGCGACGCAGGCGCTCCGGTCGGGCGAGTGCGACCTGGCACTCGCCGGAGGTGTGACACTCATGGTGACGCCGGGGACCTTCGTCGAATTCAGCCGACTGCGGGGCCTGTCCGCGACCGGACGCTGCCGTTCCTTCTCCGACGACGCCGACGGCGCCATATGGGCCGAGGGCGTCGGCATGATCGTACTGAAGCGGCTGAGTGACGCCCGGCGCGACGGTGACCAGGTGCTGGCCGTGGTGCGCGGCACGGCCGTCAACCAGGACGGCCGCAGTCAGGGGTTGTCCGCGCCCAACGGTCCGGCTCAGGAGCAGGTGATCCGCCGAGCCCTGGAGCTGTCCCGGCTTCAGCCCGCCGACATCGACTACGTCGAAGCGCACGGGACGGGCACGACGCTGGGAGACCCCATCGAGGCGAACGCCCTGTCGCAGGTCTTCGGCGACTCGCGCCCCCACGACCGCCCGCTGTACCTCGGCTCGCTCAAGTCCAACCTCGGGCACACGCAGGCCGCTTCGGGCGTGGCCGGGCTGATCAAGGTGGTCCAGTCGCTGCGCCACCAGACCCTTCCGGCCACCCTGCACGCGGGCACGCCCAGCCGGCACGTCGACTGGGACGGCAGCGGGCTGCAGCTGCTGCAGCAGGCGGCGGCCTGGCCGCCGGCGGGGCAACGGGCCCGGCGTGCCGGGGTCAGCGCCTTCGGGATCAGCGGAACCAACGCGCATGTGATCGTCGAAGAGGCTCCGCCGGTCGAGGCCGAGCAGGCGAGCGAAGTCCCGCCCGGGAAACGGTTGTTCGTGGTGTCCGGGCGGAGCGAGGCTGCATTGCGAGGCCAGGCAGCGCGGCTGGCCAGGCACCTGAGCGAGGACATCGCGCTGCCGGATGTCGCCCACACCCTGGCGCGGCACCGCAGCCACCTGGAGTGGCGGGCGGCGATCGCGGCGGACGACCGGGACGAACTGAGGGCGCGTCTGGACGCGTTGGGAGCCGGACGTACGCCGCTCGCACTGACCCGCGAGGAGCAGTCGGGCAAGGTGGCCTTCGTCTTCTCCGGACACGGCGGCCAATGGCCGGGCATGGGCGTGGAGTTGATGGCCGGGTCGGAGGCGGTCTGCAAGGAACTGACCCGGATCGACGAGACGGTGCAGCGGCATGTGGGTTGGTCGGTACTCAATGTCCTGCGGGCCCCCGAGGAATTCTCCCCGCTCGACCGGACCGAGTACCTGCAGCCGGTGCTCTTTGCGGTCAACGCGGCGCTGGCAGCCGCCTGGCGGCAGCTCGGGGTCGCCCCGGACGCCGTCATCGGGCACAGCCTGGGCGAGATCGCCGCCGCCTACAGCGCAGGCGCCCTCACCCTCGACGACGCGGTGACCGTGGTGACCGGGCGCGCCCACGCCGTCGTACCGCTGGTCGGACAGGGCGGCATGGTGTCCGTGGAGCTGGCCCGCACGGAAGTCGAGGAGCTGCTCGCGCCGTACGCGGACCGGCTCTTCGTCGCCGCCGTCAACAGCGGGACCTCCACGGCGGTCGCAGGCGACGCCGATGCGCTCGCCGAGCTGCGCCGGGCCCTCGACGAGCAGCAGATCCCCGTACGACGGCTGTCGACGCCGTTCGCCTCGCACACTCCGCTGATGGAACCCGTGCGCGAGGAAATGCTCGACCGGTTCTCCGGCATCCGGGCCGGGCAGGCGTCGACCCCGCTGTACTCGACGGTGCTGGCCGAACCCGTGCCCGGTGACCGGCTGGACGCCGGCTACTGGTACGCCAACCTCAGGCAGCCCGTCCGTTTCGCGGACACGGTCCGACGGATGCTGGACGACGGCTACCGCTACTTCGTCGAGCTCAGCCCGCACCCCTCGCTGCTCTCCTGCATCGAGGCGGTGGCTGCGGAGGCCGGGATCGACGCGGTCGGCGTCGGCTCGCTGCGTCGGGAACAGGGCGGACACGACGTGCTGCTGCGCAGGGTCGGCGAGTTGTACGCCGCCGGGCACACGCCCGACTGGCCGGTACTGTTCCCGCACGGCCGCCGCGTCGACCTGCCCACATACGCCTTCGCCCGCGAGCGGCACTGGCTCGCGCCCGCCCCGGCCACAGCGGCAGGCTCCTCGCCGATCCTCGGTACGCACATCGAGTCCAGTGACGAGCCCGACCGGCACACCTTCCAGAGTGAGATCGACCTGGGGGACATCCGCTTCGCCTATCTGACCGACCACCAAGTCGGCGGCGAGGTCTGGCTGCCCGGCGCCGCCTTCCTGGACATGGCACTGGAGGCGGCGTCCGCCGTGGCGGACGGCCGGGAAGTACGCCTGGCCGACGTCAAGTTCCTGAAGCCGCTGCGCCTGGGCGAAGCCGGCCCGTTCGGCTGCAACTCGTCCTGCAACCCGCCGAAGGCGGCTTGCGGGACTTCACCATCGCATCGGCGGCTGCGGGTGAGCGCGGCACGCGGTGGGAGCAGCACGTCATCGGACGCGTTGCGCCGGTCTGCGACGAGCCGACCGCCGACGTTGCGCTTCGCGGCGTGCGCGAGCAGTGCCTCGAAGCAGTCGACCTGCCGGCCGTCTACGCCGGGTTGACCGCCCTCGGCATCGACTACGGCCCCGCCTTCCGAGGGCTCGAGGAGGGCCACCGCACGCACGACCAGTCCCTCGGCCGACTGGCCGCCAGGCCCGCAGCGGGTCACCTCCTGCACCCAGCGGTTCTCGACGCCGCTTTCCACACGGCCGCCCTGCCCGGCGACGCACCCGGGGACCGCGCGTTCGTGCCCGCGGGGGTCGCACGCCTGCGGTTCACCGGGCTGCGCGGCACTCCCGCGTGGGTGACCTGCCAGCTGCGCTCCACGGCCCAAGACACCGCCGTCCTGGACCTCAGGATCTGGGACGAGGACGAGCAACTCCTCCTTGAGGCGGAGGAGTTCGAGCTGGCGGCGCTCTCGCCGCTGAACGGGTCGCTCTTCGAGACCCGCTGGCAACCGCGGCCGGTGGCGCAGGAGCCGCCCACCGAGGGCAGTTGGCTGATCCTGGCCGACGAGAGCGGGGCGGCCGCGGAACTCGGCAAGCGGCTCGGTTCCTTTGTGCCGCATGTCATCGCCCGCAGGGGGACCGCGTTCGGCGTCGAGGGGCCCGGCCGGTACGTGCTCGACCCGGCCGATCCGCAGCACCTGGCCCGGCTCCTGGACGAGGCGTTCCCGGGCGGAGCGCCCGAGCGGGTGATTCAGCTGTCCGCGCTGGATGCTCCACCCGTCGGCGATGTCGGTACGGCCAAGGAGGCGGCACGGCTGTGCTGCCTGAGCACTCTGCACCTGGTGCGCACCCTCGCCGACCGTCCGCACGGCCGGCCACCGCGCCTGTTCGTGGTCGTGCGGGGCAGCCAGGCTGCCGGTGACAGCACCCAGGTGACCAACCCGCAGCAGGCACTCGCCTGGGGCTTCGGGCTCGCGGTGGCCCAGGAGCACCCGGAGCTGTCGACCACGCTGATCGACCTGCCGCCCACCGGCGGTGTCGGCGACCTTTGGACACAGCTGAGGCACGCGGACGACGAACGGCTCGTCGCCCTGCGCGGGGCGGGCCGACTGGTGCCGCGCCTGGCGCGCACCCACCCGGACGACGGCGGCCACGGCGAGACCAGCGCGGACGGCGTGCACCTGATCACCGGCGGCCTCGGCGGCCTCGGCCGGGTCGTCGCCGAGCGACTGGTCCGCCGCGGGGCCCGCCGTCTGGCGCTGATGAGCCGGGGCACACCCGACGCCGAGACCGCGACCTGGATCAAGAGCCTTGAAGAGCGAGGCGTCACCGTGCACATGGCGCGCGCCGACGTCGCCGACCGGGACGGCCTGGCAGCGGCTCTGGACGCCGTACGACGGACAGCGGGCCCCATCGCGGCGGTGGTGCACGCGGCCGGTGTACTCGACGACGCCACCGTGGCGAACCTGACCGACGAACGCGTCCTGCGCGTGCTCGCCCCCAAGGTCCTGGGCACCGCCCTGCTCACCGAACTGGCCCCGGAAGCGGGAACATTGGTGTTGTTCGCCTCGGCGGCCGGACTCCTCGGCTCGGCCGGTCAGAGCCCGTACTCGGCGGCGAACGCCTTCCTCGACGCCTGGGCGCACCACCTCTCCCACCGCGACCGTCGGGCGCTGAGCCTGGACTGGGGTGCCTGGGCCGGCGTCGGCATGGTGTCCGCGTCGGGCACCAGAGCCGCCGAGACCAGCCGCTCCGGCCTGATCGCCTTCTCACCGCACGAGGGCGGCGAGCTGTTCGAGCGCGTGCTGGCCACCTCCCGCTGCCAGCTCGCGCCCCTGGCCCTGGACTGGGAGATGCTGACGCTCGTTCCCGACGTGGCACGCACCCGCCCGATCCTGGGCGACCTGGTGACCACCCCGACGGGCACGGCCGCCCCGGACGACCTCGTCAAGAAGGTGTTCGCGGCCACCAACGACCGGGACCGCGCCACCCTGCTGGAGGCGTACATACGGGCCAGGGCCGGCGAGGTCTCCGGGGGAACGGTGGACGTGTCCGCGACCACCGCCCTGAAAGAACTCGGCCTGGACTCCCTGATGCTGGTGCGGCTGCGCAACGCCTTCGCCCGTGAACTGGGCGTGGAACTCCCGGCCGCGGTGTTCGCGGCGTCCGACATCCGCGGCCTCGCCCGGGCCCTGGGCGAGGCCCTGCCGGAGCGGGAGACCATGGCGCAGGAGCAGCCCGACCACCTCGGCCAGGACGTGCCGCAGACCGAACTGCGGCCCGCGACCCGCGATGTCGTACGCCTGCTGCGCAGCGCCCGACCGGGCATGCCGGACGCGGCGCACGGCATCGGCCTGGCCGTACGGCTCACCGCGCCGACGACCCGCGAGACGCTCACCGCCATCCTCGACCGGCTCGTCGCCCGCCACGCTGCCCTGCGCACCGCGATCGTCACCGGCAGCGAAGGCGGGTGGCAACTGCTCGTGGACCGCGAGGCGGCCGAGCCGCTCCTGCGCTGGACGACCGCCGAGGGCGAAGTCGACGCCGCCGATGGGCTGCGCCGACTGCTGGAGCCTGCCTTCGATCTGGCCGGCGCGCCATTGTGGCGGTTCGAGCTCGTGGACGGCGGTGCGCGGGGACAGATCCTCGTCTTCGGCGCCCACCACGCCGTGAGCGACCTGCAGTCACTGCTGCTTGTGGCCGGGGAGATCGACGCGGAACTGTCCGGCACCCCGCTCGGTGATGCCGTCACCAATCGCGACATCGCCCTGCTCGTCGAAGCCCAGCAGAGCGGACCGGGGGCGGATGCCGAGTGGCGCGAGGCCTTCAACGGCAGCGAGCGGCTCGACCTGACACTCGCCCGGCCGCGCCCCGCGACACGGTCGTACCGGGCCGGAAGCGTGACGGTGCCCCTTCCCGACGGCCTGATGGAGCGGGTGTCGGCAGCCGCGAGCAGCCTGGCGATCACTCCCGCCGCCTTCTGCCTCGGCACGCTGACGGTGCTGCTTGCCAGGATGCGGGAGCGGGAGCGGTTCGTGCTCGCCGTGCCCGTCGACACCCGCGTCCACGCCGACGCCTTCGACGCGGTGGGCTTCTTCGGCGTACCGGTACCGTTCCCGGCCGAGGCCCGGGCGGACGAGGCGGTCGGCGAGGTGCTGCGCCGCACGGACCGCCGCCTGCAGCAGGTACTGGCCAAGGGCGCCATGTTCTCGGACGTCCTGGCCACGCTGGCCAGGCAGGGGCTGCACCGGCCAAACGCGCCGCTGGTCGAGGTCTACTTCAACTATGTGCGCTCCTCGCGCCGCCTCACCCGCATGGAGGTGCTGCCCGCAGGCACCGGCTACTCCGATCTCGACCTGATGATCACCATGACCCCGGACGCGGCGCGCATCCGGCTCGACCACAACCTGGACATCCTGGATGCAGCGGCCACGGCCGAACTGGGGAAGGAGTTCCTGCGGCTGCTCGGTGAGACGGCCCAGGACCCGACGGCACTGGTACGGGCCGCGCAGGCTACTGCGGCCAAGGCCCCCGCTGCCGAGATTGCTGCCACGCCGGCGCCGCGCCGGTCCCTGGCCCTCGCCGCGACCTTCGCCCTCGGCCATCTGCCCCTGATGTGTGAGACGGCGGTCAACGACGGGGCCACGGACGGCGGTCTGACGATCGCCGAAGCGCCCTACCATCACGTGCTCGCGAGCCTTAAGGACCCCTCCGGCGTCCTCGCCGACCCCTCGACCGCCGTGGGCGTCGTGCTGCTGCGGGCAGCGGACCTCGAACGCTTCGGGCCCGTCGACGACGCAGTGCTCACCGAGCTGCGCACCGCCTACCCGGCTGCACTGAAGGCGCTGTCCCAACGCACCCGCACGCCACTCGTCGTCGGCTTCCTCCCCTGCGCACGGGGCGAGGACCGCCTGACGCAGTGGGAGCGCGGGATTGCCGCCGACCTGGCCGAGCTGCCGGGCATCGCGGTCATCGGCGCCGACGACTGGACCCGGCACCACGCCGTCGGGGAACACTTCGACGAGCGGACCGAGCGGCTGGCCCATCTGCCCTTCACCCCGCCCTTCCAGGCGGCCGTGGCCCTACGCCTGGCCGAGGTTGTACGGGCGGTGCTGCGCCCCGTGCCGAAGGTGATCGCGGTGGACGGCGACGACACCCTGTGGGGCGGGGTGGCCGGCGAGATGGGACCCGAGGCGGTCGACCTGACCGGTCCTCGTGCCCGCCTCGCGCGCAGGCTGCTGCAGTGGCGGGAGGCGGGCGCTCTGCTGGCGCTGATCAGCAACAACGACGAGGCCACGGTCCGCGCCGTCCTTAACCGCCCCGGCAGCCTGTTGAAGCCGGAGCACTTCACCGTGCTCTCCGCCGGCTGGGGCCCGAAGCCGGGCCGCCTGGCCGAGGCGGCGCGCACGCTCAACCTCGGCCTGAACAGCTTCCTGTTCCTGGACGACAACCCGGCCGAGATCGCCAAGATGCGGTCGGTGCTGCCGCAGGTGCTGTCGGTGACCTGCCCGCAGTCGACTGAACTGGACGAGTTCCTGAGCCGGTTGTGGCCGCTCGTCCCGGCCGCGGCGACCGCCGAGGACGCGCTGCGCGCCCGGTTCTACGAGCAGGAACAGGAGCGGGAGGCCGTCCGCGAACAGGCCGGTTTCGAGGAGTTCCTCGCCCGGCTTGAGCTCGAGGTCGGCATCCAAGCCCTGTCCGACGCCGACGTCCAGCGGGCCGAGCAACTTGTGCGCCGCACCAACCAGTTCACCCTGCGCGCCCGGTCGGCCGACGGCGGCGATGTCGCCCGGTGGCGGGAGCGGGGCGAGGTGTGGACGGCCGCGGCGCGCGACCGCTTCGGTGACTATGGCCAGATCGGCCTGCTCGCGCTGCGCGCCGAGGGCGACCAACTCGACGTACTGGCCTGGCTGATGAGCTGCCGGGCGCTCGGCCGGGGCGTCGAGGAGCGCCTGTTGCAGTGGCTGGCCGACCGCGCCGAGGAAATGGGCTGCGCAAAGGTCCGCCTGACGGCGGAGCGCACCCCGCGCAACGTACCCGCCCGGCGGCTGCTTGCCGCGCTCGGCGGCGGTGACCAGGACGACGAGCGCCTGGAGGCCGTGACCACGCCGGACCAGCTGCGGGCATTCCGCTCCTGGGAGCAGCAGTGAGGCAAAGGACCGTGCACATCATGAAGGGCTCTCATGCGTGAGTTGAACGAGGACGCGGCGGCGTACACCGGACAGCGGACGGCCGCCGAGTCGATCGAGCGGGGCGGCGGTGGGCTCGGCGTGAGCGACCTGCTGGCCAGGGTGACGGCGGCGGCCACCGCCGCCGGGAACGGTGCCGCACACGCCCCCACCAGGGACGTGGACAGCGTGGCGGCGACCATCGCGGCCGCGGCGGGCCGCTATCTGCCCGGCGGGAACCTGCCGCCCGACACCGACTTCTTCGACGCCGGAGGAACCTCCGTCCACGCCGTGGAACTCGTCGCGGAGTTGGAAGACAAGCTGGGCATCGAGTTCGACCTGGACGAGGTGTTCGCCGACGCCCGGCCGAGCAGCCTTGCCCGACGCTGGATGTCGGCAACGGGCGATTCAGGGACCCCGGCGAGCACCTCGTCGACCCGGAGCACCGACCCGCGCTCCGCGGCGGGCACCCTTGCGGCCCTCGCCCCGGGCACCCTCCCCGTCCCGTCACCTCCCACCCAACCGGCTTCGAGGGCGCGCCACCTGGCCGGCACCGGCGACGACGCCTGCCCCCGGGCCCGCCGCGAGGACCTCGACCAGATCCTGGCCGACCTCGCGCTCGCAGACCGCCTGCCCTTCACCGACGTGCCCGAGCCGCTGCCGCCGCGCCGGATCCTGCTGACCGGCGCCACCGGCTTCCTCGGCAGCCACATGCTGCTCGACCTGCTGCGGCACAGCGACGCCCACGTGTACTGCCTGGTCCGTGCGGCGGACGAGGAGGCGGCGGTCGCCCGGCTCGGCGCGGCGCTGACGAGCTACTCGCTTCCCTGGTCGTCGGAGGTCCGCCGACGGGTGACCGTGCTCCGCGGCGACATCCGGCAGCCGCGCCTCGGCCTGTCCGACGAGCTGTGGCACACTCTGGCCCGCGAACTGGACAGCATCGTCGGCGTGGCGGCGGCCGTGGACTTTCTGCGCGGCTACCAGTCGCTGCGCGCGAGCAATGTCCTGGGCACGCTGACCTTGGCCGAACTCGCGGTCACTGGCCGGCCCAAGCCGCTCCACCACATCTCCTCGATCGCGGTCTTCAACGAGGTCGGCATCACCTCCATGGGCGAGGACGATCCGCTCGCCCACGTCGACCGCCTCATCTCGGGCTACGACCAGTCCAAGTGGGCCGCCGAGGTCGCCCTGCGCCGGGCCCGCGACCACGGCCTGGTGGTCACGGCACTACGGCCCGGCGGCATCGGCGGCCACAGCAAGTCCGGCGCCTACAACCCGCAGGATCTCAGCAGCGGCCTGATCTCGGCCTTCGGCCGCTTCCGCACGGTGCCCGCCTTCCGGTACCTGAACGCGGCCCCCGTCGACTGGGTCAGCCGCGCCGCGGTCGCCGCGATCTGCGAACCCGACGCCTGGGGCTACGACTACAACCTCACCGGTGTGCCCAACACCCTCGACGACGTCGTACGCGACATGGCGCTCGGCGGCATGCACGTTCGCGTCGAGGACTGGGACGAATGGCGCGCGGACGCACTGGCCCGCCTGGAAGCCGACCCGGTTCCCGAACTCGCCTTCCTGACCAGGGTGTTGCAGAGCCCCACAGCGCAGAAGCTGTGCGAGGCGACCCTGAAGGGTCCGGCGGCAGGCGGCGAACGCACCACCGCGCTGGTCGAGGCGCTCGGGCTGCCGCCCGCGGTCCGCTACGACGCACAGGCCCAGCTCAAGACGTTCGAGCGGCTCGCTCAGGACGGCCTCGCCCGCTTGCCGCACAAGGACGACCAGCCCTACCTGTGGTTCGCGGAGACGACCGAGGGCGGCGTGGGCCCGGTCGGCGCCCCCGCCGACACCCCCTGCTCCATGGCGCTGACCCTCTCCATCGCGAGCATGTACCAGTTGGTGAAGGAACGCCGGGTGGACGTCACCGGCGAGGTGGTGTGCCCGGCGGTGCACCCCGCACCGCTGGCCGTCGAGCGCGGCGACGTCTGGATCCGCCACGAGGAGGGAATCCCGCAGGAGCACGGCCTCAAGCATCAACTCCTGTACTACCGGCTGCGGTTGCGCGATGCCGACGGCGGCCACTGGTGGCTGGAGGGACGTAAGTACGCGCGCGCCCGGCGCGACCTGTGGCGGCAGACCCGCGCGCTGACCGTCCACATCGGCCGCGAGGGCGAGTCGTCGGCGAGCCTTGCGGGCGAGGTCGTCGTGCCCGCCGATTCCTACGTCCGCGACCAGATCGACGGCATCAAGGTCGACCCGCGCCTGACCAGCCAGGAGAAGCGGGCCGCGAAGCTGACCTGGCTCGCCTGGTTCGGCCTGGAGATGGGCCGCGGTCTGCTCGGCCCCTTCGCCCGCGCCGCCGCGGACCTGCTCGACCTGCGCCGCACCCCGACCCTCACGGAGCAGCACCGATGATCTTCAGGACGACGAACTCCCGCCCCGCCCGGCCGGCGCTGCGCAGGGTCCGGACAATGCCGACCCCCCGCCGCCTCCACCACCGCCTCGATCCGGCAGCCGTCGAGGAGATCTTCTTCCGGGCAAGCGACGGCGCGCGGCTCGGCCTGACCCGCATCGACACCGGCGAGTCGGACCGGCCTGCCGTGCTGCTCCTGCACGGACACACCGCGTCCGCCGACATGTTCCTGCTGCCGGAGACACGCAACCTCGTCGACGTGCTCCTTGACGACGGCTACGAGCCCTGGCTGCTGGACTGGCGGGGCAGTTGCCGGCTGCCGTACAACGAGACCGGGCAGACGTACACCTACGACGACGTGGCCCTGTACGACCTCCCCGAGGCCGTCTCGTACATCCGCGAACGCATCGGCGACCGCGCGCTGTTCGTGGTCGCCCACTGCATCGGCTCCCTCACCCTCTCCCTGAGCATGGCGGCGGGGCTGGTGCCCGGCCTCGCGGGCGTGGTGTCCCAGGGTGTTTTCCTGACCCCGAAGCTCGCGGGCCGGACATCGCTGCGTATGTCGGTGGCGGGGGAGTTGCTGAAGACCCGGATCGACCACATACCGGTCGACTTCCGCAAGGTGGGCCTGTGGTCGAAGTACACCCCGCTGTTCGCGCTGGCCTCCCGGAAGGCGAACTGCCCGGACCCGACCTGCCAGATCCTGCACAACTCGGCCTGGGGCACGGGTGCCTCGCTCTTCGTGCACGAGAACCTGTCCGGGGCCACCCACGACCGGCTCGCCGAACTCCTGGGCCCCGCTCCGCTGTGGATCCTGCCCCACCTGCGCCGTATCGAGCTGGCCCGCAGCGTGGTCCGCTGGCATGACACCGACCACCGCTACCGGGCCTTGCCCCCCAACGCCCTCGATGCGGCGGGGGGCATCGCCACCCCCGTCCTGCTGCTTTCGGGCAGCGAGAACGGGCTGTGGCTGGACTCCCAGAAGCTCTGCCAAGAGATCCTCGCCCGCCGGCAGCCCCACCTCGACGTGTCGTACACCGAGATCCCCGGCTACGGTCACCTGGACACATTTATCGGCCGGGGCGCCGCCCTGGACGTGTTCGGGCACATCCTCGACTTCCTCGGCAAACGGCGGTGACGGCCGCCGCGGGGCCGATGACGGAACTCGCCAGCCGGATGGACCTTCGACGGGGTCCGCACCCGCTTTCCCGGCCTCGCCGACGGCAGCTTCAAACCCAACGGCCGGTTCGGGATCGGCTTCTTCTCCGTGTTCATGCTCGGCGAGCACGTCGAACTGATCACCCGCCGCTACGAGGCTCCATGGCGGACGCCCGGTGTCTCACCTTCCACCAGGCATCCGCCCGCCCGCTGCTGACGGCCCTGCCCGCCCCGTACCGGACGGCACCGGGCACCACGGTCCGCATCCGGCTGCGCAAGGACCCCTACGAGGCCGAAGGCATCCCGCGGCACACCGACGATGAACGCCTCATCCAGCTGGTGCGCCGCCTGGTGCTGGAGAACGCGGTCCCCATCCGCGCCTGGGAACCCGGTGCCGCCCAGCCGGAGACACTCCAGCCCTTCACCCTCGCCGACGGGACACCCGAGGACGTCTTCGACCGCCTCTACCCCAGCCTGGCCGACACCTGACGGGTGGGCACCAAACTCATCGGTGCGGCCGCACTCGCGTCCACGCTTGCCGCACAGCACCCCTGACCTCGGCATGCGCGCGCGTTGGGCATGGTCATGATCGCCTCGGCCTCGGCGGCCGTCGATGAGCAACGCCCACCCCGATGAGACTCACTGCGCTTCCCGGGGGGCGCCATATTGCGGGTACGGGTGCGTACCCGTACCCTGGCAGTGGTGGGAAGGAGGGTCTACGTGGCTGATGCCAATATCCGGATCCCTGAGGAGGCACGTGACCGCCTTGCGGAAGTCGCCGCTGCCGAGGGCCTGTCCCTGCGCGCCTACCTCGCACATCTCGCCGAAACCGTCCTGACCCCCACTGAGCGGGCCGAGCGGGCCGAGCGGGCGCGGGCAGTGCTCAAGGATTGGAACGGTTACGACCCCGATCCTGCTCAGCAGGCAGAACTCGACGCAGAGTTGGACCGACGCCTGGGACAGGCGGGCGCTGCGTGAGCACGGCCCTACACGTGATTCTCGACAGCTCCGCCATGGTGGCTGCCGCCCGCGGCAACGCCCTGGCGTCCCGGCTGATACACCGCGCGCATACCGAGTCCGGCTGGCTTCTGCACGCCACGACCTGCGCCTTGATCGCGGCGGACCGGGAACGGAGGGGAACAGCTGAGCATGTTGCCGCTCTGCCTGGTCTTACCTTCTTGGAACTCGACCTTCCCGCCGCCCTCGCGGTGGCACCCGGGCACAGCGACTGGGCCCTGGCACACACGCTGTACGCGGCCCAGCCCAGCCCAGACCGCCCGGCGGGAGCTGTCATTGCCACCACTGCAGCGTCCTTGTGGGCACCTCATCCGGTTCGCACACTCGACCTCAACCCGTAGCCCGCACCCTCAAGCACATCGTGCGGCGCAGTACCGGTCCACTGCGTAACCGGGGATCCGTCGGGGCATGGCCCTAACTGTCCCTAACAAAGCCGTTGGGCGTGGCGGTGGGTGATCAGGCAGACGGCGAGGCCGAGGAATGCTTCGTGGATGTCGTCGCGTCGTTCCCAACGGATGCGCATCGCGCACCACATCATTAACGCCCAAGAATCCCGCCGTATGGTCGGCGGGTTCGGCGCCGTCGTTTCCGCGGGCCCGGACGACTTCGACACGTCCGGAGATGAGACCGGCAGACCGCCGAGGGCCCGGACCGTCATCACCACCGCGGCCCCCGTCGCCACACCGAAACCGGCGTGCGCACCGCCCGCGTCCACCACCCGCCCCGCGACCGCCGTGGCGCCTACTATTCCTGCCGCGACTGCGGAGTTGCCCCGGGCGAACGCCTGGTTGAGGACGGCGCGCGACCGACGACTCTGGCCGCCTCGCACTTGTTCGCGGCTCGCCGGTGTGATGGCGATGGCGCGGTGTCTGGCGCCGGGGCTTCGTTGAGGAAGCCTGAGGCAACCATCCGGGCTCTGCCGTCAGGCGCCGGACAACGGGGTGGCGCCAGGACTCTGTCAGTCTGTTTCGGGGAGGGTTCGGGGTAGTCCGAAGCGCGTCATGACGTTGGTGTTGAAGCCGGTGATGTTGGTGATGTGGTCGCCGGCGGTGGTGATGGCCAGGAGGACGTAGGCGCGGTAGACCCTGGTGTGGGGGTCTGCCAGGTACAGGCCGAAGGCGGGCCGGCCGTTGGCGCGGGTCGGCACCGCCCTCGTAGGGCTACTCGCCGAGGAAGTCCGACTCTCCATGCCGCCCGCGATGCTGGCCCACACGCCGAGCGCCTTGTGCCGGTCGCCACGAACAGCACCAGTGCGCACAGCGGGAGGTTTCCCAGCTGCGGTCCGGGCTCTCGTATGTGCCGGTGAGCGTCGGCATCGGGTTCGGCTCGACCGTGGCGACGAAGATGTTCGTCCGGACCAGTACCCGTCCGATCATCGTCTCCGGCGCGTTCCCCGTCTACACTGTCCGCGCCGGCAGGGCGGGGTCGCCCTGTTGCCGGGCTACCGCACGGACGTCACCGGCCTGACGGCGGACGAATCGCGGGCCTTGTTCGTCCTGCTTTCGGCTTCCGCCCACACCGACCTCGGTCTGGGCAGGCCCTCGGTTCTGCCCTGCGCAAGGTCATGACTGCGCTGCCCGCCTCGCACCGGCCGGATGCCGACCGGATGAGCCGGCTCATCCTCATCGACCTGGTCCGCTGGGGCGGCACTCCCGCCATCCGCTGCGCGGCGGTCGACCTCGCCGCGTTCCAGCAGGCCGTCTTCGCAGACCGGCGAGTGAGACTGCGCTACCGCCACGGCCGGTACAACCGCGTCCGCGTCTACGCCCTGGATCCCTACGGACTTGCGAACAAAGCCGGCGTCTGTTACCTGGTCGCCGACCACCAGGGCGAGCCCAGTCTCTTCCGCACGGACCGGGCACAGACCGCAACTGTCCTGACTGCCCCGCCCGCCGCCGCGCGGACACCGAACTGGGCCGACGTCTGGGAGTACCTGCGCCGCAGCATCGACGACATCCCCACCCCGCTCGCCGTGACCGTCCGCGTCCGCGACCACACCCTGGCCCTGTTCCCTGCGCGTTCACAAAGCCGACCTCGCCCCCTCCCACAAAAGCGTTCACGCACGGCGGGCGCCCACGAGGGATGGACCGAGGTCGACCTGCTCTTCCAGTTACTCTTCGGCGCCACTGCCCACCTCGCCTTCGGCCCCGCCCTCGAGGTCCTCGCCCCCGACGACCTGCGCCAGCGCGGACTTTGCGGGCCACCGCTATGGCTGCGGCGGTCAGGAGGGCCGAGGCGACGTTGCGGGTGAGGTCGTGCAGGAGGAAGTCCTGAGGGTGGTCGAAGTGCATCAGTGGTGACGCCCCCTCGTGCTCGTGCAATGACCGAGGCGTCCACCGGTTGGACGCTGACGCTGCCGACGACGGGTACGAGGTCGTGTGTGCTGTCACGCCGAGGCCCTGCGCGCCCTCGTCCAACTGATCCCGGCCGCGAATCCAGGCCTTCGACTTGGGCATCAGGCCGGTCTCCACGCTGATCGACGCCCCCAACGTCTCCTCCGTTGTCGTCGCAGTGCTGGCAGGCATCGCCGGGCGATCGTGTCCCTGACCCAGGCCAGGCCAAGCGCTGCTCGGCGTCTTCATCTCGGTCACCACCATCCAACCGCCGCGGACATCGGCGTACCCTGTGCTTCCAGCTGGAGCGAGGCGCGCGGATCCCTGATCGAATTGCTGCTGATCCCGGTGGAGGCGTGCTGACGCTCAGATTCCAACGCGCTGCCTGGCCGTACATCAGCTGGCCTCCAGAGGCAGATGAAGCCGCGTCCCGTCCGGGTGCGGCACATGCTCACACGCCGACCGGCCGGCCTCACGGACTGGCGGAGCGGGTTACTGCGCGGCCTGTGACCCCGCCGGGCGAACGTGCCCGGCCATTACACCGACAGGAACGTGTCGCGCTTGACCGGGCCGAAGGGGAGCAGCACGCTCCCCACGAGGAGGCCGAAACCACAGGCCACCATGGTGCCCACGTTCGAGGATTGCGGCGGGCAGACCAAGGAGGGGCCACGGGTGCAGGACAGCCGCAAGGGACGGCAACTGACGCTGCGTCACGGCGCGCGTTCTGCAGTCGCGGTCGAGCTTGACCCGACACTCCGTTCGTACCCCATCGGTGAACGCGCGGTGCCGCAGGGATTCGCGGCACAGAACCGGATCACCGGCGGGCGTAGCCAGATCCTGGTGCCGTGGCCCAATCGGACCGCGACGGCCGCTACCGCTGGAATGGGCAGGACCAGCGGCTGCCGCTCACCGAGCCGGCCGGAGGTGACGCCCTCCACGGACTGCTCCGGTGGACCTCGCGGCAGGTGGTGGAGTCGAGCGACAGCTGGGCATCCCGTATGTCTCGCTGTGGCCGCAGCCGGGCTACCCGTTTCTACCTGTACGTGCGCGGCGCTCGTCGACCTCGGACCGGGGGAGAGGCGGACTCCGGTCCGAGGCCCCCCTCGACGCGGACTCCGAGGAATTCGCCGCACCGGTGCATCCCTGGGGCAGCCGCAGCCGCAGCCGCAGCCGCAGCCGCAGCCGCAGCCGTGGTCATGTGCGTCAAGATGCCACTGTCACCTCGTGGCCGCGCTGCGCGTCCGGCCCGCCCTCTGCTGGCGGCAGGAACACCGACCCGTCTCATCACCACGCGCCGAAAGGGCCATACGTGACGACGAACCAGGTGCTCATCGGAGTGGGCCTGACCCTGGTCCTCGCCGTCGGATCGCAGATCCTGGCGAGCCGCCTGCGCATCCCAGCCCTCATCGTCCTGCTGCCGGTCGGCTTCGCCGCCGGCGCCCTGACGGACGATGTCGACCCCGAGCTCCTGCTGGGGCCGGCCTTCTCACCGCTGGTGTCGCTGGCCGTCGCCGTGATCCTCTACGACGCGGGCCTCGGCCTGGACCTGGCGAGGCTGAGAGGGCACACCCGCCGTGTCGTCGTCAGGCTGATCTGGATCGGTGTCCTGATCACCTGGATCCTCGGCGCGCTCCTGGCGGCACCTTTGCTGGGCATGTCCCAGCGG
>NZ_JBICXT010000026.1:0-125324 GCF_043200415.1 Streptomyces sp. NPDC048419 | reverse complement strand
CGTTGTGGGTGCCGGGGGTGTAGTACTCGCGTTCGTGGTTGTTGACGTTGTCGCCGGTCTCGGTCTGCCACTTCGAGCCGTCGACGGCGGCGCCGACGGGTCCGTCGAAGGTGTCGGAGAACGCAACCGCAGCAGCGGAGTTGGGGGGATCCGCCTGTGCCGTGCCGGTCGCCGCGGCGGCGATCAGGGCGAGGGGCAGGACGGCGTAGAGACTTCTGCGGAGCAGGCGTGGGGAGGCCACGGCTCTCCCTTCCGTCGGCACCCGTGTGACGGGTGTGCCGACCGTGGTGGGGGTGAAGGGTCGCCCCTTGATTTAAGGAGTGAGGTAAGAACCGCGTCAAGACCTCGGTACAGACCAAAGGTTGAAGGGCGCGGGGTGGCGCCGGGCTCTCAGGCCCGGCGCTCCCGTGCGTGCACCGCTCGGCTCATCCGGCGCCCGAGCAGCACGTAACCGATCAGCGCGCCTGTGGTGTTGAGGATGACGTCGTCGATGTCGAAGGCGCGCCCGGTGATCAGCGCACCCTGGGCGAACTCCACCAGCAGCATGACCAGTGCGGTCAGCAGCAGCACCCGCAGCACTCCGCGGGCACGCGGGGCGAGGACCGGGACGAGGATCCCGAACGGGACGCCCAGCAGGATGTTTCCGCCGATCTGCTTGACGGCGTCGCGCAGCGCCGGCTGATCCAGATACGCGTGCAGCGAGCGCCCCGGATGCACATTGGTGTGGGTCAGCGCGGCCGACGCGGGGGAGGGCTCCAGTGTCAGTCGGGCCAGCACCACGGCGAACGCCACCATGAACGCGAAGGCGCACACCATCGCGAGCAGCCGGATCGGAAATGCCATGACATGCCGCTCACGCGGGGCCGGCCGAGGCCCGCTCCCGGCCTTACCCGACTTGTCGGACTTCCTGGGCCTCCCGGGCTTGGTTGATTTCCCGAACCAGCTGAGTCTGCCGGCCTTTCCCGCTGCGGCGGTCTTGCCCGTCTTGCCGCTTCTGCCCGTCCTGCTGGTCCTACCGGTCGTGGTGTTCTGGCTGGACTTGGCGGTCTTGTCGGACTTGGTCGTACGCAGGCGCAATGCCGAACGTGGTCCCAAGGCTGCCCGGGCCATTTGATCCTCCACTCTTCAACTTCCCCGCGTTTCAACGCGGTTACCCGCTCGATGGCCGAGGATGCGGCCCCCTTGCCGCCTCTGGCCGGATGTCGCCGCGGTTTCCCTTCCTGCGGCAGGGGCACTCCGGGAGCTGACCCGCGCGCGCCGCCGCCCACGGCGCACGCGGTGATGTTTGGATGCCGCGAAGGACGTAAGGGACATCTCGCCGCGACGGCGTGGTGGCCGGACCGAGGAGGTGGCGCATGACCCGGCGTACGGCACTGGCCGCCGCCGAGCTGCTCGCCTGGTGGGCCGCGCTCGTGGTGCTGTGGCTGGTGCTCATCAGCACCGTCTACACGCTCGAACTCGTCGTCGGCGTGAGCGCCGCCTTGGTGGGCGCCCTCGCCGCATGCGCGGCGCGACGGGCGGTGACCGGATGGTGAACGGCTGGACGCTCGCCGCGACCGTCGGCCTCGCCGGGGGCCTGGGCACCGCCCTGTGGGGCGTGGCCACCGGGCCCCTGCGGCGCCGCGTCGTGGCCCAGAACCTCTCCACCGCACTCGCCTGCCCGGGCATGCTGCTCCTCGCCCAGGGCTACGGCCGCCCCGCCTACGTCGACGTCGGCCTCGTCCTCGCCCTGCTCGGCCCCGTCGGCACGCTCGTCTTCGCCCGGCTGCTCGCCGACGAACTGGCCGAGGACCCGCCGCGCGCCTGGGGACTGACCTGGACGGTCGCCGCCCTCGGCGCGGTGACCGTGATCGCGCTGTGCGTGGCCACCGGCCCGAGCCGCGCCATGGCCAAGTTCCTGGTGATCGGCGCCCTGCTGATCGGCGGCAACGTCATGGCCTCGCGCGCCCTGTCCGGCGGATTCCGGGGGGTCCGGGGTGGCTGACGCGTTGATCGTCGTCGCGCTGCTGCTGGTCGCCGCGTCCGCGACCGTCGCGGTGGTGACCCGCGACCCCATGCGCCAGGCCCTCGTCCTGTCCGTCCTGGGCGTCGTCCTCGCCGTGCTGTTCACGGTGCTCCAGGCCCCCGACGTGGCCCTGTCCCAGCTGGCCGTGGGATCCGCGCTGACGCCGCTGCTGGTGATGCTCAGCGTCCGCAAGATCAGACGGCGCGGCCGGACCGAGGAGCGCGAACGGTGAGCCGTCGCGTCCGGCTGTGGCTCGTGCTGGCCGGTGGCGCCGGCCTCGCCGCCGTACTCGTCGCCGCCTGCCTGAAGCTGCCGTCCTTCGGCGGCGACAAGCACCCCTACGGCTACCGGGCGGTCCGCGCCTCCCTCGCCCGCCACACCGCCAACACCATCTCGTCCGTCAACTTCGACCAGCGTGCCTTCGACACCCTCGGCGAGATGACCATCCTCTTCGCGGCCGTCCTCGGCTGCGTGGTGCTGCTGCGCCAGACCCGCGACGAACACCGTGCCGAGCCCGAACCCGCCGAAGTCGCCCGGCCCGTACGCCGCTACGCCCTCCTCGTACTGCCCGTCGCCCTCGTCACCGGCATCTACGTCGTCGCACACGGGCAGCTCAGCCCCGGCGGCGGCTTCCAGGGCGGCGTCGTCGCCGCGACCGCCCTGCACCTGCTCTACCTCGGCGCCGACTACACCGCCCTGGAACGCATCCGCCCCGTCGGCGCCTACGAGGTCGGCGACGCCCTCGCCGCCTCCGCCTACGTCGTCACCGGTCTCGCGGCCCTGATCGGCTCCGGCGCGTTCCTCGCCAACACCCTGCCGTACGGCACGTTCAACACGCTGTCCTCCGGCGGGACCGTCCCCCTGCTGAACGCGGCCATCGGCATGGAGGTCGCCTCCGCGGTCGTCGTGCTGCTCGCCCGCTTCCTGGACCAGGCCGTCGAGATCGTGAAGGAGAGCGGGGAGTGAGACCGCTGTGACCGCTGTGATGCACGTCCTGCCGTATCTGGTGGCGGCCTGGGTGTTCCTGGCCGGCTGCTACGGCCTGGCCACCAGCCGGAACCTGATCCACGCCGTCGGCTGCCTGTCCGTGTGCCAGGCCGGCACCTACGTCCTCCTGCTGGGCGTCGGCTACCGCGACGGCGCCACGGCCCCGGTGTTCTCCGACATCAAGCCGGGGTCCCGGCCGGTCGTCGACCCCGTCGTGCAGGCGCTGACCCTCACCGACGTCGTCGTGGGCGCCACGGTCACCGCGCTGCTGCTCGCCCTCGTCATGCAGATCGCCAAGACCCACGGCACCGTCGACCCCGACGAACTCTCCGAGTTGCGCGGCTGATGAACGACCTGCTGCCGCTCCTGGTCGCCGTACCCCTGCTCGGCGCCGCCCTCCTGATCGCCTGCGGCCGCCGGCTGGCCCGCATCGTCGCCGAGTCGACCGCGTGCGCCGTCTCCGCCGGCACGGCGGGGCTCGCCATCGTGCTGCTGCTCAACTCCTCGCCGCCGATGACCGAATGGGTCGGCGGCTGGCAGCCCGTGAACGGCAAGAGCGTCGGCATCGTCCTGACCGGCGACGGGCCCGGACTGGGCATGGCCGCGCTGGCCTCGCTGCTGACCCTGTCGGCGCTGGTGTACTCCTGGCACTACTTCGACGAACCGCCCCGCCGCCACGCGGGCTCCTTCCCGGCGCTCCTGCTGCTCTTCCAGGCAGGCATGTGCGGCTTCGCCATCGCCGGCGACCTGTTCAACATGTTCGTCTGGTTCGAGCTGATGAGCGTCGTCGCCTACGCCCTGACCGGCACCCGCGTCGAGGAGGCCAAGGCCGTCCAAGGTGCGCTCACGTTCGCGGTCGTCACCTCCCTCGGCGCCTATGCCATGCTGATGGGCCTCGGCATGCTCTACGCCCGCACCGGCGAGCTGGCACTGACTCAGATCGGGCGCGGACTCGACGCCCACGGCGGGCCCGACGCGCTCACCCTCGCGGGCTTCGTCCTCGTCGTCACGGGCCTGCTGGTCAAGGCCGCCGCCGTGCCCTTCCACTTCTGGCTCCCCGACGCGCACGCCGTGGCGCCCACTCCCGTGTGCATGCTGCTGTCCGGCGTCATGGTCGAACTCGGCACGTACGGCGTGTGGCGCGTGTACGGCACGGTGTTCGCCGGCCCCGGCGGGGTGCCGGCCGCGGACTTCCAGCGCGTACTGCTGGTGCTCGGCGTCCTGACCGCCGCGATCGGCGCCGTCATGTGCTGGTACCAGCGGCACATCAAACGGATGCTCGCCTGCTCGACGGTGGCCCACACCGGGCTGTTCCTCGTCGGTATCGGCGTCCTGAAGCCCGAAGGGGACGACGGGATCGCGCTGTACATCCTCGGGCACGCCGGGGTGAAGGCCGCCCTGTTCGCCTGCACGGGCATCCTCCTCGACCGCTATGGCAGCGTCGACGAGCAGGCCCTGCACGGCAAGGCGCGGGAGCTGCGGCCCGTCGCCGTCATGTACGTCGTCGGCGCGCTGGGCCTCGCCGGGCTGCCCCCCTTCGGCACGGCGCTGGGCAAGGCCGTCACCGAGGAGGCCGTGGGCGGCCCGCTCACCGTGCTGTTCGTCGCGGCGAGCGCCCTGACCGCCGGAGCGGTGCTGCGCGTCGCCGCGCGCGTCTTCTTCGGCCTCGGTCCCGCGCCGCACGACGAGAGCGCGTACGAGACGACCGGCTCCGGCGAGCAGCCTGAGACCGGCCGCCTCATCCGCCGCGTCCCCGGCACCATGACCGCGGTCCCCGCCGTCCTGCTCGCCGCGGCCCTGGCCGTCGGTCTGGCCCCCGGCTTCGCCGCCCTGGTGTCGCACGGCGTGAGCGAGGCAGGCTCCGGCGGCCTGGTGGTCTCGGCCCCCCACTGGACCCTTGCCGGCGTCCTCCTGGGCCTCCTCTCGACCCTGCTCGCCCTGGCCCTGGCAGGCCTCGCAGTCACCCGCCCCGAAATCTTCACGGCCCCGGACTGGTCCCTCCCGCTGCGCCGCCTCCAGTCCGGCCACATCGGCGACTACGTGGCCTGGATGCTGGTGGGCACAGCCCTGCTCGCGGCGCTGGCCCTGCCGGGGATCGTCGGTACCTGACCGGGACCGGGGGCCGGCTCACCTGGTCAGCCGCCGTAGGAGACATGTACCTCCTTGAAGCCCAGGGAGCGGAGCAGGCCCTGAAGCATGCCGGTGGTGTTGCTTTCGGCCCGCTTGGTCAGCCCGCTCTCCTTCGCGGCGTCGCCGATGTGCTTCACCGCGAGCTTCTGGACGGCCTGTTCGCTGTTGGGGTTGTCCGAGAACAGGTCGCCGAGGCGGTCCAGGAGACCGCGCTGCTTGGAGACGGCGTAGGAGCGGTCGGGGTCGAGGGCCGGCTTGCCGAGCGCCGCGTGCGGCAGCCGGATCGTGGCGGACGTACGGTCGCCGTTGACCGTGACGTCGTCCTTGCCGACCTTGCCCAGGTCGACATAGGCGTCGACGGCGCCCGCCCCGATGTACAGCGTGCGGGAGCCGCGGATCGAGTCGGGCAGGTACTTGGTGTCCTTTTCCAGGTCCACGACGACCTGGAAGTTGCCGGAGGCGCCGTCGTACCGGCTCATGTCCTGGATGGACTGCAGAAGTGCTGGTCCCGAGCGGTCGTGCGTCTGTGTGCCGAACAGGTCCTTGAGGCCGGGGAGCACACTCAGCCGGATGCCGGCGAAGAACACCACGAGCACCAGCACGACGGCGCTCACCGCCTTCGCCCAGCCCGGCATACGCCTGGACATGCGCCTGATGGGAGTCGTCATGGCGACGGCCCTCCTTCCTACCGTTCCGGATGCCCCTCAAAGCCCTTGTCAGACCGGGCCGTTGGCCGAATGGCGCCGCTGACGGGGGCATACGGGGAGCACTAGCGTGGAGAACTCCCCCTCCCGGCGCGCCTGGAGTCCCGGATGAGTACAGACAGCACGGCCCGGCCCCTGTGCCCCATGCACCGCATCGACCTCCCCGAACCCGGACCGCCCAGGCCCAGCACCCTCGCCACCGGCACCCCCGTCTGGCTCGTGACCCGCTACGCCGATGTGCGTCAGGTGCTCATGGACGCCCGGTTCGACAGAAGTTCGCTCCACGCCGACGACGCCCCACCCCTGCTCGTCGTACCGAACCTGCTGGACGATCCCGACGGCATGGTCAACCTCGACGGCGAACCGCACCAGCGGCTGCGCGGCACCGTGCAGCGCGCGTTCACGCCCCGTGCGATCGCCCGCTGGCGGCCCTGGGTGGCCTCGGTCGTCGAATCGCTCCTCGACGAGTTCGCCGCGAAGGAGCGGCCCGCCGACATCATCGAGGGGTTCACGCGCCCGCTCCCCGTGTCGGTGATCTGCCGGCTCATGGGCCTGGACGGTGTGGACCGCGAACGCATCCGCCACTGGGCCGACCACGCGCTCTCCGGCGGTGCCCACTCGCGCGAGGAAGTCGCCACAGCCATGCGGGAGTTCGGGGCGTTCGGCGCCGGCCTGGTGGCCGAGCGGCGCAGGGCTCCGGGCGACGACCTGGTCAGCAGCCTGGTTGCGGCGGGCGACACCCTCGGTGTCGAGGAGCGGCAGCTGGTACGCCTGGTGTGCGGATTGGTGGTGGCGGGACACGAGACGACGATGACCGCGCTCGGCAACCTCGTCGTCTACCTCCTCACCGACGCGCAGGACGCCTGGCCCGGCCTCGCCGCGGACGAGGGGACGGCGGCCGGCGCCGCCGAGCAGCTGCTGCGCGCGGTCCCGCTGAGCGAGGGGCGCGTGCTGCCCGGCCTGATCCGGCGCGCTGTCGAGGACACCGAGGTCGGTGGCGTGACGATCCCGGCGGGCGCCGTGGTCGCCGTGCAGACCAACTCCGCCAGCCGCGACCCCGACGTCTTCCCGCCGGGGCCGCCGGACCCCTTCACCCCGCTGAACTCACCCACCGTGATCTTCGGCGCCGGACCGCACCACTGCCTCGGCGCCTGGCTCGCGCGCCTGGAGCTCGGCCTCGCCCTGCACCGCCTGTCCGCGCGCTTCCCCGCCCTGCGCGCCGAGTTCACGCCCGGGACGATCGAGTGGCGGGAGGGCGGGATGACCCGGAGCCCGCGCAGGCTGCCGGTGTCGTGGTGACCCCGGCAGCTCGGCGGTCCGCCTCATTGGGGGCGCAGTTCACGGTCGCCGGAGGGCCGTGACCACCACACCCCCTCGCCGTGCGTGAGCCCCGGCAGCCGCAGCTCCACCTCGCGCACCCGCCGCGCCGGCAGCTCGCCGGTGATCACCCATGCCGTGGAACCGCCCGTGGTGCCCGTGAACTCGGCTCCGAACGCGGCGAGTTGTGCGGTCATCGGGGCCAGCGCGTCCAGCGGTACCTCGGTCTCGAACGCCTGGTACGGCTCGTACAGCCGGGTCCCCGCGCGCTCCAGCGCGCTGCGCAGCACGATCGGGGTGAGCCCACGGAAGTCGGCGGCCGTGCTGAGGGGCGAGCAGTAGCCGGAGCGGATCAGCGTGACCCGGTAGTCGGTCACGGACGCACCGGACAGCCCGGTCGCCATGGTCGCGTGCACCGTGTCCTCGATGGCCTGGTGGAAGGCGCGGGGGAGCGCGCCGAGTTCCGTCTCGTAGGCGAAGACCCCGCCCGAGCCGAGGGGGCCCGGCTCGACCCGCAGCCCGATCGTCGCCCAGTAGCGGGTGCCGAGATGCCACGGCAGCTCCTCCGCGGCCTCACCGGCGCCGCGCGGGCGCTCCAGGAACCGCACGCGGCCCGGTTCGAACTCGGCCTCGATGCCGAAGTCCTGCACGAGGGTGGCCGCGAGCACCTCCATCCGCACCTCGCCGTACAGCAGCAGCGCGGTGCTGCCGTCGGCCGCCGGGCGGGCATGGATCAGCGGGTCCTGGTCGGCGAGGGTGAGCAGGGCGGCGCGGAGGCGGGCCGCCTGCTCGGGGCGCCGGGCCCGGACCAGTGTTTCCAGCGTCGGCGGCGCGAGCTGCGGGGCCCGCTCGGTGAGCGGGCCGACCCGGTCGCCCACGCGCACACCGCCCAGGCCGGTGAGGGCCGCGATGTTCCCTGCCGTGAGCGCCGGCCCGCTCGCGCCGAGCATGTCGAGACCGGTCACGCGGCCGGTCACCTCCGCCGTCCGGCCGTCGGCTTCGCGCCGCAGGAGCGTGAGAGGCTGACGAGGCGTCACCTCGCCGTCGTAGAGCCGTAGATAGGCGATCCGCTCGCCGGCGGGTCCAGGCCGTACGGCGAAGACCGTGCCGCGCGGGGCCGCGCCCGTGTCCGCGGGTGCCGGCGGGATCAGCCCGGTCACGGCCTCGACGAGTTCTGCGACGCCCTGGCCGCCGAGGGCCGAGCCGAACAGGACCGGGTGGAACGAGCCGTCGGCGGTGCGTGCCGCGAGCGCCTTGCGCAGATCGTCCGGGGTGGGCCCGGGGCCGTCCACGAGTGCCGCGAGGACGTCCGGGTCGACCTCGGCGAGCGCCTCGGCCAGCCGCGGGTCCCCGGGCGGGCGAAGGGTCACGCGGGCCTCGGCGGTCCCGATGCCCGTCACGTCCGTGAGCGGTGCCACGCACGGCGTCAGCAGCCGCCGGATGTCCGCCAGCAGCTCCGCGGACCGGGCGCCCGTGCGGTCGATCTTGTTGACGTGGACGAGCGTGGGCAGCCGCAGCCGGCGCAGTGTCCTCATCAGGACCCTCGTCTGCGCCTGCACGCCCTCCACGGCGGACAGCAGCAGCACCGCGCCGTCCAGGACCTCCAGGGCGCGCTCCACCTCGGCGATGAAGTCCGAGTGGCCGGGGGTGTCGATGAGATTGATCCGGGTGTCGCCGACGGAGAACGCGGCGACCGCGGAGCGGATGGTGATGCCGCGCCGCCGTTCGATCTCTCCGTCGTCCGTACGGGTGTCACCGGCGTCGACACTGCCGAGCCGGTGGATCGCTCCGTGGTCGAACAGCAGCCGCTCGGTCAGGCTGGTCTTACCCGCGTCGACGTGGGCGAGAATTCCGATGTTCAGTGTGGGCATGCGAAGTCGAGTCCTCGAGAACCGTGGGCCGGTGGGGGCGCTGGTGGATTCCGAGGAGTCGGCGCATGGGATCTCCCGAGGTGAGCGAACGCGTACGGCCACATGATGGCGTGCGGGCCTCGGTGGGGCGCAACCGGATTTCCGAGGTCAGTAGCATGAGGACCCCCGACATGATCATGCGAGGAGCGGATCGTGCGAGACATCTCCGTGTTCAGCGGCAGCGCCCACCCCGACCTCGCCGCTGAGGTCTGCGCCCATCTCGGCGTGCCGCTCAGCCCCACCAGGCTCAGCCGTTTCGCCAACGACTGCCTGGAGGTGCAGCTTCAGGCCAACTGCCGCGAGCGCGACGTCTTCCTGATCCAGCCGCTCGTCCGGCCGGTCCAGGAACACCTCGTGGAACTGCTGCTGATGTGCGACGCGGCACGCGGGGCCTCGGCCGCGCGGATCGCCGTCGTGATGCCGCACTACTCCTACGCCCGCTCCGACAAGAAGGACGCGCCCCGTATCTCGCTGGGCGGCCGGCTGGTCGCGGATCTGCTGGTGGCGGCGGGCGCGAGCCGCGTCCTGACCATGACGCTGCACGCGCCGCAGGTGCACGGCTTCTTCTCGGTGCCGGTGGACCATCTGCACGCCCGGCGTGAACTGGCCGCGCACTTCCGGCAGTACGACCTGTCCCGCACCACCGTCGTCTCGCCGGACCTCGGAAACGCCAAGGAGGCGGCCGCCTTCGCGCGGATGATCGGCGCCCAGGTGGCCGCCGGCGCCAAGCAGCGGTTCGCCGACGACCGCGTCGCCATCAGCTCGGTGATCGGCGACGTCGCCGGCCGGGACGTCATCGTCCTGGACGACGAGATCGCCAAGGGCAGCACGGTCCTCGAACTGCTGCACCGGCTCAGGGAGTTGGGGCCGCGGTCGATCCGGGTCGCCTGCACGCACGGACTGTTCGCGGCCGGGGCGCTCAAGCGGATCGGCGAGCAGCCCGACGTCCTGGAGATCGTGTGCACCAACACCGTGCCGGTCCCCGAGGAGGAGCGCACCGAGAAGCTGCGGATCCTGTCCATCGCCCCAGCCCTCGCCGAGGCGGTTCGCCGCATTCACAACGGCGAGTCCGTCAGTGCCCTGTTCGACGCGCCGCGAAGCGAATAGACATGAGGGAGGAGCAAGGCTCGGCGTCCCGGTAGACGCCTCACCCAGGTGACCAGGAGGGCTTGCAGTGGCGAAGGCGAAGTTCGAGCGGACCAAGCCGCACGTGAACATCGGCACCATCGGTCATATCGACCACGGCAAGACGACGCTCACGGCGGCCATCACGAAGGTGCTGCACGACAGGCATCCCGACCTGAACCCGTTCACGCCGTTCGACCAGATCGACAAGGCGCCCGAGGAGCGGCAGCGCGGCATCACGATCTCGATCGCCCATGTCGAGTACCAGACCGAGCACCGGCACTACGCGCACGTCGACTGCCCCGGGCACGCGGACTACATCAAGAACATGATCACGGGCGCGGCGCAGATGGACGGCGCGATCCTGGTCGTCGCGGCCACGGACGGGCCGATGCCGCAGACCAAGGAGCATGTGCTGCTGGCCCGCCAGGTCGGCGTGCCGTACATCGTCGTAGCCCTCAACAAGACCGACATGGTCGACGACGAGGAGATCCTGGAACTCGTCGAGCTGGAGGTGCGCGAGCTGCTCACCGACTACGAGTTCCCCGGCGACGAGGTCCCGGTCGTCAAGGTCTCCGCGCTCAAGGCCCTGGAGGGCGACGCGCAGTGGACGCAGTCGGTCCTGGACCTGCTGGAGGCCGTGGACTCGGCGGTCCCCGAGCCGCAGCGCGACGTGGACAAGCCCTTCCTCATGCCGATCGAGGACGTCTTCACCATCACCGGCCGCGGCACCGTCGTCACCGGCCGGATCGAGCGCGGGGTGCTGCACGTGAACCACGAGGTCGAGATCATCGGCATCCACGAGCAGAAGACGAAGACGACCGTCACCGGCATCGAGATGTTCCGCAAGCTGCTCGACGAGGGCCGGGCCGGGGAGAACGTCGGACTGCTGCTGCGCGGCATCAAGCGCGAGGACGTGGAGCGCGGGCAGGTCGTCATCAAGCCCGGGACGGTCACTCCGCACACCGAGTTCGAGGGGCAGGCGTACATCCTGTCCAAGGACGAGGGCGGCCGGCACACGCCGTTCTTCGAGAACTACCGCCCGCAGTTCTACTTCCGCACCACGGACGTGACCGGTGTGGTGACGCTGCCCAAGGGCACCGAGATGGTCATGCCGGGCGACAACACCAGCATGCACGTGCAGCTGATCCAGCCCATCGCCATGGAGGAGGGCCTGAAGTTCGCCATCCGTGAGGGCGGCCGCACGGTCGGCGCCGGACAGGTGACGAAGATCCTCAAGTAGCCGTACGGGCAAGGGCGGTGGCCCTCACAGCGAACCGGACGTGGCCTCGGGCTGGCCCAGGGCCGCGTCCAGGGTCGGGTGCGCCGGCAGCAGCCGGGCAAGGCCGGTCACCCGCATGATGCGCAGGGTCAGCGGGTGGTCGCAGACGAGCCGCAGCTCTCCGTCCTGATCGAGGAGCCGGGCGCGCGCCCGGTAGACCAGTCGCAGCCCGGAGCAGTCGAAGAAGTCGACCTGGGTCAGGTCGATCACCAGACTGACCCCGGGGTGGGCGGTCACCCGGTCCAGATAGGGAGCGATCTCCAGGGCCGCGGCGATGTCGATCTCGCCGCGGAGCTCGAGCACCGTATGGCCCCGGTCCTGATGAACCCGCAGATGCCGGGTGAGCGGCGCAGGCTCCTGGTGCACGACGACATCGCCTCCAACCTGCTCCGTACGCTGCGGTGTTGCAGGTCACCGGGGGCCGGGGTGACATCGTGCGGCGAGCGTAACGAGCGCGGGCGAGCCCCCGGGTCCCCAGCGAGCGCAAATTCGTTTTCCGCCCAGCAAGTTACCCTCGTTGGAGTGAATTTGAGCATGTTCGGTTGACATATGTCTGCGAATTGCGCCGAACCCTTACGACAGTGCGTGCCAGGATTTGGAAAGTGCCTGGCGGAACTGCTCGGTCTGGCGCGACGTGAGATCCCGCACCATCCGCTCCTCGAGCCGCCGGACGGGGTCCGCGTGCCGCGCGAGGACCTGGCGGCCGGCGGCCGTGAGCAGGATCAGCAACTCGCGGCGGCTGTGCGGATTGCGCTCCCGGCGCACCAGCCCGCGGCTCTCCAGGGACCGTACGAGATCGGCGATGGACTGGGCGGTGACGAACGAGTCGCGGGCGAGCTGCGCCGCGGACAGTCCGTCGTGCCGCTCCAGGACCGTGAGCGCGGTGTACTGCAGGGCGGTGATCCCGGACGGCCTGACCAGCTCGTCCAGATGGGCACGCACCACCAACTCCACCTGCTTGACCATGTAGAGCAGTGAGGGGGACGTCTTGGCCGCCTGTGCTTCGAGCATGACTTCAGTCTAGGGCATTGACAGGAATCCTGTCTGTATCGAGACTGCACGACAGAGTCCAGATCAACAGGAATCCTGATACTTGAAAGCTTGGATACGACGCTGAGGAGCGGCGATGACCACCTTCGAGACCGAACCCGGCCGGCTCTTCGTCGGGGGACAGTGGCGCGAGGCCGCCGACGGAGCGCGCACCGAGGTGGTCGACCCGTCCCGGGGCACGGTCGTCACCACCGTCGCCGAGGCGGGCGCCGCCGACGTGGACGCGGCGGTGCGGACCGCACGCGCGGCCTTCGACGACGGCGCCTGGTCCGGCCTCAGCGGCCGCGAGCGCGGCCGCGTCCTGCACCGCGTCGCCGAGCTCATCCGCGAGAACGCCGACGAGCTGGCCCGGCTGGAGAGCCTGGACGTCGGCAAGCCCCTCTCGCTGTGCCACGCCGTCGACGTGACCAACGCGGCCGACGACTACGAGCACTTCGCCGCCCTCGCCCATTCGCTCGACGGCTCCGTCCGCGACACCCCCATGAACGCCCTCGCCTACACCAAGCGCGAGCCGCTCGGCGTGGTCGCCGCGATCACGCCCTTCAACTTCCCTCTGATCCTTGCCGGTTCGAAGATCGGCCCCGCGCTCGCCGCCGGCAACACCGTGGTTCACAAGCCCGCCGACGAGACCCCGCTCAGCGCCCTTTACATGGCCAGGCTGTTCCAGCAGGCGGGTGTGCCGGACGGGGTGGTCAACGTGGTCACCGGCACCGGCCCGGTGGCGGGCGAGGCGCTGCTGCGCCACCGCGGCATCGACAAGATCGCCTTCACCGGCTCCACCGCGACCGGCCGCCATGTGGCGCGGGTGGCCGGTGAGGCGCTCAAGCCCGTCACGATGGAACTCGGCGGCAACGCCGCCCACCTCGTCTTCGAGGACGCCGACCTGGAGAGCGCCGTCGGCGCGATCATCAAGGCGTTCGTCTTCAACACCGGCCAGTTCTGCATGGGCGGTCCGCGCCTGCTCGTCGCCCGCCCGGTCCACGACACCCTGCTCGGCATCCTCGCCGACGCGGTGCCAGGCGTCCCGGTCGGCGACCCCCGGCGGCCCGAGACCGTCGTCGGACCGATGGCGGGGGAGCGGCACCTGAAAAAGGTCGAGGAGTACGTCGACCTCGCCCGCAAGGAAGGCGGCCGGATCGTCTGCGGCGGCGAACGGCTCGACCTCGGCGGCGGCTACTACTACCGGCCCACGGTCGTCGCCGGCCTGCCGAACGACTCCCGCGTCGTCCAGGAGGAGATCTTCGGCCCGGTCCTCACGGTGCAGTCCTTCGACACCGAGGACGAGGCGGTCGAACTCGCCAACTCGACGCCGTACGGCCTGGCTTCGGGCATCCAGACGCAGAACCTCGCCCGCGCCCACCGCGTCGCCGGCCGGCTCCAGGCGGGCATCGTCTGGATCAACGACTGGGCGCTGCTCGACCCGGCGGTGCCCTTCGGCGGCGTCAAGGACTCCGGCTTCGGCCGCGAGTACGGCCCCGAGTCGCTCGCCGCGTACACCAAGGTCAAGTCCGTCGTCGTCTCACTCGCCTGAGCCCGACGAAACCGCCGTAGAAACAAGGGAGTTCATGCGATGTCCCGCATCACCCGCGCCGCGGTCGTCGAGTCCGGCGGCGCGCCGTTCACCCTCGCCGACGTCGAGCTCGACGCGCCAGGACCGCACGAGGCCGTGGTCCGCATGGTGGCCACCGGGCTGTGCCACACCGACCTCACCGTCGCGAGCGGCGGCCTGCCCTTCCCGCTGCCCGGCGTGCTCGGACACGAAGGCGCCGGCGTGGTCGAGGCCGTCGGCCCGGCGGTGACCGGCGTGGCCCCGGGCGACCACGTCGTGCTGTCCTTCACCTCCTGCGGCGCGTGCCGCAACTGCCAGGGCGGCCACCCCGCCTACTGCGCGACCTGGCTGCCGCTGAACCTGCTCGGCGGCCGGCGCGCCGACGGCACCAGCACCGTCCACCGCGACGGGGCCCCGCTCGGCGGCCACTTCTTCGGCCAGTCCTCCTTCGCCGAGCGGGCGTTGGCGGACGAGCGCAGCCTCGTCAAGGTCGACGCGGACGTGCCGCTGGAGTCGCTCGCTCCGCTCGGCTGCGGCGTACAGACCGGAGTGGGCGCCGTCTGGAACGTGCTGAGGCCGGCCACGGGCAGTACCGTCGTCGTCCTCGGCGCCGGAGCCGTCGGCCTGTCCGCCGTGATGGCCGCCGCGCTCACTCCTGCGACGCGCGTCGTCGCCGTGGACAGAGTGGGTGAACGCCTTTCGCTGGCACGGGAGTTGGGCGCCACCCACACCGTCAACAGTGCCGACGCGGACCTCGGCGAAGCACTCGCGGAGATCACCCGCGGTCAGGGCGCCGACGGCGTCGTGGAGACCACCGGCAGCGCCGCCGTGCTGCGCCAGGGCGTCGACGCGCTCGCCGCGCGCGGCACCCTGGTGGTGGTCGGCGCCCCGCCGTTCGGCACCGAAGTCGCCCTGGACGTCAACGGGTTGCTGGCCGGTAAGCGGATCGTCGGCCTGACCCTCGGCGACGCCGAGACACAGACGTTCATCCCGGCCCTGGTCCGTCTGGTGAAGGAGGGGCGGCTCCCGCTGCACCGCCTGATCAGTAGCTATCCGTTCACGGAGATCGACCAGGCGGTGCGGGACATGCGGGCGGGCAAGGCGATCAAGCCCGTGCTCACGTTCTGAGCCTTCCGGCTCAGTCCATCCGCAGGACCAGCTTGCCGGAGGTGCGGCCGGTCTCGCCGAGCCGGTGTGCCTCGGCGGCCTGGGCCAGCGGGAAGGTGCCGGCGATCTCGGGGCGCAGCTTCCCCGCCTCCACCAGCTCCGTGATCGCGTCCAGGTCGCTGTGGGAGGCGTCGACGAGCATCCGCACCGCCCGGACGCCGAGCCGCTCGGCCTCGTCGGGGAACTCGTCGGAACCGATGGGAATGATCGAGACGACGATCCCGCCCGGACGCAGCACCCGCAGCGAGCGCAGGGCCGTGTCGCCGCCCATCGTGTCCAGGACCACGTCGACGTCCTTGACGGCCTCGGCGAAGTCCGCCTCCCGGTAGTCGACCGCCTCGTCCACACCGAGCCCGCGCAGGAACTCGTGCTTGCCCGCGCTCGCGGTGCCGATCACGTACGCGCCGCGCGCCTTGGCGATCTGCACGGCCACATGGCCGACCCCGCCCGCCGCCGCGTGCACCAGCACCCGCTGTCCCGGCCGTACGTCGGCGTACTCGACCAGGGCCTGCCACGCGGTCAGCGAGACCAGCGGCAACGCGCCCGCCCGCGTGTGGTCGAGGGAGGCCGGCTTGTGCGCGAACCAGCGCGCCGGGGCGGTCACGTACTCGGCGTGCGAGCCGTGGCCGAAGGGGTACGACAGCATGCCGTAGACCTCGTCGCCGGGCTGGAAGCGGGCGACGCCGATGCCGGTCGCCTCGACCACGCCCGAGACGTCCCAGCCCAGGACGAAGGGCGGCTCGCCCAGGAAACCGCCGGTCGCGCGGTGCTTCCAGTCGGTCGGGTTGACGCCGGCGGCGCGGACCCGGACCAGTACCTCGTTGGTGCGCGGCTCGGGGCGGGGCAGCTCCACTTCCTTCAGGACCTCGGGACCGCCGAGGACGTCCTGGCTGATGGCTCGCATGGTGTTCACAGTGCTCATGGTGAACCAGCCTGCCGTGGCCCGCCCGGCAAGAAAATGGCACGATTGCCAACCTTCGATAAGATCGTGCCATGAGCGGTGAACGACATGAGCGGTGAACGACAGGTGGAACGGGTCGTCGTACTGGCCCTGGACGGCGTCTATCCCTTCGAGCTCGGCATCCCCAGCCGGATCTTCGGCGCGGCCGACGGCCGGTACGAGGTGCTGACGTGCTCCGTGGACGGCCAACCGGTGCGCAGCTGCGCCGACTTCACGATCGGCGTCGAGCACGGGCCGGAGATCCTGGACACGGCCGACACGGTGGTGGTCGCCTCCATGACGCCCTCACGTATCCCCGCCGAGCTGCCCCCAAACGTCGCCGCCGCGCTCGCCCGGATCCGGCCGGACGCGCGCATCGTCTCCATCTGCACGGCCGCCTTCGTCCTGGCGGCGGCGGGCCTGCTTGAGGGCCGCAGGGCCACCACGCACTGGCAGGTGACCGACCACTTCCGGCGGCGCTACCCGCACGTCGAGGTGGACCCCGACGTCCTCTTCGTCCACGACGGACGCATCCTCACCTCGGCCGGTGCCGCCTCCGGCGTCGACGTCTGCTTGCACATCGTGCGCACCGACCACGGCAGCGAGCTGGCCAACGCGGTGGCCCGCCGCTGTGTCGTACCGCCCTTCAGGGACGGCGGCCAGGCGCAGTACATCGAGCAGCCGGTCCCGCAGAGCGGGGCCGCGAGCACCGCCGCCACCCGGGCGTGGGCCCTGGAGCGCCTGGACGAGCCGCTCTCGCTGGCCGAGCTGGCCGGCCACGCCAGGATGAGCCTGCGCACCTTCGCCCGCCGCTTCAACGAGGAGGTCGGTCTCAGCCCCGGCCGCTGGCTCGTCCAGCAGCGCGTGGCCCGGGCGCGGCACCTGCTGGAGTCCAGCGACCTGCCCGTCGATCAGATCGCCGGCCATGTCGGCTTCGCGACGGGCGCCTCGCTGCGGCAGCATCTGCACGCGGCGATCGGAGTGTCGCCGCAGGCGTACCGGCGCACGTTCCAGGCGGCCGCGCGCTAGCCGCTGTTCGCGGCCGGACCCTGAGCGGAGCCCACGCTCCGGCGCAGCTCCAGTGCGCGCAGAGCCAGCTGCATCTCGAACTGGGCCGTGTGGTCGTGCAGTTGGGCACCGAACAGCTCGTCCAGCTGGCGCATGCGGTAGCGCACCGTCTGGGGGTGCACGGCCAGGCGGACGGCCACCTCGCTGGCGTTGCGCCCGCACTGCAGCCAGCTGAGCAGGGTCTCCGCGAGGCGTTCGCGCTGTGGCGGGCGCACTCGCTCCAGCGGCCGCAGCCGGTGCTCGGCCATCGCGTCGATCAATGCGTCGTCGCGGAGCAGCAGCAGCGTGGTCAAGTGCTCCTGGCAGCGCACCATTCCGGTCTCGGCGAGGACGCCGCGACGCATCAGATCCAGCGCCTCGGACGCCCAGCGCAGCGACCGCGCGCCGTCCTGAAGCGCCACGGTCGGGCCCATCGCCGCCCGCAGCCCTTGCAGCGCCCCCGCCATGGCCCGCACCCGGCCGGGCCCCTCGGGGTCCGGCACCACCAGCACGGCCGGCCGGACGTCGAAACGGGCGAGCAGCTCGGGCGCCACGATCGGGTGCGAGCCCGCCTTCGGGCAGTGGTCGAGCGCGACGACCGCGACCGCCCGCGGCACCGGCCAACGCGCGCTGCGCGCGAGTTCCGCGATCGCCTCCACCGAGGCCGGGGGATCCGCGGTGAGCAGATCGATCAACCGCGTACGCCGCTGCTGCAGTTCACCGGCCGCGTGCAGCCGCGCCTCCGTGAACCCGGCGGTCGTCGCGGCGGCCATCTCGTCCAGGTGCAGGAACAGGGCCTCGCCGAAGGCCGCCAGCACATTGCGCGGCAGCAGGTCGGCGTCCACCAGCGCGTTCACCCGCCGCCACGTCATCCGCGCGCCCAGCCGCAGCGCCGACTGGAACGAGTCGAGGCTGCGGCCTTCCTCCGCCTCACCGCGCCCGATGCGCCGGTACGTCGCCTTCACCGGCTCCCAGTCCGTGTCCGGCTTCGCCATGCGCTCCAGGAAGCCCTGCAGCGCATGGTCCACGCCCCGGTGCACCCCCTGCATATAGGTGTCGTCGGCGGGACGCGCGTACTCGGGGATCTCGGTCCTGATCGCCTCGACGACCTCCTCGGTGATGTCGGCGAAGAACGGTCTGAGGTGGTGGTGCAGGTCCGCCGGCAGCGCGTTGAACGCACTGCCCGGCTCATCGACCGGCACAGCAACTCTCTTCGGCACGGCCGCGACTTTACCCGTCCGTAATCCGTCAGGGCTTATCAGCGGCGGACAGGCATGGGTCCTGTCGTTGTCATCGAGGGACAAGTGCGGTGTGGAAGATCTACGCGTGACCTCACCGTGACGTCCGTTACTGCTCACGCCTCTTGTGCTGCGTACACCGCCTTCCCTCCCACGTACGTCAGGGCCACACCCGTCTCCGCGATCTCCGCGGTCGGCCCGTCGAACGGGTCGCGGTCCAGGACCACCAGGTCGGCCAGTGCGCCGACCTGAATCCGGCCGGTGTCGTCGAGGTGGTTCACATACGCCGATCCCGCGGTGTACGCGGTCAACGCATCGGTGAGGGACAGCCGTTCGCCGGGCAGGAACACCGGGACGCCGTCGCCGTCGGGTGCCAGGCGGTTGACCGCGACATGGATGCCCTGAAGCGGATCGGGGCTGCTGACCGGCCAGTCGCTGCCCGCCGCGAGCCGGGCCCCCGAGCGCAGCAGCGCGCCGAACGGGTACTGCCACGCGGCCCGTTCGGACCCCAGGAAGGGAATGGTCAGCTCGTCCATCTGCGGTTCGTGCGCGGCCCACAGGGGCTGGATGTTCGCCGTGGCACCGAGCGGTGCGAACCGCGGCACGTCCTCGGGGTGCACGACCTGAAGGTGCGCCAGATGCGGCCGGGTGCCGCTAGGCCCGTTCGCCGCCCGTGCGGCCTCGATCGCGTCCAGCGCGTCCCGTACGGCGCGGTCGCCCAGCGCGTGGAAGTGGCACTGGAAGCCGAGGGCGTCCAACTCGGTGACGTACTTGGGCAGTTGACCCGGGTCGATGAAGCTCTTGCCGTGGTTGGCGGTGGCGCAGCCGCATCGGTCCAGGTACGGGTCGAGCAGTGCCGCCGTGCCGTTCTCGGCGACCCCGTCCAGCATCAGCTTCACTGTGCCCGCGCGGAACCGCCCGTAACTCAACGCGTCCCGCTTCTCGGCGAGTTCGGGGATCTGCTCGGACCCGCGCTCCCGGTCCCACCACAGCGCCCCGCGGACCCGCGCGGTCAGCGAGCCGTCGCGTGCGGCCGCCAGATAGGCGCCGGCCGGGTCTTCCATGCCGAGGAAGTCCCCGACGAGCGCGTCCTGCCAGGCCGTGATGCCGAGGGCGTGCAGATGCCGCTGCGCGTGCAACAGCGCCGCCAGCCGGTCCGACGCGCCGGCCGGCGGAGTCAGCCGCCCGACCAGCTGCATCGCACCCTCCTGCAGCGTGCCGCTCGGCTCGCCCGCCGCGTTGCGCTCGATCCGCCCGTCTGCCGGATCCGGAGTGTGGCGGTCGATGCCCGCCAGCTCCAGGGCCCGGCTGTTGGCCCAGGCGCCGTGGTGGTCGCGGTTGGGCAGGTAGACCGGCCGGCCGGGCACGGCCGCGTCCAGGAGCTCCTTCGTCGGCGTACCGCCCTCGAACGCCTCCATGGACCAGCCACCGCCCAGGATCCACTCCCGTTCGGGATGCGCCTCGGCATACGCGCGGACGGCGGCGACCGTCTCCCCGGCTGTCCGGGTCCCGGTCAGATCGCACTGGGACAGTTCCAGGCCGGCCGGGACGGGATGGACGTGCGCGTCCTGGAAGCCCGGCAGCAGCAACCGCCCGGCCAGGTCGACCACTTGGGTCCGCGGCCCGGCGAGCTCGTGGACCTCGTCGTGCCCGACGGCGGTGATGCGGTCGCCGATGACGGCCACGGCGGTTGCGGTGCGGCCCTCGGGGGTGAGGACCGGGCCGCCGGTGAAGAGGAGATCTGCGCGCATGTTCCTTTTCCTGGTGAGGTGGGGGAAGGTGCCGTTGAGCGCCGGACGTTCCTACGGAGCGGTCGGGAGCAACTGCGGTGCGTCGGCGTCGGTGCCGTCTCCCGTGCGGAAGTACGGCGACCTGCGCACCCACTTGGCCCAGGCCGCGGCCACGAAGCCCGAGGCGATCATCGCCAGGGGAGTGAGTAGCAGGAACCAGCCGTTGTCCGCACGGAGTTCGAGGTGGTCGGTCGAGGTGTAGAAGGACCAGCCGAGATAGCCGCCGAGGCCGAGCAGTGCCAGGGCGCTGAGCGTGGGCAGCACCACGGCCCGCACACCCTCCCGCGGGTTCTCGCGCAGCAGCGGGCGGAAGCGGACGGCAGCCGCGAGCGCCGTGAGCGCGTAGGAGAGGGCGACCACGATGCCCACGGCGCTCACCGTCGCCATGATCATGTCCGCGAGCCGCGGGATCACCAGGGCGAGAGCCGCGATCACCGTCGCCAGCGCGCCGATCAGCAGCGTCCCGGCGGCGGGGGTGCCGTAGCGGCGGCTGACCCGGGACCAGATGGGGCCCAGGGTGCGGTCCCGGCTCATCGCGAACATCCCGCGGGCCGTCGGGATGACCCCGGCCTGAAGCGAGGCGACGGCCGAGAACATCAGCGCCACGAGGGGGAGCGCCGCCATCGGCTGGGCGGCGAGCCGGTCTCCGAAGAACGCCAGTCCCTGGGCGCCGTGTCCGGCCAACTCCTTCTCGGACAACACCCGTTGGAAGGCGACCGAGCCGATCAGGAACAGCGTCAGCATGGTCACCAGTGTGATCAGCCCGGCGCGGGAGGCGTCCCGCGGATCGCGCACCTCCTCGTTGACGCTGAACGCGGCCTCGAAGCCCCAGTAGCAGAACACCGACAGCAGCAGCCCCTGCGCGAGCGCGGATGCCGACGGGATCGCGAACGGGTCGAACCAGCTCAGGCTGAAGGCGTGCGGGCCGGTGACGATGCCGTAGCCGCAGAACCCGAGCAGCACGACGTACTCGAAGATCAGCAGCCATGTCTGCAGCCGTGCCGCGGTCCTGATACCGGTGACGGCCGTCAGCGTGACCGCGACGAGGACAAGGATGCCGACCGCCGTGGTCTGCGCCGTCGAGCCCGGGTCCAGGGCGAGGCCGCCCAGCCGGTGCAGCCCGGCCTCCCCGGCGAGCTGTATCAGCGCCGAACCGGTGACCGCGGTCGTGTACGCGAGGAACGCCAGCGTCGCCACGATGTTCACCCAGCCGACCATGAAGCCCAGCCACGGGCTGAGCGAACGGCCCACCCAGACATAGCCGTTGCCCGCGTTCGGCTCCACCCTGTTCAGCCGGGAGAAGGCGCCCGCGATGCCGAGGACCGGCAGGAACGCCAGCAGCATGATGGCCGGCAGATGCAGGCCGACCACGCCGGCCGTCACGCCCAGACCGATGCCGATGCTGGTGGTCGCGGCCGTACTGGACGCGGCGATGGCGATGCCGTCCAGCACACCGAGGGATTTGCGCAGCGCGGGCCGCGCTGGTGGTTGTGCACCGAAGGGCTGATCGGACATGGCCGGTTCTCCGCTCGCACCGGGGGGCCTGGTCGGCCCCGGTGACCGCACATGAAACTGCCCGGGGACTTAACAGGTCAACAGTGTTGTCATAAGGTGACGGACCACCGGCCCCAGGGAGGCAGACCATGAGCGAGCGCGTCGTCCCGCCCGATGCCCGGCGGCGCAGACGCCCCACCAAGCAGGGCGTCGTCCTCTCCGAGGAGCTGATCGTCGCCACCGCGCTGCGCCTGATCGAGGAGCACGGCGCGGACGCCCTGTCGGTGCGCCGCCTCGGCCGCGCCCTCGGCGCCGACCCCAGCTCCCTCTACCGCTACTTCCGGCACACCGACGACCTGATGCTCGCCGTCACCGACGAGCTGATCGGCCGTACGCTGCGCACCTGGCGGCCCTCCGGCGACTGGCGCGCCGACCTGCGCGACCTCGGCCTGCGCATGCACGCGGGCGCCCTGGCGCATCCCCGAGCGGCCGTCCTGAGCTCCTACCGGGTGACCGGGCGCGGGTACGAGATCCAGGCCGTGGAGACCATCCTCGGCGTGCTGCGCGACGCCGGCTTCCCCGACGCCGAGGCGGTGCGCGTCTATCACGCCTTCGTCGACCAGTCCCTCGCGTTCGGCGCCCTCGACTCGGCGAGCGTCGCCCTGCCGAAGGCGGCCCGGGAGGCGGAGACGGCCGTGTGGCGGGCCACGTACGCCCGGCTGCCCGCCGAGACCCACCCGCACATCGCGGCGACGGCGCGCCATCTCGTGGCCGACATGAACCGCAGTTCCTACCCGGCCGCCCTGGACCTGCTGTTGAGCGCGGCGGCGGCGCGGCTTGCGGAGATCGAAGGAGGGCACTGACGGCGGCCGCCGGTCCTGAGGGCGTGGACGCGGAGGGCCCGGTAGGCGACTGAAACGGCCGGACCGGGATATCCGCGAAGGTACTGAGCGGCGGAGCACGACGCCCCGCGCCCGAACCGTACGGAGGAGACATGCCACTGGTGGAAGCGGGCTTCGTGGTGCTCGACTGCGCCGAGCCCGAGAAGCTCGCGGTGTTCTACATGGAACTGCTGGAGGCCGAGGAGACGGACGCGAGCGCGAACCGCGTGGAGATCAGGGGTGCCGACGGCATCCGGATGGCCTTCCGCCGCGACGTGAACGCGACCCCGCCGAGCTGGCCGCGCCCCGAGAACTCCCTCCAGGCCCACCTCGACTTCGTCGTGGCGGACCTGGACGCGGCGGAGCGCAAGGTGGTGGAGCTCGGCGGGCGCCCGCTGGAGACGAAGGACGCGGCCGGGCCGTTCGAGCAGCGCGGGTACGCCGACCCGGCCGGCCACTCCTTCGCCCTGCTCCGTGCCACGCCGAGGGCGCCCAAGCAGGGCTGAGGAGTCAGGCGGGCGTCAGTCCCGGCCGCCCTGGTCGGCGGCCGGCCAGACGCCCGTCGAGCGCTCGATGGCCTTCGCGCCCGTGCGGTCCACCGCACTGCGCACCACGGCGAACAGCGCGCCCTGGACCGCCGCCGCGAGCAGGATCTCACCCCAGCCGCGGTCCTGGTCCAGGGCGTCGGGTGCGTCCTCCTCGTGCCGCAGCGCCATCCACGTCTTGCGGAAGACGATCCCGGCGAGGGCTCCGCTGGTCCAGCCCATGACGAACCCCAGCGGCTTGTAGGCCAGAGGCAGCTTCATTTTCTTCTTCTTCGACTTCGCCACGTCTTTCTCCTCCATCGTCAGGGCCGCCCCTCGGCCGGAATTTCCTCGCCCGCGGGCACGGGCCCCGGTGGTGTCCCGTCGCCGAACGGACTCCCGCCCAGCTCCTCCCGGAAATGGGGCGCGAGCCAGCCGGACAGTTCCGGTCCGACGGGGACGATCCCGGTCGGGTTGATGCCGGTGTGGACCTGGTAGTAGTGCCGTTTGATGTGATCGAAGTCGACGGTGTCACCGAACCCGGGCGTCTGGTAGAGATCGCGGATGTACGCCCACAGGATCGGATTCTCCGTCAGCTTCCAGCGGTTGCACTTGAAGTGGCCGTGATAGACGGCGTCGAAGCGGACCAAGGTGGTGAACAGCCGGACGTCCGCCTCGGTGATCGTGTCGCCGACAAGATAACGCTGTCCCTCCAGTCGTCGCGTCAGCAGCTCCAGCCGCTGGAAGACACCCGTGCAGGCGTCCTCGTACTCCTTCTGGTCGGTGGCGAAACCCGCCCGGTACACACCGTTGTTGACGTCCTCGTAGACCTCCGCCATCACCGCGTCGATCTCGTCGCGCCGGTCCTGCGGGTACAGGTCGGGAGCCCCGTCGCGGTGCAGGGCGGTCCACTCGGTGGCGAGGTCGAGGGTGAGCTGCTGATAGTCGTTGGTGACCAGCTTGCCGCTGGGGATGTCGACGAGCGCGGGCACGCTCACCCCGCCCGGGTAGCCGGTCTCCCGCCGGTCGTAGGCCTCGCTCAGGAAACGGATGCCGAGGACCGGGTCGCGGCCGTCCGGGTCCAGGGTGAAGCGCCAGCTGCGGTCGTCCTGGATCGGGTCGGCGACGGCGAGGGACAGGGCGTCCTCCAGGCCGAGCAGCCGGCGCGAGACCAGGGCCCGGCTCGCCCACGGACAGGCACGGCTGACGACCAGCCGGTAACGCCCCGCCTCCACCGGCCACCCGTCCCGGCCGTCCGCCGTGACCCGGTCCGCGAAGTGGCTCCTGGACCGCCTGAACGAGTCGTGGCCGTACGACCTGCTGGCCGCGCCTCCCATGATTCCTCCCTGCGTCGTGTGGCTCCGTGAGCTACGCGTTCCCCGATTTCCGCCGCCCGCACGGTGTGATCCTGCAGCACAGGGGCATTCGGCGAAGGTGAGCGGGACATCCTCGAACTCCAAGAAGCCCAAGAACTCCAAGAGCTCCAAGACGGACCGCAGGACACGCATCACCGTGCTGGTGGCACTCACGGCGAACCTGCTGATCGCGGCGGCCAAGGCCGTCGGCGGACTGATCGCCGGCTCGCCCGCGCTGCTGTCGGAGGCTGCGCACTCCGTGGCCGACAGCCTCAACGAAGTCTTCCTGCTGGCCGCACTGCGCCGCAGCCGGCGCCCGGCCGACGAGCAGCATCCCTTCGGTTACGGCAAGGAACGGTTCTTCTGGTCGCTCCTCGCGGCCGTCGGGATCTTCGTCATGGGCGGCTGCTTCTCCGTCTTCCAGGGCGCCGAGGCCCTCAAGAACGGCGCCGACGAGAAACTCAGCGGCTATGTGGCGGGCCTGATCGTGCTCGGCGTCGCCTTCCTCGCCGAGGGCGCCTCGCTGCTGCGGGCCCTGCACCAGGTGCGCCGGCAGGGCGGCAAGGAGGGCATGCGTGACCCCGCGCTGCGCACGGTGGTCGCCGAGGACGGCACGGCGGTGCTCGGTGTGACACTGGCCGCCATCGGCATGGTGCTGCACATGGTCACGGGACAGGTGGCGTACGAGGCGTCGGCCTCGTTCGGGATCGGCGCGCTGCTGGTCTTCGTCGCCTACCGCCTGGGCCGCGAGGCGCGCGACCAGCTGATCGGGGAGTCCACGGACCCCGCGACGTCAAACCGGATCCGCTCCCTGCTGGCCGAGCAGCCCGAGATCGACAGCGTGGAGGCGCTGTTCACGATGAAGACCGGTCTCGACACGGCGCTGGTCGCAGCCCGGGTGGACCTGGTGCCGGGACTGGACAGCGAACAGGTCGAGGAAGTCGCCGTACGGATCAAGCGGTCCCTGGCCAGGGACGTGTCCGAGGCGGACCAGATCTTCCTCGACATCACCGACCGGCCGGCCGAGGAGGCACGGGAAAGCCCCGCCGCGACGGGGGAACGCGGCGGGGCCTGACGCACGCGTGCCCCGGGGCACCGGGTTCATGCACACGCGGACGAAGATTTTTTCGCTAGCCGGCCGGTTCTTCGCTACTCGGCCGGTTCGAGGACGAAGACCGGGATCTGCCGGTCGGTCTTCTTCTGGTAGTCGGCATACGGCGGATACGCCGCCACCGCACGCTCCCACCACTGGTCCTTCTCCGCGCCGGTGATCTCACGGGCCCTCATCTCCCACTTCGACGGCCCGTCCTGCAGCTCCACACGGGGATCACCCTTGAGGTTGTGGTACCAGGTGGGGTGCTTGGGAGCGCCGCCCTGGGAGGCGACCACGGCGTACCGCCCGTCGTGCTCGACGCGCATCAGCGGCGTCTTGCGGATCTTGCCGCTCCTGGCACCGCGGCTCGTGAGCACGATCACGGGCAGGCCGGTGTCCATCAGGGTCGTGCCCTTCGTGCCGCCGGAGCTCTCGTACAGCTCCACCTGGTCGCGCACCCACTGCTCCGGGCTGGGTTCGTACTCGCCCTCGAGAGGCATGACTTCCGTCCCATCGTCGAGTTCTTGCTGGCTGGCAGCATGCTTCAACACCTGTGTGCCCGCGATTCATCCACACCGGTGGTCCGTATCGGGCCACCACCATCTGCAGGCCCGGCGGCTTGATCACGCCACTCTACGGCGGCGCCTCCATGCTCCCGGGGCGATACCCGGCGCGGCGCGGGTGCCGGTCCGACACCTGTGCGAGCATCCCCGGCCAGAATGCCCCCACCACCGATCTGGCCGAACTTCTCGTCGCCCCATAGATGCCTCGGGCATCTAATGAAGATCTGCACGACGCACTCTTCGTCTGCGAGGTCTTCCATGCCGGAAACGGAACCTGTGGCCTTCCCCCAGGACCGGTCCTGCCCCTACCAGCCCCCCACCGCATACGAGCCCCTGCGTGCCACCCGCCCGCTGAGCCGGGTCACGCTCTACGACGGCCGTTCCGCCTGGCTGGTGACGGGTCACGCGCTCGCCCGCGACCTGCTCGCCGATCAGCGGCTGTCGACCGACCGTACCCACCCCGAATTCCCCGCGCCCACCGAGCGGTTCGCCGCGGTCAAGGAGCGGAGGCTGGCGCTGCTCGGCGTCGACGACCCGAAGCACCGCGTCCAGCGGCGCATGATGGTGCCCAGCTTCACCCTGCGGCGCGCCGTCGAACTGCGCCCGCAGATCCAGCAGATCGTGGACAAGCTGCTCGACACGATGATCGCGCAGGGGCCGCCCGCCGAGCTGGTGAGCGCCTTCGCGCTGCCGGTGCCGTCGATGGTGATCTGCGCCCTGCTCGGCGTGCCCTACGCCGACCACGAGTTCTTCGAGGGACAGTCGCGGCGCCTGCTGCGCGGGCCCAAGGTCGCGGACGTCGAGGAGGCGCGGCGCCAACTGGACGCGTACTTCGAGGAGTTGATCGACCGCAAACAGAAACAGGCCGTGCCGGGCGACGGGGTACTGGACGAACTCGTCCACCGGCAGCTGCGCGACGGGGAGCTGGACCGCCAGGACGTCATCGCCTTCGCGACCATCCTGCTGGTCGCGGGACACGAGACGACCGCCAACATGATCTCCCTGGGCACGTTCACCCTCCTCCAGCACCCGGAGCGGCTGGCCGAGTTGCGCCGCGATCCGGAGCTGCTGCCGTCCGCGGTCGAGGAGCTGATGCGCATGCTGTCGATCGCCGACGGGCTGCTGCGCAGGGCGACGGAGGACATCGACGCCGGCGGAACGACGATCCGGGCGGGCGACGGCGTGGTCTTCGCGACCTCGGTCATCAACCGCGACGAGGACGTCTACCCCGCGCCCGACACCCTAGACTGGCACCGGTCCGCCCGTCACCACGTGGCGTTCGGGTTCGGCATCCACCAGTGCCTGGGCCAGAACCTGGCCCGCGCCGAGCTGGAGATCGCCCTGCACACCCTCTTCGACCGGCTGCCGACGCTGCGCCTCGCCGCCCCGGCGGACGAGATCCCCTTCAAGCCCGGCGACACGATCCAGGGGATGCTGGAACTCCCCGTGACCTGGTAAGAGGCTGCACGTCATGCACATCGACATCGACAAGGACACCTGTATCGGCGCGGGTCAGTGCGCCCTGTCCGCCCCGAACGTCTTCACCCAGGACGACGACGGCTTCAGCACGCTGGTACCGGGCCACGAGGACGGCGGCGGCGACCCGATGATCCGGGAGGCCGCGCGAGCCTGCCCGGTGGGTGCGATCGCGGTGTCAGAGGGCTGAAGCCTCGTCCGGGCGCTCAGGCCCGGACGGGCTGGCGCGGAGCCGGACAGGGGCCGAGGCGGCACCCGCGGCAGAGCCGGGCGATGCCGAGGGGCGCCCGGGGCGGACCTCGGCCGTCGCGGCTCACCCGGCCCGCAGCAGGACCCGCGCCGCCTCCCGGGCCTCCCGTGCCGGCTCCGTGCCCCGGGCTATGCCCGCGGTGACCATGGCGCCCTCGGCCAGCAGGAACAGGTGACCGGTCAGGGTGCCGGAGAGGCCCGCGTCCGCCACGAGCTGGGCGACGTAGGCGCGGAACGCCCGCTTGTGGGACCGCACTTGGGCCGTCACACGCTCCGAGGTGGCGCCCAGTTCGCCGTAGGAGTTTATCCAGGCGCACCCGCGGAAGCCGTCCTCGCCGAACCACTGCTCCAGCCAGTCGAAGACGGCGAGGATCCGCTCCTCGGGGTCCTCGCGCCGCTGTACGAAGTCGGCGAGACGGGTGCGCCAGCGCGCGTCGCGTCGTTCCAGATATGCCTCGACCAGCTGCTCCTTCGCGGGGAACAGCTGGTACAGCCGCTTGAGCGAGACGCCTGACGCGCCCCGGATGTCGTCCATGCCGACGGACTGGATGCCCCGCCCGTAGAACAACTCCTCGGCGGCGTCCAGCGCCTGCTCACGGGCGACTGCGCTGTCCATGACGGCCATGCGGCGTACAACCTCTCCTTGACGCGAGAACGTGCGTTCTCCTACGGTAGCAGCCGGCTGGAGAACGCTCGTTCTCCGCTGCTTGCCCGCCCGTCGAGGAGGAATTCATGGCCGACCGTCCGCCCCTGCCCCCGTTCACCCGAGAAACGGCCGCGCAGAAGGTGCAGGCCGCCGAGGGCGCCTGGAACACCCGCGACCCGCACAAGGTGTCGCTCGCCTACTCCGAGAACTCGGTGTGGCGCAACCGCGGCGCCTTCGTCACCGGCCGCGACCAGATCGTCGAGTTCCTCACCGCCAAGTGGGAGCGTGAGCTGGACTACGCGCTGCGCAAGGACCTGTGGGCCTTCGACGGCAACCGCATCGCCGTCCGCTTCCAGTACGAGTGCCACGACGCCGACGGGCAGTGGTACCGCTCCTACGGCAACGAACTCTGGGAGTTCGACGAGCACGGCCTGATGACCCGCCGCGAGGCCAGCATCAACGACGTACCGATCGAGGAGAAGGAACGCCGCATCCACGGGCCGCGGCCCGAAGCCGAGCGCGGGCGGTCCTTCCCCCTTCAATAGGCGTCCCCTTGAGTAGGGTTCCCGGATGACCGAACAGGCCGGGAAACCCTTCCTCTACGTCGTCGTCTGCGCCGCCGGCATCGCCGCCGACGTCGGCAGGCTGATCACCGCCGCGCAGGCGCGGGGCTGGGAGGTCGGGGTCATCGCGACACCGGTCGCCATGAACGGCTTCTTCGACACCGCCGGCGTGGAGGCGCGGACCGGCCGCACCATCCGCTCCGCCTGGCGAACTCCCGGCGATCCACGGCCCTTTCCGTCGCCGGACGCCGTCGTGGTCGCGCCCGCCACCTTCAACACGATCAACAAATGGGCGGCGGGCCTGGCCGACACCCTGGCCGTGGCGACCCTGTGCGAGAGCCCCGGCCTGGGCGTCCCGGTCGCCGTACTCCCGTGCGTGGCCGACGCGTTGGCCGTCCACCCCGCCTACCAGGACAGCCTGATACGCCTGCGCGGGATGGGCGTCCGGTTCGGTGAGCCGTACTCGGGCGAGCCCGAACAGGACGGCTCACGAACGGAGTTCGGCTGGGAGCGGGCGCTGGACCTGCTGGCCCGCGGCTGACGCGCCCTCTCCCTTCAGGACCTGCCGCCGACCGTGAAGTAGAGGTGGGTGACCCCGGCGCTCTCGACGATCCGCGGTGCCGAGAGCGGGACCGGGGCCTTGGCGAGGTCTCCGACGAGCCGGGTGCCACCGCCCAGGAGCACCGGCACGAGATCGACATGGATCTCGTCCAGCAGCCCGGCGTCCAGGGCCTGGCGGGCCAGATCACCCGCGGCCACCCCGACGGCCCGCTCGCCCGCAGCCTCCCTGGCCTGGCGTACCGCACTGTCCAGGCCGTCGGTGACGAACGTGAACGGGGCGTCCGGGTGGTCCCAGTCCGTGGGGGCCCGGTGGGTCACGACGAAGACCGGCACCCCGAACGGATGGTTGCCGCCCCAGCCCTGAGTGACGTCGAACAGGTGGCGGCCGACGACCAGCGCTCCGAAGCCGTCCAACTGCTCGCGCAGGTGCCGGGCGCTGGCCGGGGAGACACGGAAGGACCAGCGCGGATCGGTGGACGGGACCTCCACCTCTCCGTTGCGATGCCAGGCGAAGAGGTGCTCGAAGCCCGTCTCGGCCGGTCCGGAGATGAATCCGTCGAGCGACATCGACGCCGAGGTGATCACTTTGCCCATGAGGTGCTCCCGTCCAGCGGTCCGTGGTGCACTACAGACTCCCCGACTCGCCGGAAGTCATCGCGGAAGGCGCGTGGGCAGCGCCCCCGGGCCTGGTCACCCGCCCGTCAGTGCCCCAGCTCAGCCCGCAACTCCGTCTGCAGCAGCTCTCCATGGGCCCGTACGAGGTCGTCGCACAGGTCCCAGATCCGCTCCACCGGCAGCGCCGCCGCCGTCGCCGGGTCGGCCATCGCGGCGTGCCGGATGTGGCGCGGGTCGCCGTCGATGGCGGCCCGGACCACCAGGTCGGTGACGGAGACATAGGCGCGGTTGAGCGCCGCGCACTGCGGGGGCAGGGCCCCTATGCGGGTCGGCTGGACACCCGACGCGTCGACCAGGCACGGCACTTCGACCACCGAGTCGGCCGGCAGGTTGTCGATCAGGCCGCGGTTGGGGACGTTGCCGTAGACCGTGCGCGGCGTGCCCGTCACCGTGCTGTGGATGATCTGCGGGGCGTACTCCAGCGTGCCCTCCACCGGCAGTGGGCGGCCCGCCGCGAGGGCCTCGCGGGTGTGCTCGTAGCTCGCCGCGTTCTCCTCGATGATCTCCAGATACGCGCCGACCGGCAGCCGGAGCCGCTCGATCTCGCTGTCGTGGTGCAGATACCAGGGCACGTACTCGGAGGAGTGCTCGCTCGTCTCGGTGGGGTAGTGGCCCAGCCTGCGGTACATGTCCACGCGGACCCGGCGCAGCAGACCGGGGTCGCGGGCGATCGCCTCGTCCAGGAGGGGATACAGGTTCTGCCCCTTGCGCTCGAAACGCAGTACCCACGCCTGGTGGTTGACGCCCGCGGCCAGATAGCCGACCTCCTCGAAGGGCACGTCCACCAGGGCGGACAGGTCGTGCATCGTCCAGTACACCGAGTGGCACAGGCCGGTGACCTTGAGCCGCGGGGCGATCCGGCTCAGATGAAGGACGTTCATCGCCATCGGGTTGGTGTAGTTCAACAGCTGTGCGTCGGGGCAGAGTTCGGCCATGTCCTCGGCGATGCCCTTGAGGACGGGGAACGTGCGCAGCGCCCGGAAGATGCCGCCGATGCCGAGCGTGTCGCCGATCGTCTGTCGCAGGCCGTAGCGGGCCGGAATCGCGAAGTCGGTGCGGGTGGCCGCGTCCATGCCGACCTGGATGATGTTGACGACGAAGTCGGCGTCCGCCAGCGCCGCCCGCCGGTCCAGGTGGGCGGAGACCACCGGCTTCGCCCCACGCACCTGCGCGATGTGCCGCGCGGCGCCCTCTGCGGTCGCCAGCCGTTCGGGGTCGATGTCGTGCAACGCGATGCGGGCGTGGGCGAGTTCGGGGAAGGCGAGCAGGTCCGCCAGCAGGCCCTGCGTGAACACCACGCTGCCCGCCCCCACGAAGGCGATCTTCATTCGTTCCCCTTCAGGTCGGCGACGGCACATGCCTCGTCCCACGTCGGCTGTGCCGCCGTACCGCCGTGGTCGCGGGTCGACAGGGAGCCGCACGCGACGGCGACCCCGACGGACGCGCGCAGGTCCAGTCCGCGCAGCCGCGCCGCGACGAAACCGGCGTCGAAACTGTCCCCGGCGCCCACCGCGTCGACCGGCTCGACGGGCACCGCGCCGACGCGCAGCAGTTCCCCGCCGGCGCAGGCGAGGGCACCGTCCGCGCCGTCCTTGACGACGACCGTCGGGCCATACCGCGTCAACGACTGTGCGGCGTCGGCGAGTCGGGCAGCACCCGACAGCGCCCGGGCCTCGGCGGCGTTCGGCAGCAGTACGTCCGTGACCTTCAGGACCGGGTCCAGGAGGGCGCGGTCCCAGCGGGCGGCGGGGTCGTCGTTGGTGTCGAGGGAGGTGGTCGCCCCGTGTGCGCGGGCCTCGGCGAAGACGTCGCCCAGCGATCGGGCGAGGAGTGGCATCAGGAAGAAGGAGGCCGCGTGCACGTGCCGCGCCCCGGCGAGCAGTTCGGCCGGCACGTCCTGCGGTCCCGTCGCGGCCAGACAGCCGGACGAGGTGAGGATCGCACGGTCGCCGTCGTTCGTGGTCACGATCGCCGTGAGCGGGGTGGGCAGTTGGGGGTCCACGACCAGATGGCCGACGTCCACGCCGCGCGCCGCGAGGGCCTGCCGTACGAATGCGCCCGCCGTGTCGTGGCCCACCCGCCCCGCGAAGGCGACCCGCAGTCCCAGGCGGGCCGCCCCGCACGCCATGATCGCCGCGGAGCCGCCCAGCACCAGCCGGCCGTGCTCCACGAGCTGTTCGCGCTGGCCGAACTCGAGCCCGCCGACCGGGCCGAGCACCACGTCGGGGTTGACGTCCCCGATCACCAGCAGGTCGTACGACACTTCGGTCACCCCTTGATCCCGCTCGACGTGAGCGACTGGACGAACGTCTTCTGGGCGAGCAGGAACGCGATCAGCACGGGCAGCACCGTGATCACGTTGCCCGCCATCACCGCGGACCACTTGGTGTGGTGCTGGCCCTGGAAGGTGGTCAGGCCCAGCTGGAGCGTGTACTGCGTGTCGTGGTTGATGGCGATCAGCGGCCACGACAGGTCGTTCCAGGCGGTGAGAAAGGTCAGGACGGCGACCGTGGCGAGCGCCGGCCGGGCCAGCGGCAGCACGATCGAGAACAGCACGCGCAGCCGTGAACACCCGTCGATCCAGGCGGCCTCCTCCATCTCGCGCGGCAGCGAGAGGAAGAACTGCCGGAACAGGAACACCGCGAAGGGCGTCACCAGCGACGGCACGATCAGCGCGCCCAGCGTGTCGATCAGTCCGAGCCACTTCATCACCAGGAACGTCGGGATCATCGTCAGCTGGAACGGCACCACCATCGTCGCCAGCATCAGCCCGAGCATCAGCCGCGACCCGCCGAACCGCATCCGTGCGAACGCGTACCCGCCGAGAGCGCCGAACAACAGGTTCGAGGCGACCGCGACCGTGGACACGATCAGGGAGTTGAGGAACCAGCGCGGGAACATCGCGTTGCCGAGCACATACCGGTACCCGCCCAGATGGATGCCGTCGGGCCACAGCGCGGGCGGGAAGCGGTTGATCTCCGCGTCCGACATCACCGAACTCAGCAGCAGCCACACCAGCGGCAGCGCGAAGGCCAGCGCGAGTGGCGCGAGCAGCAGATGCCAGGCGAGGGTCGTACGGCGCGCGTTCATCGGCCGACTCCTTCCGTACGGTCCTGCCGGCGTCGCACGAGATGCAGCGCGCCGCCCGCCAGCAGCAGCGCCGCAGCGAGGACGTACGCGGAGGCCGCCCCGTATCCGGCCGTGAAGAGCTGGAAGGCCTGCTGCCAGACGAAGTAGACGACGACGGTCGTGGAGTCGAGCGGCCCGCCCTTGGTCGTGACGTAGATCAGGTCGAACACCTGCAGGGCGGTGATGAGTTGCCACAGGAGCAGGAACACGATGACCGGCCTGAGCGTGGGCAAGGTGACGTTCCACAGGACCTGGCGGCGGTTCGCGCCGTCGAGCCGCGCCGACTCCACCAGTTCGGGCGGCACGTCCTGAAGCGCCGCCAGATACACCACGACGCAGAACCCGACGCCGTTCCACAGGGAGATCAGGACCAGCAGGTACAGCGCCTGGCCGGGGTCGGAGAGGAAGCCCTGCTTGGAGACGCCGAGATGGTGCAGCAGCGCGTTGGCGACGCCGAAGTCCGGGTCGAGGATGAAGGAGAACAGCACGCCCTGGGCCGTCGCCGACACCACGAACGGGATGAACACCAGGGTGCGGTAGAAGCCGATGAGGCGCAGACGGCGGTTGAGCGCCAGCGCGAGGGCGAGCCCGCCGACCAGGCTGAGGGGGACGTAGAGGGCGGAGTACAGCAGCGTGTTGCCCACCGCCGTACGGAAGTTGGGGTCCTGGACGAGGGCGCGGTAGTTGTCGAGACCCACCCAGCGGCCGGGCGTGACGAGGTCGTCCGCGCGGAACGACAGCAGCAGCGACCAGACGACGGGCACGACGCTCAGGCCGAGGATCACCACGACCGACGGACTGATGAAGGCCCAGGCGGTGGCCCGTTCGCGGCGGGCGCGACGGCGGGCGGCCCGCCGGTCGGTGGCCGGGACGGAGGGTGCCTGTGGGGCTAGTGTGAGGGCGCGGGGCAGTGTGGACATGACGGTCTCCCGTACCGGGGAAGTCACCTGGGGATCAGCAGGGCCGCGTCGGCCTTCTCGGCGCATCGGTGCACGGCGTCGGCCGGGGAGTCACGGCCGAGCAGGACGGACACGGCCGCCTCGCCGAGCGCCTGGGAGATCTGCGGGTACGCGGCGTGGATGGGGCGGACGCGGGCGGAGCGCAGGGCGTCGGTGAAGACGGCGAGGCCGGTGGTGTCGGCGCTGTGCCGCCGCCACTCCGGCCGGGCGGCCGTCGCCGTGCTCAGCGGCAGGCTGCCCGCCGAGGCGTCCCAGCGCACGTCCTGCGCGGGCTGCATCATCCAGCGCACGAACTCCTGGGCGGCCCGGGAGCGGGCGCTGCCGTTGTCGAACACGGTCCAGGTGTCCGGCCCCGAGATGGTCACGGCCCGCCCGCTGTAGGAGGGCAGCGGCACCACGTCGTAGTCGATGCCTGCGGTGATGATGTCCGGCAGCTGCCAGGGCCCGGTGGGGACCATGGCCATGCGGCTGCTGAGGAAGACCTGGTACATCTGCTCGCTGCCGGTCTTCATGTCGACGTACACGCTTTTGTCGTGGGCGAGTTGTGCGACCGTCTCCAGCGCCCGTACGCCCTGTTTCGCGAAGCCGATGTGCTTGCCGTCCGCCGCGACGACCTCTCCGCCGAGGTCCCAGATCATCGGCCACAGCCGCCAGACGGTGTCCTCGTCGCCGACGCCCGGCCAGCCCGTGCCGAACACGCCGCGGCCGGAGTCGGTCAACTGCTTGGCGGTGGCGGTGAACTCGTCCCAGGTCCAGCCGGCCTTCGGGAAAGCGACACCGGCCTGCCGGAACAGCTTGCGGTTGTAGACGACCGCGAGCGAGTCGAGCACCGCGGGCGCCGCCCGCACCTGGCCGTTGACGGTCACCGCCTCGCGCACCGGCTTCCAGTACGAGCTCCACGGCGTCGGCCCGTCGCGCATCGCGTCGGTCAGGTCGACCACGCGCGGCGAGCGCGCCACGCTGGCCAGGTCGGAGCCGAAGATGTAGGCGACGTCCGGGTAGGAGCCGGCCGCGAGCGCCGCGGTCACCTTCTGCAGCATCGCGTCGGAGAGGACCCCGCCGCCGCCCGCGTCGACGTGGATCGTGGGATGCGTGCGGTTGAAGTCGGCGACCAGCTTCTCCAGCGCCTTGCGGGCCGTGTCCGCCTGCCCGTGCCACAGCTCCACGGTCACCTTGCCGTCGGCGCCCACCCCGTCGGAGCCGCCTCGGTCGCAGCCGCTCACGGCGGCGACCGAGGCGGCGGAGGCCGCGCCGAGCAGCAGCCGGCGACGCGTCATGCCGTCGGTCATCGCGCTCACCCGGCCTTGCGGACGTAGTGGCTGCTGCCGGGCGTCGACACCATCACGTCCCGGCGGACGATGCTCAGACGGTCGCGGAAGCCCGCCAGCGCCTTGCGCAGCCCGCTGTCCGAGTACTCGATCACCAGCACCCGGTCGTCGAAGGCCTTCGCGTACGTCCCGCACTCGTCGAACTCGGCGCACTCCTCGGCCACCGCGAAGTCGAGCCCGGCCCGCTTCCTGAGCCCGGCCAGCTCGACCGTGTTCTTCTGCCCGATCGCCAGGTGCCGGGCGTGGGCGCGCCGGGACAGGAGCGTGACGAACGCGGTGGCGTCGTTCGCGGTCAGCAGGTGCCGGGAGCGGGTGTAGCTGTCGTAGTTGTCGGGCTCGACGGCGTCGTAGCCCTTGTCCGCGCAGTCGTCGATCCACTTGCCGATCCGCGCCGCCACGCGTGCGCGCCTGGCCGGCGTGCGGATGTCGAGCAGCGCCTCGCCCCAGTCCTCGTCGACGACGATCTTGCCCCGCGCGTCCCGCAGCAGCAGGTCGGCGGGCCAGGAGCCGCGCTCGTCGGGCTGGGCCTGGAAGGCGTTGACGTAGCAGACGTTGTAGAGGCCGGGCGCGGGCGGCGCCGTACGGTCGCGGCTGACGATGCGGACGCCCGCCGGCGGGGGATAGGCGCCGCCGATCTGGTAGTCGAAGCCGGCGAGGCGGGGCGGCAGGCGTACCCCGGTGGCCGGGGACGGGTCGGCGGCCGCTGCTTCGGCGCCGGAGGTTTCGGATGCTTTCGCTGGACCACTCGTCGACCTCGACGACTTGTGGGAAGTACCGCACGCCGACAGTCCGGCGACGAGAAGAAGGCATGCGCCGACGGTCGTCCCGAGACCTCCGACGCGGTAGACACCCTTGACGGGCATGTCCGCTCCATCAATCGCGGGTACGACCCCGCCTCGGACCGGGTGTCCGGTCGGTCCTGGCGACTTGGGCCGGACTTGGAGCTCGTCCGCTACCGGCTGGGCGCACCTCTGTGTGCCCCGCTGCACGCGGCGGCACGTCTCCTGGATGAAATCGCCCGGTGCGGCCCGCCGTCAAGTGGGGACGGTAAAGCGGAGGCGCACGGGACATCACGTCGTACGCTCCCCACTGATACCCGATCCCGAAGGCAGGAGCAGCAACGATGCAGTATGTGAAGCTCGGTTCGACGGGCCTCGACGTGTCGCGGATCTGTCTGGGCTGTATGACCTACGGACTGCCCGACCGCGGTCCGCACGAGTGGACGCTCGACGAGGACGCCTCGCGTCCGCTGATCCGGCAGGCACTGGAGGCCGGGATCAACTTCTTCGACACGGCGAACGTCTACTCCGACGGCACCAGCGAGGAGATCGTCGGCAAGGCGCTGCGCGAGTTCGCCGGCCGCGACGAGATCGTCCTCGCCACCAAGGTGAACGGCCGGATGCGGCCCGGGCCCAACGGCGCGGGCCTGTCCCGCAAGGCGATCCTGTCCGAGATGGACCAGAGCCTGAGCCGGCTCGGCACCGACTACGTCGACCTCTACCAGATCCACCGCTTCGACCCGCACACCCCGGTCGAGGAGACGATGGAGGCCCTGCACGACCTGGTGAAGGCGGGCAAGGTGCGCTACATCGGGGCGAGTTCGATGTTCGCCTGGCAGTTCTCCAAGATGCAGTACACGGCCGAGCGCAACGGCTGGACCAAGTTCGTGTCCATGCAGAACCACTACAACCTCCTCTACCGCGAGGAGGAGCGCGAGATGCTGCCGCTCTGCGCCGACCAGGGCGTCGGCGTCCTGCCCTGGAGCCCGCTCGCCCGCGGCCGGCTCACCCGGGACTGGGGCACCGTGACGGAGCGCAGCGCCAACGACAACTTCGGCAGCCGCCTCTACCCGGACAGTGACCGCACCATCGTCGAGGCCGTCACCCGCATCGCGGGCGACCGAGGCGTCCCGCGCGCCCGGGTCGCCCTCGCCTGGCTGCTGCACCAGGACACGGTGGCGGCCCCGATCGTCGGCGCCGCCAAGCCGCACCACATCGAGGACGCGGTCGCCGCGGTCGAGCTGGAGCTGAGCGAGAAGGAACTCGAGGAGCTCCAGGAGCCGTACGCGCCCCATGGGATCGTCGGCCACAGCTGACGGTTCGGCCGCGGCCTGAAGGAGCGCTCAGTGGGGCCCCTGCGGTGCGAACTCCGTGCCGCACGGCCCCGCCCCCTCGCTCTCCGGCAGGAGCACGCGCTCGCCGTCCATGGTCAGCGTGCGGTAGTGCGTGCCGATGCGCTCGGCGGACCGGCCGACGTAGTGGGCGATGAAAGACCGGCGGAAGCGGCCGGCGGTCCTGTTGGGCTGCGAGCCGTGCACCAGGCTGCCGTTGAAGAACAGGACGTCCCCCGGCGCCAGGTCGACCGGCACGGCGGCGAGGCCCGGCGGCGGGGGCACGTACTCACGCGCGAAGGACACCTCCGCGTCCGCCTCCTCGGGGCAGAACACGTCCATGCGGTGCGTACTGGGGACGACCTCCAGACCGCCGTTGTCCCGGTCGATCACGTCGCAGGCCACCCAGGCCGCCACACACGTGCCCGGCTCCACCCGCAGATAGAAGTTGTCCTGGTGCAGCGCCTGGCCCCGGGCGCCGGGCGGCTTGAAGTAGAACATGCTCTGCGCGGCCAGCACCTCCTCGCCGAGCAGTTCCTCCAGAACCGCACCGAGCCGGGCGTCGAGCAGGAGGCGGCGCGAGGGCTCGCTGATCTCGTGCGGGTGCATCACCCGCGGATAGGCCGCCAGCGGATCGGCCGACGCACGCGGCTGGAAGTGCCCGGGCACCGGACCCGCCGCGTGCAGGTCCGCGAAGTGCGCGCAGAGCCGCTGGATCTCGTCGCGCCCGAACAGCCCGCGCACGATGGTGAAGCCGTCCTCCTCGAACCGCCTGAGCCCCTCCTGGGACAGGATGGGGGCACCGGCGGCACCCATGTCCGTGGCTGTCATGCGTCCACTCCTCGGTCGGCTGTCCTACGCTCGTCAACGCTAGGCCGTGGGGCGCTTCAGGAGGATGCCCGTGAATGCTGATGGATTGCCCGAGACTGCTGCGCCACCACCCGGCCTGGTCGTGGTCGGCCGCTACGAACAGCCCGAGGGCTACGGCGTCACCAGGCCGCGCGGGGCCGACAGCTGGCTGTTCACCTGGACCACGGGCGGGCGCGGCCGGCTGCGCCAGGGAGCCGCCGAGGCGCGGGCCGGTGCCGGCGATCTGGTGGTGCTCGCACCGGGGGTGCGGCACGAGTACGCGGTCGAACAGGGCGCAGGCCGTTGGCAGTTCTGGTGGGTGCACTGCCAGGCCCGCCCGTCCTGGGCGCCGTGGCTGCAGCCGTACGAGACCGGCGACGGACTGTTCGCCGTCACACCGACCCCCGCCGCCCTGCACGACCGGGTCGGGGCGGCGTTCGGGCGGATGCTCGCCGATGCCCGCTGGACGGGCACCGGGTCGCCGCCCGTCACCGCGCCGCAGGACCGGGTCGCCGTGGCGCACGGCACCGCGGCACGGGAGCTCGCCCTGTCCTGTCTGGAGGAGATCGTCCTGCTCACGGCCGCCGCCGCGCGCCCACCGTCGCCGCCGCCCGGCATCGACGTCCGGGTGAGCCGCGCAGAGGAGTTGATCGCCGCGGACCCCGGAGCACCGCACACCGTGCACGGGCTCGCCGCGAGCGTCGCGCTCTCACCCTCGCGGTTCGCGCATCTCTTCACCCGGCAGGTCGGCCGGTCTCCCATGCGGGCGCTGCGCGAGGCCCGTCTGCGGCATGCCGCCCGGCTCCTGGAGAGCACCGATCTGTCGGTGGACCGAGTGGCCGCGGCATCGGGGTTCGCCAGTCCGTTCCACTTCAACCGGGTCTTCCGCGAGCGGTACGGCGTCCCGCCCGGCGCCTACCGTGCCGGAGGCCAATGGCTGGAGCCGGAGACGGAGTAGCTCTGTCTTTTTCGACCGTCGAACAGATCGATTGACAATTCGTCAATAGCCGTCGGCGGGCAGGCAATGCACAAAACCGCGTGATCTCTTGTTAGGCGTCCCTGACCTGTGCAAAAGTGTGCCCAGTCGGCGCACGGACCAGGGACATTTCCGCCGGGTTCTTATACCAGTTGGTATGGACTTTATGCCGCATGCCCCCGAGAGGAATGCAGCCGTGAAACACCCCGGCCTGTCGAATTCCCCCAGGTCCGACCGCCGGTTCGACGTGACGGACGAGCAACTGAGCGCCGAGCTCAAGAAGTGGACGGGCACCACGCCCGCGCTGCAACCCGTCGGCGAACTCCTCGACCGTCACTGGGAAGCGGGATTCGCCTATGCCCGGCTGTGCACCGACGGCGCCCCGTCCGCGGGAATGCTCACAACTGCCGCATTCACCCGGCTTTTCGGCGAAACGCTGCGGCAGAACGGACCCACCTCCGCCTGGCGGCCCCAACTCCTCGTCACCGTGCGCCGCATCGCGGCGGAATGGGACAACGACCACAGACGGGAACACCTGAATCCCGAACTGTGCGCGGGCGGCGAGCGCGCCGCGGCCCTGCTGCTCCCGTCACCCGGCCGCCGCCTGCTCTCCGGAGCCTTCCAGCGGCTGCCCCAGTCGGCCCGCTGCCTGCTGTGGCACACCGAGGTCGAGGCCGAAGCGCTGGACGTCCCGGCCGGACTGCTGGGCCTCGAGGTCGAGGACGCGCGGGTCGAACTCGAGCGGGCCCGCGAGCGGCTGCGCGAGGAATGCCTCCAGGTCCACCGCGAACTCGCCCCCGAGCAGGAGTGCCGCCGCTTCCTGCGGATGCTCGACGTGACGTACCGGCGCGGCGGCAGCGACATCGACCCCGACCTCGGCGCCCACCTCTCCCGCTGCCGGCACTGCCTGCACACCGCCGACCAGCTGGCCCAGTTCAACCACGGCCTCGGCCTCGCGCTGGCCGAGGCGGTGCTCGGCTGGGGCGCGCAGGCCTACCTGGAGTCCCGCACCGCCTGGCCCGAGGACCCCGGTCCGCTTCCCTCGGAGGTCCCCGCCCCGCCGATACCGGGCGAGCCCTTCGCGCCCGCGCCCCGGACCTCCCCGCACCCCGGGGGCCGCGCCGCCTCCCGCCACTCGGCCAACAAGGCGGCCCGGCGCCGCGCCGCCGCCCGCCGCCGCAACCTCGCCCTGGCCGTCGTGACGGTGAGCGGGCTGATCGTCCTGCCGCTGGTCCTGTGGTCCGTCCTCGGCTCCGACGGCACCACCACGGCCGGCGGCGGCCGCCCCGCTCCGGCCCCCGCCCGCGGCAAGGGATCGCCGACCGCCGATCCGTCCTGGGTCGGCACCAGCACGGGCGCCCAGGGCACCCTGCGCGGCCGGCTGCACAACCTCGGTTCCGGACTGTGCGTCGCCGTCGTCGGCAAGAAGCTCGTCCAGGGCGCGGAGACCGAACTCGCCGACTGCTCCTCGGCCGACGTCCAGCAGTGGTCGTACGAGACCGACGGCCGCCTGCGCAGCGTCACGGACCCCGGTCTGTGCCTCGACTCCCACCTCGGCTTCTCGGTGCGCCTCGTCCCGTGCACGGGCACCTCCGAGCCGAAGGGCAAGAACGTCCGGTACGACTTCACCCTTCAGGGCACCCTGGTGCCGCGCTGGAACCAGGACCTGGCACTCACCCCCGCCGCCACCGACGGCTCGGGTGCGCTGGTCGCGAAGAACCGTGACGGCGGCGACCTCCAGCGCTGGGTGTTCGACACCTCGAAGGCCGACCTCCAGATGCAGGTGGTCAACTGGGACGCCGACGGCAGCCCCACGCCGACGCCCTCGGCCAAGCCCACCCCGAAGGCGTCGAAGAAGCCCAGCCCCACACCGACGCCGTCCGCGGCCCCGACGACCGCGCAGCCGACGCCGACGAGCTCGTACCCCACGAACCCGTACTGCTACTACGACCCGTACTCCTGCGGCTGGGACGGCGGCCACTACGGACACGGCGGTGGCGGCCGCCGCTGACCGCGACGCTCAGCCGGCCATCTGGAGCGACAGCCACAGCGCCGCCACGGCCGGCACGAGCGCGGCCGGGGTGGCGATCAGGCCGAGGCGGGTGAACTCCGCGAGCTGGACCTCCTGGTCGTGCCGGTGCAGGATGCGCCGCCACAGCAGCGTCGCCAGCGATCCCGCGTAGGTGAGGTTCGGGCCGATGTTCACCCCGAGCAGCACGGCCAGGACCGCGCCGGGTCCCGCCGCGGCGGTGAGCGGCAGCAGGACGAGCACCGCGGGCAGGTTGTTGATCAGGTTCGCCAGTACGGCCGCCAGGGCGGCGATGCCCAGCAGCGCGAGCAGTCCCGAGCCGCCGGGCAGTACATGGCCGAGCGCGCCGGCGAGTCCGTTGTCGACCACCGCCCGCACCACGATGCCGAGCGCGAGGACGAACGCCAGGAACGCCGGCTGCGCCGCCCGCACCACCGACAGGGGAGTGGCCCGCCGCCGCACGAGCGCACGGCACGCCAGCACCAGCGCGCCCGCGGCGGCCACCCAGGCCGGCTCGATGCCGACCGTCGAGGCCACCACGAACCCCGCCAGCGTGCACCCGACGGTGACCAGCGCGAACAGGGGCAGCTCGGGCGCCTCACCGGATGCGGGGGAGTGCGCGGAGAGGGACAGGTCGGTGGCGAAGTAGCGCCGGAAGACCAGGTACTCGGCACCGATCGCGACCAGCCAGGGCAGCGCCATCAGCGCCGCGAACCGGGTGAAGCTCAGCCCGCTCGTCTCGAATGCCAGCAGGTTCGTCAGATTGGAGACGGGCAGCAGCAGCGAGGCCGTGTTGGACAGGTGGGCGCACGCGTACAGATGCGGCCTCGCCCGCACCCCCGCCCGCGCCGCGGTGGCCAGCACCACCGGCGTCAGCAACACCACCGTGGCGTCCAGGCTGAGCACGGCGGTGATCACCGAGGCCAGCACGAAGACGGCCGCCAGCAGCCGCCCGGGGGACCCCGCCGCCCGCCGCGCCATCCAGGCCCCGCACGCCTGGAAGAGCCCCTCGACGTCGCAGAAGTGCGCCAGCACCAGCACCGCCGCCAGGAAGCCGACGACGGGGCCGAGGCTCGCGGCCTCGGCCCGCGCATGGCCGAGGGAGATCGCCCCGGTCGCGATCACCGCCCCGGCGGCCGGGATCGCCAGCACGGCCTCGGGCAGGCCCCTCGGGCGCACCACGGCGAAGGCCAGAACGGCGACGAGCAGGACGACGGACAGGGTCTCGGCGAGCGCGGTGTTCAGGGCGGGGTCCTTCAGGCGGTTCTGCGCCGGGACCTTCCGGGTGGTTCAGCGCGGGGTGCGTCCATGAAATCAGGTCCAGGTCGGTAAGCCCGTCCAGCCCCCGCCGTTCAGGCGCCGGTGCCGAGGGCGAACACCGTCAGACGCACCGAGGAGGCGTTGCCGGAGACGGGCACCTGGCCGCCCTGCCACGTCACGGTGAGGCTGGCCCGCTCGTCCGGCGGGGTCACCAGCAGCGAGACCGGGGTGGCCGCGTGGGCACCGCTGACCTCGGGGTTGGAGAACGACAGCCCGGCCCAGGCGCTCTTGCCCGGCGCCAGTGAGACCGTCGCCGGCGTGCCCGAGGAGCGCTGCGGGTCGGGGCCAATCTGCTTGCCCGACCCGTCGACGAACGCGGCACCCGGGTAGCCCCGCACCGTGCAGGTGCGGGAGGAGGTGTTGGTCAGGACGATCGGGAAGTTCTCCTGCCCGGCACCGGGGTTGTTCCGCCCGACGCTCGCCTTCAGCTCGGAGGTGTGGCAGCGGCCGCCCCCGGAGGTGCCGGCCGGCGTGGACGCGCCCTGGGCCGGTGCGGTGGCCGTGGAGGTGGGCCTGGCCGTGGTCGTCGTGGTGTTCCCGGCCGCGGTGTGTGACCCGGAGGCGGACGGGCTCGCCGAGTCGGTGCCGTGGCTCCCGGTCGCGGGCGCGGCCGTACCGGAAAGGGTCTGCGGTGAGCTCGCCGAGGTGCCGTCGTCGTTGCCGCAGGCCGTCAGCAGGCCGAGCACGGCGACCGCGCTCGCGGCCAGCGCCGCCCGGTGGACCGAGAAGGACTTCATGGTCATGTTCCTCAACACTCCCGGAGATTCCACGCATACGTCCTGGCATGTGCGTACGGCGCTCTGTGCCCCGTCATACATCTCCGATGCGTTGCCGGTCGGAAAAGTTCTCACCCGGCCGTGTGGTTTCGGTCAGCTTCCGATGCGTACGGAGCCGAGGACACGGTCGGTGGCCGAGGCCCGGCCACTCTGGCGGATCTGCACGTACACCCGAGTCTGCGCGCCGCCGTGCGCCGGGGCGAGCGCGGCCTCCGCCACCGAACCGCCTCCCGGGCAGCCGGACCAGGTGCGCACCCGGCCCCGCAAGGACGCGCTGTCGTAGCCGCGGCTGCCGTCGTAGTGGCAGGTGGGGTGGGTGAGGGCGGTCACCGCGGCGGTGAGGTCGCCCTGCTCGCTCAGGCCCACGAAGACGCCGTTCACCTCGGCCCCCAGGTCCTGCCACTCGGTCAGGCGGTCCGCGACGGCGAGCCCCGGCTCGTGTCCGGAGGGCAGGCCGAGCGCCTTCGGGTCCCACCCGGAGTCGCGCAGCTGGCGGCCCCAGCCGTCCGGCACCTCGGCGACGACCCGGCCGGTCGTGTCCGCGACCCGCAGATCCGTCGCCGGGGACTGCCGATTCACCAGCGAGGCCGTCACACCGATGGCGGCGACGGCGGCCACGGCGGCGGTCAGAGCGGCGACCGTACGGCGCCTGCGCGGCCGGTGGCCGGAGGCGACGAGGCGCTCCAGCTCCTGGGCGAAGGACTCGGCGTCGGGCCAGCGGCGCCTGCGGTCGGGAGCCAGCGCCCGCATCAGCGCCCGCCGGACCGCGGGGGCCACATCCTGGCGCAGCCGGTCGGGCCGCACCACCTTGCCGGGCTCGCCCGGAACGGCGCCGGTGACCAGGTGATAGCCGACCGCGCCCAGGCTGTAGACATCGGCGCGGGCGTCGATGCCCGCGCCCGGCTCGGCCTGCTCGGGCGGCCGGTACCCCGCCGAGCCGGCCGCCTGGGTCAGACCCGAGGCCTGCGCCAGACTCTTGGCCAGCCCGAGGTCGGCGAGCAGCACCCGCGACACGCCGGCAGGATCGTCGGGAGAGCACAGCAGCACATTGCTCGGCTTGATGTCCCGGTGCACGATGCCCGCCGCGTGCAGAGCGGCCGCGCCCCGGGCGGCCAGCGCGGTCAGGCGCAGCGCCTCGGACACGGGCAGCGGACCGCCGGCCACCAGGTCGCCGAGGGTGCCGCCGTCGGCGTACTCCATCACGAAGTAGGGCCTGCCGTCGGGCAGTTCACCGATGTCGTAGACCTTCACTATCCGGTCCGAATTGGCCCGGCGCAGCATCCGCGCCTCGGCCAGGAACCGCTCACGGACGTCGAGCCGGTGCGACCAGTTGTCGGCGAGGACCTTGACCGCCACCGGTGCTTCGAGCTCGTCGTCGTGCGCGAGCCAGACCGTGCCGAACGCGCCCGTGCCGAGGCGTCGTTCGAGGCGGTAGCGCCCGATGCGCTCGACGGAATGCATACGACTATCATGCCTGGCCGTGGATCGTTTCCGAGGAGAGCCCCTGGTCGCACCGACCGAGGACCTGGCACGTGCCGCCGCGACGGGCGACGCGACGGCCCTGGACGAGTTGCTGCAGGCGATCAGACCCGAGGTCCTGCGGCGCTGCGCCCGCTTCCTGCCCTGCCGCGAGGACGCCGAGGAGGCGGCGCAGGACGCCCTGCTCCAGGTCGCCCGGAAGATCACCACCTTCCAGGGCCGCAGCCGCTTCAGCACCTGGCTCTATACCGTCGTCGCCAACTGCTGCCGCCAGAAGTACCGCGAACTCAAGCGGCGCGCGGCCGAGCAGCCGGTGGCGATCGACACCGAGCGGCACGTCGACCCGCGCACGACGAGCGTCATCGCCGGCTCCCGGCTCGATCTGCTGGACGCGCTGGACCGGCTGGAGCGCGAGCACCCGCAGCTGGTGGAGCCGCTGGTGTACCGCGACATCTGCCAGCTGGACTACGCCGAGGCGGCCGAGCGGGCGGGCATCCCGCTGGGGACGTTCAAGTCGAGGCTGCACGAGGCGCGCAAGCAGGTCAGGCCCTGGCTCACCGAGGCGTCCTGACGAACCGGTGGGCGGGCGCGTCTCAGTCCTCGTCCGCCAGCGCGATCTCCGACCAGATCGTCTTGCCCTCCGCCGTGTGCCGGCTGCCCCAGCGCTGGGTGAGCTGGGCGACCAGCAGCAGACCGCGGCCGCCCTCGTCCCAGGTCTTGGCGCGGCGCAGGTGCGGTGCCGTGTGGCTGGTGTCCGACACCTCGCAGATCAGGGTGGCCGTGTCGTGGATCAGGCGCAGCCGGATGGGGTGGGCGCCGTACCGGATCGCGTTGGTGACCAGCTCGCTGACCACCAGCTCGGCCGTGAACGAGGCCTCCTGCAGCCCCCAGGTCTCCAGCTGCTCGACGACCTGCTTGCGGATGGGGGCGACGAGCGCCGGGTCGGCGGGGATGTGCCAGGTGGAGACCTGCGAGGAGGGCAGCCCCCGGGTGCGCGCGAGGAGCAGCGCCACGTCGTCGGGGGCGCCGCCGGTCGGCAGCAGCCGGTGCAGGACACGGTCGCAGGTCTCGTCCAGGGAGTCCGAGTGTGTCGACAGGGCCTCGCACAGCATCCGGTGGCCGGCGTCCACGTCCCGTTCCCGGGACTCGATCAGCCCGTCCGTGTAGAACGCCAGCACGCTGCCCTCGCGCAGCTCGAGCTCGGTGGACTCGAAGGGCAACCCGCCGAGACCGAGCGGCGGTCCGGCCGGCAGGTCGACCTGCCGCGGCGTACCGCCCGGCGGGACCGCGACCGGCGGCGGATGCCCGGCCCGGGCCATCGTGCAGCGCCGCGAGACCGGGTCGTAGACGGCGTAGAGGCAGGTGGCGCCGACCTCGCCGGGGCTGCCCTCGTGCCCGGCCTCGGCGGACAGCCTGACGACCAGGTCGTCGAGGTGGGTCAGGAGCTCGTCGGGGGCCAGGTCGATGTCGGCGAGGGTGCGTACGGCGGTGCGCAGCCGGCCCATGGTGGCCGAGGCCTGGATGCCGTGCCCGACGACGTCCCCGACGACCATGGCGACCCGCATCCCGGACAGCGGGATCACGTCGAACCAGTCGCCGCCGACCCCTGCGCGGGCCGCCGGCAGATAGCGGGAGGCGGCGTCCACCGCGGCCGTGGTCGGCAGTGAGCGGGGCAGCAGGCTGCGCTGCAGCGCGAGGGCGGTCTCCCGCTCCCGGGAGTAGCGCCGGGCGTTGTCGATGCAGACGGCGGCGCGCGCCGTCACCTCCTCGGCCAGCAGCACGTCGTCGGGCGTGAACCCGTCCTGGCGCCGGAACCGGCACAGCACCGCGACACCGAGCGTCAGGCCGCGGGCCCGGATCGGCACGGACATCGTCGAGTGGATGCCGTACTCCTTGATCCGGTCCAGGCGCCGGGGGTCCCAGTTGAGCCACTGCCCCAGGTCGTCGGCCTCGGTCGTCGCCACGATGGAGTGGCCCGCCAGCAGCGGATCGGCCTGCGGTGAGGGGGTCGGGTAGCGGTCCACGTGCCCGATCTCGACCACGGCCTCGGGTGTGCCGGGATTGATGGAGAGGTGCGCGGTGCGGCGCAGCGTGACCGGTGCGATGGGCGCTCCGGCGAACGGCTCGCCGCCGGGGTCCTGCGGGTCCAGCAGATCGACGCTGACGAAGTCGGCGAGGGCGGGCACACAGAGCTCCGCCAGTTCCTCGGCGGTCCGGATGACGTCGAGGGTGGTGCCGATACGGACGCTCGCCTCGTTGACGAGCTGAAGGCGCTCGCGGGCCTGGTACTGCTCGGAGAAGTCGTGGGCGGCCACGCACACGCCCCGGACCTTGCCGGCCGCGTCGGTGATCGGGGACATGCGGGCCAGCCAGACGTTCACCCGGCCGTCGAGGCTGATCGGCACGTACGTCTGCACGTCGTGGCCCTGGCCGGTGGCCAGGACGCGGCGCAGATGGCGCTCGATGTCGGTGCCGTGCGGCCTGCCGCTCACCTCGGGCAGCCGCAGCCCGCGCACATGCTCCTCCGGCAGTCCCAGCACCTCGGCCATGACGTCGTTCATCCGGTGCAGCCGGAGCCGGTCGTCACAGATCGCGACGGCGCAGGGCGACTGGAGCAGCCCCGCATGCTCCAGCGGATCGTCGGCCGGGCGCCGCTGATCGCCTTCCAGGGGACTGACCACCAGCCATTCGGCGGGTCCGCCGTCCTCGGGCTCGGTGCGATGGGCCAGCAGCCACACGGAGACGGAGCCGCCGTCCCGGTGGCGCAGGGTGACGAGGCCGTGCCAGCGGGACGCTTCGAGGTCGAAGACCGCGCCCGTGGGCTCGCCGACCAGGAACTCGGCGGCGGGCCGGCCCACGACGTCGGCGGCCGTCCAGCCCAGCAGACGTTCCGCGCCGGCGTTCCACCCGACGAGCGTGCCTCCCCCGTCGACGACCACGCGTGCCGTCGCGGCATCGTCGAACGGGTTGACCGGACTCATCGTCGCCACTCCATTGCGCACACTCACAGTGAACAAGCGCGTCACTTGAGTTCCAGCCTAGTCCGTCGGCGCGTTCGCGGGTCGGTGACCCCGGGCCATCCGGTGGGCCGGTAGAAAGCGCATACCGGGACGTTGTGGCCCACGGGGCAGGAGTACCGCACCGCACCCTTGACGGCCGCGTGTGACCCGGCGAAAGAATCTGTTTGTTCTCGATCAATTGTGAGTACTTCTGGGCCCTGATGAGGGGGGAGCTCTATGACAGTGACGCGAAGATCGGTCCTGATCGCCTCCACCGCCGCGCCGGCGGCGGGAGCACTGATCGGCAGTCCCGTGGCACGGGCCGCCGAGGCCGTCGCGGGCGGATCCGGCCGCCGCACCGTGGCCCTGCGTGACGGCTGGCGTTTCGCGCTGGTCAATACCGACGGGATCACCGACCCCACCGGCGCCTACGCCCAGGCGGCCGACCCCGGCTACGACGACTCGGCCTGGCGCGAGGTCGCGGTGCCCCACGACTGGAGCATCGAGCAGACCCCGACCACCGAGCACGGCACGACCAGCGGCACCGGCTTCCTGCCCGGCGGGCTCGGCTGGTACCGCCTCGCCTTCACCCTGCCGCCGTCCTTCGCCGGCAAGCGGATCTCGGTGGAGTTCGACGGCGTCTACATGGACTCCTACGTCTACTGCAACGGCACCCAGGCCGGCCGGCACCCCTACGGCTACACGGGGTTCGCCTTCGACGTCACCGACCTGCTGCACACCGACGGCCGCACCGAGAACGTCATCGCGGTCAAGGTGCAGAACCAACTGCCCAGCAGCCGCTGGTACTCGGGCAGCGGGATCTACCGCGAGGCGCGTCTCGTCGTCACCGAGCCGGTGCACGTCGAACGCTGGGGCACGTACGTCACCACGCCGGACATCAGCGCGGAGCGGGCCGTCGTCCACGTGCGGACCTCGATCGTCAACGAGTCCGGCGCCGTGAGCCAGGCCGAGATCCGCTCGACGGTCAAGGACCCCGACGGGCGGACGGTGGCCCGTGCAGCGAGCACGGTCGGTGTCACCGACAAGACGGCCGAGACGCACGAACTCACCGTCCCCAAGCCGCAGTTGTGGGACTTCGCGGCGCCGCACCGCTACACCCTGGAGACCGAGGTGCGCGTCGGCGGCAGGACCGTCGACACCTACCGCACCACCTTCGGCATCCGCACCTACCGCTTCGACCCGGACGAGGGCTTCCACCTCAACGGCGCCCACAGCAAGATCAAGGGCGTCGACCTGCACCACGACCAGGGCGCGCTCGGCGCGGCTATCAGTGTCGACGCCGTGCGCCGGCAGATGACCATCATGAAGTCGATGGGCGTCAACGCCTTCCGCACCTCGCACAACCCGCCCTCGCCGCAGATGATCCAGGTCTGCGAGGAGCTGGGCATCGTGATGATGGTGGAGGCCTTCGACTGCTGGCGGACCGGCAAGACGAAGTACGACTACGGCCGCTTCTTCGACGAGTGGTGCGAGAAGGACGCCACCGAGATGGTGCTCGCGGCCCGCAACTCGCCCGCCGTGGTGCTGTGGTCCATCGGCAACGAGATCCCCGACTCCACCTCCACCGCGGGCCTCGCCATGGCCGACCGCATCATCGGGGCGATCAGGGCCGCCGACGACACCCGGCCCCTGGTCATCGGCTCCGACAAGTACCGCTCGGTGCCCGCCAAGGGCTCCGCGGCCGACCTGATGCTCGCCAAGCTCGACGGGCTCGGCCTGAACTACAACACGGCCAAGTCCGTGGACTCGCTGCACGCGGCCTATCCGCACCTGTTCCTCTTCGAGTCGGAGTCCTCCTCGGAGACCTCGACACGCTCGACGTACCAGGAGCCCGAGCACCTCAACACCGGGGAGAACTACACCCCGGGCGGGCGGGCGACCTCCTCGTTCGACAACAATCTCGCGTCCTGGACCATGAGCGGGGAGTACGGGCACAAGAAGGACCGGGACCGGAAGTGGTTCGCGGGCCAGTTCCTCTGGTCGGGCATCGACTACATCGGCGAGCCGACGCCGTACAACGTCTTCCCGGTGAAGGCGTCCTTCTTCGGTGCCGTCGACACCGCCGGCTTCCCCAAGGACATGTACCACCTGTTCCGGAGCCAGTGGACCGGCGAGCCCATGGTCCATCTGCTGCCGATGAGCTGGAACCACGAGACGGGCGACACGGTCGAGGTGTGGGCGTACTCGAACGTCGACACCGTCGAGCTGTTCCTCAACGGCAGGTCCCTCGGCACGCGCGGCTTCGACACCAAGAAGACCACCGACGGCCGTACGTATCTGGAGACCACGGAGGCCACCGGCGACGACAAGACCTTCACCACCGGCCCCTACCCCGGGAGTTACACCAGCCCGAACGGCAGCGCGGGCAAGCTCCACCTGATCTGGAAAGTCCCCTTCGCGCCGGGTGAGTTGAAGGCGGTGGCCCGGCGCGGCGGCAAGGCGGTCGCCACGGACGTGCTGCGTACGGCGGGCGAAGCGCATGCCGTACGCCTCACCGCCGACCGCAAATCCCTTGCCGCGGACGGGCGTTCGCTGGTCTTCGTGACAGCGGACGTGGTCGACGCGCACGGCGTGGTGGTGCCCGACGCCGAGCACCTGATCACGTTCGACGTGAAGGGCGGCTCGCTCGCCGGCCTCGACAACGGCCGGGAGGAGAGCGCCGAGCGCTACCAGGCCACCACCCGTACCGCCTTCCACGGCAAGGCGCTCGCCATCGTGCGCTCCGGTACGAAGACCGGAAGCCTGACGGTGACCGCCCGCGCGGACGGGCTGCGGACGGGCACCGCGACCGTGCACACCACCAAAGCCCGCTCGGCCGCGACCACCCCGGCCGCCGTGTTCAAGCCGGACCACCCGGCCGCCCCGAACTACCCGTACGCGGACGCCAGTTACTCCGGCCGCTCGGACACGCTTCCCGCGGCGATGCTCGACGGCGACGCGGCCACCGGCTGGTCCAACGCCTTCTCCAAGTCGGCCACGGCCCTGCTCCCCGCGTTCAACGGCGCCCGCAAGGAGGACTGGGTCTCGGTGGACTACGGGCGGGCCCGCGGCTTCGACCGGGTGGAGGTCTCCTTCACCGTGGACGCGACGCACAGCCTGCCCGCGTCCCTCGAGGTGGCCGTCTGGGACGGCCGCCGGTACGTGCCCGTCACCGGAGCGGCGGTCGGCTGGGCCGCCGCCTCGGACGCGCCGACCGTCGTCACCTTCGACGCGGCGCGCGGCTCCCGGCTCCGCCTCACGCTGACCAGCGCCCAGCCGGGCGAGGTCGCCGGGGCGGTGCGCATCAGCAAGCTGGAGGCGCCCGGCGGCTGACCAGCCCTCGCGGTCCGGACGGGAAACCAGTCCCGTCCGGACCGTTGACGGCTGTCATGGCGCCAACAAACATGTGCTGCGTCCGCTTCTGGGAGCGCTCCCATCATTTTCGGCGAGCGTCACCCGCCCCTCCGCCCGAGGAGCCCAGACGTGAAACGACGCAGAACCACGCTGCTGACCATCGTCGCCCTGGTGGGCGCGGCGCTCATCGCGCTGCCGGCCGGACCGGCCGCGGCGGACGAGGTCGAGCAGCTGAAGAACGGCACTTTCGACACCACCACCGCCCCTTGGTGGACGACCGCCAACGTCACCGCAGGTCTCTTTGACGGACAGCTCTGCGCGGACGTCCCGGGCGGCACCGCCAACCGCTGGGACGCCGCCGTCGGCCAGAACGACGTCACCCTGGTGAAGGGGGAGTCCTACCGGTTCAGCTTCAAAGCGTCCGGCTCGCCCCAGGGCCATGTGGTGCGGGCCGTCGTGGGGCTCCAAGTTGCGCCGTACGACACCTACTTCGAGGTGAGCCCGCAGCTGAGCGTGTCCGGCGACACCTACTCGTACACCTTCACCTCGCCCGTCGACACCACCCAGGGGCAGGTCGCCCTCCAGGCCGGTGGCAGCGCGGACGGCTGGCGGATGTGCATGGACGACGTGTCGCTGCTGGGCGGCGTGCCGCCCGAGGTGTACACGCCGGACACCGGGCCGCGGGTGCGCGTCAACCAGGTCGCCTACCTGCCCTCGGGACCGAAGAACGCCACGCTCGTCACCGACGCCTCCGCAAAGCTGCCCTGGCGGCTGAAGAACGCCGGCGGCGCGACGGTCGCGCACGGCTGGACCGTGCCGCGCGGCGTCGACGTCTCCTCCGGGCAGAACGTCCACTCGATCGACTTCGGCGCCTACCGCAAGGCGGGCAAGGGCTTCACGCTGGTCGCCGACGGCCAGACGAGCAGGCCCTTCGACATCGGCACAGGCGCGTACGAGCAACTGCGGCTCGACTCGGTGAAGTACTACTACACACAGCGCAGCGGCATCGCGATCCGGGACGACCTGCGACCCGGGTACGGCCGGGCGGCCGGGCACATCGACGTGGCGCCGAACCAGGGAGATTCCAACGTCCCCTGTCAGCCCGGCGTCTGCGACTACACGCTCGACGTCACCGGCGGCTGGTACGACGCGGGCGACCACGGCAAGTACGTCGTCAACGGCGGCATCTCCACCTGGGAGCTGCTGAGCACGTACGAACGTGAACGGCTGGCCCGCACGGGCGAGTCGGGGAAGCTGCGGGACGGCACCCTCGCCATTCCGGAGAGCGGCAACAAGGTGCCCGACATCCTCGACGAGGCCCGCTGGGAGCTGGAGTTCCTGCTCAAGATGCAGGTGCCCGACGGGCAGCCGCTGGCCGGCATGGCCCACCACAAGATCCACGACGAGCAGTGGACCGGTCTGCCCCTGCTGCCGAGCGAGGACCCGCAGAAGCGCGAACTGCACCCGCCCTCCACGCAGGCGACCCTCAACCTGGCGGCGACGGCGGCCCAGGCGGCCCGTCTGTACCGGCCCTACGACCGCGCCTTCGCGTCCAAGGCCCTGACCGCCGCCCGCAAGGCCTGGTCGGCGGCGCTCGCCCATCCCGCGATGTACGCCTCTCCCGGTGACGGCACCGGAGGCGGTACCTACGACGACACCAACGCCACGGACGAGTTCTACTGGGCGGCCGCGGAGCTGTATCTCACCACCGGGGAGAAGCAGTTCGCGGACTACCTCGCCGCCTCACCCGTGAACACCGCCGACATCTTCGGCCCGCTCGGCTTCGACTGGGGCAGGACGGCGGCCGCCGGACGGCTGGACCTCGCGACCGTGCCGAGCAGACTGCCCGGACGGGACAAGGTGCGCCGGTCGGTGGTCGAGGGCGCGGACCGCTACCTCGCCACTCTCACGTCGCAGCCCTACGGCATGCCCTACGCCCCCGACGGCAACGTCTACGACTGGGGCTCCAGCCACCAGGTCCTCAACAACGCGGTCGTCCTGGCGACGGCGTACGACATCACCGGTTCCTCGAAGTACCGTGACGGCGCGGTCCAGAGCATGGACTACATCCTCGGCCGCAACGCGCTCAACATCTCGTACGTCACCGGCTACGGCGAGGTCAACTCGCACAACGAGCACAGCCGTTGGTACGCCCACGAGCTCGACCCGAACCTCCCGAACCCGCCGAGCGGAACACTCGCGGGCGGGCCGAACTCGTCCATCCAGGACCCCTACGCACAGAGCAGACTCCAGGGCTGCGTCGGCCAGTTCTGCTACATCGACGACATCCAGTCCTGGTCGACCAACGAGACCGCGATCAACTGGAACGCGGCCCTGGCCCGGATGGCGTCCTTCGTGGCGGATCAGGACTGAGGCTCACGCTCCACGAGTTCACCCTGCTCCCGCCGGTGCGCGGTCAGGGTGTGCAGCTCGGCCTGATCGAGCGGCTGGTGCACCTCGACGTACTCCCCGTGCGGCAGCCGCTTGATCACGCCGGTCTCCCGGCCGTGCAACACCAGCTCCTGATCCCGGAGTTGGAGGCCCAGGCAGATCCGGCGGGTGGCGACGAAGACGAGCGCCGGCACGGCGAACACCGCGACGCGTACCAGCCAGGTGACCGTGTTGATCGACAGGTGCAGCCGGGTCGCCACGACGTCGTTGCCGCCGCCCGCCAGCAGGATCAGATAGAGACTGATCCAGGCCGTGCCGATCGCGGTGCGGACCGGACGGTTGCGCGGGCGGTCCAGGATGTGGTGCTCGCGTTGGTCACGGGTCACCCGCGCCTCCAGGAACGGGTAGGCCCCGATGAACACGAGAAGCAGCGGGAAGACCACGACCGGGATCAGCACGCCGAGCAGCAGGGTGTGGCCCCACACGGAGACCTCCCAGCCCGGCATCACGCGCACCAGCCCTTCCGCGAAGCCCAGGTACCAGTCGGGCTGCGCGCCGGTGGAGACCTGGTCGGGGCGGAAGGGACCGTAAACCCAGACCGGGTTGATCGACGCCACCGCGGCGACGATCGAGAGGGTGCCGAAGACCAGGAAGAAGAAGCCGCCCGCCTTCGCCAGGTACACGGGCATGAACGGGGCGCCGATCACGTTGCGTTCGGTCCGTCCCGGGCCCGCGAACTGCGTGTGCTTGTGGAACACGACCAGCAGGATGTGCGTCACGACGAGCGCCGCCATGATGCCCGGGATCAGCAGGATGTGCAGCGAGTAGAAGCGGGCCACGATGTCATGGCCGGGGAACTCCCCGCCGAACAGGAACATCGAGAGGTACGTCCCGGCGATCGGGACCGACAGCAGGGCGCCGTTGACGAAGCGCAGGCCCGTCCCCGACAGCAGGTCGTCGGGGAGCGAGTAGCCGAAGAGGCCCTCGAACAGGCCCAGGAACAGCAGCGTCCAGCCGAACAGCCAGTTGATCTCACGGGGCTTGCGGAAGGAGCCCGTGAAGAAGTGCCGCATCATGTGCGTGACCATCGCCGCGACGAAGACCAGCGCCGCCCAGTGGTGAAGCTGCCGGACCAGCAGCCCGCCACGCACGTCGAAGCTGATGTCGATCGTGGAGGCGTACGCCTCGGACATCCGAACGCCGTTGAGCGGGACGTAACTGCCGTGGTACGTCACCTCGTTCATCGACGGGTGGAAGAAGAGGGTGAGGTAGACGCCGGTGAGGATCAGCACCACGAAGCTGTAGAGGCATATCTCGCCCAGCAGGAACGACCAGTGGTCGGGGAAGACCTTGCGCAGGTACTTCCTGGAGAGCGAGTGGATGCCGAGGCGGCCGTCGAGCCAGTCGGCGACCCGCTCGCCCTCGCCGGGCACCCCGGTGGCGGTCACTCCTCCTCCTTGTGCACATGCGTGAGCTTTTCGGGGTTGGTGACGATGTAGATCCCGGAGACCTGGTCGCCCTCGGGCGTGAGGTCCATGACCATGACGGCGTACGGCGAGTCGCCGTCGAACAGCACGGCGGCGTCGTCGCCGTTGACGCGGCGGTAGCGCAGGTCGAGTTCGTGGTGCCTGGCCCCGTCCCTGTTGGAGTACCCGGTGATCAGGCGGACCGCCTTGTCGCGGCCGTGCACGGGACGCAGCCCGGCGGGCTTGCGGTTGCCGCCGCCGTCCGTCCACACCGTGACGTCGGGCGCCAGGATCTCCATGAGCTCCGCGATGTCCCCGCCGAGGGCGGCCTGCACGAACCGCTCGGTCGCCTCCCGCCGCACCCGCGGATGCGCCTGGTAGCGCGGCCGCCGGGCGTGCACATGGTCGCGCGCACGGTGCGCGAGCTGGCGTACGGCCGCGGGGGAGCGGTCGATGATGTCCGCGATCTCGGTGTGGGCGTACCCGAACACCTCGTTCAGGACGAACACCGCACGTTCGAGGGGAGTCAGGGACTCCAGGACCACCAGCATCGCCAGGGACACGGACTCGGTGCGCAGGGCCGGATCGCCGGCGTCCGCGTCGTCGGCGACCAGCGGCTCGGGCAGCCACGGACCGACGTAGGTCTCTCGGCGCCGGGCGAGGGAGGACCGGCGCTGCAGGGCGTGGTTGACGGCGATGCGGACCAGGTACGCGCGCGGGTTGGTGACCCCGTCGGTGCCCCGGCCCGACCACGACAGCCAGGTCTCCTGCAGCACGTCCTCCGTGTCGGCGACGCTGCCCAGCATGTTGTAGACGAGACCGAACAGCAGCTCTCGATGGTCCATGAAGACGTCGGTCGCATCGTCGACAGAGCTTTCGGACATACGTGTGCCTCCCCAGTGACGCTCTTACTACTCGGAGGCCGCAGAGGGGCCGGATTGTGACATCACAGGACCGATATGTGACGTACGTCTCAGCGATTCCCGCCCGCGTCACAGTCGCCCGATGTCCCGCCCTCTTGAACGGGAGTGAGAGACCCGAACTGGAAGAAGCCATGCGATGACCGACAGTAAGCAGAAGACCATCGACTTCACGCCGATGTACGCCTCCCACGACGCGTTCCGGCGCGACCTGGAGCGGCTGGCGGCCGCCGTCGCCGCAGGTCGGGCCGTTTCGCCCGCGGTCCGCGCCGGCTGGGAGAACTTCACGCACCAGCTGCACATCCATCACACCGCCGAGGACGCCGAACTGTGGCCGCGCCTGCGGAAGCGCATCGCCGGACGCCCCCGTGACCTCGCCCTGCTCGACGAGATGGAGGCGGAGCACTCCCGTATCGACCCGCTGCTCGCGGCGGTCGACAGCGCACTGGCCGACGGCGCGCCCGAACTGCCCGATCTCGTACGGGCTTTGGGCGCCACCCTCGACGACCACCTCAAGCATGAGGAGGACAGTGCCCTGCCCCTGATGCAGGAAGCTCTGACGCCCGCCGACTGGGCCGGATTCACCGGCCGGATGCGCGAGACGCAGGGCCTGCGCGGCGCCGCTCTGTTCGTGCCGTGGATCGTCGACGGGGCCCCGGCGGCGGACCGCAGCGCCTTCCTCGGCGCCCTGCCCCCGCCCGTCCGCGTGCTCAACCGCCTGTTCTGGCAGTCGAGTTACCGGCGCAGGGGGCTGTGGGCGCAGGCCTAGTGCGCCGGTCCGGCACCACTAGGACGCGTCGTGGAAGACGATGCCCAGGGAGTGCCGGCGGCCGGAGCGGACGGTGCTCACGCCGTGCCGCATCGCTCCGGCCGACCAGCCGCGCTTGGTGCGCACCGGCCGGTCCCGGGTGGTGAAGACCAGTCCGTGGCCCTGCTGGAGCGCGGTGGCCGTGCCCCGGGACTGGGCCCGGGGCCGCTGCTCGACCATCAGGAACTCGCCGCCGGTGTAGTCGCCGCCGTACTCGTCGAGACCGACGACCAGCTGGAGCGGGAAGAGCATGTCCCCGAAGACGTCACGGTGCAGGGCGTTCCAGTCGCCCTCGCCGTAACGCAGCAGGATCTGCGCCGAGCGATCCTGCCCGGCCGCGTGGCACGCCTCCAGCCAGTCCGTGAGGGAGTCCGGCCAGGGCGCCGGGCGGCCGAGGCGGGCCGCCCAGTCCCGTGCGACCGGCAGCAGGCGCGGGTAGAGGGCGGCGCGCAGCGCGGACACCGCGGGCGGCAGATCGTGGGTGAAGTAGCGGTACTCGCCGGAGCCGAAGCGGTGCCGCGCCATGTCGACCGTGGTCCGGAACAGCTCCGGCTTCTCGTACAGCGCGGCCAGGACACGGCACTCGGCGGGCGTCAGCAGCGGCCCCGTCGGCGCGCTGCCGTGCACGTCCAACTCGGCGGCCAGGACCGCCCAGTCGGTGTCTTCGGCACGCTTGCGCGCCTGGGCCTTGGGTGAGCGTCATGTCGTCTCCTCCCGTCACGCGAGCATCTGCTGCAGCGCACCCTCGTGCGTCAGCAGCCGCACCTTGCGTTCCACGCCGCCCGCGTACCCGCGCATGGAGCCGTCGGCGCCGACCACCCGATGGCAGGGGCGGACGATCAGCAGTGGGTTGGCGCCGATCGCGGCACCCACGGCCCGGATCTCGGCACGCGGCACGTCCAGCCGCGCGGCGAGCTCGCCGTAGGTCGCCGTGGTGCCGTACGGGATCTCGTCGAGCGCCCGCCATACCCGCTGCTGGAACTCCGTCCCCTCGGGCGCGAGGTCCAGGCCGAAGCGGGGGAGCCGGCCCTCGAAGTAGGCGGTGAGCTGTCGGCGCGCCTCGCCGAACGCCTCGTCGTCGCGCCGCCCGCCGGAACGCGCGGCGGGTGCGGTGCGCTGCCCGGACATGGAGAGCGAGGACAGTGCCGAGCCGTCGCCCGCCAGAAGGAGTTCGCCCACCGGGCTGTCGATCGTCATGTACGTCGTGTATGCCGTCATGGCTTCAGTCTGCTGCGCCACCCGTCCCGGAACCGGCGGATATCGGACATGGTCCTCAGCCGCCACCGGCGCCGCCGGGTACCGTGAGAAAGGTTCTTGACCAGCGGATATTTACGAGTAAGTACCTCGGCGGTACGGTGAAGGCATGCCAGCCTTGAATGTCGAGTTCAGCGATCGTGAACTTGAGGACCTGCGGCAGATCGCCAAGGAACGCGGTACGTCGATGAAAGCGCTCGTACGCGAGGCCGCCGCCGCGGACATAGCCCGGCACCGCGCCCTGCAGGAAGGCGCGGAGGCCTTCCGCCGTTTCTTCGCCTCCCACGCCGACGAGTTCGCGGCCGCCTTCCCGGACGACGAACCGGCGCACACCGGCGAGGGGCGGGTCGCCTGACCGATGACAACCGTCATCCATATCGACGTGCCCTGGCTGCTGCAGCGCCATGAAGAGGTGCTGCCGGACCAGCCGACCGTCAACGACTTCTCCGCCCTGGTCGCCGCCGTCGCCCGCCACCGGGTCGACCCGCCGCGCCTCGGCGTGGACTCCGACCCCGCCTGGCGCGCCGCCGCCCTGCTGCACACCCTCGCCCTGCTGCGGCCCCTGCCGTCGGCCAACGCCCGCTTCGCCTGCGCGACCGCCGTGGCCTACATGTTCGTCAGCGGCGTCGGCATCGACCCGCCCTACGGCGCCCTGGTCGACCTGGCCCGCGATCTGATGGCCGCCAAGACCGATGTCTACGGCGCCGCCGACCGGCTGCGCTCCTGGCAGATCTGAGGGCCGCCGACCGAGCCGGTGCAACCCGCCCCCCGGGGCCGCCGGCCGAGGGCGGGAGGAACAAGGCCGGCGGCCCGTGATGCGCAGGAGAGCCGCCGTCCTGCGCAGGGCCTCCGAGAAGGGCCGGTACACAGTCCACTACGGGGTGGCGCACGCCGGGAGCGTGCGCAGTGCTCCGGCGCGTGCGCCTGATTCACACGGGGCGCATGGAATGAGGAAAGCTCATGCGGCCGGAGTGAGTTGCCGCCGTATCTGACTATCTTTCAAAGATGCGGATGTTGCCCGAGTGCCTTGTTGGTCATGAGTGTCCTGTGCAAGGGTGAACTACCCGTGCGGGGGGTGTAATGACCGGGTGCCGATCGCCCTATCGAAAACCAGGTCGATTGGACTCACCTGAATTCACGCCCTCCTGTGTGTCCCCTGCGCGTGGGAAGGAATCCCCTCAGTGCCCACCCCCCACCCACCTCGCCCCCCTTACCCGCCGCCCGGCGGGGTTCCCGGAGAATCCGACGAGAACCTCGCCGCCCGGCTGAGGGGCCGTCCCGACGGCGAGGTCGCTCAAACCGTCGCGCTGCTCATGGCGCGGCACTGGCAGGCCGCCCGCGACTACGCGGCCATCTGCCTCGCCTCGACGACCGAGGTCGCCTCCATGGTGACGTCGGCCGCCTTTCACCAGGTCCTCGACCGGCTGGCGCTGGGCGAACCCGCGATCGCGGTGCGCCCCCGGCTGCTGGTGGCCGTCCGGGAGACGGTTCGTGTGTGGTCCGCGGAGGAGCGAATATCCGGTGTTCTGCCGGAGTTGCAGAAACCCGCCGGTGGCCGCGGTATGCGGTCGGCGAAGTCCCTGACCCCCGAAAATCGCAAGCTGGCCGAGCGTTCATTCCTCGGTCTTCCCGGACTCTCCCGGTGTTTGCTCTGGCATGTCGAGGTCGAGGCGGAGTCCATTGCCGTTCCGGCCGCTCTGCTCGGTATGGATACCGACACGGCGTCGGCCGCGCTCGAACAGGCGCGTGATAAATTCCGCGAAGGCTGCGTGCAGGCCCATCGGGAACTCGCGCCGAGCAAGGATTGCCGCTTCTACAACCGCCTCCTCGACGTTCCCATTCGCCGCGGCGGGGCCCTGCTGCCGGATGTCCAGCAGCACTTGACGCAGTGCCGCTACTGCCGTTTCGCCGCCGAACAACTGAGCCATTTCGAGGGCGGGTTGGGTGTGCTCCTCGCCGAGGCCGTACTCGGCTGGGGCGCCCGCCGCTATCTCGACTCCCGCCCCGGCCGTGCCGGGCAGGAGACGCGCACGCGCGGCACCTCGAGGCACGGCGGCGGGCGATCGCGCGTCCTGCCCCGTATCCCCCTTGCCGTCCGCCGGCCTTCGGGCATGCCGGGGAACTCCCGGGTGCTGCTCACCGGAGTGGGCGTCGCCTCGGCGGCGCTGCTCGTGACGGTGTTCATGACCGGCCTGTTCTCGTCCGACGACGGTGTCGACCCGGCCGCCTCCAACAGCGCGGGCGGCGGCTCGACGCCGGGTGCGACCGCCCAGTCGTCACCGGGGACCGCGCAACTCCCGGCGATTCCGGGGCAGTCCAGGCTGCGCAACGCCGGCGCCGGCCTCTGCCTCGACATCAGGGGCACGGTGCGGGCCGGGGCCGCGGCCGAACTGGCGACGTGCTCGGACATCCCCACCCAGCTGTGGTCGTACGACGGCGACGGGCTGCTCCGGAGCGCGGCGGACGCCACGCTGTGCCTGGACTCGCATGTGGACGCGGGTGTGGTCGTCCTCGGCAAGTGCGCCGCCGAGAAGGGCGGACGGGGCAACGACGTGCGCTACGACCTCACCGTGCAGGGGGAGTTGCTGCCCCGCTGGGACGAGCAGCTCGCCCTCGCCTCCACCGCCGCGGAACCGGGCGCCGACATCGTCGTCAAGGTCCGCGACCACTCCCCGGCGCAGCGCTGGCTGGCCGACGCCGCGACGTCGGCCGACCCGGGCTCGCTGTCGATCACGGGGACGCGTACTCCGGCGGTACGGCCCGCCGAGCTGGCGGAGCGGATCTCGTGACCGGGCTCAGTCCTCCGGTGAGCGCGCTCAGTTCACGACGTCCTTCGGCTCCCCGCCCGCGAGGTATCCGGTCACGTTCTGTACGGCGGTCAGGGCGATGCGGATCAGCGTCTCCCGGGTCACGCGGCCGACGTGCGGGGAGAGCACCACGTTCGGGGCCCTGAGCAACCGCAGGGCCGGGGTGGGCGGTTCGGGGTCGAAGACGTCGATGCCCGCCCCGGCCAGGGCGCCCTTCTCCAGCGCGTCCGCGAGGGCGTCCTGGTCGATGAGGGCGCCCCGCGCCGTGTTGACGACGAACGCCGTCGGCTTGAGCAGCGCGAGCCGTCCGGCGTCCAGCAGGTTCCGGGTCCCGTCGGTGAGCGGCGCGTGCAGGGAGACGTAGTCGGCCGTGCGCAGCAGCTCGTCCAGCGGGACATGACGGGCCCCGCCCAGCCGCGCCTCCGTCTCCTCGGGCAGCCTGCGGCGGCCGGCGTAGACGACGCTCATGTCGAACGCGACCGCGCGGCGGGCGACTTCCTGCCCGATGTTGCCGAGCCCGACGATGCCGAGGGTCTTGCCGCACAGTTCGGTCAGGGAGCGCTGGAGGCGGGGGAGTGCCCAGTCGGCCTCGACGAGCGCGGTGTGCGCCGGGATCAGCTGCTTGGCCAGTGCGAGCATGAGGGCGAAGGTCTGCTCGGCCACGTTCTGCGACTCGGCGCCGCTGGAGCCGATGTTGGCCACCTGCACCCCGCGGGCGCGGGCGGCGTCCACGTCGATGTAGTCGAAGCCGTGACTCGCGCACTGCACCAGTGCCAAGTCCGGTGCGGCGGCGAGGTGTTCGGCGCTCACGGGGGCGAGCGCGGTGATGATCACGTGCGCCCTGCGCAGGGCCGCCGGGTCCTCCTCGGCGGCCTCGACGACGGTGACGTCCGCCTCGGTGGGAAAGAGGGTGGCGAGCCCGGCACCGGCGGCGCGGCCGCCGACGTGCGGGGCGATGACGGCGAGCACGTTCTTCGGGTCGGTGGTCATGCGGATTCCTCGATGAGGTCGGCGGGGCCGATCGTGGCGGGGGTGGCGTGCCCGGACAGGGCGAGCGTGAGGTCCAACTCGGCGAGCAGGCAACGGATCACATGCTCGACACCCGGCTGCCCGTCGAGCCCGAGTCCGTACACGTACGGCCGCCCGAGCAGCACCGCCTGCGCGCCCAGCGCGAGGGCCTTGAAGACGTCGTCGCCGGTTCGGACACCGCTGTCGAACAGCACGGTGAGCCGGTCGCCGACCGCCTCCACGACCCTCGGCAGTGCGTCCGCTGCGGCGACGGAACCGGCCACCTGGCGGCCGCCGTGGTTGGAGACGACCACGCCGTCCATCCCGGCGTCGGCCGCGAGCCGGGCGTCGTCCGGGTGCAGGATGCCCTTCAGGACGATCGGGCCGTCCCAGTTCTCCCGCAGGAACGCCAGGTCCGGCCAGCTCTTGCCGGGGTCGGCGAACATGCCGACGAAGTGCATCACGGCCGCGTTCGGGTCCTCGTGCACCGGCTTGGCGAGGCCCGCCCGGAAGGCCGGGTCGGAGAAGTAGTTGGCGGTGCCCACCCCGTGCAGGAAGGGGAGGTACGCCTGGTCGAGGTCGCGGGGGCGCCAGGACAGCAGCGGTGTGTCGAGGGTGACGACCAGCGCGGTGAACCCGGCCGACTTCGCGCGGGCGAGGAAACTGCGGGCCACCTCCACGTCCTTCGGCCAGTACAGCTGGAACCAGCGCTCGCCGTCCCCCATGGCCTCCGCGACCTGCTCCATCGGCGTGCTGGACGCCGAGGACAGGATGTACGGCACTCCCTGCGCGGCGGCGGCCCGGGCGGCGGCCGGCTCGGCCTCCGGGTGCATGATCGACAGGACGCCGACGGGCGCCAGCGCCAGCGGCGCGGGCAGGGCGCGGCCCAGCACCTCCACCGACAGGTCCCGCTCGTGCACGTCCCGCAGCATCCGCGGCACGATCCGGCGCCGCTCGAGCGCGGCCCGGTTCGCGCGAGCCGTACTGCCGTCGCCCGCGCTGCCCGCGACATAGCCGACGGGCCCGGGACCGAGCCGCCGCTCGGTCAGCTCCTCCAGCCGGGTCAGATCAGTGGGCAGCCGCGGCACGGCGCCCGTCATCCCGTTGAGATAGATCTCGTACTGGAAGTCCGCCCAGTGCTTGGCCATGGGGTGGTCCCGCCTCTCGTCGCTGAGAACGCGCTGCACCCCGACGATACTGGCGAGTAAGTGCAGGTCCGTCCACCGGGGTGGACCTGCGGATCATGCTCCGCGGCCGGAACCGGACTCGTGCAGAATCCGGGCGAGTTCACGCGGACGGGAGAACATCGGCCAGTGGCCCGTGTCCATCTCGACCAGCTCCCAGCGCTCCCCTTCGAGGAGTTCGGCCACCGAGGGCGCCGGCTCGTCACCGTCGAGCAGGCACTTGATGTACGTCGCGGGCAGGTCGCCGGGCGAGCCCTTCAGGACGGCGGGTTCGGTGAGCGTGGCACCGGGGTGCGGGGTACCGCCGGAGGCGATGCGGGCGATCTGCTCGTTGGTGAGCTCCTGCCCCGCGAACTCCTCGGCCTCCAGCGGCCAGAACCCGTGGTTCTCGGCGATCGACCGGCGCACATGGTCGCTGGGCCAGCCCGACAGGAAGGAGTCGCCGTCGAAGGGCACGCCGGCGTCTACGTACACCACGTGCCCGAGCCGGTTCCCGATCCGCTCGGCCGCCTGCCCGACCGGGATGCCCGCATAGCTGTGCCCGACCAGCACCACGTCCCGCAGATCGAGGCGTTCGACCTCGTGGACGACGTCCTGGACGTGCGTCTGCAGCTCCGCGGGCACCCCCTCCTTCTCGGCGAGCCCCGAAAGCGTCACGGGACGGGCCTGGTCCCCGACGGCGCGCAGCTCCGCCGCCACCTCGTCCCACGCCCACGCGCCCAGCCACGCACCTGCCACCAGTACGAAGTCAGTCATGCTCGCAACGTAGCGGACGGGTCCGACATCGTCTCTTCCGCGGCTCCCGGACCGGTGATCGGCGGCACCGGGACCTCGACCGTACGGGCGAGCCGTGCGCCCTCGGGTCCGTACGCCGCCCGCGGCTCGGGGAACAGCCGCAGCAGCGTCAGGTACAGCACCGCGGCCACGACCAGCGACAGCGGCAGGCTGATGTCGACGCCGCCCGCCAGGTCGCCCAGCGGGCCGACGAACTGGCCGGGGATGTTGGTGAACAGCACGCCCAGCAGCGCCGACACCCACCACGCGGTCATGCCCCGCCAGTTCCAGCCGTGGGCGAACCAGTAACGGCCGCCGCGCTGGCGGCGGTTGAAGACCTGGAGGGCGTCCGGGTCGTACCAGCCGCGCCGGGTGAAGAAGCCCAGCATCATCACCACCATCCACGGCGTGGTGCAGGTGATGATCATCGTGGCGAAGGTCGAGATGGACTGCACGAGGTCCAGTCCGAACCGGCCGACGAAGATGAACGCGATCGACAGCACACCGACCAGCACCGTGGCCTGCACGCGCGACAGCCGGGGGAACACCGAGGAGAAGTCGAGGCCGGTGCCGTACAGCGCGGTCGTACCCGTCGACATGCCGCCGATCAGGGCGAGCAGACACACCGGCAGGAAGTACCAGGCTGGGGAGATCGCCAGCAGCCCGCCCACGAAGTCGGGGCTCGCCGGGTCGACGTACTTCGGGGCCCGCGCCGCGATGATGCTCGCCGTCGCCAGGCCGAAGACGAACGGCACCAGCGTCGCGATCTGGGACAGGAACGCCGCTCCGACCACACGGCGGCGCGGGGTGCTCGCCGGGATGTAGCGCGACCAGTCGCCGAGGAACGCCCCGAACGACACCGGGTTCGACAGCACGATCAGGGCCGCGCCGATGAAGGACGGCCAGAACAGGGACTTCGTCGCCGCGTTCGCCGAGGCCGTGAAGACGCCCGCGTACGAGGGGTCGAAGTCACCGTCGAAGGCGATCGCGCCGAGCAGGAACAGCACGGTCGCCGAGGCCACCGCGACCTTGTTGACGAACAGCATGAACCGGAAGCCGTACACGCACACCGCGAGGACCAGAACGGCGAACAGGGCGTACGCGACGACGTAGGACGGCGTGCTGCGCTCCAGTCCGAAGAGGCGGTGCGCGCCGCCGACCAGGGCGTCGCCGGAGCTCCACACCGAGATGGAGAAGAACGCGATCGCGGTCAGCAGCGACAGGAACGAGCCGACCACCCGGCCGTGCACGCCCAGGTGCGCGGAGGAGGAGACGGCGTTGTTGGTGCCGTTGACGGGGCCGAACACCGCCATCGGGCACAGGATCAGCGCACCCGCGACGACCCCGAGCAGCGTGGCCGCGAGGCCCTGCCAGAAGGAGAGGCCGAAAAGGATCGGGAACGCGCCGAGTACACACGTGGAGAAGGTGTTGGCGCCGCCGAAGGCGAGCCGGAACAGGTCGAGCGGCGTCGCGCTGCGGTCCGCGTCGGGGATGCGCTCGACGCCGTGCGACTCGACCTCGGTGAGGGCGGGTGGCATGGCGGGGGAGTCGGGAAGCTCGGACGGCGAGGACAAGTCAGGCTCCAGCGGGGGCGGTTCGGTGGAGCGCGTCGTGGCGCGGCGGGGTGGGCGGCCGGTCGCTGCCGCGGGGGTGTGCGGCGGACGTGGCGGCCGTCCTCTCGGGGTCCGCCGACGGTACGGCGGTGCAGGGGACCCGCACCAGAGGACGGTTCATCCATCTTGTGCGCCGAAACTGTACGAATGCTCCATCAGGCGTCGTCCGTCGGGGCCTCCGGTGCGGCGTCCTCCGGTTCGGTGTCCGGGCCCTGGGCCCGCACCCGCTGGACGTGTTCGAGAGAGTCCCGCAGTTCGGAGAGCCAGTCGTCGGTGTGCCGCTGGACCAGGCGCACGCACCAGGCGAGGGCGTCGCTGCGGCTGCGGGCGACACCACCGGCCATCAGGGTGTCGAGGACCTGGCGCTCGGGCTGGCGCAACCGGGTCATCACGGGCGCGGCGACGTGGGTGAACAGGGCGCGCTCGCCGCCGCACTCCACGCCCCAGGAGACCTTGCGCCGGAAGCGGTGCTCGGCCTCGCGCGCCACCTCCACGCGCGCGTCCCGGGTGCGCTCCCGGAACTCCTGGATGCGGCCCTGTACCGCGGCCTCCCGCTCGGCGTCCGAGGCGCCCTCGGTGAGCCGGGGTTCGGGGATGCGGCCGATCACGGTGATCTCCTCGCGGTCGACCGTGAGCTCGGTCAGCTCCTCGAAGAGGTCCTCGGGCACCCGACCTGCGAACCAGCCGCGCAGTTTCGCTTGCTGCTCTGTCGTAATCATGTAATGACCATTACTCGCCCGGACGATGAACACAAGGGGGTGGGAAGGAGTCAGCCGAGAGCTCAACCGGAATGTTTCAGGCCTATTAACCAAGCGCCGGGAATCGGCCAGTTGGCTGCATCGGGCGATCAAGCGCCGCTCAGTTCCGGGGTTTACGCGTTCGAATTCCGTAACTTCACGCCACTGATTGAATACAGAAGGTTACTGAAACGCGTGGGGTCGAGGTGTTTTTCCGCGGCGGACTCGGCAGACTCGCGCTCGCCGGTCCGGCACCCATCCGGAATCGTCCGGCACACCCTCGAATCCAGCGGAAGGATGCACACAATGCGGAACACCGCGCGCTGGGCAGCGACCCTCGCTCTCACGGCCACCGCCGTCTGCGGACCCCTCACCGGCGCCGCCCTCGCCAACCCGACCCCCGTCCCCGCCTCGCTCTACGCCCCCTCGGCCCTGGTGCTCACCGTCGGCCACGGCGACAGTGCCGCCACCGCGACGCCGCTGCGCGCCGTCACCCTGTCGTGCGCCCCGACGGCCACCGGCACCCATCCGGCGCCGGTCCAGGCCTGTGCCGAACTACGCGGCGTCGAAGGTGACGTCAGCGCCCTGACGGCGAGAGACGACGTGCTGTGCACCAAGCAGTACGACCCGGTCGTGGTGACGGTGGACGGCGTCTGGCAGGGCAAACGCGTCTCCTACGAGCAGACCTTCGCCAACTCGTGCGTGAAGAACTCCTATCTCAGCAGCGTCTTCACGTTCTGATGGACCGGGATCGCGGAGTGCCGGCGCGCATCTGAAGCGGGCCGCAGCTGGGGAGTGCGAGTCCCTTGTCGCGGGGTACCCGGCGATCTCGTACCAGGGGTCGGCAGGGCGGAGTGGGGCCGCCCGCCGACTTCCTGGATCATGTCCGCCCCTCCCCGGGGAGTGCGGGGAGGGGCGGAAGCCTTTTCATCAGGCCCGCGCCGCGCAGCAGGCGGAGGATGTGGGGCGCGTCGGAGACCAGGCGCAGCCGGCCGCCGCGTTCCCTGGCCCGTGTCTCGCCCCGGCACAGCACACGCAGCCCCGAGCAGTCGATGAACTCCACATTGCGCAGATCCACCAGCACGTCCGGGCTCGGCCGTCCGGTCGCCGCGTCGAGGTGTTCCAGGACGAACTCCGCGGTCGCCAGGTCGATTTCGCCCACGACCTCGACCACCACGAACCCGTCCACCAGCAGGGTACGGGCGTGCGGGTTCGCCGCGGGTGGTTCGGAGGCGTGGTCGTCAGCATCCGCGATCATGGCCGCTCCACCGAGCCAAGGGGCGCATTCGGTCTCGGTAGTTACCCCGGCGCGCCGTGTGCCATCCCTGCTGAAGGGCGCCTCGGCCTTGGTTCACTCGACCTGATGAACGCGGGCAAGATTGCTTGACAACTCGGTTTGCTGCGTCCTTATTTGCGGTCGCGGTGACTCGTGTCGCACCACGGGAAGCGGCGGCTGCGGCGGCAGGTGCACAGCGCGACCTGGAAGCGGTCGGAGCGGACCGTGCTGCCGTCCTCCAGCTCCACCTCGACCGGCCCCTCCACGAGCAGCGGGCCCCGGCGCTGGACCTTGACGCGACGTGCGGGCTCAGACGGGGAGTTCGGCACGGACGACCACCAGCTCTTCCTTCTCGTCGGTGGGGGACATGAGGCCCTGCCCGCGCAGCCAGCCGGCCCGCGAGCGCAGCACCGGACCGAACGCGATCCGCCGACGGCGGGTCACCGCCGCTTTGAGCCCGGCACTGTGCAGGTGGCCGAGCGTGCGGTCGGGATCGCTGAGCGTGGAGTGCACCATCAGCAGCACGCCGCCCGGGCGCAGCAGTTCAGGGGCCTCCCGGCAGATCCGGTCCACGACGAGGCGGCCGTCGCCGCCCGCGTCCCAGGCCCGGGCCGCGCTGTGCGGGCGGGCACGGGCTGTGGGAGCCGGCACGTACGGCGGGTTGGACAGAATCAGGTCGAACGACTGGCCTCGTACCGGCGCGAACAGGTTCCCCTGCCGGATGTGCAGCGGAAGCCCGGCCAGCCAGGCGTTCGCGCGGGCGGTCCACACCGCCCGCCAGGAGAGGTCGACGGCGGTCACGCGGGTGCCGCGCCGGGCGGCCTCGAGCGCGAGGGCGCCGGTTCCGGTGCCTACGTCGAGGACGTCCGCACCCGGGGGCAGCGGTTCCTCGGACAGGGCTCCTGCCAGGAGGTCAGTGTCGTCCTGCGGGGCGTAGACGCCCGGCGTCACCAGTGGTTTCACCCGGCACAAGTACCCCGGCATTCAGGAAATAAAGGAGATTTCGGAAGAGGCGGGCCTTCGCAGCGACGACCTGCCCTCGCGCCAGTCACCGAGCAGCCGGGCGGCGAGGCGGTCCTCGGTGTACCCGGTGGCGCCGATGCCGAACACCACGTCGGACGCCAGGTGCGGCTGGTCGGCCAGCAGGCCGTCGATGACCTCGTGGCGTACGACTTGTTCGTGGACGGCGTCGGCCTCGACGTGCTCGTCGTAGAAGTGCTCGGCGGCCGGTCCCGCGCCCGTGCGGCGCATCGCCTCGGCGAGCCGCCTCGATCCGGGCGAGGAGGTGATCTCGACGGCCGCGAAGTGGCCCACCAGCGCGCCCCGCAGGGAGCGATGCAGGCCGAACAGCGACATCAGGTTGACCGTGGCGAGCATCTCCGCGCTCGCCGCGTCGAGATAGCGGCCGTACGCGATGTCCAGGCCGAGGTCCGTCATCAGGTCGGCGAACAGGCGCGCGTGCACCCGGTCGGCGCGGCCGCCGCCGAACTCGTCGAACTCCACCGCCGCCATGGCCGCCTTGGCACGGCCCGTGAGCCGCGGCAGCACCCAGGCGTGCGGGTCGGCCTCCTTGAGGTGGTACAGCGAGCGCTGCGCGGCGTACTCACGCAGGTGCCACAACTCGCCCTCGTCACGCAGGAAATGGGTGACGCCACTGCCGTCGACGGGCTCGACGAGCAGCTCGCCGACCGCGTCCTCGACGGTGTCGTGCACCGGGGTGTCCGTGCGCAGGGCGGTCAGGAAGCGGTGCTCCAGCGCCGCCCGGGTGCGCAGCAGCTCGGGTTCCCACTCGTGGTCCGGGCCGACGCCCGCGAAGCCGCGGTAGTGCAGTTCGTAACAGAGGTAGAGGGCGAGCTGGAGGTCGTCGCCGTAGGCGCCCGCCGCCGCGACCTCCTCGGGGCGCGGCAGCGGACCGGCGTCGAGCAGATGGCCCTTCACGGCGGCCGAGACCGGTCCCCGGGGGATCGGCAGCCGCGGGCCCGTGTGGTCGTGCGTCATGCGGGCCGGGTACCCGGGCGACGCCGGGCCATCCACGGCGTGGGGCCGGGCGGAATGGCACCCCACCGGCCCCGGTCACCCGGGCTTCCCCGGTTCAGGTCGTCGCGGCCGCGAGCCGCAGCCGCACCGGGTCCGGGGGAGTGGGCGCCTCGGCGGCGCGGGTGATCTCCGCCCACCAGGACGCGCCGTCCTCGATATGGCGCAGCAGCACGCCCTCGCGGATCGCCCACGGGCAGATGCTGACCGTCTTCAGGCCCGTCAGCTTCAGTGCGGTGTGCCCGACCACGGCCCCGGCCAGGCTCTGCCGGGCGCGCGGCGCGGAGATGCCGGGCAGCGCGGCGCGTTCGGCGACCGGCAGGGCGGCCAGCCGGTCGACCGCCTCCCGCAGGTCCCCGCGGTGCAACTGCCGTTCCTCGAAGGGGCCGTGACGCCCGGGCGCCGCCCCGCACAACCGGCCCAGCTGCTGGAACGTACGAGAGGTGACCACCGCGGTGCGCGGTCCCTCCCAGCGGATCCGCGCCGCCACGTCCCGCAGCTGGTGCCGGACCTTGCGGCGCAGTGCCCGCATCTGGTCCGGCGCGGGCAGCCCGTCGTCCGGGAAGAACTCATGGGTCAGCCGTCCCGCGCCGAGCGGCAGCGAGGCCACGAAGTCCGGCAGCCGGCCGCGTCCGAAGGCCACCTCCAGGGAACCGCCGCCGATGTCCAGCAGGGCCAGCGGCCCCGACCGCCAGCCCATCCAGCGCCGCGCCCCCAGGAACGTCAGCTCGGCCTCCAGCTCGCCGGGCAGGGTGCACAGCGCGACCCCGGTCCGCGACCGGACGGCGCGCAGCACCTCCTGGCGGTTCGGGGCGGCCCGCACCACGGCGGTCGCGAAGGCCAGCGGACCGGCGGCACCCCAGCGGGTCGCGGTCCGGCTCGCTTCCGCGACCGCCGTGACCAGCCGCTCCACCGCCTCTTCGGGGATGTCGCTGCCCGGCCTCACCTGCTCGCTCAGCCGCAGTCGCCACTTCGCGGTGTGCACCGGCAGCGGAACCCCGCCCTCGGCGTCCGCCACCACCAGCCGGACCGTGTTCGATCCCACATCCACCACGCTTATTCTCATGGCCCGGTGGGTACCCCGGTCCGAACGCCCACACGCACGCCGTGGGTGCCGAAGGCGAACCGGCAGAGCCGCGCTGGGCGCAGGGCATGAAGAGAGGCCGCCGTCTCCCTGCGGACGGCGGCCTCTCGGACCGGTGCGGCTCGGGTCCCCCGGATCACATGTGGACGACGGGTGCGGCGTCCTCGTGCTGCTCCGGAACCCCGCGGCGGTAGAGCAGGAACGCGATCACAGTGCCGGCGGCGAACAGACCCGCCGACCACCAGAAGGCGGTGGTGTAGCTCTCGATCGTCGCCTGGGCCCGGACCAGCTTGTCGGCCGGGTTCCTGCCGACCAGGTAGTTGGTGGCGGCGCTCGCGGCCAGCGTGTTCAGCAGGGCCGTACCGATCGAACCACCCACCTGCTGCATGGCGTTGACCGTGGCCGAGGCGACGCCCGCGTCCTCGGCCGCCACCCCGCCGGTGGCCAGCTGCATGGCCGCCGGCATCACCAGGCCGAGACCGGCACCGATGATGATCAGCTGCGGCAGCACCGCGCCGGCGTAGCTGGAGCCGATGTCGATCCCGGCCAGCCAGGCCATGCCCACCGCCGCGATCGCGAAGCCCAGCGGCACGACCGCCTTCGGGCCGATCCGCGGCACCAGGACCGTGGTGCCGAGCTGTGCCGCCACCATCAGCGCGCCGACCATCGGCAGGAACGCGACGCCCGTCTTCGTCGGGCTGAAGCCGAGGTTGAGCTGGAGGTAGTAGGTGAGGAAGAGGAAGACGCCGAACATGCCGCCGGCGGAGATCAGCACGGCGAGGAACGAGGCGGCCCGGTTGCGGTCGAGCAGGATGCGCAGCGGCAGCAGCGGGTGCTTGGCCCGGGTCTGCCACCAGGCGAATGCGGCCAGCAACAGGCCACCGGCGATCAGGAAGCCCCAGGTCAGCGGCGAACCCCAGTCGTGCGTCTCGGCGTTGGAGAAGCCGTAGACGAGGGAGAACAGACCGGCGGCGACGAGCACCGTGCCCGGTACGTCCAGCTTGGCGCTCGCGTCGTCGCGGTGGTTGGTCAGCAGCACCCAGCCGCCGATGAAGGCGACGACGGCGATCAGCACGTTCACGTACAGCGTCCAGCGCCAGTCGAACGCGTCGGTCAGGACGCCGCCGAGCAGCAGACCCACCGCACCGCCGGCACCGGCGATGGCGCCGTAGACGCTGAACGCCCGCGCGCGCTCCTTGGCGTCGGTGAACGTGGTGTTGAGCAGGGAGAGCGCGGCCGGGGCGAGCAGCGCGCCGAAGGCACCCTGCAGGGCGCGCGCGGTGACCAGCATGCCGAATCCGTTCGCGGCACCGCCGAGTGCGGAGACGCCGGCGAAGCCGACCACGCCTATGAGGAAGGCGGTCTTGCGGCCGAACAGGTCGGCGATACGGCCGCCGAGCAGCAGCAGGGAGGCGAAGGCCAGGGCGTAGGCGGTGACGATCCACTGCCGGTTGCCGTCGGAGAAGCCGAGGTCGGCCTGGGCCGAGGGCAGGGCGATGTTCACGATGGTGGCGTCGAGCACCACCATCAGCTGGGCGACGGCGATGACCGCGAGGATCCACCACCGCTTGGACGACGCCTCGGCCGGCGCCTCGACCGCACCCTGCTGGGTGCCGTCGCTCAAGGTTTTCTGGGACATGGGAGAACCACTCCAGGGAAGTCGTTCGAGCAGTTTCTAAACGAAACGGTTTCGTACACGTCGAGATTAGACCACCCCGAGCGAAACGGCAACGTTTCGCTGGACGTGACGAGCGTCATGTATTCGTTGACAGGAATATAACCGCGGCGGCATATTGGAACCATGTCCGACAGCGCTCTCTGGACCGCTCTCGCCGACCCTCACCGCAGGGCCATCGTCGCGCTGCTCCTGGAGCGGCCGCGGCCCGTGGGCGAGATCGTGGAGGCGTGCGGCCTGAGTCAGCCGAGCACCTCGAAGCATCTGAAGGTGCTGCGCGAGGCAGGTCTGGTCCGGGTACGGCAGGACGCGCAGCGTCGCGTCTACGCCCTCGACCCCGCCCCGATCGCCGACCTCGACGTGTGGCTCGCGCCCTACCGCGAGCTGTGGAACCGCAGCCTGGACAAGCTGGCCCGGCGCCTCGACGAGACGGCGCCGGACGATCCCGAGGAACCCGCCCCGAAGGACTGATCCACCATGGCCGCTGATCTCACCGGCACCTATCTGACCCTGGACGACGGCCGCCCGGCCGTCCGCTTCAGCCGCATCTACGACCATCCGATCGAGCGCGTCTGGCAGTTCGTGACCGACGCCGGGGAACTCGCCCAGTGGTTCCCCTCCCGGGCCGAGATCGACCCGCGCCCCGGCGGCACGATCACCTTCAGCGGCGACCCGAACATGCCCGAGTCCACGGGCCGGGTGCTGGGCCTCGACGAGCCGCGCCACCTCTCCTTCGAATGGGGCGGCGACGAACTCCACTTCGACCTGGAGGCGCTCGACGACAAGCGCACCCGCTTCACCCTCACCAACGTCCTGCAGGCCGCCGACACCGCCTCGCGCAACGGCGCCGGCTGGGAGGTGTGCCTGGCCGCACTCGACGCGAAGGCACGCGGCGAGCGGTTCGAGGAACCGCACGCCGGGGCGAGCACACCGTGGAAGGAGTTCTACGACCGCTACATCGAGGCCGGTGTGCCCAGCGGGGCGCCCGTTCCCGGCCTCGACTGACCCCTCAGGCCATCTGCCGCCGCACCAGCTCGTGCAGCCGCCCGCCGGTGTCCGCGAGCAGCTGTGCGGGCGGGCCCTGCTGGGCGATCTTGCCGTCCTCCATCACGATCACGCGGTCGGCGTCCAGCACGGTGGACAGCCGGTGCGCGATGACGATCCGGGTGGCGTTCAGGGCCTTGGTCGACTCGATCACCGTGCGCTGCGTCTCGTTGTCCAGGGCGCTGGTCGCCTCGTCGAAGAAGAGGATGCGCGGCCGGCGGATCAGTGCCTGCGCGATCATCAGTCGCTGACGCTGGCCGCCGGAGACGGCCCCGCTGCCCGAGACGATCGTGTGCAGCCCCATCGGCATCCGCTTGATGTCCTCGGCGAGGCCCGCCATCTCGGCCGCCGCCATCGCCTCCTCCGGCGTGTACGGCTCGGTGCCGCAGATGACGTCCAGGATGGAGCCGGTGAACGGCTGCGCGTGCTGCAGCACCACACCGCACTGCCGGCGCACCGCCGACTGGTCGAGCGCGCCCAGGTCCTGGCCGTCGTACAGGACGCTGCCCGAGACCGGCCTGTCGAAGCCGATCAGCAGCCTGAGCAGGGTCGACTTGCCGCAGCCACTGGGGCCGACGACCGCCACGAACTCGCCGGGCCGCACCTCGAAGGAGAGGTCGTCGAGGACGAGCGGGCCGTCGTCGGAGTACCGGAACGACAGGCGCCGCGCCTCGATGGCGCCGGTCAGCGGGCCGGGCCGGGTGGAGCCGGTGCGGACCTCCGGGGTGGCCTCCAGCACCGGCTTGATCTCCTCGAACAGCGGCAGCGCGGCCACCGCCGAGACGAACGCGCCGGTCAGCTGGGTGACCGAGGTCAGCACCATCGTCACCGAGGTGTTGAAGGTGAGGAACGCTGCCGCCGACATCACCCCGCGTGCGGGACCCGCCAGCAGCATGAACATCAGCAGGGTGCACAGGGGCAGATACACCGCACCCAGCACCGTGGTGAGGTTCTTGATCCGCCCCACCTTCTGCTGGAGTTCACGGCTGTGCGCGAACTCCGAGGCCCAGGCGGCGTACGCGTAGTTCTCGGCCGCCGCGACCCGGAGCTTGGGCAGCCCGCGCAGCGTCTGGAACGCCTGGTTGTTCAGCTTGTTGCCGAGCACCACCAGCTTGCGCTGCCAGCGCACCTGCCACAGGCCGAGCGCCAGGAAGACGGCGCCGATGACGACCAGCATGCCGATCGCCGCGAAGGCCATCGAGGCGCTGTACCAGAACAGCAGCGCCAGGTTCATCGCGCCGATGGTCACCGACTGCGCGACGACGGGCCCGACGCCCGCCATCAGACGGCGCATCGCGCTGATGCCCATGGCCGCGCTGGCCAGCTCGCCGGTCGAGCGTTCCGTGAAGAACTTGGTCGGCAGCCTCAACAACCGGTCCCAGACGGCGGGTTGGAGGGTGGCCTCGATCCGGCCCTCCATCCGCAGGATGGTGAGGTTCTCCAGCAGCATGAAGGCCGCCGCCACCAGGCTGGTGAGCATCACGGCCAGACAGACCTGGACGATCAGGTTCGTCTGGGCCTTCGGCACGAACTCGCCGAGCACCTTGCCGGTCGCGATCGGCACCAGCGCGCCGATCGCCACCGTCACCAGACCGCTGACCAGCAGGTTGGTCAGATCGCCGCCCGTTCCCTGCATGCTGAACCGCATCAGCCGCAGCGGGCTGAGCGCGCGGTCCGGCAGCGGCCGGTAGAACATCACCGCGCGGGGCTCGAACTCCTCCGCGTTCGCCTTCTCGATCGGTGTCTCACGCCCGGTCGCGGGGTGTACGGCGACGTAGCCGCCGCGTCGCCACAGCAGCGAGACCGGCGCACCCGACAGCGCCCGGTGTCCCACCAGCGGGCCGACGTTGTCCCGCCACCAGCTGCCGTCCAGGCGTACCGCCCGGGTCCGGACACGGGAGGCGACGGCCACGAGTTCCACCGGGTCCAGCCGGTCGTTCTCGGTGCCGCTCTGCGCGGGTTCGGCCAGCGTGATCCCGGCCGCCTCGGCGACCAGCCTGCACGCCGCGTACGAGGCGTCGGCGTCGGCGGCCGTGGTGCGCTTCGAGGAGGACTTGCCGATGGAGGCGAGCAGTGTGCGGTCGGCCTGGGCCCGGACCGCCTCGCCCGCCTTGATCCCGGCCGCCGTCCGGGTCTCGTGCGTGCGCTCCAGCTGCTCGATCCAGCGGTCCAGCGTGGTCAGCAGCCGGTACTGCTGGTCGACCATGCTCTGCCAGATCGCCGGGTCCATCAGCAGGTCGGCGGCGGCCTCGGCGCCGTACATCGAGCCGTACTGGACGCTGCCCGGCGGTACCTGCATCCAGAAGACGTCGTCGTCGGTCATCTCGGCGGCGCGTTCGGTCGCCGTCGGAGCCTGGAAGAGGATGGACAGGCTGCGGCCCACACCGAGGGCGAGGGCGTACTCCAGGGGGCTGGTCTGCGGCGGGACGTACTGGGGGTTGCCGTACTCGTCGTAGGACCAGGTCTGGGTGTTGGCAGGCTGGTACAGCTCGCGCAGTCCTATGCGGTGCACCACGCAGTCGCGCAACGGGCGCGCCACCAGGGTGTGCTGCGGCCCCGGGACCGGGCCGAGCAGCAGCGAGCCCGCCTCCAGGCGGCCGAGGTGGTGCCAGTGGCCCTGCTGCACGGCGTCCACCGCGAACAGGTCGAGGCTGCCGGACGCGACCAGCCACAGCACCTGCGGGCCTTCGAGGTCGAGCCGGGTCAGGCCGGTGCAGTCGATGCGCGAGCCCATGGACCCGAGCGCGCCGAGAACCAGGTCGCCTTCCTGAGAGGTCGTCATCTCACCGTTCCCTGACCAGCGCGGCGTACGCGCCGCCGCGTGCCACCAGGTCCTCGTGCCGTCCGCGTTCCACGATCGTGCCGTGCTGGAGCACGACGATCTCGTCGCTGTCGCGCACGGTGCTCAGCCGGTGCGCGATCACCACGCAGGCGCAGCCGCGCCGGCGCAGGTTGTCCATCACGGCCAGCTCGGTCTCCGCGTCCAGGGCGCTGGTCACCTCGTCGAGGACCAGGATGCTGGGCCGGCGCACCAGCGCGCGGGCGATCTCCAGACGCTGGCGCTGCCCACCGGAGAAGTTGCGGCCGTCCTGCTCGACCTTGCTGTGGATACCGCCCGGGCGTCGCGTCACGACGTCGTACAGGGCCGCGTCCCGCAGGGCGTCCACCACCGCTTCGTCGGGGATCGACGGGTCCCACAGCGCCACGTTGTCGCGGACCGAGCCCTCGAAGAGGAAGACCTCCTGGTCGACGAAGGAGACCGAGGCGGCGAGCGCGCCGCGCGGGATGTCGTCCAGGCGCCGTCCGTCGATGCGGATCACGCCCTCCCACGGGGTGTACAGGCCCGAGATCAGTCGCGAGACGGTGGACTTGCCGCTGCCCGAGCCGCCGACGAGGGCGACCTGCTGGCCGGGGCCCACGGTCAGGTCGAAGCCGGTGAGCAGGGGCTTGTCGAGCGGGTTGTAGCCGAAGCTGATGTTCTGCAGCTCGACGTGGCCCTGCAGGCGGCGCGTGGAGTCGCCTGCGCCGTGGCGGCCGTAGAGCGGGTCGGCCTGGAAGTTCTCGACGTCCTTCAGCCGGGCCACGTCGGCGGCGAAGTCCTGGATGCGGCCCGCGACGCCGTTGAGCCTGGTGATCGGGGCGGTGAAGCGGGTGACCAGCGACTGGAAGGCGACCAGCAGGCCGACCGAGATGCCGCCCTCGACCGCCCGCATGCCGCCGATCCACAGGATCACCGCGCTGTTCAGCGAGGCCAGCGTCGGCGCGACCACGCCCAGCCAGGCGCTCGGCACACCGAGCCGCTGCTGCTCCTCCAGCGTGGTGGCGTGCTGCCCGGCCCACTTGCGGAAGTAGCCGTCCTCGCCGCCGGTCGCCTTCATCGTCTCGATCAGCTGAAGGCCGGTGTAGGCGGTGTTGGTCAGCCGGGCGCTGTCCGCGCGCAGCTTGGCCGTGCGGGTGGCACGCAGGCGGATCACGACCCGCATGGCGACGATGTTGAGCAGGGCGACGCCGATGCCGACGAAGGTCAGCTGCGGGTCGTAGGTGTAGAGCAGGATCGCGTAGAGCACGACGACCACGCAGTCCACGCCCGCCGCTGCGAGGTCGCGGGCCAGGGTCTCGGCCACCTGGTCGTTGGACTGCAGCCGCTGCACCAGGTCGGCCGGGCTGCGCTGGGAGAAGAACGTCACCGGCAGCCGCAGCAGATGGCGCAGGAAGCGGGCGCTGGAGAGCGTGGAGGAGATGATGCGGCCGTGCAGCAGGTTGGACTGCTGCAGCCAGGTCAGCACCACCGTCAGCAGCACGCACGCGCCCATCGACGCGAACAGCACGGTCAGCAGAGAGGTCTGGCCGCCGATGAGGAACTCGTCGATGTAGGTGCGGCTGAGCGCCGGCACCGCCGCACCGACCACGACCAGCAGCAGGCTCGCCAGCACCGCGGCGGGCATGGTGCCCGCGGTGCCGCGCAGCCGGGCCGGCATCGCGCCCAGGACGCCGGGTTTGCGGCCGCCCTTGGTGAAGCCGTCGCCGGGCTCCATCACCAGCACGACGCCGGTGAAGCTGCCGTCGAAGTCCTCCATGGGCACGAAACGGCGGCCCTTGCCGGGGTCGTTGATGTAGACCCCGCGGCGGCCGAAGCGGCGCCCCATGCCGTCGTAGACGACGTAGTGGTTGAACTCCCAGAACAGGACGGCCGGCGTCTTCACCTCGGCGAGGGCGGCCGTGTCCATCTGCATGCCCTTGGCGGTCAGGCCGTAACTGCGCGCCGCCTTCAGCAGGTTGCTGGCGCGCGAGCCGTCGCGGGAGACGCCGCAGGCGATGCGCAGCTCCTCCAGCGGTACGTGCTTGCCGTAGTGGCCGAGGACCATCGCGAGGGAGGCGGCGCCGCACTCCACGGCCTCCATCTGGAGGACGGTGGGGGTGCGGACGGTCTTCGACTTTCCCGTGGGCACGGGGCGCTTGGGCGGAGCGGCGCGTCGCCTGCTCCGCGTCTCCTGTGCGGTGCTCACGGCAGCAGCCAATCGACGGGACGCTGATCGGACAGCCGGATCGAGCCGGAGGCCATGGTCATGGAGGAGAGGCGGAAGGGCGGCCCGTCCTTGGACGACCACCGGTAGCCGCTCTTCGTGCTCGACGACTTGTCCAGCTTGACCAGTACGGCCACCGGGCGGCCCTTCTTGGTGAACTGCTCGCCCAGCTGGCTGTCCCCGAGGAACGCGGCGATCTGCTGGGACGACTGCGCGGAGCGGTCGACCGACTTCACATGGCCGTGCAGGACGCCGTACGTCTGGGTGGGCACCGAGGAGACGGTCAGGTCCACCGTGGCGTCGGCGGGTATGGAGGCGGCGTTCTCGGCCGGGACGTAGATCGTGGCGTAGAGCGGGTCGTCGGCCTTGGCGACCTTCTCCACGGCGGCGACGTTCGCGCCGGTCTGGATGATCTGGCCGATGGTGGCGGCGAGGCCGGTGATCCGGCCCGCGGCGACCGTGCGGACGACGGTGTCGCCCTGGGCGGTCTTGACCTTCAGGACCGGTGCGTCGGCAGGCAGGCGCTCGCCCTGCTGGGCGAGGACCGCTGTGACCTGGCCCGCGACCGGGCTCTGCAGGATGTAACTGCCTTCGCCGTGCGTGAGGATGGCGGGCGCGCCGACGGTGGAGGTCACCGAGCCGGTCACCGCCCACACCGAGGCGGCCGCGATGGCGACCACCGTGACGGACAGCACGAGCCAGCCCTGGGGGCGGGCGAAGCGCACCGGAAGGTCCAGCTCCTCCGGCGACTGGAGCTTGGCGAGGGCCTGTTGGCGGAACTGCACGGAACTTTCCCTCACCTGAAAACGAGAGAGGACCGGCTCGCGCGAGCCGGCTGAGTCACGACAACCGAAGGCCCCGGAGCCGCGGTGCGACTCCGGGACTCAACGATCACAAAAGGTGCGATCAGAGACCGGCGACCAGGTTGGTGACCGGAGCGGTGCTCAGGCCGGTCACACCCTCGACGGTGCCGATGGCGGTGTTCAGGACGCCGGAAACCGGGGCAACGCCGTCGAGCGCACCCGTGACGGTGTTGACCGCGTTCACGGAAAGGCCGCCGGAGACGTTGTCGAGCTCGGCGTCGGAGATCTCGACGGTCTCAACGCGGGGGGTGGAGTTCATGATGGAACTTCCCTTCGTATGGATATTTCACAAGGGGGGAGCGGCCCCCCTCTGGGGGACAGAGCGACGGCCGCGACCGCGAGCGCCGGGCGCCCGTTGCCGGGAACCCTTCGCGGCCCCCGCGGTGCGATGGATCAAAGCACGGTGCGGGGCCGGGCTTCCAATCAACCAGGCCTCTCATCAGGCAACTTGGACCTCAGGGGTACCGATCGGTGCAGGGCTGCGCACGAATCGGTGGCCACTTCTTCACATGCGTCACGGCATCGGCCCGCCCGGGGCCTTGCCGCCGGATCGACGAATCCGACACTCCCGTCACAACGGCGTGGCGCAAGCCGTCTGTGTGTGCAGATCCTTCGCGGGGGGTGACTCCGTTGCGTATTGGCTGTGCAGATTGGTTGAAGCTTGGATTCAGATCCGTGTTCTGAACGGAGGGTCGTCGTTCGACTGCGGACCGTGTCAGCCCAGCAGCGCGTAGACCGTGCTCGCACGCGCGGCCAGTTCCCCTGACGCCGCGTCGGTCATCGCGATGTCCGCGAACGCCGTCCGGCGGCCGAGCTTGGTGAGCACCGCCTCGATCAGGACATCCGCACCGGTCACCGCCCGCTGGAACGACGTGGACTGCTGCACCGTCGTCATCGGGACGAACGCCCCGCGCGCGGCCGACACCGCGATCACGGTGGCCGTGTCGGCGGCGGCCATCAGCGCCTGCCCCGACAGCCCGCCGCCCTCCCGCGACAGCCGGTCCGACCAGGGAAGTCGCAGCGTGGCCCGGTCGTCGCCCAACGCCTGAACGGTCAGGTCCAGTTCGAGGACCCAAGGGGCGAAGTTGGCGGAGAGGATCTTGTCGGCTTCGGCGGTGGTCATCGTCATATGGGCGATTGTTCCCCGCGCCGGTTCGCCGGACGCGGGTCATGGCCGATTCGGCATCGGGCAAAGCGAGTTGGCAAACGGAATTGAACGCACCGTGCGGCCCGTGCGTACCAACAGCCATCCAGGCGCCCGAACAGAACAGCTGCCGCACGGCGGCACAGACTCCGGTCCCCCCAGGAGGTCGAGAAGTTTGAGTCACAAGCGAATTCCGAAGCGCAAGGCCGCGATCGCGGCGGGCAGCGTCGTGGCGCTCGGCGCGGCCGCAATCCTGCTGCCTCACGCCAACGCGTCGCAGGACGGCTCGTCGACCGACGCCGCCCCGAGGACCATGAAGGCGACCGACGCCTCGGATCTCGCCTCGCAGCTTCAGGGCCTTCTCGGCCAGGCCTTCGCCGGGTCGTACTACGACGCCGCCGCGCAGCAGCTGGTCGTCAACGTCATACCGGGCGACAACAACAACGTGGTCGTCCAGGCGAAGAAGGCGGGTGCGAAGGTCCGCGAGGTCAGCAACAGCCTCGCCGCGCTGAAGACGGGCGCGCAGACCCTGAAGGCCAAGGCGACCATCCCGGGCACGGCCTGGGCGGTCGACCCGAAGACCAACAAGCTCGCCGTCACGGCCGACTCCACGGTCACCGGCGCCGACTGGGACAGACTGACGTCCACGGTCAAGAGCCTCGGCGACGGCATGGCCACCGTGAAGAAGTCCTCCGGCTCCTTCAAGACGCTCGTCTCCGGCGGCGACGCCATCTTCTCCCAGGTGCAGGGCGGCACCGTCCGCTGCTCCCTCGGCTTCAACGTCAAGGCCAGCGACGGCAGTCCGGCCTTCCTGACCGCCGGTCACTGCGGAGTGGCGGCCAAGCAGTGGTCCGACTCCGAGACCGGACAGCCCATCGCCACGGTCGACCAGGCCACCTTCCCCGGCAACGGCGACTTCTCGCTCATCAAGTACGACGACCCCAACACCCAGGCCGCGAGCGAGGTCAACACCGGCGAGGGCAAGACCGTCCAGATCACCCAGGCCGCCGACGCCACCGTCGGTGAGCAGGTCTTCCGGATGGGCAGCACCACCGGGCTGCACGACGGCACCGTCACCGGCCTTGACGCCACGGTCAACTTCCAGAGCGAGACCGACCCGAACGGCGTCGACACCGTCACCGGCCTCATCCAGACCGACGTCTGCGCCGAGGCAGGCGACAGCGGCGGCTCCCTGTTCACCCAGGACGGCAGCGCGGTCGGCATGACCTCCGGCGGCAGCGGCGACTGCACCAGCGGCGGCGAGACCTTCTTCCAGCCGGTCACCGCCGCCCTGCAGGCCACGGGCGCCACGCTCGGCGACGGTGGCGCGGGCGCCGGCGGCTCCGCCGACCCGTCCGCCTCCGCGGGCGACCAGGCCGGTGGCGGCGACGCGGTCGGCGGTGGCGACACGGCCGACCCGTCCGCCACGGCGAGCGACGGTACCGGTGACCAGTCCGGGGCCGGCGCCGGCGACCAGTCCGGCGCGGGTACGGGCGACCAGTCAGGCGCGGGTACGGGCGACCAGAGCGGTGCGGGTACGGGCGACCAGAGCGGTGCCGGCGCGGGCGACGGATCGTCGTCGCTCACCGGGACCAACTGAGTCGTCTCACTTCAGAGGACCCACTGATCGGCCGGATCAGCGGTTCCAGGTCGACGGTGGACGGTCCGGCCCTCCGGCGGGAGGGTCGGACCGCGTCGTTCCGGCGCCCGGCCCTCAGGCCTGCGACCGGGCCCTGAGGAGCAGCAGTGCCACGTCGTCGAGGCGTTCGCGTGCGGCCGGGCTGTGCCGTACGAGATGGTCGGCGAGCTCGTCCAGCGGCAGTTCCCCTGCCTCGGCCAGCCGCTCTCCGAGACCGGCGAGCGCGTCCTCGATGTCCATGCCGGGGGACTCGATCAACCCGTCGGTGTAGAGGGCGAGTACGGAACCCGGCGCGAGGTCGACCTCCGTCGTCGGGTACACGGCGGCCTCGTCTATGCCGAGCAGCGGACCGCCGGCCAGGTCCAGCACCCGCACCCGCCCGTCGGGGCGGCGCAGCAGCGGCGGCGGATGTCCCGCCCTGGCCATCACGGCCCGCCCGCGCGCGGGATCGAGCCGCAGGTAGAGACAGCTCGCGAACAGGTCGACGCCGAGGTCGATCAGCAGGCGGTTGGTGCTGCGCATGACCTCCTCCGGAGCCTGCCCGACCGTCGTGTAGGCGCGCACGGCGGTACGGATCTGCCCCATCAGGCCGGCCGCGGTCACGTTGTGGCCCTGCACGTCCCCGATCACCGCCGCGGCCACGCCCTGCGAGGGCACCAGGTCGTAGAAGTCACCGCCGATCTCCATGCCGTGCGTGGCGGGCAGATAGCGCGAGGCCGCCTCCAGGCCGGGCAGCGGGGGCAAGGAGTGCGGCAGCAGCGCCGCCTGGAGACCGTGCGCCAGCTGGTGCTTGGCGTCGTAGAGCAGGGCCCGCTCCAGGGCCTGCGCGATCAGGCCGCCCAGGCTCGTCAGCACGGCTCGCTCGTCGGCGGGGAACGCGTGCGGTTCGGCGTAGGCGAGCACGCAGGTGCCCACCGGGCGGCCCGAGGCGACCAGCGGCAGGTAGGCCCAGGCCGCGAAGCCGTCGGGAGTGGCGTGCCGCGACGGATACAGGCGCTCCAGCTGCTCCTGCGAGTCGAAGAACGCGGGCACCCCGGTGTTGAGGGCGTGCGTTCCCGGCGTCGGCTCCGCCAGCGGCAGCCCGTTGAACCGCTCCACGACGTGCGGGTCCTCGTAGCCGCGGTGCCCGAGCACATGCAGCCGTCCCGCGCGTGAGCCGAGCATCACCAGTGCCTGGCTGCCGACGGCAGGCGCGACCTCGTCCGCGACCAGCTGCACCACGTCCTCCACGCCCGCCGCCTCGGTCAACGCCCCGGCCAGGGTCAGCACCTGGGAGATGGTGACCAGCCGGGACGGGGCGTCGTCGGGCTGCGGGGCGGCCCTGTGCATCTCCGCCACCGCCCGCGCCCGGGTGACCCGGACGCTCAGCCCGGACGTGCTCGGATACAGCCGGAACGACAGCCAGTCGCCGGGCGGGCGCAGCGCCACGAACGACGTGGTCTGCTGGCTGAGCAGCGCGCCCCGGTAGCGGTCCTCGTAGACGGGGTCGTTCAGCCACGGCACCGACGCCCACAGCTGGGTGCCGAGCAGGCGGCTGACCGGGAGCCCGATCAGCTCGGCCGCCGCGGCATTGGCGAAGCTGACCCGGCCGTGCAGATCGAGCGAGCACAGCCCGTACGGCAGCCGCGACACCATCCGGGCCGCCTCCACCGAGCCGAGCGAGCCGGACGCGCCGGTCACCGTGGGCACGCCGAGCAGATCGGGCTCCTGCAGCACGGGGCGGCTGTCCGCCATGGCACGCTCCAGCCGCAGCGCGAGCCGGCCGCAGGCCGCGGTCAGATGCTCGCGCTCCCGGTCGGAGAGCTCGGGCGGATGGGCGCCGGGCCAGGTCACGAAGACCGCGCCGTACACCGTCGACTCCGTCGCCACCGGCAGCGCGGCCAGCGAGAAGTGGTACGGCAGCACGACGGAGATCCGGGGATAGCTGTGCGCCATCTGCTGCTCGCCGCCCACCCACACCAGCCGCCGCTCCCGCACCGCGTCGGCCACCGGGATCGGCGCGCTGAGCCCGACCCGCTCCCAGGGGGCGGCGAAGGCGCGGGGCAGCCCGGCCATCACGGCCATCTCCAGCACGGGTTCACCGGACGCCAGCAGATACACCGCGCCGGAGTGCGCGTGGACCTCGTCCATCATCGAAGCGAGCGCCAGCGACAGCAGCGGCCGGCCCACCCGCGTTCTCGCGGCGGCCGGCGCCTGTACGGACCTCTGCCCGTCGGACACGCCGACCACCTCCTCGCACGGCCGCGCGACGGGTCCCAGGGACTAAATCTGCCCCGTGACGGCCGCTCCCGCACGGCGAGCGGTGCGACGAGGCGCCGGCCGGGTACGCGTTCGGGCGCAGAAGTGCTCCCGGAACGGTGAAGGACGGCCTCGTACCCCCTCGGCCCGGAACCATTCCCTCTCACTCGTTGCGCGCGGTGGTGCGCGTACGCCCCGCGTGCGCCCCCGCGCCCCGCAATGGCCGGATCTTCGCGCCCCTCGGGTGGTCGCCGGCGCGAAGAATGGGCACGCGTTCACCACTAATCAGACCGGCGGACGTTGAACGAGGGGCGGGCTGTGATCCGGGTATTACTGGTGCACGATGCGTGTCTGGTGCGATCGGTTCTGGCGGAGTGGCTGCGACGGGAACCGGACCTCCGAGTGGAGGACACACCTTGGCGGGGGGCGTACGGCCGGGCGCGGCTGCTGCGCCCCGATGTGTGCGCGGCGGATCTGGAGGCCGCGGACACATACGGCGTTCCACCACTCGGCGACCTGTGCTTACGCGGCCAGGACGAGATACGGCCGAGACTTCTCGTCCTGGCGAGTGCCCACCGGCCCGGCCTGCTGAAGCGGGCCATCGAGGCCGGGGCGACCGGCTACGTGGACAAGGCGGGACCACCGGACCACCTGGTGCGCGGGATCCGGCGGGTCGCCTCGGGGGAACGATTCGTCGACGACTCGCTCGGCTACGGCTTCCTGAAGGCCGCCGAGATGCCGCTGACCCGGCGCGAGCTGAGTGTGTTATCCCTGGCCGCCGAGGGTGCCTCCGTCGCGGAGATCGCGGGCAGCCTCCACCTGTCGCACGGGACCGTGCGCAACTACATGGCGGCCATCACCCGCAAGACCGGGGCCCGGAACCGTATCGACGCGATCCGGATCTCGCAGGGGGAGGGCTGGCTGTGACGGTGTCCCGGGAAGGGCCGCGCCCGGCGGCGCGGGCGTCCAGCTGCCGACCAGCTCCCGGTACAGCGGCGACGCCTCCAGCAGCTCGTCGTGGGTGCCGTACGCCGTGCCGCGCCCGTCCATGATCAGTACGCGGTCCGCGCGCCGGGCCGAGCTGATGCGGTGTGCCACGACGACCAGGGTGCCGCCCGGCCTCCGCGCGAAAGCACGCTCGGCGCGTTCCTCGGCCTGCGGATCGAGATGACAGGTCGCCTCGTCGAGCAGGGCGAGCGGGGCGTGCGACAGATACGCCCGGGTCAGCGCGATCAGCTGCCGTTCACCGGCGGAGAGTGCCGCCGGGTCGAGTGGGGCGCCGGGCCCGCCGAGCGCGTCGAGCAGCGGACGGAGCCCCACGGCATCGGCCGCCGCGAGCAGTTCGGCCTCCGGCACCGGGTCCGGCCGGAGGTGGGTGAGGTTCTCGGCGACGGTGCCGGTGAAGACGTACGCCTCCTGCGGGATGAGCACGCGATGGCGCGCTGCCGCGTCGGAGGGCACCGGCAGCCCGCCGACCCGGATCGTGCCGTGGCGCGGTTCCAGCAGCCCGGCGACCAGCGCGGTGAGCGTGGACTTCCCGATACCGCTGGGGCCGACGACGGCCAGGTGGGCGCCGGGGGAGAGGCAGAGGTCGAGGTCCTGCATCACAGGGGTCGCGGCCGGGCCGTAGGCGAAGGTGACGGAGGTGAGGGAGAGGGCGGGGGAGTGTTCGGCGGGGCGTGCCCGCTCGGGCGCCGGCGCCTGGGGCGCGGGTGCCGATGCCAGGCGCCGCAGGACCACCGTCAGGCGTGAGCCGCTCGTGCCCAGGCCGTGGACCAGGTTGCCCAGGGCCGGCAGGAGGGACTGGGTGACGTAGGCGAGGGCGCCGACCAGGGCGCCGGCGGTGACGCCGTGGGACAGGAGCCAGGGGGCGGCGGCGAGCAGGAGCACGATCGGGACCTGGCCGCCGATCGCGAGCGCCGCCACCCGTACGACGCCCCAGCGGGCGAGGGAGCGGGCGGCGCGCAGCTCGGCGTCGACGCGCTCTCCCGTGTCGGCGGCGATCCGTTCCTCGGCGCCGGTGGCGGTGATGTCCCGCAGCCCCGGGCAGACGGCACCGAGGCTTTCGGCCAGAGCCTCGTCGGCGACGAGGAACGCCTCCTGCCGGCGGGCCAACGGCCGCAGCGACACCGCGAACAGGGCGACTCCGGCCAGCAGCGGCGGTCCTACGGCCAGGAGCAGCATCGGGGCGAGCGAGAACAGCCCGGCCAGTGCCCCCACCGCCGTGAACAGGAACGACCGCGACACCATCACCAGCCCGGCGAAGGTCTCCCGCGCGATCTCCACCTGCTGGGTGAGCCCCGACAGCGCTCCGCCGCCGGCCTCGCGCACCCCGCGGCCGACCACCCGCTCCACGAGCCGGTCCCGCAGGGGTTCGACCAGCGCGGCGACGGACGCGTAGACCCGCCCGGTCCCGTACGCCCCCACGACGACCCCGAGCCCGGCCACTCCGAGCCAGGCGAGCCCGACGTCCACCCGTCCGGTGAGGAACCCCGCGTCGAGGGCGCGCGCCGGGGCGTACCCGGTGAGGAAGGTCTGACCGGTCTCCAGTACGGACCAGCATCCGAGCCGGAGGAGGACTCCACGGCGGGACCACAGGAAACGCAGGCCACGCGCCCGGAGGCTGTCGCGGCGGCCCGGCCGCCGAACCCCGTCCTTCACGCGGACCCCGACTTTCACCTGCAACCCGTCCTTCACGCGGACCCCCCGTCCCCGAACACTGCCCGGTATCCGTCCAGCCGCCACAGCTCCGCATGCGTTCCGACCGCCCGCACCCGCCCGCCGTCCAGCCACGCCACCGCGTCCGCCCGGGCCGCCGTGGCCGCTCGGTGGGCGATGAGGAGGCGGGTGCTGTGGGTGCCGTGGGTGAGGAGGGAGCCGGTGATCCGGGCTTCCGTCACCGTGTCGAGGCTGGAGAGGGCGTCGTCGAGGATGAGCAGACGGCCGCCGTGGGCGAACGCGCGTGCCAGGCCGAGCCGTTGGGACTCGCCGCCGGAGCGCGGGGCGTCGCCGAGGGGGGTGGCGTAGCCGTCCGGCAGGCGCCGTACGAAGTCGTCCGCGCACGCGAGGCGGGTTGCTTCGCGGACGGTCGCGGGGGAGAGGGGCCGCGGGCCGAGAGCGACCGCGTCCTCGACGGTCGTGCCGAGCAGGGCGGGGCGCTCGAAGGCGTAGCCGACGGCGCGGCGCAGTTCGCTGCGGCTCAGGTCACGCAGGGGGACGCCGTCGAGCAGGATCTCGCCGGCGTCCGGGTCGGCCAGGCGGCCGGCGAGCGCGGCGAGCAGCGACTTGCCCGTGCCGGAGCGGCCGACCAGGGCGAGGGTCGTGCCGCCGGGGACGACGAGGTCGACGCCGTCGAGCACGGTGCGTCCGCCGCGCCGGGCCGTCACGCCGCGCAGCTCCAAGCGCCCCGGACCTGAAGGCAGTTGGCGGTCGCCGTGGGCGGTGGCCGGCTCCGAGAGGACCTCGTCGAGGCGCCCGGCGGCCGCCCTGGCCCGGGCCAGACTCGCGAACTGGCCGACCAGCACGCCGACTCCGGTCGCGAGCACCGCGTACCGGGAGGCCGCCAGCACCTCGCCGACCGACAGCCGGTGCCGGACGAGGAGCACTCCGGCCACGGCGACGACGCCGAGCTGGAGGAGCGGCGCCACGGTGCTCGCCTGCGCCGCGGCCCGCCCCTGCACCCGCCACATGCGGTGCCCCGCGCGGGACAGTTCGGGCAGCGGTCGCAGGATCCGCGCCGCCTCCTTGTCCGCCGTGCCCGCCGCCTCGATGGTGCGGTGACCGGCGACCGCCTCCGCCAGCGCGGCCGCGATCCGCCCCTGCACCTGCTGGTAGTCGGCCACGCAGCGGGTCGTGTCACGGGCGAAGGCGCGCAGCAGGAGAGTCAGCACGGGTGCCCCGGCCAGGAACACGGCCGCGAGCCAGGGGTCGATGAGGCCGAGCGCGACCATGCCGCCGACGGGTCCGGCGAGCGCGGCGAGGAGGGCGGCGCGGGCGGCGGGAGCCGTTCCCGCCTGGGAGGCGTTGCCGACGAGCCGGGCGACGAGGTCACCGGGCCCGAAGCGGGCGGCCGCGCGCGGGCCGGCCGCCAGCACATGCCCCGTCAGCCGCCGCCGCAGCCACGCCGTCGTCCGCGCGTCGACGGTGCCGCCGAGCACGGTCTCGCACGCGTCGAGCACCACGGCAAGGAGCACGAGTCCCGCGCAGCACAGCACCCAGCGGGTCGCGGGGGCGTGGGCCAGCAGCAGGTCGAGGGTGCGGCCGAGAGCGGCCGGCAGAAGCAGACCGGCACCGGTCGACGCCACACTCAGCAGGCACAGGACCACACTTCGGGCCCCGCTGTGCCGGGTGGCCGAGTTCAGCAGAGCGGCGGGATCTGCGGCACGCGTCGTCATGGTCGCCATACGACCGCTGCCTCGCATCCGGGGTCGCAGGGGTGCGCAGGACCGCGGGCGGCCCGTCCCTCGCGGGAGCGGACCGCCCGGAGCCGTGGGCGTACGGTGACCGTCAGACGCAGAGGATGACGCTCGCCGCGCTGACACAGGAGAGCAGGCTGACGGTGCTGGCGCCGCCACCGCCGCCGGTGTGCTCGTCGGATTCCATCGTCTGCAGGTCGAGGAGTGCCATGTTGGTGGTCCTTTCCTTCGGTGTCCATCCGTGGGGACGGGGTTGGGTCACGACTCCGTCAGGTTGCGGAGCCGAGTCGTGGGTGCCGCCTCAGCGGCGGCAGGAACGGCAGGTGGGCGCTGCCGTCGCAGGCCGCGTCGAGCGCGAGCAGACAGCCTGCCGTTCCGGTGGCGAGGTCCATGGAGAGCCGCATCATCTGATGGCCGGGGAAGGCCAGTTGACCTTCGTACGCCATCGCGTACCAGCCGAGCCCGTCGATCTGCTCGGTGAGCCGCCGGGCCGTCGCCTCCGGCTGCGTGGTGCGGCCGAGGTGCAGGATCAACCCGGCGCGGCCCTGGAAGAGTCCGGGCTGCGCGTAGAAGCGGCAGGCGGCGGCGGTGAGGATGCCGGCGCGCGCCTTGTCGAACTCCGCGTCGTCGGCGTGCTCCAGGAAGTCGTCGAGGACCATGCCCAGTCCGGCGCTGCCGTCCCCGAGGTAGGGCAGCGTGCGCCAGCCCTCGTCGACCTCCAGGCCGCCACCGCGCTGTTGAACGACGCAGCACTCGAGGTCCCGGCCCAGCGCCTCGCGGGCAGCCTCCAACAGCCTTGACTCACCGGTGCGTTCGTACTGCCGCAGCAGGAAGAGCGCGGGACCGGCCGCCCCTCGCAGCAGGCCGGCCCGCCGCCTGCGCGTCTCGGGACGCGGCTCGGCGAGACGCCGGACGAGGAGGTCCGCGGCCTCGGCGGACCGCTCGCGCAGCTCCGACTCGCCCGTGCGGTCGGCCAGTTCGCCGAGGACCAGGCCCAGGCCGGCCAGGCCGCCCTGGAGGTCGGAGGAGAGGTTCTGCCACCTCTCCCCGAGGACGACCTCGATCAGGTCAAGGGCCGGCTGCCGGTGGCCGAGCCGTTCGAGCACGTGGGCCACGCCCGCGAGTCCGTCGTACAGGCCGAGCGGCGTGCCGGCCGGCGGCGGGTCGGTGTGGGACAGCAGCCAGCGCTCGCCCTCCTCGTACCGTTCGGCCCCGCTCTCGGCCAGCGCGTACAGCACGCCGGCCGCGCCGTACGCGAGGCCTAGGCCGCCGCCGTCGGAGAACTGGGCGATGTCGCCCGGGAAGAGCCGGTCGTCGCGGTCCGGGGTGGCCGAGGCGAGGATCGCCTTGGCCATCGATTCGCGGCTGTGCGGCCGGTCGGCGGGCCGTACGTACGCCGGGGCGCCCGCGTCGGCGCCTCGCGTGATCTCCGTGACCGCCTCGTCCAGGAACTGCCGCGGCACGTCGGGGAATTGCTCGGCAATCACCTCGGCCAGATGCGCCGCCTTGCCCCGGTCGACCACGAACAGGGTGGTGACGGGCAGGAACAGTGCGAGCCGTAAGCAGGCGAGCGCATAGCGGTCGACGGCGGTGCCGGTGCGGTCGGGCGGGGCGAAGAAGCCGGGGTGGGCGACGACTTGGCGGCCGTTCTCCGCCACCGGGGCCGCCGCCTCGAAGTCGAGCAGGAACACCGACTCCTCGTCAGGGGCGACCATGATGTTGAAGACGTGCAGGTCGTTGAAGACGATCCCGCGCGCGTGCATCGCCTCCACCGCGCGCTCGACCGCCCCGTGGATGCGTACCGCCCATGCGGTGTAGCGCGCCACGGCGTCCGGATCCGGGTCCGGCGTGAGCAGCGGATGCCGTTCCGCGAAGTAGGAGTTGAGGGGGCGCCCCTCGAGGAAGTCCATGACCAGGAACCGGTGGTCGCCGAGGGTGAACCAGTCCCGCACCTCCGGCACCACGCCCGTCCCCGCGACCTGCTCCAGGGCCTGCTTCTCGCGCTCCAGCCGGGCGATCGCGTCCGCGCCGTCGGAGGCCAGCCCCGCGTGCGGCCGGCCCTCCTTGAGGACGACCTTGCGACCGTCGCGGGTGTCGGTGCCCGCGTACACCCCACCGCCGTTGGAGAAGTGCAGCGCCTTCTCGATGCGGTAGGGCAGGTCGCCCACGGTCGTGGTGTTGCGGGCCGCCAGCTGCGGCTCGAGGAACGCCGGCAGCGTCACCCACTCCGGCACCTGGAAGGACGGTGCCCGCCGGTCCGGCACCAGCCGCCCCTCGCCGTCGCGCACCGCCGGCACGAGCGAGCCCCGCTCGTCGACGGTGAAGGTGCGGGCGAAGGCGCCATAACGGACGTAGAGCGGACCCTCGTTCCAGCGCAGATCGGTGAGGATGTACGGGCCTTCCAGACCCTCCAGCAGCGCGCCCAGTTCGCGCAGGACCTGCTGGAGCTGGTCCTCGTCGACCGGGTAGACGGTGACGAACTTGCCGCTGGTGTCGCGGCCCGCGTACTTGGTGTTGCGCAGGTGCAGCAGATGCGGAGCCGGCACGAACTTGAACGGGATGCGGCGCGGTACGCAGTAGGCCCACACGGCCGCGGCGATCCGCTCCGCGTCGGCCCGCGTGGCCGAGGCGTGGATCTTCCAGCCCTGGGCCGGGCCCGGCACCGGGCTCCCGTCCTCGCCGAGCGGCTGCAGCATCAGCCAGTCGCCGATCCGCGCCGACTCCCAGCCCTCCGGCACCCGGCGACGTGCGGTCGCGAACGAGGGCGCGTCCTGCTGTCCGCCGGCACCGAGCCGGTCCGGCGTCTCGTAGAAGTGTCTGTCGGCGAGCGCGTACACCTCGTACCGCTTGTCCATACGTCCCCCTCCGTGGTCCGGCATCGAGATTTCCAGCCGGGCGGGGGAGCGGGACAGTCACGGGTGTCACCAGAACACCGTGCGATACGCATGCGTCAACACATGTTCGGTGGGTTTCGACCGGACGAGTCCGGCGAGCCGCCCGGAATACGCACAGGGGCTGCGCACGCGTCTCATACGCGCTGTAATACGGACGTGGTCAGTGAGGGCGCTGAGGGACGCAGAACTGGAACGCTGCGTGCCGAAGACGCCCTCAAAGCGCTCACCTCCGGTCCGGCCTCACCCGATCGGGTGCACCGTTTCCTGGAACAGGCGCTGGTCTTCGCCGGAGCGGCCCTGGTCGCCGTGTACGCGCCGGGGGAGGACGCCGACCTGCTCTGTCTCGCCCAATCGGCGGGTGTGCCGAGGACGCTGTTCGGCCTGCGGGAGACCTATCCGCGCTCGGGCGGCTCTCCCGTGGCCGAGACGCACCGCTCCGGCTGCCCGGTGTCGCTCGGGCCCGAGGACGCGTGCGCCGGTGCGCAGGCGCGGGACTTCTTCCTCACGGTGCTGCCCGTGCGCGGGGACGGCGACGGCGGCGGCGCCTGTCTGCTGGCCGTCAGCGAGCGGCCCGACGGCTTCGGCACCGAGGACCGCAAGTGCCTGGAGCTGATCGCCGACGCCGTCGGCTGCCCCGCCCCGGCCCGGGCCCAGGAGGGCGGCGAACTGCCGGCCAACGCGTTCAGCCTGGCCATGGACAGCGGCCGGGTCGCGGTCGGCGACGACATCCTGGATCTGTTCGCCCTCACCCGCGCCGAGTTCGACGGCAAGGTGGAGACGCTGCTGGGCCTGACCGTGCCGGAGGACCTGCCCGCGCTGATGTCCGTCGTGGAGGCCGACCACGCGGCCCTCGGCGACCGCGACCTGGAGTTCCGGGTGCTTCAGCCGTCCGGCCCGCCGATGTGGCTGCGGCTGCGCGGCCGCCTGGTGCCCGGCGGCGACGGGCAGCCCGCCCGGCTCGAGGGCACGGTCGCCGACGCCTCCAAACTGCGCTCCGACCTCACCGACGTGGCCCGTGTACAGCGTCTCGCCGCCATGCTCGCCACCGCGGGCACGGTCCGCGACGTCAGCCAGGCCGTCGTTTCCGCCCTGCGCAAGCCGTTGCAGGCCGACCGGATCGCGCTCGCGGAGCTGGAGGGCGACCGGCTCGTCGTGACGGTCCTCGACCCGCCCGAACCGGAGTCCTGGCCCGAGCTGTGGCGCCTGGAGTGGCGCTCCGAGTGGCCCGACGCGCCCGTACGCGCCATGCCCACCCTCGCCGCCGCGCTGCGTGAGGGCCGCGCCCACATCTGGCCCGCGGGCACGCCCCTGGAACCCGCGCTCGCCGACGTCGGCCCCGGCGGACTCGCCGTCCTGCCGCTACCCGCCGGGAACCGCATGGCCGGCGCCTGTCTGATCGGCTGGGACACCCCGCACGAGTTCGGCACCGACGAACGCGCCCTGCTCACCGCCTCCGCCGGCCTCGCGGGCCAGGCCCTGATGCGCGCCCACGCCTTCGACGCCGAGCACGAACTCGTCGGCATGCTCCAGCGCCAGCTGCTGCCGCGCCGCCTGCCCAAGCTGCCCGGCGCGGTCGCCGTAGCGCGCTATCTGCCCACCACGGCGGGGCTTGAGGTCGGCGGCGACTGGTACGACGTGATCCCGCTGCCCGACAACCACGTCGCTCTCGTCATCGGCGACGTCCAGGGCCACAGCGCGGCGGCCGCCACCCTGATGGGCCAGATGCGCACCGCACTGCGCGCCTACGCGGTGGAGGGCCATCCGCCGGACGTGGTCGTCTCGCACGCCAACCGGCTCCTGGTGGACCTGGAGACCGACCTCTTCGCCACCTGCTGCTACGTCGACGTGGACATGGAGGAGGGCTCCGCCTGGTACGTCCGCGCGGGGCATCTGCCGCCCGTGCTGCGCCACCCGGACGGCAGCACCCACATGCCGGAGGCGGAGGGCGGACCGCCGCTGGGCGTGGTCGCACAGGCCGACTTCCCCATGAGCGTGCTGCGTCTTCAGCCCGGCACCGTGGTCGCGCTGACCACCGACGGTCTCGTCGAGTCCGCCGAGGCCGACATCGACGAGGGCCTCGACCGCCTGGCCCACGAACTGTCCGTGGCCGACCCCGCCCACCTCGGCCAGGTCGCCGACGCCCTGCTCGGCAACGCCCACCGCAGCGACGACGTCGCCCTGCTCCTGCTGCGCTACGACGGCATGGCGCTGCGCCCGCAGCGCGAGAGCTGGACGGTGTGGCGCGTCCCCGAGGCGGTCGGGCACACCCGCCGCTTCACCCGGCGCACGCTGCGCACCTGGGGCGTGTCCCGGGAGGAGGCGGACACCGTGCTCCTGATCGTCTCCGAGCTCGTCACCAACGCCCTCGTGCACACCGACGGCCAGGTCCGCCTCGACCTCACGCTGCTCGACAACCGGGTGCGCATCTCGGTCGCCGACTCCTCGCCCCGCACCCCCGTCAAGCCGACCAGCATCGGCTGGGAGGCCACCGGCGGACGCGGCATCCTCCTCGTCGAGGCCATGTCGGACACCTGGGGGACGGTGCCGGTCAGCGGCGGCAAGCAGGTGTGGGCCGAGGTCCCGATCAGCTGGCCGTGACGTTGGCCGTGATCAGCCGCAGGAGCCGCTTGGCCAGGGCGTCCTGTTCAGGACCACCGGTCGCTCCTCCTCGGTGAACCGGCCCGAACAGCGTTTCGTCCGGGCGGCACGGGAAACCCGGAAGGCGGGCAACGACGTAGGAAGAGGATGAATCACCGTGACCGCTCAGCTCACTGAGAAGCTCGCGATACGCAGGCCTGAGTCCGGCTGGTCGAAGGCGCGGCGCCATCGGGGCAAGGACGTCGTACGGACCTGTATCCCGGCCGTCCCCGAGGGCGACGCGACCCGGACGGACCAGTACGGCCTGGAGGGGAACATCGTGCGGGGCGAGGACTGAGACCGTTCTCCCGGGACGGCCGGTGAGGCTGCGCAGTCCTTACCAAGAAGCCACCTTGTAAACGTTCGCCTTACCGTGATCGACGCTAGGGTGAATCAGATGAAGGCTCTCGTGTTGTCCGGCGGTGCCGGTACCCGATTGAGGCCGATCACACACACATCGGCCAAGCAACTAGTCCCCGTGGCCAACAAGGCCGTGCTCTTCTACGGACTGGAATCCATCGCGGAGGCCGGTATCACCGAGGTGGGCGTCATCGTGGGTGACACCGCCGAGGAGATTCAGGAATCCGTCGGCGACGGATCCAAGTTCGGCCTGGAAATCACCTACATCCCGCAGGAGCGGCCCCTCGGGCTGGCGCACGCCGTGCTGATCGCGCGGGACTGGCTGGGCGACGACGACTTCGTCATGTATCTCGGCGACAACTTCATCGTCGGCGGCATCAGCCCCCTCGTCGACGAGTTCCGCCGCAACCGGCCCGACGCCCAGATCCTGCTCACCAAGGTGGCCGACCCGCGTGCCTTCGGTGTCGCGGAGCTCGACGCCGAAGGCCAGGTCGTCGGCCTGGAGGAGAAGCCGAAGGACCCCAAGAGTGACCTCGCGCTGGTGGGCGTCTACCTGTTCACGCCCCGCATCCACGACGCCGTGCGCGCCATCCGGCCGTCCTGGCGCGGCGAGCTGGAGATCACCCACGCGATCCAGCAGCTGATCGACGAGCGCGCCGACGTGCGCTGCACCGTCATCAAGGGCTACTGGAAGGACACCGGCAACGTCGTCGACATGCTGGAGGTCAACCGCACGGTCCTGGAGACCCTCGACCGCCGTATCGACGGCGAGGTCGACGAGGGCTCCGAGGCGATCGGGCGCGTGGTCGTGGAGGAGGGCGCGCGCATCGTGCGCTCACGCATCGTCGGCCCCGTCGTGATCGGCGCGGGCACGGTGGTGGAGGACTCCTACGTCGGCCCGTTCACCTCCGTCGCGGAGAACTGCCGGATCACCGACAGCGAGCTCGAGTTCTCCATCGTGCTGCGCGACTCCTCGATCCTCGGAGTGGGACGGATCGAGAACTCCCTGATCGGCCGGCACGCCGAGGTGACACCGGCCCCCAACGTGCCCAGCGCCCACCGCCTCGTCCTCGGAGACCACAGCAAGGTGCAGATCCATACATGAACCTCCTCGTCACCGGCGCCGCCGGATTCATCGGCTCCTGCTACGTCCGCACCCTGCTGGCCTCCGGAGCACCTGAGGGACTCCGGATCACCGTGCTGGACAAGCTCACCTACGCCGGTAACCTCGACAACCTCGATCTCGACCACCCCCAACTCCAGTTCGTCCAGGGCGACATCCGCGACGCCGAACTCGTCGACAAGCTGATGGGCGAGGCGGACCAAGTGGTGCACTTCGCCGCCGAGTCCCACGTGGACCGCTCGATCGCCGGCGCGACCGACTTCGTGCTGACCAACGTGGTGGGCACCCAGATCCTGCTGGACGCGGCCCTGCGCCACCGGGTGGGCCCCTTCGTGCACGTCTCCACCGACGAGGTCTACGGCTCCATCGAGTCGGGCTCCTGGCCGGAGGACCATCCGCTGGCCCCCAACTCGCCGTACTCCGCCTCCAAGGCGTCCTCCGACCTGCTCGCGCTGGCCTACCACCGCACCCACGGCCTGGACGTGCGCGTGACGCGCTGCTCCAACAACTACGGGCCGCACCAGTACCCCGAGAAGGTCATCCCGCTGTTCGTCAGCAACCTCCTCGACGGCAAGAAGGTCCCGCTCTACGGCGAGGGCCTCAACGTCCGCGACTGGCTGCACGTGGAGGACCACTGCCAGGGCATCGAACTCGTCCGCACCAAGGGCCGGCCGGGGGAGGTGTACAACATCGGCGGCGGCACCGAGCTGAGCAACAAGGAGCTCACCGGCCTGCTGCTGGACGCCTGCGGGGCCGGCTGGGACCGCGTGGAGTACGTCGAGGACCGCAAGGGCCACGACCTGCGCTACTCGGTCGACTGGAGCAAGGCCCGCGACGAGCTGGGCTACCGCCCGCGCCACGATTTCACCACCGGCCTCGCCGACACCGTCGCCTGGTACAGAGACAACCGCGCCTGGTGGGAGCCACTGAAGGGGCGGTCGGCATGAGGTGGCTGGTCACGGGAGCGGGCGGCATGCTCGGCCGGGACACGGTCGACGAGCTGGCCCGGCGCGGCGAAGAGGTGGTGGGCCTTGACCGCGCCGCCCTCGACATCGCCCAACAGGCGGCCGTCGACGAGATGTTGGCCGAACACCGCCCCGACCTGGTGGTCAACTGCGCCGCGTACACAGCCGTGGACGATGCCGAGACCGACGAGGAACAGGCCCTGCTGATCAACGGTGACGGGCCCCGCCACCTCGCCCGCGCCTGCGCGGCGCACGGCGCCCGCATGATCCACGTCTCCACCGACTACGTCTTCGCGGGCGACGCCGGAACCCCGTACCCGGAGGACCACCCCACCGCGCCGCACACCGCCTACGGCCGCACCAAGCTCGCCGGGGAGCAGGCCGTGGCGAAGGAGCTGCCCACATCGAGCGCAATCGTGCGAACCGCTTGGCTCTACGGGGTCCACGGGCGTAGTTTCGTCCGCACGATGATCGATCTGGAGTCACGCCGCGACACCCTCGACGTCGTCGAAGACCAGCGCGGACAGCCCACGTGGAGCGCGGACGTCGCCGCACGCCTCGCCGACCTGGGCCCGCACCTGGGGCGCGGCGCGAGTGGTGTCTTCCATGCCACCAGCTCCGGCGAGGCCAGCTGGTACGAGCTGGCCCGCGAGGTCTTCAGGGGTTTGGGCGCCGATCCCGACCGGGTGCGGCCCGTGGGCAGCGAGGCCTTTGTCCGGCCCGCGCCCCGGCCCGCCTACAGCGCCCTCGCCCACGGCCGCTGGCAGGAGCTCGGCCTGCCGCCTCTGCGCGACTGGCAGGCCGCCCTGCACGAAGCTCTTCCACTGATCCGCAAGGAGTCCCTTCGTGAAACGCCATGAGTTCCTGCGGGAACTGCACAAGGTCACCGCCAACCGCAACTACCTGGAGATCGGAGTCAACGACGGCCGCAGCCTCACGCTGTCGCGCGTCCCCAGCATCGCGGTCGACCCCGCCTTCAAGGTGGTCACGGAGATCAAGTGCGACGTCCACCTGGTGAAGGCCACCAGTGACGACTTCTTCGCCCGCGACAACCCGCTGCAGTATCTGCGCGGCGGCCGGCACCCGCTGCGCAACCTGCGCCGGGGCCGCAGCCCCATCGGGTACTGGCGGCGCACCACGCTCGACCTGGCGTTCATCGACGGCATGCACCTGTTCGAGTTCGCGCTGCGGGACTTCATCAACATCGAGAAGCACGCCGACTGGGCCAGCGTGATCGTCTTCGACGACATGCTGCCGCGCAGCATCGACGAGGCGGCCCGCGACCGGCACACCACGGCCTGGACCGGTGACGTCTACAAGGTCATCGAGATCCTGACCCGCTACCGGCCCGACCTGGAGCTGGTGCTCGTCGACACCCAGCCCACCGGCCAGCTCGTCATCTTCGGTGCGGACCCCAAGAGCACCGTGCTGAAGGACAAGTACGACGAGATCATGGCCGAGTTCGAGGTGCCCGACCCGCAGAAGGTGCCCGAGGCGGTCCTGGAGCGGGTCAAGGCGGTCAAGCCGGAGACGCTGATGGGTGCCGACTTCTGGCGCCCGATGGTGCGTGCCCGCAACCGCGGCCTGAGCCGAGCCCGCGGCTGGAAGGCACTGAGCTCGGCCCTGGAGCCGTACGCGGTCAGTCGCTGACCCCGCTGCGAAGCTTCTCGTAGTAGGCGGTGCAGGCCTCGTACGACGGCAGCAGTCCGTCCCGCTGCGCCTCGGCCAGTGAGGGAGCCTCGGCGTCCTTCGGCGACAGCAGCGGGCGGATGCCCTCGGGCCAGGTGATCCCCAGCTCCGGGTCCAGGGCATGCACACAGCGCTCGCGCTCGGGCGCGTAGCCCTCCGACGTCAGATACACCACGGTGGCGTCGTCGGTCAGGGCCATGAAGGCGTGCCCGAGCCCCTCCGCGATGAACAGCGCGTGCCGGTTGTCGTCGTCGAGGCGCACCGCCTCCCACTGCGCGAACGTGGGCGAGCCGACGCGCAGGTCGACCACCACGTCGAGGATCGCGCCGCGCACGCAGGTGACGTACTTGGCCTGCCCGGGCGGCACGTCGGCGAAGTGCAGGCCGCGCACGACACCCCAGCGGGAGACCGAGCAGTTCGCCTGCTTCAGCGCCAGGTCGTACCCGGTGGCCTCACGGAACTCAGTGCCGCGGTACCACTCGTGGAAGCTGCCCCGCTCGTCCGGGAAGACCTTCGGCTCGAGCGCCCAGGCGCCCTCCATGCCCAGTGATCGCACGCTGTCACGCCTTTCCGGTCTTGGTCTTCGAGTCGGTGCGTCGGCCGAGTACCACGGCGAGCCCGCGCCGCACCCTGCGGGCCAGCCGTCGCAGGGCCGAGGGCTGTGGGGCCCGTGCCACCTCGACCGAGTGGGCGTTCGCGCGCAGGGCGAGCGGCAGCGGCAGGAAGCGCCGGTCGGCGGCATCGGGGGCCGCGCACAGGGCGGTGCGCCAGGTCGCACCGCCGAGGTCGGCGACGGGCAGGTCGGCCTCCAGAACGGCACCGTCCCCGGCCGGGGAGAGCGTGCCGGGCGTCTCGACCGACCGGGCGGGCGAGGTGAGCCGCAGCAGCACCGCAGTGCCGGCCGGCACGTGCAGCGGCAGCGGCACGCGCAACCGGTTCCCCGACAGGTCCACGGTGTCGGGGGACAGACCGCCCAGCCCCAGCCGCTTGCTCGCACGGTCGACGTCCAGGGAGAGATGGCCGTGCTGGTCGGTCCAGTACGGCAGGACCACGTGCCCGGCCACGACGGCGGCGGAGGCGGCGGCGCGGGCCTTGCGCGGGCCCGGTCCGATACGGGCCTCCTTGCTCCAACCGCCCACCCTGGCACGGGCGTAGGTGTCCCACAGCCCGATGCGCAGCGGTGCACCCTCCACCGCGCCGGCGGGGTCGAAGGTGACCGTCGCGCGCAGCACCAGGCGCACGCGTCCGCTGTCCTCGACCGGCACGATCTCGCGGGTGACCTCGACCGGCTGGAAGTACTGGGCGCCGGTGGAGCGTTCGCGCACCAGCAGGTCCAGCGTCGCCTGCCCGAACTGGGCGACGGTGTCGGCGCCCACCCAGGCGATCGCCGCGTCGGTGCTCGCGGGCGGGCCGTCCAGCGGGGTGGGCACCCCGCTGCCGGGGAACGTCAACGGCGCGTCGCCGGAGGTGAGTTCGGCGGCGTAGTCGAACCTCAGCCTGCCGTCCCGCCACTCGAGCGTGCCGGGCCGGGCGCGCAGCTTGAGCCCGGCCTCCCACTCGGCGAAGGCCACGAGGTCGTCGTACCGGTAGGCGCTGATCAGTGAGGCCACGACCTGCTGCGTGGGCGGCAGTTCGGCGGCGACGGCGGGCCCGAAGCGCTCGGTGACGACATGGTGGATCTCCTCGAACTGCTTGCGCCGGTAGTCGTCGGGCATGGCGAGGAACCGCTTGGCGCGCATCCGCTCCACCATCTCGACGCGCAGCCAGCGCCGGTAGAGGCTGTCGCGGACCGGGCCCGGCTCGGTGTACCGCTCGACGACGTCGAGCGCCTCCCGCAGGTTCTTGAAGTACCCGACGGGGTCGAAGCGTTGGAAGCCCGCGTTGGAGGAGTCGCCGCGGCGGATGTGGTAGTAGCAGACGTAGTCGCCGATGACGGAGACGTTGGCCGCGCGCAGATAGGCCTCCACCACGAAGACATGGTCCTCGAGACGCCTTCTGCCCTCGGGGAAGCGCAGGCCGATCTCGTCGAGGAAGGCCCGGCGGAACATCTTGTGCGGGGTGAGGCTGTCGATGAGCGGGGCGTCCTCGACGTTCGCACGCGGCCGGTTGCTGCGGAACAGCTCCACCGGCACCTGGCGGCCCTGGCCGGCCATCTTGCCGACGATCACGTCGGCGCCGTTCGCCACGCCGTAGCCGTACATCCGCTCCAGGGCCTCGTCGCCGAGGTGGTCGTCGTTGTCGACGAACATGACGAACTCGCCCTGGGCCGCGGCGATTCCGACGTTGCGGGGCTTGCCCGACCAGCCGGAGTTCTCCTGGTGGATCACCCTGACCCGGGGCTCGTCCGCGGCGAGCGCGTCGAGCCGGGCCGGGGTCTCGTCGGTGGAGCCGTCGTCGACGAAGATCACTTCGTATTCGTCGGGTGGGAGGGACTGCCTGAGCAGCGAGGCGATGCAGTCCTCGATGTAGGGCCCCGGGTTGTAAACGGGGACGATGACGCTGACCTTTACCGGCATCGTGCTCCGGGCCCCCTCGGGTCGCTCGCCGTGTGTGGGTGCGGGTGGCAGGATGCTATCTCCGCCGGGGGCTTCGTCCCACTCCGGGGCCTTCCGCCGCGTCTCGGCGGGTCGGTCAGGTGTGCGTCTTGGCGAGCAGTGCCAGGATCTCCGCCGTGGTGCCCCGCTCGCCCAGGCGCGGGAAGATCCGCTCGACGCTGTTGCGGTGGGCCTCGGGGTCCAGGTCGGTCATGGCGTCGGTGGCGAGCGTGACGTGGTAGCCGTGCTCGTGGGCCGCGCGGGCGGTGGACTCCACGCCGATGCTGGTGGCCACACCCGTCAGGACGATCTGCGTGACACCGCGGCGGCGCAGCAGGACATCGAGGTCGGTGCCGTGGAAGGCACCCCAGTTGCGCTTGGTGACGGTGATGTCGCCGTGGTGGCCGGCCAGTTCGTCGACTATGACGTCCCAGCCGTCGGGGCGGGTGCCGCCTGGACGAGAGGCCTCGTTGCGGCCGGGCACGGCGTCCGAGCCGTCCGCGGCGAAGGAGACCCGCACCAGGACGACAGGCAGGTCACGGGCGCGGAAGGCGTCGGCGAGTTCGGCCGTACGCGTGACGACCTCGGTGGTGGTGTAAGGCTGGGCGGGCGCGGCGACGACGCCGGCCTGGAGGTCGATCACGACCAGGGCCGTGCGCGGGTCGAGGGCGGTGACGGTCATGAGGTCAGGCCTTTCGGGGGGCGGGCTTGCTCGGTGAACGGTCGGGTCGCGGACGGCCGGGAGCGGAGGAGTGTCAGGGCCCGGTGAGCCGCTCCAGCAGCGTCAGCCCCTCCAGCACCTTCTGTCGCTCGTCCTCGGTGAAGCGGTCCTGGAGGGCGCGGGCCAGCCACTCCTCACGCGCCTGCCGGTCGCCCTCGACCCGTTGCCGGCCGGTGTCGGTCAGCGTGACGAGCTGGCGGCGGCCGTCGTCCGGGTCGGGGCTGCGCCGGATCAGCCCGTGCCGGTCCAGCGCGGCGAGCGTGGTGGCCATCGACTGCGGCCGTACGCCCTCCGCGACGGCCAGCGCGCTCGCCGTCGCGGCGCCGTGCTTGGCGATCAGGGTGAGGGCGGAGACCTGGGGCGGTGTCAGCTCCTCGCTCTCCGCGACCTCCCTGATGCGGCGGCGCAGCCGGCTGAACACGACCCGCAGGTCGCGCGCCGCACGGGATGCGGAGTCGGAGATGCCCTCGGTGGGTTCGGCGGCCTTCGCGTTCATGGCCCCACGGTAAAACCGTAAGACGGAACTGTCCAGCTCAGGCTGAACAGCTTGGCCTGTAGATTCCCGGCGGGTCTCCTCAACTCGGCTCGCCGGCCTGCCTAGGCTGCCGTCGTGCGCCTTCTGCTGACGACCGACACCCACCTCCCCAAGCGTGCCAAGGAGCTGCCCGCCCCGCTCCTGGCCGAACTCCCGCGCGCCGACGTCGTGTTCCACGCCGGGGACTGGGTCGACACCGAAACCCTCGACCTGTTCGAGGCCCGCTGCCGCAGACTCGTCGGTGTCCACGGCAACAACGACGGTCCGGCGCTACGGGCCCGGCTGCCCGAGGTGGCGCACGCGGAACTCGGCGGGCTGCGCTTCGGATGCGTGCACGAGACGGGCGCGGCGCAGGGCCGCGAGGCGCGCTGCGCCGCCCGGTTCCCGGACGTCGACGTCCTGGTCTTCGGGCACAGCCACATCCCGTGGGACACCACCGCCCCGGGCGGACTGCGGCTGCTCAACCCAGGCTCACCGACCGACCGCCGCAGGCAGCCCCACTGCACGTACATGACCGCCACCGTGGCCGACGGCCTGCTCACGGACGTGGAACTGCACCGGCTGCCCCGCAGGTAGCGGCCAGTTTCGGGGTGCGGGAAAGGGGGCACCCGGCAGCGGCGCCCGCGCGGGGCCGACCGGCGTGCGCCGGGCGTTGTCAGACCTGCCTGTTACCAAGGAACCATGACTGGATCACCGGCAACGCTTCTGCGGCGCGCAGTGAACCCGGTACGCCACGAGGGCTCGCCGCGCACCGTCCTGCTCGTCATGTGCACCGGGTACTTCCTGGTGCTGCTCGACGTCACCATCGTCAACGTCGCGCTGCCCGACATCGGTTCGGGCCTGGGCACCGACGTCGGCGGCCTGCAGTGGGTGGTCGACGGCTACGCACTGGCGCTGGCCGCGCTGATGCTGACCAGCGGGACGGCCGGAGATCTCTACGGGCACCGGAGAGTGGTGCTCGCCGGACTCGTCGTCTTCGGCGCGGGATCGCTCGCCTGCGGACTCGCGCCGGACGTCCCCGTGCTCGTCGCCGCCCGGGTGATCCAGGGCGTCGGAGCGGCGCTGCTGCTGCCGGGCACGCTGGCGATCATCAGCCGTGCGTTCCCCGACAAGGCCGCACGCGCGCGGGCCATCGGCGTCTGGGCCGGCGTCGGAAGCCTCGCCCTGCCCGCGGGCCCGCTGCTCGGCGGCGCACTCGTCGAGGCTCTCGGCTGGCGGGCGATCTTCCTGCTGAACGTACCGATCGTGCTGGTGGCCCTGGTGTGGGCCGCGGCGATCGTGCGCGAGAGCAGGGACGCGCAGGCCCGGCGGCCCGACGTGCCCGGACTGCTGCTCGCCGGTGTGCTGCTGCTGGCGACGACGTACGCCTTCATCGAGGGCGGCCGCGCGGGCGCCACCGCGCCACAGGTGCTCACCGCCGCCGTGCTCGCGATCCTCACCGTGCCGGCACTGGCCGTGGTCGAAGTGCGCCGCGGGGACGACGCGATGCTGCCCGTGGCTCTGCTGCGGCGACCGGTCTTCGACGCGGCGAACGCGGTGGCCGGAGCCATGAACATGGGCACGCTCGGCACACTGTTCGTGCTGATGCTGTTCCTTCAGTCGGTGCAGGGCCGCTCCGCGCTGCTCGCGGGCGCGACGGTGATACCGCTGTTCGCCCCGCTCGCCGTCATCGCGCCGTTCGGCGGGCGCGTCACCAGCCGTATCGGCGCACGTCTGCCGGCGACCGCCGGGCTGCTCATGGGCGCGGCGGGACTCGCACTCCTGGTCCTGGCCGGACCGCAGTCGCCGTACCCGGTCCTGCTGCCCGCCTTCCTGCTGTGGGGCGCGGGCATGGGCTTGTTGACCCCGGCGGTCGTCGCCGCGGCCATCGGGGCCGTTCCCGCCGAGCGCTCGGGGCTGGCCTCCGCGATGAACAACACCGCACGTCAGACGGGCGGCGCGATAGGCATCGCGGTGGCGGGCGCGGTCGCCGGTGAGCCCGGCGACGGGGCGCGATTCGTGCGGGGATTCCACGCGGTGGCACTGGGAGCCGCGGGTCTGTACGCGGCGGCCGCCGTGCTCGCGCTGGTCATCCTGCCCGGAGTGCTGTTCCCGGGCGGCGGCGAGAGGTGATCCGGACGCGGCCATTCGGCAGGATCCGGGCCGCTTCAGGCGAATGGAAGCGGCCCGGGCGCTGCGAGTGTGCGTTAGTCACGGACCTCCTTCCCGCAGAAGGTGCTGTGTGCGCGGAGGCGCTTTCTCCTCCGTTGAGCGCCGACTACCCATCCCCCTCTGCCTCACACATCGAAATTCGGTGGATCTGAGCCCGCTGTCCCGGTGAACTGGACCGTGTGCTGATCGACGAAACGCTCGTACGCCGTCTGCTCGCCGCCCAGTTCCCGCAATGGGCCCATCTTCCGGTCGCCCCGGTGCCGCAGTCCGGCATGGACAACGCCACATTCCGGCTCGGCGAGGAACTGTCCGTCCGTCTGCCGCGCTACGCGCACTGGGTCGGCCAGGTGGAGCGCGAGCACCGGTGGCTGCCCCGTCTGGCCCCGCACCTGCCGCTGCCCGTCCCCCAGCCACTGGCCAAGGGCGAGCCCGGCGAGGGCTACCCGTACCCCTGGTCCGTCTACCGGTGGCTGGACGGTACGACGATGACGCCCGGCGAGCTGGCCGACCCGGTCCGCACCGCCCTCGACCTCGCCGGATTCCTCACCGCGCTCCAGGCCGCCGACGCCACCGGCGGGCCCGGCCCGGAGCAGAGCAACGCCTTCCGCGGCGTGCCCCTCGGCGACCCTCGTGACTCCATCGCCGTGGAGGCGCGCGTGCGGCCCAAGATCGAGGCGCTGAAGGGGACCGGCCTGGTCGACACCGACGCGGTCACCGAGGTGTGGGAGGCAGCGCTCGCCGCGCCCGCCTGGCAGCAGCCGCCGGTGTGGATCCACGGCGATCTCGACGCGGGCAACTTCCTGACCAGGAACGGCAGGCTCAGCGCGGTCATCGACTTCGGCACGCTGGCCGTTGCCGACCCCGCCGTGGACCTGGTCCCGGCCTGGAAGGTGCTGCCGGCGCGGGCACGGGAGGTCTTCCGCGTGCGGGTCGGCGCGGACGAGGCGACCTGGGCACGGGCCCGGGGCTGGGCGCTCGCAGGTTCGCTGCCGGTGCCGGACGACCCCTTCTTCCGGGATCACCCGGCGCGGATCACCGCGGCCCTGCACCACCTCGAGCAGATCATCGCCGACCACCGGGGGACCGGCTCCTGACGCACCGGCCGGCGGGCGTCAATGCCGCCGCCTGCGCCGCAGCCCCAGGGCCACCACTGCCACCACGAGCACCGCTGCGGCTCCGACCGCCGCCCGTTTGGCCACCGGCAGCCCGGCCGTACGGAGCAGGTCGATGGGCTCCGCCTCCGCGGGCGGCTCCTTGACGGCGGCGGCCCGCCCGCCCGCTGCGGACTGGCCGTCCGCTGCCGGCTGCTCGCCCGCCGCGGGCTCGTCCTCGGCCGCCGGCTCGCCGATCCGCTCCGACAGGCAGTCGGCGAACTGGCCGATGAGCCGGTCGCCGACCTCCGCCATCACACCGCGCCCGAACTGCGCCGGACGCCCGGTCACCGTCAGATCGGTCCGCACCGACACGGTCGTACCGCCGTCGTGCTCGGCCATCGTCGCGGTCACCTTGGCGCGTGCGGTGCCCTGGCCGCGGGTCTCCCGGCCGCTGGCGGCCAGCACCATGCGGTGCGCCGCCTCGTCCTGCTCCTCGAAGACGGCGGTGCCCTTGTACGTCACGGTCACCGGACCCACCTTGACCTTCACCGAGCCGGTGACGGTCTTGCCGTCGTAGTCCTCGACGGCCGCCCCGGGCATGCACGGCGCCACGCGCTCGATGTCGAGGAGCGTTCCCCAGGCGTCGTCGACCGGGACCGGCACGGTGAACTCGTGGTGCAGTTCCATGACTTGCCTCCTACGAACGTTGCGTCGACGGATGGATGGCGCCACCGGTGGCCGTCAGCGGGGCCCCGGTGCCGCCCCAGCGCAGCGAGACGATCTCCGCGGCGACGGACACGGCGACCTCCTCGGGCGTACGGGCGCCGAGGTCGAGACCGACCGGTGAGCGCAGCCGGGCCAGTTCGGCCTCGGTGAGTCCAGCCTCGACCAGGCGTTTCATGCGCTCGTCGTGCGTACGGCGGCTGCCCATCGCCCCGATGTACGCGGCCTGCCGGCGCAGCGCCTCCTCCAGCAGCGGCACGTCGAACTTGGGGTCGTGGGTCAGGACGCAGATCACCGTGCGCTCGTCGGTGTAGGTGCTGCGGAGGTAGCGGTGCGGCCAGTCGACGACCACCTCGACGGCGTCCGGGAAGCGCTTGGGCGTGGCGAACACCGGGCGGGCGTCGCAGACCGTGACCCGGTAGCCGAGGAAGGTGCCGATGCGGGCGACCGCGGCCGCGTAGTCGATCGCGCCGAAGACCAGCATGCGCGGCGGTGGGGCGAAGGAGTGCAGGAAGACGGTGACCGCGTCCTCACGGCGCTCGCCGTGGGGGCCGTAGTGGCGCAGACCCGTTGCACCGAGGGCGAGTTCACCGCGCGCGTCGGCGGTGACGGCCACGTCCAGACCGGTCGAACCGAGCGTGCCGGAGACCTTGTCCGGCCAGACGGCGAGGGTGGCCCCCATCGGCGCGGGCCCGTCCGTCACCGTCGCCACCGTCACCGGCAGGCCCGCCGCGACGGATTCCGCGACCTCGGTGAACCCCGGATCGGTCGCCCCGGTGACGGGCCGGATCAGCAGCGTGATCTCACCCCCGCAGGTGAGACCGACCGCGAAGGCGTCCTCGTCGCTGTATCCGAAGGTCTCCAGTCGTGCCTCACCGCTCTCGACGACCTCCTTGGCGAGCTCGAACACCGCGCCCTCGACGCAGCCGCCCGACACACTCCCCACGACCTCGTCGCCCGGCCCCACCGCCATGGCCGCGCCGGGGTCGCGCGGTGCGCTGCGGCTGACGGTGACGACGGTGGCGAGGCCGAAGGGGGCGCCCGCCGTGTACCACTGGCCGAGGGCCGGGAGGATGTCACGCACGATCGGCTCCTTCCACGCGGGCCCGCTCGGCCCCGCGTACCACTGCTGCCAGCTGTTCCAGCGCCGCCAGGCTGTGGCCCGCGACGAAGGCGTCCACGCTCGGCAGCGCCGCCGCCATCCCGGCGGCCAGGGGCGCGTAACCGGGGCGTGCTTTGAGGGGGTTGGCCCAGATCACCCGGTGCGCCAGCCGGTGCAGACGGCGCATCTGGATCCCGAGCAGCTCCGGGTCGCCGCGCTCCCAGCCGTCGGACAGCAGCACCACGACCGCCCCGCGCGCCATGCCGCGCTGCCCCCAGCGGTTCAGGAACTCGCGCAGCAGCTCCCCGAGCCGGGTGCCGCCGCGCCAGTCCGGTACGGCCGCCGCGAGGGCGGTCATCGCCAGGTCCGGGTCGCGGTGGGAGAGTTCGCGGGTCACGCGGGTCAGCCGGGTGCCGATCGTGAAGACCTCCGTACGGCTGCCACGGGCGGCCGCGTGCGCGAAGCGCAGCAGCGCGTCCGCGTACGGCGCCATCGAACCGCTGACGTCCACGAGCAGTACGACCCGCCGCGGCCGGTCGGCCCGGGCGTGCCGGCGCAGCCGTGCGGGCTCTCCGCCGCGCCGGAGCAGCTCGCGCACCGTGCGGTGCGGATCGACGTCCCCGCGCCGGGCCGGCCGCCGGCGCGCGGTGCGCCGCACCTCGCCGCGCAGCGCGAACGCGGCGAGCAGACGGCGCAGTTGCTCGCGTTCGGCGGAGTCCAGGTCGGCGACGTCACGGTGACGCAGGACCTCGGAACCACTGGCGAGCGCGGCCGCGGGCGGCGCCTGCGGGTCCTCCTCCCGGGCGGCCGGGCCGGGCCCGGGACTCTCCCGCAGGACCAGCCGCAGCCGCGGCGGGGGAGTCGGCGGCGCCCTCCGCCCGGCCGGCAGCCCGCCCCCGAAGTAGGCGGCGAACACCCTCTCGTAGCGCTCCAGGTCGTCCCGTCCGCCGCACAGCGTGAGCCGCCCCGCCCAGTACACGTCGGCCCGCATCCCGGGCCGCAACTCGTCCACCGCCCGCAGGAAGGCGTGCACCCGCTCGGCGCTCGCGTCGACACCGGCGGCCCGCAGGGCGCGCGCGAAGCCGAGCAGGACGGCGTCGGCGTGTCCGCCGGCCATGCCGTGCCCGTCGCCGCGTTCTCGTCTCCCGCCGTCCACCCACGCCGTGCCGTCCGCCACCCCGCTCACGCCCCCCGCGCCGCGAGCACCGCCGCCAGATCGAGCCCTTTGGCACGCTCCGCGTCCTCGCGGTACTTCAGGACCGAACCCAGTGTCGACACCGCCAGCTCGGCGTCCACCTCGGTCGCGCCCAGCGCGTCCAGGGCCTCCGTCCAGTCGATCGTCTCGGCCACCCCCGGCGGCTTGAGCAGGTCCTGGGAGCGCAACGCCTGCACCAGCGTGGTCACCTGCTCCGCCAGCCGCGCCGACACACCGGGCAACCGCCTTCGTACGATGGCCAGTTCGCGGGCGAAGCCCGGGTGGTCGAACCAGTGGTACAGGCAGCGCCGCTTCAGCGCGTCGTGCACCTCGCGGGTGCGGTTGGAGGTCAGCACCACCACCGGCGGCACCTCGGCGCGCAGGGTGCCCAGCTCCGGGATGGTGACCGAGAACTCCGACAGCAGCTCCAGCAGGAACGCCTCGAACTCGTCGTCTGCACGGTCGATCTCGTCGACCAGCAGCACCGACGGCTGCGTCTCCAGCGCCTTGAGCAGCGGCCGGGCGACCAGGAAGCGCCGGTCGTACAGCTCGCCCTCCAGGCGGTCGGCGTCCGTGACACCGGCCGCCTCCGCGGCCCGCAGATGCAGCAGCTGACGGGGGAAGTCCCAGTCGTACAGGGCCTGCGAGGCGTCGATGCCCTCGTGGCACTGCAACCGGATCAGCGGAGCGCCGAGCACCTGTGCGAGGGCGGACGCCAGCGCGGTCTTGCCCACGCCCGCGTCGCCCTCGCAGAAGATCGGCCGGTGCAGCCGCACGGCCAGGAAGCAGGCCGTCGCCAGCCCGTCGTCGACGAGGTATCCCGTCTCCTCCAGGCGGCCCCGTACCTGCTCCGGGCCGCCGATGTCCGCGCTCGGGTCGTGCTTGTGCGTGATCGGTCCTCACCCCATTCCGGCGGCGGTCAGCACCGCCCGCCTGGTGAGCACCCGTGCCAGGTGCTCGCGGTACTCGGGGGAGGCCGACATGTCCTGCGACGGCCGCGTCCCCTCGGCCGCCGCCTCGGTGGCCCGCCCGATCGCGTCGGCGTCCCCGGCACCGGTCAGGGCCTCCTCGGCGGCCGAGGCGCGCAGCGGCGTCGAGCCCATGTTGGTCAGGCCGACCCGCGCCTCGGCGATGTGCCCGTCGTCGCGCCGCACCAGCGCGGCAACGCCGACGATCGCGTAGCTCTGCGCGACCCGGTGGAACTTCTCGTAGTGGAAGCCCCAGCCGTCCGTCTTCGGCACCCGCACCTCCACCAGGAGTTCGTCGGGCGCCAGCGCGGACTGCAGGTAGTCGACGAAGAAGTCACGCGCCGGGATCGTGCGCCGTCCGCCGGGCCCCTGCGCCACCAGCTCGCCGTCGAGTGCCAGCACCACCGCGGGCAGGTCGGCGGCCGGATCGGCGTGCGCGAGCGAGCCGCCGAGGGTGCCCCGGTGGCGTACGGCGGGATCCGCGACGGTCGCCGTGGCGGAGGCCAGCAGCGCCGCGTGCCGGCGCACCAGCGGATCGTGGATCACGTCGTGGTGCGTGGTCATCGCGCCGATGACGAGCGTGCCGCCGTCCTCGCGCACCCCGCGCAGCTCGGCGATGCGGCCGACGTCCACGACCAGCTCGGGAAAGGCCAGGCGCAGCCGCATCAGCGGCAGCAGGCTCTGCCCGCCGGCCAGTACCTTCGCCTCCTCGCCGGCGTCGGCGAGCGTGCGCACCGCCTCGTCGACCGTGGCCGGCCGGGTGTAGTCGAATGCCGGGGGAATCATGCCTGGGCCTCCCTCACCGCTCGCCAGACCCGCTCGGGGGTGCAGGGCATCTTGATGTCGTTGACCCCGAAGGGGCGCAGCGCGTCCACGATCGCGTTGACCACGGCAGGTGTCGACGCGATGGTCCCCGCCTCGCCGACTCCCTTGACGCCAAGGGGATTCGACGTGGCCGGCGTCTCGGTCCGGTCGGTGGTGAACTCGGGCAGGTCCGCAGCCGACGGCACGAAGTAGTCGGCCATCGTGCCGGAGACCAGGTTGCCCTCGTCGTCGTACACGGCCTCCTCGTACAGCGCCTGCGCGATGCCCTGCGCGAGACCTCCGTGCACCTGTCCCTCGACGATCATCGGGTTGACGACCTTGCCGACGTCGTCGACGCAGACGTAGGAGCGGATGTGTGTCTGCCCCGTCTCGGTGTCGACCTCCACGGCGCACAGATGGGTGCCGTGCGGATAGGAGAAGTTGTCCGGGTCGAGCAGGTGCTCGGCGTTGATGCTGGGCTCGACGCCGTCCGGCAGGTCGTGCGAGGTGAAGGTCTCGAAGGCGATCTCCTGGATCGTCTTGCGGGCCTCCGGGGAGCCTTTCACGGAGAACACACCGTCCGTGAAGTCCAGGTCCTGCTCGCTCGCCTCCAGTAGGTGGGCGGCCACCTTCCGCGCCTTGTCGACCACCTTCTGCGCGGCGTGGTGGACGGCGGACCCGCCCACGACCAGTGACCGGGACCCGTAGGTGTCCATGCCCTGCGGGGACGCCTTGGTGTCGCCGTACACCACTTCGACGTCCTCGAACGGCACGCCCAGCACATCGGCGGCGATCTGGCTCCAGCAGGTCACATGGCCCTGGCCGTGCGGGCTGGTGCCGGTGACGACCTCGACCTTGCCGGTGGGCAGCATCCGGATGCTCGCCGCCTCCCAGCCGCCGGCCGCGTACCTGAGGTCGCGCAGCACCCGGCTCGGCGCGAGCCCGCACATCTCGGTGTACGTCGACACGCCGATCCCCAGGCGTACGGCGTCTCCCCGCCGATTGCGGTCGGCCTGCTCCGCACGCAGCTTGTCGTAGTCGAAGAGCGCGAGGGACTTCTCCGTGGCGGCCTCGTAGTTCCCGCTGTCGTAGGTCAGACCCGCGATCGAGGTGTACGGGAACTCCTCGTGCCCGATCCAGTTCCGGCGCCGCAACTCCACCGGGTCCAGGCCGAGTTCGACGGCCAGCTCGTCCATGATGCGTTCGATGGCGTACGTCGCCTCCGGGCGCCCGGCGCCGCGATAGGCGTCGGTGGGCGTCCGCGTGGTGAAGACGCCGGTGCAGGTGAAGTCGTAGGAGTCCATCTTGTAGATGGCCGGGTACATGAACGCGCCCAGGATCGGGATGCCCGGGGTGACCAGCATCAGGTACGCGCCCATGTCGGTCAGCAGGTCGACCTTGAGGCCGAGCAGCTTGCCGTCCCGGTTCGCGGCGATCTCCAGGTCCTGGATCATCCCGCGGCCGTGGTGGGTGGCGAGGAAGCCCTCGGAACGGGACTCCGTCCACTTCACCGGCCGGCCGATCTTCCGCGCGACGGCGAGGGCGAGCGCCTCCTCGCCGTACACCTGGAGCTTGGAGCCGAAGCCGCCGCCGACGTCGGGGGCGATCACCCGGATCTTGTGTTCGGGGATGCCGGTGACCACGGCCATCATGACGCGCACGATGTGCGGGATCTGGGTGGCGGAGTACAGCGTGTACTCGCCGGACGCGGCGAGCGGGGTGGCGACGACCGCGCGCGGTTCCATCGCGTTGGGGATGAGCCGCTGGTGGTGGTAGCGCCGCTTGAGGGTGACCTCGGCGCGCTGCCGTACGGAGTCGAAGTCCTCGCCCGTCTTCAGCGGCCAGACGTAGCTGCGGTTGGTGCCCTTGTCCGAGTGGACCAGGGGGGAGTCCTCGGCGAGCGCGGCCTCCAGGTCCAGGACCGGGGGCAGCGGCTCGTAGTCGACCTCGATCGCCTCCAGGGCGTCGGCGGCCGCATAGCGGTCACGGGCCACCACGAGCGCGACCGGGTCTCCGGCGTAGCGCACCTCGTCGACGGCCATCGGCGGGTGGTCGGGCAGCACGATGTCCTCGGTGACCGGCCAGGCGCAGGGCAGCGAGCCCAGGCCTTCGGCGAGGTCGGCGCCGCTGAACGCCGCGATGACGCCCGGGCGTTCGAGCGCCGGCGAGACGTCGACGCGGGAGATGCGGGCGTGCGCCATCGGGCTGCGCAGGATCGCCATGTGCAGCAGTCCGTTGACGCTGATGTTGTCGGTCCAGTTGGTCTGGCCGGTGATCAGCCGGGCGTCCTCCTTGCGGGCCCGGGCGCGGCCGACCTCGGGTTCCACGGCCTGGTCCGTCATGCCGGGACCTCCTCTTCGGAGGCGGCCTGTACGGCCCGCACGATGTTCTGGTAGCCGGTGCAGCGGCAGAGGTTGCCCTCGAGGGCGTGGCGGATCTCGTCCGCGGTGGGGTGCGGGTGCTCGCGGAGCAGGTCGCGGGCGGCCATCAGCATCCCCGGGGTGCAGTAGCCGCACTGGAGGGCGTGTTTCTCGTGGAAGGCACGCTGGAGGGTGGTCAGCTCACCGTCGCGGGCGAGCCCCTGCACGGTGGTCACCTCGCCTCCGTCGGCCTGTACGGCGAGCACGGAGCAGCTCTTCACGCTCACACCGTCCAGTTCGACCGTGCAGGCCCCGCAGTTGGAGGTGTCGCACCCGATCGGGGTGCCGGTCAGACCGAGGCGATCGCGCAGATAGTGGACCAGGAGGAGACGAGGTTCCACGTCGTCCTCGTACGTCGTTCCGTCCACCTTCACCGAGATGTGGGTCATTGGCCCTCCCAGGACCACGGGGACGTGATGTTCGTCACTCTATGACCGAGTAGGAGCGACGGCGAGTGCTGTGGCGCAGTTCGTTGAGCGTTAATCCATTGCCGCCCGGGGCCCGGCTCTGCTGGACTTTCCCGAGTCCCGCCGTCACGCGATCCAGGAGAAGCAATGCGCACACCGCTCATGTCCACCCAGGAAGGAAAGACCCCCTCTATCAAGGACATGAAGCCCCGTGCACTTGCTCAACCTCGGCATCCTCGCGCACGTAGACGCAGGTAAGACCAGCCTCACCGAGCGGCTGCTGCACACGGTCGGGATCACCGACGAGATCGGCAGCGTGGACGCCGGCAGCACCCGCACCGACACCCTCGCGCTGGAGCGCCGGCGCGGCATCACCATCAAGTCCGCGGTCGTCTCGTTCGCGATCGACGACGTCACGGTCAACCTCATCGACACCCCCGGTCACCCCGACTTCATCGCCGAGGTGGAGCGGGTGCTCGGCGTGCTCGACGGCGCCGTCCTGGTCGTCTCGGCCGTCGAGGGCGTCCAGGCGCAGACCCGCATCCTGATGCGGACCCTCCAGCGGCTGCGCATCCCGACCCTGCTGTTCGTCAACAAGATCGACCGCCGCGGCGCCCGCCACGACGCCGTCCTGCGCCAGATCTCCGACCGGCTCACGCCGTCGGCCGTGCCGATGAGGGCGACGGAGGCGCTGGGCACGGCCGACGCGTGGTTCCGGCCGGGGCTCGGTGCTCAGGCGCTGGAAGTGCTGGCCGATCAGGACGATGAGCTGCTGGCGGCGTATGTGGAGGGGGACCCCTACGGGCGCGTCGGTGCCGCATACGGACAGGGGGGCGCCGCTGTCGCCGGTGCCGTGTCGCATGGCGACCTGCGCGCTGCCCTGATCGTCCAGACCCGCCAGGCCCTCGTCCACCCCGTCTACTTCGGCTCCGCCATCACCGGTGCCGGCGTGGACGCCCTGGTCGCCGGGATCAAGGAACTCCTGCCCCCGGCCGGCGGCGACCCCGACGGGCCGGTCTCGGGCACCGTCTTCAAGGTCGAGCGGGGCACGGCCGGGGAGAAGGTGGCGTACGCGCGGATGTTCTCCGGGACGCTGCGCACCCGCGACCGGATCCCGTTCGCGGAGACCCGGCAGGAGGGCAGGATCACCGCGATCAGCGTCTTCGACCAAGGCGCCGACGCCCGCGCCGACGCGGTGCCCGCGGGCCGGATCGCCCGGCTGTGGGGCCTGACCGACATCAGGATCGGGGACGCGATCGGCGAGCCGCGCAACGCGTACGAGCACTTCTTCGCCCCGCCGACGCTGGAGACGGTGGTCGTCCCGGGCCCGGGCGTGGACGGCCGGAAGCTGCACCTCGCGCTCACCCGGCTCGCCGAACAGGACCCGCTGATCGACCTGCGCCACGACGAGGTGCGCCGGGAGACCGCCGTGTCGCTCTACGGCGAGGTGCAGAAGGAGGTCATCGAGGCCACCCTCGCCGAGGACTTCGGACTCGAGGTCACCTTCCGGGAGACCACGACGATCTGCATCGAGCGTCCGTCAGGCACGGGAGCGGCGGTGGAGTTCAACAAGAAGGACCCGAACCCCTTCCTGGCCACCGTCGGCCTGCGCGTCGACCCCGCCCCGGCCGGCACCGGCATCGGCTTCCGCCTTGAGGTGGAGCTGGGTGCCATGCCGTATGCCTTCTTCAAGGCCGTGGAGGACACCGTCCGGGAGACCCTCGGCCAGGGTCTGCACGGCTGGCAGGTCACCGACTGCACGGTCACGATGACCCACTCGGGTTACTCGCCCCGGCAGAGCCATGCCCACCAGGGCTTCGACAAGAGCATGTCGAGCACGGGCGCGGACTTCCGCGGGGTGACCCCGCTGGTCCTGATCGAGGCGCTGCGCCGGGCGGGCACCCAGGTGTACGAGCCGATGCACCGATTCCGGCTGGAGGCGCCGGCCGACACGCTGGGCGCCCTGCTGCCGGTGCTCGCGGCGCTGCGGGCGGTGCCGCAGACGACCGATGCGCGGGGTGCCGCCTGTGTGCTGGAGGGCGCGGTACCGGCGGGCCGCGTGCACGAAATGGAGCAGCGGCTGCCCGGACTGACGCGCGGCGAGGGCGAGTTGGAGAGTGCGTTCGACCACTACGCACCGGTCGCGCACGGAGTGGTTCCCGAACGTCCGCGTACCGACCACAACCCCCTCAACCGCAAGGAGTATCTCTTGAACGTCACCCGCCGGGTGGGGAGTTGAGCCGGGACCGGGAAGGGACCCGGCCGAAATCCTGATACTTACTCAGGAGTCAGAAGTATTGACGCTGTCAGGACATCGCCGGACTGTAGTGGACATGCCGAATATCCGGGCACGTCTGCTCGTTGTTCTGGTTGTCCTCCTAGGATCACTGACGGTGGCGGGCGCGCCGCCCGCCACCGCCGCCACTCTCCCCGGCTCCCTCTGGTTCGACGAAACACCCCTCACCGTGCGGAACGGCCGATTCGTCGACGGCGACGGCCGCGAGATCGTGCTGCGCGGCTACAACGTCTCCGGAGAGACCAAGCTGAAGGAGAACAGCGGTCTGCCGTTCGCCTCGGTGGCCGACGCGAAGAAGTCGGCGACCGCGCTGCGCGCCCTCGGCGGCGGCAACTCGGTCCGCTTCCTGCTTTCCTGGGCCCATGCCGAGCCCACCCGCGGCACGGTCGACACGACGTATCTGGCCGCCGCCACCGCGCAGATGCGGGCCTTCCTCGACGCCGGTATCCGCGTCTACCCCGACTTCCACCAGGACCTGTACTCCCGCCACCTCTTCGACTCCGGCAGCTGGTACACGGGCGACGGCGCCCCCAAGTGGGCGGTGGACCTGGGGGGTTACCCGAAGGAGTCCTGCGGGATCTGCTTCTTCTGGGGCCAGAACATCACCCAGAACCAGGCCGTGACCAAGGCCCAGTACGACTTCTGGCACAACACCTACGGCCTTCAGGACTCGTTCCTCGACACCGCCCAGAAGACGATGACGTACGTCGGAGAGCATCTGAGCGACGCCGAGTTCGCGGGCGTCGTCGGCTTCGACCCGTACAACGAGCCCTACGCCGGCAGCTACGACCCGGGTCAGAGCAGCCGCACTTGGGAGCAGAGTCTGCTGTGGCCGTTCTACGAGGAGTTCCGGGCCCGGATGGACGCCGCCGGCTGGCAGGACAAGCCCGCCTTCGTCGAGCCGAACCTCTTCTGGAACGCCAACATCGACTCGCAGAAGCAGGAGGGCGGCCTCCTCGACGCGGGCACACTCGGCCCGCGCTACGTCTTCAACACGCACTTCTACGACCAGAAGGCCATCTCCGGAATCCTGATGTGGGGCAACGCTTCCGACGGCCAGTACGCCACCGACTTCGGTACGGTCCGCGACCGCGCCTCGGCCGCCGGAACGGCCGCGGTCGTCAGCGAGTTCGGGCATCCGCTGTCGGGCACGGTGGCCGGCAAGGCGCCGACGGTCGACAAGGCCATGTACCAGGCGCTGGACTCCCGTGTCCCCGGCGCGAGTTGGTGGAGCGACCCGGCCGCCTCCGGCCCGGTGCTCAGCGGCAGCCAGTGGCAGTGGGACATCTACAACGGTCGCCATCACGAGCTGATGAACGACAACCCCGACAAGGTGCGGACGTCCGGCGACGCCTGGAACGACGAGGACCTCTCCGCCGTGCGCCTCGACGACTCCGGCGTGGTGACACTGCGTCAGGACGCTCGGCTGCTGGACCGCGTCTACCCGAGCGCCACCGCCGGTACGACGCTCGCCTTCACCTACGAGGACCGCTCGCGCGACGGCTCCACGACCCTGACCTGGAACCCGGTACCCGGTTCACTGCCGAACGTGTCCCGGCTGGTCGGCTCCGGCCAGTACGGCCTGCTCGTCTGGCGCTCGGGTTCCGGCTCGGCCCCCACCGAACTCCATCTGCCCGCCTCGTTCCCGACCTCGACGACCACGGTGGTCTCCGACCTCGGCACGGTCTGCGCCCCGCCCGCCTACACCCCGTCGGCCCCGATCGCCGCGGCCCCCGAACCCGGTGGCACCGGCAGCCGCCGCCTCCTCCTCACCGATCCGGACTCGGGCGCCCTGCACTACGCCCTGGTGACGAACGGCGCGACGTCCCCGGCGGCCACCCTGCTGAACGCGGCCAAGGCGGAGCTGTCGGCCTGGGCGGCGGGGCACTTCTGACGCGGCGCCGACGCGGACGTGGCCCGTCGTGAACCGCCGGACCGTGCTACCCGGGCACCTTCTCGGACACATCCCTCCGCTTCCCGGTGTCCACGGTCCGGCCCGCGTCGCGCATGCGGCCGTAGGCGTAGACGCAGCCTGCCAGGGCGAGGTCGGAGAGGAGCATGAAGCCGATGGAGTAGGAGTTCTTGGCGCTGTAGACGGCGCCCATCACCAGCGGCGGGACGAAGCCGCCGAGGCCGCCCATCGCGCCTACGATGCCGGTCACGCTGCCCACCTGGGGCTGCGGGGTGACCCGGGCGACCAGGGCGAAGACCGAGCCGCTGGCCGTGCCGAGGCCTGCGGCCATCAGCAGCAGGCTGATCGTCGCGCCGGGCGACAGCGAGGGGTCGAAGGCCTGGACGACGGCGAGGAGGGCCACCTCGCCGAGCGCCCAGGACGTGACGACGGCCGGGTGGATGCGGTCGGCCAGCCAGCCGCCGATGGGCCGGAAGATCACGGTGACGAGCGCGAACCCCGCCGCCTTGGTGCCTGCCTCGGTGGGGCTCAGCTCGTACCAGGTCTTGAGGTAGGTGGGCAGGTAGACGCCGAACGCGACGATGCCGCCGAAGCCGATGGCGTACAGCGCGGAGAGCTCCCAGGTCACGCGCAGCCGGCCGGCCTGCGCGAGGCGGTGGGTCGGCGCAGTGGACGGGATGGGGCGGTCGGGCCGGTCCCTGAGCAGCAGGGCCGCCAGGACGGCGTAGACCGCGAGGGCCGCCGCGAGCACCAGGAAAGGCAGGTTCTCGCTGTGCTTGTACATGCGCGGCGTGAAGTACCCGGACAGGGCCACACCGCCCATGCCCATGCCGAACACGCCCAGTGCCGCGCCCCGGTGGGCGGGCGGGAACCACGCGTTGACCAGGGGGACGCCGATGGCGAAGGTCGTACCGCCGAGGCCGAGGAAGAAGCCCACCACGATCAGCGCACCGTAGGAACCCTTCGCCGGGATGAGCAGCAGGACCGGCACGATGGTCAGGGCGCTCACCAGCGGGAACATCAGCCGGGCCCCGTAGCGGTCGGTGAACGCGCCCACCGGCACCCGCCCGAGCGAGCCGACCAGCACCGGGACCGCGACCAGCAGGGACTGCGCGGAGGAGCTCATGTGCAGGCGCGCGTCGAAGTCGCCGGCCAGCGGGGCGACGAGGTTCCAGGCCCAGAAGGTGAGGGCGAAGCCGAGGGTCGCGACCACGAGGTTGCGCCAGGCCGCGGCGGGCGGCCGGCCCGGCGCGGTGCCGGGATCAGTGCGGGGGCCGCTCGTGTGGTCGCTGATGGGGCCGGTCATGAGCATGCTCCAGCTTCGCCGCGCCGGGCGCCCGGCGGCCGACGGCGGCTCGGGGCGTCCGATCTCCCACAACGACTTTCATCATTGGCGCTCCCCGACGGGTCCGCATCTCGGCGACGGCCCGTCCCCGGACAGCGCGAACGGCGCCGGACGCGGTCGTCCGGCGCCGTTCGGCCGGGGTCATTGACCGGACGGTCCCGTCCAGTCGGCCTGCACATGCCCGAGCCGCACCCGCTGCGGATGGTCGCCGACCGCGACGGACGTGACCTTCTGCCCGGTCGCGAAGTCGATGGCGGTGACCTGGTCGGCGCCGCTCTCGGAGATGACGCAGTCCTTGCCGTCGCCGCTGACCGTGGCCCAGTAGGGCTTGGACGCGGTGATCAGCGGACCCTCCTGGAGCGTGGCGCGGTCGACGACCGTCGCGTAGTCGTCCATCGTGCCCGCGACGCACAGCTTGGTGCCGGCCGGGTTCATCGAAATGCCGTGGTGGCGCGAGTCGTTGACCCAGGTGGTGCGGTCCTCGCTGGTCGCCGGGTTCTTCGGCAGCGTCTTCATCCGGGTGATCTTGTCGGCGGCGACGTCGTACTCGAAGAAGCCGTTGAAGAAGGACACCTGGAAGTAGAGCTTCGACTCGTCGGGTGAGAAGACGGCCGGACGGACGGCGTCGGAGAAGTCCTTCAGGCCGAACGCGTCGAGCCGCTGGCGCATGTCGATCGTCCTGACCTGCTTGTACGTCGTCGCGTCCACGACCGTGATGTGCCGGTCGCCCTTCGTCCAGTCCCAGGCCGGGTCGTCGAGGGAGGTGTTGACGTCCCCGATCGCCATGTTCCAGATGTACTTGCCGTCCTTGGTGAAGATGTTCTCGTGCGGCTTGTCGCCCGTCGCGAACGAGCCCAGCTGCTTGCCGGTGTCGATGTCCAGCACGTGCACGGTGTTCGAGGTCGAGGCGGACACCGCCACGCGGGTGCCGTCCGGGGAGACGGCCATGTGGTCGGAGCGGTAACCCGACACCGGGAAGCGCCAGTTGATGCTGCCGGTGGTGAGGTCGATCGAGACGACGTCGGCGAAGCTCGGCCGGGAGACCACCACCGACCTGCCGTCAGGCGTGGAGTACATGTCGTCCACGAACTGGTCGTGGCCCTCGCCGACGCCGTTGCGGATCGCCATGAAGTAGATCCACTTGATCGGGTCGGCGTTGATCTCGGCCATCCGCTGGTCCTTGTCCGGGACGACGTTCAGATGACCGACCTTCGCGAAGTCACCGCTGGACCTGATGACGTCCGCGGTGCCGTCCCAGTTGTTGCCGACGAACATCACCTCGCGCAGGGCGGTGGCTGAGGCCGGGTCGGCGGCGGTGGCGGCCGTCGCGGGAGCGGCGACGGTCAGGACGAGGGCGGCGGCTACGGAGCAAAGGTGCCTGGGTCTGAAGGCAGGCATGAGTGCTCTCTCCTCTGAAAGGTGGGGCGGGCAGGGGGAAGCGAGGGTGCGTGGACGTGATCAGTGCATGCCAAGCGAGGGGGTGCGAATCTGAAGTGAGATGCCTTCAGATTCCTACTTACTGGAAAGTAAGGAAGAGGCGCCCTTCTCCACAAGACTGCGTACACGACAAAATTGGCGGCACGGGCGACAAGGGAGGTTCAGTGGCGGGCAGGCTCAAGGCGCCGACCGGTCGGTACGGGGGCAGGACCGCCGCGGAACGACAGGCCGAGCGGCGCAGGAGGTTCCTGGACGCCGCGCTCGAACTGTTCGGCGCCGACCCCGGCTACCGGGCCACCACGGTCGCCGCGCTGAGCGAGGCCGCCGGCCTCTCCACCCGGCAGTTCTACGAGGAGTTCCGCACCCTCGAGGACGTGCTGGCCGCGCTGCACCTCCAGGTCAACGAATGGGCCGAGGAGGCCGTTCTCACGGCCTTCGCCGAGGTCGAGGGCCGGCCGCTCGCCGAGCGCGTCACCGACATCTTCCGCGCCTACGCCGCCAACGTCACCGGCGATACGCGCCGGATCCGCATCACCTTCGTCGAGATCATCGGTGTGAGTGCCCGCCTGGAGGAACAGCGCCTCGCCCGCCGCTCCCGCTGGGTGGACCTCATATGCGCCGAGGCCGACGCGGCCGCCGCCCGTGGCGAAGCGGCCCCCCGCGACTACCGCATCGCCGCGACGGCCTTCATCGGCAGCGTCAACGGGCTCCTGCACGACTGGAGCGCGGGATGGGTGAACGCGACGCTGGACGAAGTGGTGGACGAACTGGTCCGGCAGTTGCTGGCGATCATGCGGCCTACGGGGTGGGGGGAGAGCTGACCCCGTTCACCGCGGCCAGCACCGGCGCCACCCCGTCCTCCTCCCGGATCAGTGCCCCCACCTTCGCGGCGCGCCGCGCGAAGGACGGGTCGCGGGTGGCGCGCATCAGTGCTGTGGCCAGAGTGTCGGTGGTGAGGTGGCGCAGGGGGAGGGCGCGTGGGGCGACGCCGAGGGTGACCAGACGGGCGGACCAGAACGACTCGTCGAACTGGACCGGCACCGGTACGGCGGGCACCCCCGCGCGCAGGCCCGCCGCCGTCGTGCCCGCGCCCGCGTGGTGGACCACGGCGGCCATGCGGGGGAAGAGCGCGGAGTGCGGGACCTCGTCGATGGTCAGCATGTCGTCGCCGGACGCCTCGAGTCCGGCCCAGCCGCGCTGGATGACGCCACGCAGCCCGGCCCGCCGCAGGGCGCGCACGACGGCACCGCTGAGCCGCTCGGGCTCGGGCACGGTGGCGCTGCCCAGGCCGACGTACACCGGTGGCGGTCCCGCGTCGAGGAAGTCCCCTAGAGGAGCAGGGAGTTGGGTGGCGGCGTCGTAGGGCCACCAGTATCCGGTCACCGTGAGGCCCGGTCGCCAGTCGTGGGGCCGCGGCACCACCAAGGGGCTGAAGCCGTGCAGCACCGGACGCCCCTGCCGCTCACGCTCCCGCCACGCGGCGGCGGCACTGCGGCGGGGCAGGCCCAACTGCTGCCGCAGGGCGGGCAGGGCCCCGGCGAAGACGAGCTCCACGGCCAGGCTCACCCCGTGCCCGGCAGCCTGGTTGACCGCGCCTCCCAGTGAGCGACCGCCCAGCATGGGTGGACCGAACTCCCTTGTGGGGGCCAGTGGTTGGAGCGGCAGGTCCAGATACGGCAGCGACAGTCCCTCCGCGACCGTGTGCCCAAGGGGTCCCACCGAGCCGGACAGGAGCAGCATGTCGCTCTGCCGGGCCGCCGCCACGAGATCGTCGGTCATCCGCCCGACCAGCGCCCGGGCGAGCCCGACCACCCGCACCAGCTTCCCCGCGCCGGTCGCGCTGCGGTGCAGCCCGCGCCCGCGCGAGGACTCCAACTCGGCCCTGGGATCGACCGGTAGGGGATGGAAGCGCACCCCCGACCCCGCGACGAGCGGCTCGAAACGGGCATGGGTGACCAGGGTGACCTCGTGCCCGGCACGGGCGAGCCCGTCTCCGAGTCCGGTGTACGGGGCCACATCGCCCCGGGATCCCGCCGTCATGATCGCTACCCGCACGAGGGCCAGTATGGCTCCGCGGTGCGCCGCTCGGCGAGAACGACCCGTGCGCAACGGCCACTTCACGCCTGTCACTTCCGTTGACTTCCCTGTCCCGGTCGCTCTACTTTCGGCGCGCGACGCGTTCGGTTCACCGATCTATGTTCGGTATATCGAATAACTGCCGCAATCCGCTCGCGAGTTCGTCCCCCCCATGAAGGAGCCACATGACCCTCCCTCCGCGCTCGCCTCGCAGAGGACTCGCCCGCCGGTGCAGAGCCGCCGCCGCACGTCTCCTCGCCCTCGCCCTGACTGCCGCCGCCACACTCCTCTTCGTGACGCCCGCCCCGGCGCAGGCGGCGACGACCCGTCAGATCGCCGTGCCCACCGCCCCCATGGGCTGGGCCTCCTGGAACAGCTTCGCCGCGAAGATCGACTACAGCGTCATCAAGCAGCAGGTCGACGCGTTCGTCGCGGCGGGCCTGCCGGCGGCCGGATACAAGTACATCAACATCGACGAGGGCTGGTGGCAGGGCACCCGCGACAGCGCGGGCAACATCACCGTCGACACCGGCGAGTGGCCCGGCGGCATGAGCGCCATCGCCGACTACATCCACAGCAAGGGCCTCAAGGCCGGCATCTACACCGACGCCGGCAAGGACGGCTGCGGCTACTACTACCCGACCGGCCGCCCCGCCGCCCCGGGCAGCGGCAGCGAGGGCCACTACGACCAGGACATGCTGCAGTTCTCGAAGTGGGGCTTCGACTTCGTCAAGGTCGACTGGTGCGGCGGCGACGCCGAAGGACTCGACGCGGCGACGACGTATCGGTCGATCAGCGACGCGGTCGCGAAGGCCTCCGCCGTCACCGGCCGCCCGCTGACCCTCTCGGTCTGCAACTGGGGCAAGCAGAACCCCTGGAACTGGGCCCCCGGCCAGGCCCCGATGTGGCGGACCAGCACGGACATCATCTACTACGGCAACTCGCCGTCGACGACGAACCTGCTGTCCAACTTCGACCAGACCCTGCACCCGCTCGCCCAGCACACCGGCTACTACAACGACCCGGACATGCTGATGGTCGGCATGGACGGCTTCACCGCCGCCCAGAACCGCACCCATATGAACCTGTGGGCGATCTCCGGCGCGCCGCTCCTCGCCGGCAACAACCTCGCCACGATGACGAGCGAGACCGCCGGCATCCTCAAGAACCCCGAGGTCGTCGCCGTCGACCAGGACCCGCGCGGCCTCCAGGGCGTCAAGGTCGCCGAGGACACGAGCGGACTCCAGGTGTACGGCAAGGTGCTGGCCGGCACCGGCAACCGGGCCGTCGTCCTGCTCAACCGCACCTCCTCCGCCCAGAACATCACCGTCCGCTGGTCCGACCTCGGCCTGACCAACGCCTCCGCGACCGTGCGCGACCTGTGGACACGCTCCAACGTCGGTTCCTACGGCACTGGTTACACGACCGGTGTCCCGGCGGGCGGCTCGGTTTTGCTGACGGTCACCGGCGGCACCGAGGCGTCGAGCAGCAGCTACGCCGGGACCTCGGCCTTCTCCGGCGTGGTCGCCGGCAGCACCGGAATCAAGGTCGTGGACGTCGCCTACACCAACAACACCGCCGGCGCCCGCACGGCGACCCTGAAGGTCGACGGGCAGGGCTCGACGGCTGTTTCCTTCCCGCCCACCGGCTCCTCGCCGCGCACGGTCTCGGTCATGGTCGGCCTGGCCAAGGGCTCCACGAACACGCTGACCTTCTCCGGCGCACCGGCCTTGTCCGGCATCACCGTCCGCCCGCTGCCGGGAGCCGACGGCCACCAGGTCGTCGGCGCCCAGTCCGGCCGCTGCCTGGACATCTACGACAACACCATCTCCAACGGCACCCAGGCCGAGCTCTGGGACTGCAACGGCGGCCAGAACCAGGCCTGGACGTACACCTCCCGCAAGGAGCTGGTGGTCTACGGCAACAAGTGCCTGGACGCCTACAACCTCGGCACGACCAACGGCACCAAGGTCGTCGTCTGGGACTGCAACGGCCAGGACAACCAGAAGTGGAACGTCAACAGCGACGGCACGCTCACCAACGTCCACGCCGGGCTCTGCCTGGACGCCTACGACAACGGCACGGCCAACGGCAGCGACATGGTGCTCTGGAGCTGCAACGGCCAGGCCAACCAGAAGTGGTCGCTGTCGTAGCGCCGGCCTAGGCGAGCGGCAGCAGCACGACCCCGGCCGCCACGATCGCGGCGCATGCCAGCAGCCAGCCGGCCAGCAGGCGGCGCCGGAGGCCACGGTAGACCTCCTCGTACTCGCCCCGCAGCTCGCGGGCACGCTCCGCCGTGTGCTGCCACGAGCCGCGGGCGAGTGCGAGGTACTCCGTCTCGAACCGGCGCTCCACCTCCTCCCGTTGCGCCTCGGTGAGCCAGTCGAAGGGGGCACTGAACCGCGTGGCGGCGGTGCGGCCCTCCTCGCGCGCGGCGGCGATCAGCAGGTGCCCCTCGATCTCGTCGAGGAGCACCTGCGCGTCCTCACTGCTCACGGTGCCGTCAACTCCTTCTCCAGGGTGGCGACTTGAGGATGGTGCAGGTCGAACGCCGGGGATTCGCTGCGGATACGGGGGAGCGCCGCGAAGTTGTGCCGTGGGGGCGGGCAGGACGTCGCCCACTCCAGCGAACGGCCGTAGCCCCACGGGTCGTCGACCTCGACCTTCACGCCGTACTTCGCGGTCTTCCAGACGTTGTGGAAGAAGGGGAGGAGCGACGATCCGAGGAGGAACGAGGAGATCGTCGACACGGTGTTGAGGGTCGTCAGGCCTTCCGCCGCCAGGTAGTCGGGAATCCGGCGCTGCATACCGTTCGCGCCCAGCCAGTGCTGGACGAGGAAGGTGCCGTGGAAGCCGATGAACAGCGTCCAGAACGTGATCTTGCCGAGGCGCTCGTCGAGCATCTTGCC
>NZ_JBICXT010000025.1:0-125750 GCF_043200415.1 Streptomyces sp. NPDC048419 | reverse complement strand
CGACCCCAAGCCGTTCATCTGGACCAAGACAGCCGAAGAGATCCTAGACTCCCTCGCCCGCCTCTGCCGACGGATCTCTGGCGCAGGACACTAGCGGCGCACCTTGAACCTCAAATGCAGCACGCCCTCGCCCTGGATGATCACGTGCGGGTTCTCCAGCAGGTGCTGGGCGTCGATGTCGCCGAAGTAGCGTTTGCCCGAGCCGAAGATCACCGGCACCACGTCCATGGCGACCTCGTCCACGAGGCCCGCCGCGAGGATCTGGCCGCCCGCTTCGCCGGCGTTCACGGCGACGATGCGATCGCCGGCAAGGTCCTGTGCCTTGTCGATCGCGGCCGTCACGCCGTCGACGAAGTGGTAGGACGCCTCGGGGTGCCACCCCTCGGGCTTGGGCCGGTGGGAGACCACGACCACGTGGTCTCCCGCCGGAGGCCGGCCCTCCCAGCCGTTGACCAGGTCGAACAGGTTGCGGCCCATCACGATCGCGCCGATGGACGCCCACATCGAGCCGACGTACTCCGCCGACGCATGGGAGACCTTGATGCCGCTTCCGGATCCGGAATGGTCGTACTGCTCGTCGTCGCTCCGGGTGATCGGGACGTCCCCGTTGAAGTACCAGTCGTGAAGTGGCCCGACCTCGTCGTTCTTGTCGGCGATGAAGCCGTCCACCGACACCACGCTGTGCATGATCACCGTGCCCACGGGGCCTCCTCGAAGTCTCCTTGCCCACTCGCTCCAGTGTCGTCGCCCCGGGGGGGGTGCGGGCATGTAAGAAATCAATCGTCGGGCATCGGGCCGACGTCCTGCGGGGACCCCGGCTCGACGGGGAACCGACACCGCAGGGCCAGGTACTCCGTCGGGGTGTGGCCGGTGAAGTCCTTGAACTCCCTGCTGAAATGGGCGTGATCGAAGTAGCCCACGGTGTGAGCGAGCTCCGACCAGTCGACCGGGCGCAGGGCGTCCACGGACCCGATCAGCCGCGCGAAGCGGTAGATCCGTGCCACCCGCTTCGGGGTGACGCCGACGTGGTCCTTGAACAGCGTGGCCAGGTGATTGCCGCTCACCCCGGCGTCGTCGGCGAGCGCACCGACCGGGATCGCGCCGTGCGAGGTCTCCAGCCGCCCGCCCGTGTGCCGGACAGGTCGAGACCGCGCAACGGTGCGTCGGTGAGGCGTGATCGCAGCTCCTCCTCCACCATCCGCAATGTCTCGGCGGGCGATGCGGCTTCGCCGACGCGGTTTCGGATCCGGTCGACGGAGCGTTGCCAGAGGTCGTCGATCGGCACCCATCGGTTGTGCAGTCCGCTCGCCGGGATGCCGGCGAACGGCGACATGCCCCAGGGTTTGAAGTGCACCCCGACGAGCCGCACCCGGGTGGGGTACTCGAAGAGAAAGCGCCTGGTCCAGACCCCCATGAACCATGCGTCGGCGAACACTGCCGGCGGCACCGAGCGGTCGGAATCCAAGAGGCGGACGGGCCCGCCGAGGTGCAGGAACAAGTGGGCCGACGGCATCGGTGGGACGTTCATCCGCCGGTGCCGCCGTATGCCGCTCAGACAGTAGATGTCGTCCACGAACCGGTCGAGCGGCGGAGCGGGCACCCGGCCGACGTATTCCATGGCCTCAGTGTGACCGTCCGACCCGTCCCCCGCGCGCGTCCGCGTGTACGAGACTGTGTCCGTGATCGCGTGTGCCGCCTGATGGCGCCGCGTGAATAGGCGTGAAACCGTTTGAATCGCGTGTAAAGGCACAGTCCAGGGAGAGCGAACCGAATGATCATCTTCGGCACCAAGCGATACGTGTACCAGCTCGCGATACTGACGCTGGTGTGCGGCAACTGCGGCAATCCTGCCGCGCACACACTCAAGAGGTACGTCACCAAGTTCTCGCTGTTCTTCGTGCCGCTGTTCCCGATCTCGACGAAGCACGCGACGCAGTGCACCTTCTGCGGCTTGGAACAGAAGGTGACGAAGGAGCAGGCGGAGCAGTTGCAGGCACAGGCCGCGAGCGGGCAGAGCGGGCAGGCGTACGGGCAGCCGCAGCAGCCCTATCAGTCCTGAGCCGCTCCAGCGCCCCACCAAGATCCGGGAATTGGTGGTCCGAACCGACACCGGCCGCTACGTTGTCGCTTGCCACCAGCGGGGAGCGAGGAGCGTGTCATGCCTGAGGAATCGGCCGGTGATCGTGAGGCGGTGCTGGCGCGACTGGATCTCAACACCCCGCATTCGGCGCGGGTGTGGAACTACTGGCTGGGCGGCAAGGACAACTACGGCCCCGACCGCGCCATGGGTGATCAAGTCCTGGAGTACTTCCCGGAGATCGTCGACGCCGCACGGGCCGACCGGGCGTTCCTCGGGCGCGCGGTGCGTCATCTGGTCGGGGACGTGGATATCCGCCAGTTCCTCGACCTGGGCACCGGTCTGCCCACTGCGGACAACACGCACGAGGTCGCCCAGCGGCTGACCCCCGACGCGCGGATCGTCTACGTGGACAACGATCCCCTGGTCCTGGTGCACGCCCAGGCCCTGCTCACCAGCAGCCCCGAGGGCGTCACGGACTACATCGACGGGGACGCCCACAACCCCGGCGCGATCCTCGAAAGCGCCGCCCGCACACTGGACTTCGACCAGCCGATCGCGCTGATGCTGCTGGGCATCATGCAGTTCGTGAACGACGACGAGGAGTCGTACGAGATCGTCGACCGCCTCGTCGCCGCCCTGCCGTCCGGCAGCTATCTGGCTCTCGCCCACCCGACCGCCGAGGTGCACACCGAGGCCATGACGGCGGCGGTCGCCAGCTGGAACGAGCAGGGCTCGGCCCCGATGAAGCTCCGCAGCCGCGAGCAACTGCTGCGCTTCTTCCGGGGGTTGGAGCTTCTTGAACCGGGTGTGGTGTCCTGCTCGCGCTGGCGTGCCGACGAGCCGGAGATCGGCGAGATCGTCGACGTGACGCAGTTCTGCGGAGTGGGGCGGAAGCCCTGACGCGCGTCGCGACGGCGAGCCGGGCGCCTCACACCGTGTGGAGGTCCGGGCTCGCCGTCGCGGCGGATGTCGAGCGGTGGCGCGCCGGTCAGCGCTTGGCGAGCAGCTCCAGCGTGTCGATGACGCGGTTGGAGAAGCCCCACTCGTTGTCGTACCAGGCGACCACCTTGACGTGGCGGCCGTCGACGCGGGTCAGGGCCGAGTCGAAGATGGACGAGGCCGGGTTGCCGGTGATGTCGGAGGAGACCAGCGGGTCCTCGGAGTACTCGAGGACGCCGGCCAGCGGGCCCTCGGCCGCGGTGCGGTAGGCCGCCAGGATCTCGTCGCGGGTCACGTCGCGGGCGACGGTCGTGTTGAGCTCGACGATCGAGCCGACCGGCACCGGCACGCGGATCGAGTCGCCGGACAGCTTGCCGTCCAGGCCGGGCAGGACGAGGCCGATCGCCTTGGCGGCGCCGGTCGTGGTCGGCACGATGTTGACGCCGGCGGCACGGGCGCGGCGGGCGTCGCGGTGCGGACCGTCCTGGAGGTTCTGCTCCTGCGTGTAGGCGTGCACGGTGGTCATGAACCCGTGCTCGATACCCGCGAGTTCGTCGAGGACGGCGGCGAGCGGGGCGAGCGCGTTGGTCGTGCACGAGGCGTTGGAGACGACCGTGTGCAGCTCCGCGTCGTAGGCGTCGGTGTTGACGCCGTAGGCGAGCGTGACGTCGGCGCCGTCCGACGGGGCGCTGACGAGGACCTTGCGCGCGCCGGCGTCGAGGTGGGCGCGGGCGGCCTTGGCCGAGGTGAAGCGGCCGGTGGACTCCAGCGCGAGGTCGACGCCGAGTTCGGTCCAGGGCAGCTGCGCCGGGTCGCGCTCGGCGAGCACCTTGATGCGGTGGCCGTCGACGACGAGGGTGTCGCCGTCGACGCTGACCGGGCGGCCGAGGCGGCCGGCCGTGGAGTCGTAGGCGAGGAGGCGGGCGAGGGTGGCGGGCTCGGTGAGGTCGTTGACGGCGACGACCTCGAGGTCGCTGTCGCGCTCGAGCAGGGCGCGCAGCACGTTGCGTCCGATGCGGCCGAATCCGTTGATGGCGATGCGAGTCATGGCTGTCCCTTGGTGTCCCTGTCCATTCGGTACGTCTCCAGCCTGGCGTGCGGGGTCCGGTCGTGGCCGTGGCGTGAGCGCCATGGTTCGCAAGGATCGCGCCAAGAGGCCCGCGAGTGGGCTACTCGCCCCGGGTGAAGGTGCGCCGGTACTCGCTCGGCGTCGTGCCGAGGATTCGCTGGAAGTGCATGCGCAGGTTGGCGCCGGTGCCGAGCCCGACGTCGTTCGCGATCTGCTCGACGCTGCGCCCGGAGCGCTCCAGCAGTTCGCGGGCCCGGTCGATGCGTGCGCGCATGACCCACTGCATCGGTGTGTATCCGGTGTCCTCGACGAAGCGCCGCGAGAAGGTGCGCGGTGAGACGGCCGCGTGCTGGGCGAGGGTTTCGAGGCTGAGGGGTTCGTCGAGCCGGTGCAGGGCCCATTCGCGGGTGGCGGCGAACCGCTCGCCGAGCGGCTCGGGCACGCTGCGCGGCACGTACTGCGCCTGGCCGCCGCTGCGGTAGGGGGCCGCGACCAGGCGCCGGGCGGCGTGGTTGGAGGCGGCCACCCCGAGGTCGGCGCGCAGGATGTGCAGGCACAGGTCGATGCCCGACGCGGCGCCGGCCGACGTCAGGACGCTGCCCTCGTCGACGAACAGGACGTTCTCGTCGACCTGGACGCGCGGGTGCTTGCGGGCGAGGGCGCGGGTGTAGTGCCAGTGCGTCGTGGCGCGCTTGCCGTCGAGCAGGCCCGTCGCGGCGAGCGCGAACGCGCCGGTGGAGATCGCGGCGAGCCGCGCGCCCCGGTCGTGGGTGGCGATCAGCGCGTCGACGACGGTCCGGGGCGGGTCCTCGCGGTCGGGGAAGCGGTAGCCGGGCACGAACACGATGTCCGCCCAGGCGAGCGCGTCGAGGCCGTCGGCGACGTGGTACGCCAGCCCGTCACCGCCGGTCACCAGGCCGGGCGCCGCCCCGCACACCCGGACCTCGTACGGCATGCTGCGGCGGGTCGTGAACACCTGCGCGGGAATCCCGACGTCCAGCGGCTTCGCACCCTCGAGCACCAGGACGGCGACGCGTTGCAGGCGGGAGGAGGGCACGAGGACAGGGTACGAGGGGTGCGGGGTGGAGCCGATCATTCGGCTCCGCGCCTCTCGGTCCGGCCACCGCCCGGCGACCCGCACTCCCGGCGCCCGGACGGCGCCCCGCACTCCCGGCCACCGCCCGGCGACCCGCACTCCCGGCCACCGCCCGGCGACCCGCACTCCCGGCCACCGCCCGGCGACCCGCACTCCCGGCGGCCAGACAGCGACCCGCACTCCCGGCGCCCGGACGGCGCCCCGCACTCCCGGCGGCCAGACAGCGACCCGCACTCCCGGCGGCCGGACGGCGACCGGCGATTTCTGTCACTGGGCTGCGCCTCGCGGCCTCGATCACCGTCCGACGACCCTCGGTCCCGGCCACCGGACGGCGAGCCTCGGTCCCGACCACCGGACGCCGCCCCGCACCTCGGTCACGAGACGCCCACCCCTCGGTCCCGATGGCCATCCGACGCCCCCCAGCCTCGGTCACCGGAGGCCGAGCCTCGGTCCCGACCACCGGACGCCGCCCCGCACCTCGGTCACCAGACGCCCACCCCTCGGTCCCGGTCACCATCCGATGCGCCCCGGCCTCGGTCACCGTCCGACGACCCGCGATCTCCGGAACCGGCAACGGCAGCGACAGCGACAGCGACAACGGCAGCCGTATGAACTCCCTACCCGCGTCGCTCAGTTCACGGTCACGAGGGTGTCGGACCACTCCGTCGTCGTGGCAACCTCGCCGCGGCGGTTCAGGACCGTGGTCAGCAGGGTGTGGTGCAGCTCGGGGTCGGGGTCGGCGCACGCGTCGGACAGGACGGTGACGCGGTAGTCCAGGTCGGCCGCCTGCAGGGCCGTCGACAGGACGATGCCGCCGGTGGCGATGCCGGCCAGGACGAGGTGGTCGATGTCCTGGGCGGCGAGGATCTGCTGGAGGTTGTTGCCCGCGAAGGCGCTGACACGGTTCTTGTGGACGACGATCTCGTCGCCGCGAGGGGCGACGTCGGGGTGGATGGCGGCAGCGGGGTCGTCGGCGGTGAACAGGTGGGCGGGCAGGGCGCCGAAGATCTTGTTGCGCGGATGGGCGTCGACGTGGCCGGGGCGCAGCCGGAGGGCTACGTGGATGACGGGGACGTCGGCGGCCCGGGCCGTCTCCAGTGCCCGTACGGCGGCCGGCAGGTAGTCGTCGGGGACGTGGCCGAGGTTGCTGAGCTGGAGGTCCATGGAGAGCAGGGCGGTGCGGGGCATGGTCGGGCCTTTCACTACGGGGTCCTGGGTACGGCAGGGCACGCGGAAGTCGTGTCCGTGCGCAGGAGCTACGCCTTTCGCGTGCGTTCGGCCACGTCGGCCGACAGGCGTCGCAGGCTTCGGTCGAAGACGGTGACGAGGAGGTACAGGACTCCGGCGCCGAGCATGATCCAGGCGAGGTGGTGCATGCCGGAGGTGCTCGCGCGCTGTCCGAAGGACGCGGCGGTGGCGGAGGAGGCGACCATCGAGCCCAGGTAGGCGAAGGTCCGCAGCAGGCCGGCGGAGGAGGCGGTGCGCTCGGGGTCGGACTGGAAGTACACGGAGTTCTGCAGCGCCAGGCTGTTGGCGCCCTGCGGCACACCGAAGATCACGGCCAGGACGAGCAGCGTCCATACCGCACTGCCTTCGGTGAGGGTCAGCATCAGGACGCAGGCTGCGATCTGGCCGACGCCGCCGAGCAGGAGCTTTCCGAAGACTCCGCTGCTCCGTCCGACGGTGACGGAGACGCCGATGCCCACCAGGAACATCGGTATCTGGACGAGCCCGGCGTGGAAGGGCGTGAGGCCGTAGCTCTCCTCCGTCCACTGGGTGAAGCCGTAGAGGAAGGCGTAGCTGACGACGTAGGCCACGAGTGCGCGGCCGTAGGTGGCCAGCAGGGGTGGGTTGCCGCCGAGTACCCGCAGGTCGATGAACGGCGTCCTGGCGCACAACTCCCTTACGGCGAAGGCGGTTCCGGCGGCGACGGTGATCACCGGGAGGTACCAGGCGCCGGCGTGCAGGTTCATCAGGAACAGCAGGAGGGAGAAGAGCATGGCCGCGAACAGGGCCATGCCCGGCAGGTCGATCTGCGCGGCCAGGCGGCCCCGGACGGCCGCGCCGGTGCCCGGCTGCTTGGGCAGGCGCAGCGCGCCGAGGGTGACCGCTACGGCGGCGAGGGGGATGTTGAGGGCGAAGGTGGAGCGCCAGCCGCCCAGGCCGATCAGCAGGCCGCCGAGCAGGGGGCCGACCACGGCGATGGTCTGGTTGGCGACCGCCAGCGCGGTCAGCACACCGGCGGGGCTGTCCCGCCCGGTCCGTGCGGCCTCGCTGCGCAGCAGGGCCATGGCGGCGGGGTAGCCCGCGCAGGTGCCGAAGCCGAGCAGGAGGCGGGCCGCGATCAGGACGCCGAGGCCGGGGGCGAGGGTGCCGACGACACCGGCGACGCCCACGAGGCTGGTGCTGAACAGGAAGAGGCGGCGCGGCCCGAAGATGTCGATCAGGCGGCCGACGATCGGCTGCCCGAGGGCGGTGGCGAGGTAGAGGGCCGAGACCAGCCAGGCGGTCTGCGAGGGCGGCGCTCCGAACGCGGCACCGATGGGTACGAGGGCGACCGCGATGACGGTGGAGTTGATCGGGTTGAGGACCGAGCCCAGCATCATCGGGGGTATGAGCCGGCGGTCGAAGCCCGCCTCCCTGGTGTCGCCGCGCATCGCGGTGGCCGGGTCAGTCATGGACGAGTCGCTCCAGTACGGCCATGGCCGCGATCACGGTCTGCCGCTCTTCCTCGGTGCACCTGCGCTGCAACTGGTCGGCGAGCCATTCACCGCGGGTCGCTCTGGCCTCCTCGGCCCGCCCGCGGCCCTCGGGGGTGAGGGCGATGAGCATGCGCCGGCCGTCGCCGGGGTCCCGGTGGCGTTCGACCAGGCCCAGGCCGTCCAGCGCGGCGACCGTGCTCGCCATCGACTGGTGGCGCATGCCCTCGATGGCGGCGAGATCACTGACCGTGAGCCCCTCGGTGTTCGTCAGGCGGGCCAGCACCGACGCCTGGGTGAGGCTGATGTCCCCGGTGTCCGCGGACGCGCGGATTCGGCGGCGCAGGCGCCCGACCACGGACCGCACGTCCTGTGAGGCGCGGACGGCGGAAGGCGACGGCTCGGCGTGTGGACTCATGATCTCCACGATAAAACCGTCAGCTGAAACTGTCCAGTTTACCTGCGCAGGTGGCCTGCATGACTGCCGAGCCGGGTGCCGCCCGGTGAACTCCTGACCGCTTTCTTGTGACGCTCTCACCTCTGCCGGGTGAACCGGGCGCGCCTCCCTTACCTCTACGTGATGTAGTAGCCATTTGTGGAGAGGGCGGACATGAGCACCCATATCGTCGACGGTGACGTGCGGCGGCGCGACGTGCCCCTGTCCGATGCCGCTCCATCCCGGGCTGCCACCTACGACGCTCCCCGGCAGTGGCACCGGGGCATGACCTTGATCGCCACGATCAGCCTGTTCATCGGTACCCGCGCCGCCTGGACCCAGGCCATGCTCGACCGTCCGCCCGTCGCGGCGGTCATCTCCGTCTGCTACGCCGGGATCCTCGTGTGTGGGGTGCTCGCCCTGGCCGTGCGGAGCCGGCGGGCCCTGGTCCTGGTGGACGCCGCCGTCCTGGTCCTCGCGATCGCCCTGGTGCTCTGCGGGTACTGGCTGACCCACGGCGGCACCGACGAGGGCGTGCTGACCGCGCAGGCCGCGAACGAGATCTGGCACGGCCGGCCGATCTACGGACAGCCCTGGCCCTGGCTGTTCGGCACCTCGAAGTCCGCCCTGACCAAAACCATGTCGGGCGGAGCGGACTTCACCTACGGCTATCCGCCGCTGACCGCGATGCTCGCCGCACCGGTCCACGCCGTGCTCCACTCGGCGGCGGCCGCCACCCTCGTCACCACCGGCGCGCTGATCGCCGGCGCGGTCACCCTGTGGCTGCTCCTGCCGGCCCCCTGGCGGTCGGCGGCCACCGCCGTGTGCCTCGGCTTCGGCATCCTGCCGGGCTACGCCCGCTCCGGCTACCCGGCCATCGTCGCGCTGGCCCTCCTGGTCCCGGTCGTGGTCCGCTGGCCCGCCACCGGCGCGGGCGGCCGGCTGGACCGCGGCGGGGTGCTGCGGGCGGCGTGCCTGGGCGCCGCCTGCGCCACCCAGCAACTCGCCTGGTTCTTCGCCCCGTTCCTACTGATCGGCCTGTACGCGGTGCGGCGCTCCGAACTCGGGGCCCGGCCCGCGTCAGCAGTGGTCGCCCGGTTCGCCGGCGTCGCCGCCCTGACCTGGGCGGGCGTCAACGCCTACTTCGCCGCCCAGGACTTCTCCGCCTGGCTGCACGGACTGCTGCTGCCGATCACCCAGAAGGCGATCCTGCACGGCCAGGGCCTGATGGGCATCTCCTACTACTTCACCGCCGGCAGCAGCCGCCTCGACTACTACTCCTACGCCAGCATGCTGCTCCTGGCCGGTCTGCTCGCCGCCACCGTGCTGTTCGCCCGGCGGCTGGGCACGGCCATCACCGTTCTGCCGTGGCTGTCCTTCTACCTGGCCACCCGGTCCCAGGACGGCTACTTCCTGATGATGACCCCGCTGTGGCTGGCGGCCGCGGCCACCGTCCCGGCCTCCTCGCTGGCGCACGCCTGGCAGCCCCGGCTCCCCCGCGTCACCGGCCGCCACGCCAAGGCGGCAGTCGCCGCTGCTCTCGTCGCCCCGGCCCTGCTGTGCGCCACCGTCGCCGCCGCCAGCCCGCCTCCGCTGCGCATGACGCTCGCCCCCCACGTCAGAGGCCGGGCGCACACGACCCTGACCGCCGTGACGGTACGGGCGGTCAACACCACCGGCACCGCCCTCACCCCGCACTTCGCCAGCCGCGTCGGACAGGGCGCCTCCAACTGGTGGACGATCACCAGCGGCCCCACCACGCTCGCCGCGCACAGCAGCGCGGTGTACGTTGTGCGCCCGGCCGGCGGCCACCACCCGCTGCCCCACGCGCATCAGCGCATGTACCTCATCGCGGTCACCGGAAGGCCGATGACGATCAGCAACGCGCGGATCGAGCCCACGGGGTAGCCGCTCACGTGCACGGCCGGGCGAGTCCGTGGTCGTAGGCGAAGATCACTGCCTGGATGCGATCGCGGGCGCCGATCTTGGCGAGGACGCGGCCCACGTGGGTCTTGACCGTGGACTCGGACAGGACGAAGCGGGTGGCGATCTCGCCGTTGGTCCAGCCCTTGCCGATGGCGACGAGGATCTCGCGTTCGCGGTCGGTGAGGGAGCCAAGGCGTGCGTCCTGGCCGGAGTCCGCGCGGTGGGCGGGAACGTAGCGGGCGAACTCGTCCAGGAGGCGGCGGGTGAGGGCGGGCGCGATGACCGCGTCGCCGCCGGCCACGGCCCGGATGCCGGCGAGGAGTTCCTCGGGGCGGGCGTCCTTGAGCAGGAAGCCGCTGGCGCCCGCGCGGAGGGCGGCGTGGACGTACTCGTCGACGTCGAAGGTGGTCAGTACGAGGACGCGCGAGCGCTCGCCCGCGGCGACGATGCGGCGGGTGGCCTCGATGCCGTCCATGCCGGGCATGCGGACGTCCATCAGGACGACGTCGGGGCGCAGTTCGGCGGCCTTGCGGACGGCCTCGGCGCCATGGGCGGCCTCACCGACGACATCGGTCTCGGGGACGGACTCCAGCAGCATGCGGAAGCCGTAGCGCTGCAGCGGCTGGTCGTCGACGACGAGCACGGTGGTCACCGGACACCGCCTTGGGGGGTCAGGTCGAGAACGGCCTCGACACTCCATCCTCCGCCGCCCGCCGGCCCCGCGCTGACGCTCCCGCCGTACAGGGCCGCCCTTTCGCGCATGCCCACCAGGCCGTGTCCTTCCTCGTGCGGCCCGGGCGCTCGGTACGGGCCGGTGTCCTGGACCCGGATGGTCAGCCGGGCGTCCGTCTCGACGATCGCCAGGTGCACCCGGGTGTCGGTGCCGGCGTGCTTGAGGGTGTTGGTGAGGGCTTCCTGGACGATGCGGTACGCCGTCAGCTGCACCCCGCTGTCGAGGGCGTCCATGTCGCCGGAGGTCCGGTAGACGACCTCCCGTCCGGCCGCGCGCACGGTGGCGCACAGGGCGTCGATGTCCGCGAGGCCGGGCTGCGGGCTGAGTTCCGGCCCGCCCGGCTCGGCGTCCGCCGGCTCGCGCAGGACACCGAGCACGCGCCGCAGCTCGCCCATGGCCTGCCGGCCGGTGTCGCCGATGAGCTGGAGGGCTTCCTTGCCGCGCTCGGGTGCGGTGTCGGTGGCGTAGGCGCCCGCGTCGGCGAGCGTGATGATGACGGAGAGGTTGTGGCCGACGATGTCGTGCATCTCGCGGGCGACCCGGGTGCGTTCGGTGGCCGTGGCCAGCCGGCTGCGCTGGTCGCGCTCGATCTCCAGCCGGGCGGCCCGCTCGCGCAGTCCGGCGAGCTGGGCCCGGCGGACGCGGACCATCAGGCCGAGCGCGACGGCCGCGGTCGTGGTGCTCAGCAGGAAGAACAGCGCGTCCCAGACGGACACGGCCGGGGACGCGCGTACGGCGACCAGCACCATGGCGCCCGCGGTGGTGGCGCAGGCCCACGGCAGCTGCCGCAGCCGCCCGTGCAGGGCCAGGCTGTACAGGGCGACGAAGAGGGCGACGTCCGCGCGCAGGGCCGCGCCGAGGGACCACTGGAGGACGAACACCGCGGCGATGACGGCGAAGGCGGCCGCGGGCCTGCGCCGCCGCCACAGCAGGGGCAGGACGAGTCCGGCCTGCAGGGCCAGCATGCCCGCGACGGGCAGCTGGGTGAAGGCGAGCCGGAAGCGGCGCGGGCCGTCGCCGTCGCCGGCCCCGCCGTGCAGCAGGTCGGACAGGCAGAACATCAGGAAGACCACGGCCACGACCGCGCTGTCCAGCACCCACGGCCGGGTCCGGTCGGCCTGCCGCAACCGCCGGCCGCCCCGGGAGAGCCGGGCGACCAGCGGTCCCATCCCGCTGAGGTCTTCGGTGGTCACGGATGTCACCTGTTCATGGTGCGCGATGTGGTGATGACGCCGTACGTGATCACGATGCCGGACGTCAGACGTCGCTGCGTGCCATCCGGTACGCCGCCCCGCCCAGCGCCAGCACCGTCCAGCACAGGAAGACCAGCATCCCGGCGCCCGGCGACAGCGTCGTCGAGTCGTGGGTCAGGGCGAACATCGACTCCCCGGCGTTGGAGGGCAGGTAGGGGCTGATGTCGTCCTGCCAGGAGCTGGGCAGCAGCGAGATCAGTCCGGGGATCAGCATGAGGGTGGCCACCAGCACCGAGATCCCGCCGGCCACCGACCGCAGCAGGGCGCCCAGCGCGACGCCGATCACGCCGACCAGGCCGAGATACAGCCCGGCGCCCAGCAGGCTGCGCAGGACGCCCGCGTGCGAGAAGCCCATGGCGGCGGGCGTACCCGACACGATTCCGCTGCCGAAGAAGAAGGCGACGAACGCCCCCAGCGCTCCGACCGTGAGAGCGACCAATCCGTACACGGCCGCCTTGGACCACAGCACGGGCAGCCGGCGGGGCACCGCCGCGAGCGTCGAGCGGATCATGCCGGTCGAGTACTCCCCCGCCGTGATCAGCACGCCGAGGACGCCGAGGGCCAGCTGGGCGAAGTTCGTGCCGAAGAGGGACAGGCTCAACGCCGTGGAACGGGCGAAGTCCCGGTAAATGTGGTCCGAGCCGATGCCCGACTTGTAGCGGCTGGAGGCGATCAGCCCGAAGGCGATCAGGAACAGCAGGCCGAGGCCGAGGGTGATCCAGGTCGAGCGCAGGGACCACAGCTTGGCCCACTCCGAGGACAGCACGCGCCGTCCGGTCACTCGGTAGGCGGGCCGGACCGAGGCGGTCCTGGGCTCCTCGGCGGTAGCGGTGAGGGTACTCATGCCGGCCTCCCGACGGTCTCGATCCCGGTCGTGCCGTGATACTCCACGGCATCCCTGGTCAGCTCCATGAACGCCTCCTCCAACGACACCGATCGCGCGGTCAGCTCGAACAGCGGGATCCCGTGCTCGGCCGCCTTCAGCCCGATCTGGCGGGTGGTCAGCCCGGTCACGTGCAGCTCCTCGGAGCCGATGCGGCCGGTGATGTCGACGCCGGGCCCGGCCAGTACGTCGCGCAGCCGCGCCGGGTCCTGCGTCGCGACCGTCACCGTGTCGCCGCCGGCTTCGCGGACCAGGTCCCCCACGGTCGTGTCGGCGAGCAGCCGCCCCCGGCCCACGATGATCAGGTGGTCCGCGACCAGGGCCATCTCGCTCATCAGATGCGAGGAGACGAACACCGTGCGGCCCTCGTCGGCGAGCGCCTTGAGCAGGTTGCGGATCCAGAGCACGCCCTCGGGGTCCAGCCCGTTGACCGGCTCGTCCAGCATGACCGTCTGCGGATCGCCCAGGAGCGCCGCCGCGATGCCCAGCCGCTGGCCCATGCCGAGCGAGAAGGCGCCGGCCCGCTTCTTCGCCACGCTGCCGAGCCCGGCGAGGTCGATGACCTCGTCGACCCGGCGGCGCGGAATGCCGTGGGTCAGCGCCAGGGCCCTGAGGTGGTTGTAGGCCGAGCGGCCCGGGTGGACCGACTTCGCCTCCAGGAGGGCTCCGACCTCCTGCAGCGGTGCCCGGTGGCGCGCGTAGTGCTGTCCGTTCACGGTGACGGAGCCGCCGGTCGGGGCGTCCAGACCGACGATCATGCGCATGGTCGTGGACTTGCCGGCGCCGTTGGGCCCCAGGAATCCGGTCACCGTGCCGGGCTTCACGTCGAAGTCCAGCCCGTCGACGGCCGTCTTCTCGCCGTACCTCTTGGTCAACTGCCGTGCGTCGATCATGCGCGCTCTTCCTGTCGGCCTGCGGCGTAGGTCGCCTGCGGCGCCTCACGACCACGCTAAGAGCCGGACCACCCCGAACCGGTGGTACCGGGAGGCTGGATTGCGCCGGGTGGGTGGTACCGCGGTACTACGCGGGGGCGGGGGGCCGTGGCAATCCGCGCCCCGCTCGCCGGTGCTGCCTGTCAGGCCATGACCTCGTCGTGCCGGACGTCCTTGCGGGAGGCTGCCAGGTAGCCCACGAAGCCGAGGATGGCCACGGTCCAGGACAGCGTGACCGGTCCCAGGCCCAGGGCGAGGCCACCCCTGGCGTGGCTGAGGGCCATCCAGTCGGCGACGGAGGCGCCGAGCGGGCGGGTGATGACGTACGCCGCCCAGAACGCGGTCACCGCGTTCAGGCTGCCCCAGCGGTGCGCGGCGGCGGGGACGGCGATCGCGGCGGCGTACAGGACGGCGGAGCCCAGGTAGCCCAGGCCGATCGTGGCCGTGAGATCACCGGCGGCGGTGCCCAGCGCGAACGTGGCCAGGACGGCGGCCCAGTAGAAGGCCTCGCGGCGCCGCGTGTGGATGCTGTGGATGGACAGCGTGCCTTCGCTGCGGTGCCAGAGGACGAAGACGACGGTGAGCGCGGCCAGGAAGAACGGGGTCGAGAGCGTGTAGGGCACACCGAGGCCGACGTGCAGGACGTCGGCCGCCATCGTGCCGAACACGCTGACCATCACGATCGCCGTCCAGTAGATCCAGGCCACGTAGCGCCGGACGGCGAACTGCACCGCCAGCGCGGCCACCAGGGCGACGCCGCCCAGTCCGACCGCGGGGACGGGGCCGAGGAGATGGGCCAGGAAGTCGGAGGCCGTCTCGCCCATCCCGGTCGTCAGCACCTTGATGATCCAGAAGAAGACGGTCACCTCCGGCACCTTGCTCGCCGCGTGTCGTACGTGGCGCGTGGGTCGGTCGTGCATGAGGTGATCTGTCGTCATGCCGGGCACGATGACACGGCGCCCTGTGATCACCCCAGACCCCTTTGCCATTGTTTTGGCGCTTCTGGAGCGTGAGTTGGCCGAGGCCCTCCTGGACCTGAACACAACCTGAACGTCGGCTCGGGCGGGCTGGCCAGCGGCGGGCAGCGGGTGTTATCAGGCATCGGCCGCCGTCAGGCGTCGGGTGTTGTCCGGCATCGCCGGCCGCGGTCGCGCGCCGTCCCGCGCCCGCTGGGATCCTGACCGCACGGCGATCGACGTGACGGCGCGGCCCGCACGGTCTCGAACGATCCTCACCGCCCGGAAGGAGACACCCGATGGCGTACGACGAAGGACTCGCCGAGCGGATCCGGGAACGGCTGCGTGCCGATCCCGAGATCACCGAGAAGCGCATGTTCGGCGGCATCGCCTTCCTGCACCGCGGCAACATGGCCGTCGGAGTCACCGGCGACGACCTCATGGTCCGGGTCGGCCCCGACGCCACGGACGCCGCCCTGACCCGGCCGGGCGCACGGCTCTTCGACATGTCGGGCCGGCCGATGCGCGGCTGGATCGTGGTGGCGGGTTCCGCCGTCGCGGAGGACGACGTGCTCGGTGAGTGGATCGACGAGGGGCAGGCTTTCGCGGCGGGCCTGCCGGTCAAGTAGCGACACCACAGCCGACACGCTTCACGGATGTTGGGCCGGGGCGCCGTCGCGGAAGGTGGACCGGAGCACCGCCGAGGTCAGGGCGGTCACCGACCCGGACGGCGGCACCCTCGTCCACCGGTGACGGGCGAGCTGTTCTTCGCCTCCCCCAACGACCTGGTCGGCCGGTTCGACTACGCGGGCGACCCCGGCCGGGTGGTCGTCGACCTGTCCTCCGCCGTCCACGTCTGGACTGAGCGGCCGCGATGACTTTCGCCGCGGGCATCCGTCTTTATCTGCGACACGCGACCGACCCCACGCGAGGAGATCGACATGACCGCCACCTACACCTTCGACGTCTTCTGCAGCCTCGACGGCTTCGGCGCCGCCGGCGGCGACTGGACCGGCTACTGGGGCAAGCAGGGCCCCGAACTCCTCGACCGTCGCTTCGCCCTGTACGGCGAGAAGCAACGGATGGTCTTCGGGGCCAACACGTACCGGGCGTTCGCGCAGATGCTGGCCTCCAGCACCGAGGAGTCCGAGGTGCGCGACGCCTGGGTCACGCGGATGAGGAACATGCCGGCCACGGTGGTGTCGTCCACCCTGGACGGGGACCTCGACTGGCCGGACGCGACCGTCACCAGGGGCGACGCCGTCGACGTCGTCGCCCGGCTCAAGGAGGAGTCCGACGTGCCGTTGCGCTCACACGGCAGCCTGTCGATGAACCGGGCGCTGATGGCCGCCGGCCTGGTCGACCGTGTCCAGGTGACGCTCTTTCCGGTGATCACCGGTGCGACCGGCCTCGACCCGATCTTCCAGCACGCGGCCGACTTCGACCTCGAACTGCTCGAGAGCCGCACCCTGGACGGCCACATCCAGGAACTCGTCTACCGTCCGAGCCTGCACGGCTGAGTCCGGCCGTACATCCTCGCCCCGGGCCGGGGGCGTGCACCCGGGCACAGCGGGCACCCGCGAGTCACCAACTACTTTTCGGGTGAGAGAACTCATGCATATTGCAGGCTTGTTCAGCGCGATCATCATCGGCATCGTGATCGGTGTCCTCGGCCGACTCGCGGTCCCCGGCCGGCAGCGCATCGGCATCCTGTGGACGATCCTGATCGGTATCGTCGCCGCGCTCATCGGCACCGCCATCGCCTCCAGCCTCGATGTCGCCGACACCAACGGCATCGACTGGATCGAGTGGCTCATCCAGATCGCCCTCGCCGCGGTCGGAGTGGCCGCGGTCAACAAGGTGAAGGTGCACCGCTGAAGGCCGCTCGCGAGGCGATGTGCCCGGCGGCGCTCACATCTCCCCAAGGGGCACCGAGCACGAGGTCGCGGGCGACGACCGTCACGGGGACTGAGTCATAGCCTTCTGTCCGGGCACCCGTTGGAAGGTCACCACCCGCCCCTTCCTCCCTACAACGTGTAGGGTTCTCTGTGTCCTGCAAGGCGTGGGGTGGGGCGAGTGGTGAGCACACGGGAAGAGGCATGGACAAAGCGCTGGGCCCCCGTCATGAGTGCGGAGCCGAGGTCGACCAGGCGGCCGTCCTCGTCCTGAAGGCCAGAGGCGGCAGCCACACGCAGCTGCGCGTCCCCGCCGACCCGGACGGAGACCGTTTCCACGCATACCTGCCGATCGACTCCCTCGCCACGTCGTGCACAGACCAGGAGTGGAGGAAGGCCCCGTCCACCCGGCGCGGCCCGCCGCCGGTGTCCGGGTGGAGCCGTATGTCACCGTCAAGGGCAACCTGTCGATCAGCTTCCGCCGGGAGCGGCCATGAGCTCGGCTGCCGGCCGCGGACGGGCCCTACGAGCAGCGGCACCGACAGCGTGCGGTGCCATCGGCTCCGGCGCGGCGCGTGAACGCGGGCCCGCCCCCGCGCGGGCGCCCGGCCCATGCGCCAAGGCTTCATCCATCCGCCCTCCCGGCCGACCGCCGCATCGCGTACGGTGAGCCACCCCCGCCTCGGGCATCGTGGACCTTCGGCCGGCGCCTCCTCGGACTGCGTCGCGCAAGAGGTCCGACATGCGGCGACCCACCGCGGGCCCCGTCCCCACCCGTCCCATCCCCACCCGCTCCGTCCCCGCCTGCCCCGAACCCACCGCTCGCTCCCCAAGGTGACCGCCAGTCATGTCCGTTCAGCAGCAGTCAGCACCGATTCCCCACCGGCGCACCGCTCCCGAACAACCGTCCGCTCCGTCCCAACTACGAGCGCGGGCGGCCGCGTTCACCGTCTGGTACCTGCGGATCATCGCCCTCGTCAACATCGCGGCGGTCATGTCGGTGCCGTTCAGGCGCGAGGTCGCCGAGCACAACACCGGCCGGATCTACGCCTCCCACACCGCCCACCGCTTCCACGCACACCACGCGGGTGAGTTCTTCACGCCGTACCTGGCCACGGCAGGCCTGGTCTCGGCGGCGCTCGCGATCTTCCTGTCGCTGGTGATGCGGCGCGGCAAGCGGGCCGCCTGGATGGTCAACATGGCCCTGGCCGGCCCGCTGTTCCTGATCTACGCCGTCGCCCTCACCCAGGACCCCTACCGCGCGCACCTGTTCAACTGGGTGTCGGCCCTGCTCACCGGCCTGTTCGTGGTCGCGCTGGTGATCGGGCGCCGGGACTTCGAAGCGGTCGGGGACCCGTCCAACCCGAAGCTGGCACTCGCCGTCGGCGCGGGCGGCGTCCTGGTCAGCGGCGCGATCGGCACCCTGCTGGTCGGCGCGACCAACACGCTGCAGGGCGCCACCCTGTTCGACAAGGTCGCGTACACGCTGCTGCGGGGCATCAGTGTCGGCCCGCTCGCCGACCGCGTGTCGGCCGTGCACGCGCCGCGCTGGGTGGACGTCATCATCAACATCATGATGGCGGCGAGCTTCTGCCTCGTCCTGTACGCCGCCTTCCGTTCGCCCCGCGGGCGCAAGCTGCTCGGCGAGGAGGACGAGGAGCGGCTGCGCGCGCTGCTCGACCGGCACGGCGAACGTGACTCCCTCGGCTACTTCGCGCTCCGTCGCGACAAGGCCGCCATCTTCTCCCCCAGCGGCAAGGCCGCCGTCACCTACCGGGTCGTGGGTGGCGTCAGCCTCGCCTCCGGCGACCCGATCGGCGATCCCGAGGCCTGGCCCGGTGCCATCGACGCCTGGCTCGCCGAGGCCCGCCGGCACGCCTGGACACCCGCCGTGATGGGCGCGAGCGAGGAGGGCGGCGGCATCTACGCCCGGCACGGCCTGGACGCCCTGGAACTGGGCGACGAAGCCATCGTGGACGTCGCCGACTTCACCCTCGAAGGGCGCGCCATGCGCGTCGTACGGCAGGCGCACAACCGGGTGCGGCGGGCCGGGTACACCGTGCGTATCCGCCGCCACGCCGACATTCCCGACGACGAGATGGCCACGCTGATCGACCGGGCCGACGACTGGCGCGACGGCGCGACCGAGCGCGGCTTCTCCATGGCGCTCGGCCGGATCGGCGACCCGGGCGACGGACGCTGCGTGATGCTGGAGTGCCGGGACGCCGAGGACCGGCCGCGGGCGGTGCTGAGCTTCGTCCCCTGGGGCGAGCGCGGGCTGTCGCTGGATCTGATGCGCCGCGACCGGGCCTGCGAGAACGGCCTGATGGAGTTCATGGTCGTTGAACTGCTGCTGCGCGCCGAGGAGTTGGACGTACGACGGGTGTCGCTGAACTTCGCCATGTTCCGCTCCGTCTTCGAGCGCGGCGCTCGGCTCGGCGCCGGGCCGGTGCTGCGGCTGTGGCGCTCGATCCTCACCTTCTTCTCCCGCTGGTGGCAGATCGAGTCCCTCTACCGCGCCAACGCCAAGTACCGGCCCGTGTGGGAACCCCGCTATCTGCTGTTCGCCAAGAGCGCCGACATCCCGCGCATCGGTCTGGCCAGTGCCCAGGCCGAGGGCTTCCTCACCCCGCCGCGCCTGCCCCGGCTGGTGAACCGTCGTACCCCGGAGGCGGCGGCGCCGGACCGGGCACACGAACCCTTCACGCCTTAGGGTTTCGGCATGGCTGGCACATCTCCCCGTGGCGGTGGGGAACGACGCAGCGCCGGCGCGCTGGAGAGCGAGGTCCTCGCCACCCTCTGGTCGACCGAGGACGCGCTGTCCCCGGCCGAGATCCAGGACCGGCTCGGCGGCGACCTCGCGTACAACACCGTGCACACCATCCTCAAGCGCCTGTACGACAAGGGGCTCGTGCTGCGGGACGTCGACGGGCGGCGGGGGGCGTATCGCCCGGCCAAGAACGCCGCCGAGGTGACGGCCGAGGCCATGCACCAGGCTCTGGACCGCGGGCCCGACCCGATCGCCGCGCTGCAGCAGTTCGTCAGCGGGCTGACCCCGCAGGAGGAGCAGGCCCTGCGCGACCTGCTGGACGAGGAACCGTAAGGGGTCCGAGCGCCGGTGTCACGGCACCCTGCGTCCCAACCCGACACGACGTAGGGTTGAGGAAGGGAGCCAGAGGCATCCCGACCCGGCAGCAGCGGCCACCGCTCCGCCGGGAGCACACGGGGGCCGGCTTCCGCACCGGGGTGATCCCGGCGCGCACTCCGAGCTGGGAACGGGCCGATGGAAGACTGCGGACAGGCGTCCCGGGTCGGACGCCGGACCGTGCTGCTGGCGGTGAGCGGCCTGGCGTTCGGCGCCGCGGGCTGCTCCACGTCGCACCCGCCTCCCACTGCCGCGGGTACCCGGAGCACCGAGGCGCCGCGCCGGCAGCCGTCCGCCGGAGGCAGCACCCCGCCCACGCTCCCGAGCGCCACGGTCTGGCACCCCAGCCCCGGTGACGTCGATCCGCAGGTCAAGCTCCGCGCCGTCCGGCTCGTCGAGGCGCTCGGCACTTGGCACACCGGGGAACAGGGCATGGCCGCGGCCCGGCGCCGGGTGTCCGCCCTCGGGCTCGATCCGGGGCTCGCCGGGTCCGCGAAACCGGTACTCGCCTCCGCCGACGAGGCCGTGCTGCGGGTGGTGGACGCGCAGTACGGCGGCATCCTGGCGGACACGGGCAGCGTGCTGGTGGTCTGCCGGCAGTGGACCCGCCGTGGAGGCACCGTCACCGCGGGCGGAACCACCGTGGACGTACGGCTCAGCCGCGCGCGGCCGCGGTGGACGGTCACCGCCCTGCATCCGGCCGACCCTGGCCCGGCGGTGTCGTCTCTGTCCGCGGCCACACGCAAGGTGCTGGACGACTCACGCATCGCCCTGCCGCCCGCCGCACGGGCCGACGTGCGCAGCGGGCACATCCACCCCACCACCCTGGGGGCACTGCTGGATCTGGCGGGCACGTACCGGATGAACGTGAGCGTGATTCGCTCGGGCCACCCGTTGTACGTCTTCGGCACCTCCCGCCGCAGCGACCATCCGCGTGGCCGGGCGTTCGACGTCTGGCAGATCGACGGCCGCCCCGTGGTCGACCCGGCCACCCCGCGCCGTCTGATCGAGTCGTTCATGCGGGACGCGGCGGTGGCCGGCTCCTACAACGTCGGCGGCCCGGTACTGCTGGGCGGCGGCACCTCCGGACAGTTCTTCTCCGACCCCACCCACCACGACCATGTCCACGTCGGCTTCCGCATCTGACCGGCCACCGGGCAAGCCCTCCCGTCGCTCCCGGCTCGCGCTGACGGGCGAGATCGCGAGGTTCGCCGCGGTGGGCGGTCTCGGCGTGGTGGTGAACTTCGCGGTGTTCAACCTGTGCCGCGCACTCACGCCGCTGCCCGTGGTGCGGTGCAGCGTCATCGGCACCGTCGTGGCACTGCTCGTCAACTACCTGGGCTTTCGCTACTTCGCCTACCGCGACCGCGACAAGCGCCGGCCGGCCCGTGAGTTCACGCTGTTCATCGCCTTCAGCATCGTCGGCCTGGTCATCGAGAACGGCGTGCTCTACGCCGCGACGTACTGGTTCGACTGGGACAGCGCCCTGCAGAGCAACCTGTTCAAGGCCGTGGGCCTCGTGATCGCCACCGGGTTCCGTTTCGTGGTGTACCGGACCTGGGTGTTCCGCCCGCGGCACTCCGAGGACGAACCCGGTCTCAGCCCAGGGGCAGCCCCCAGCGAGGCGCATCCCCGTTCGGCCGTACCGGCGCCACGGTCAGGTCGGGACGATCGCCCTTGGCCGTGATGAGTGCCGACTCCCCTTTGCGCAGGGCGACTTGAATCGCTCCGTCGCCCGCGTCGGAGTGGTCGAGGGGGCGGCCTCGGTGGTCCCGTACGTCGACCGGTCCCGGGATGCCGTGGCGTACGACGCAGGGGGCGCCCGCCTCGCTGACGAGGCGTACCCAGCGGGTGGTGCCCGCCTGGCGGTGGGCGCTCAGCAGGAAGGCGCCCTGGGTGCGGAAGTCGTGGACGGTGAGGTCGGCCCAGACCACGGGGAGTGCGGGGAAGACACGGACGATGCCGCCCCAGGACTGGCAGATCATGTCGTGCAGGGACTGTGCCGCCGACAGGGGTGTCTCGATGACCGGGCCGGACTCCAGGTACATGGTGTTGGGCTTGATGAAGCGGGTCATCAGCTCGCCGAGGTAGTGCAGTGCGTCCTCGCCCTTGCCGAGCAGGGCCGACATCGACGCCGCGCCGGTGAAGGTGTAGCCCTGCAGGGCGCCCTCGAAGCCGACCCAGTGGGCGAGGGACTTCTCGATCAGGACGCGTTCGTCGGGGGTACGGCCGGTGACCTCGTACAGCGGGTAGACGGCGAGCATGTGCGAGTAGTGGCGGTGGGACTTCGCGAAGGGGATGTCCGCGCCGATCATGAAGCCGTTGGCGTCCGTCGGGTACGGCACCCGCCTGGCGAGGACGTCCCGCCAGCGGGGCGCCAACTCGTCGTCGATCCGCAGGAGTTCGGCGGATTCGAGGAGAGTGCGGCAGCCCCAGGTCAGAAGCATCAGGTCGTAGTTGCAGTCGCGTGAGTCGCCGCCGTACTCAGGGGAGAAGGTGGCGGGCAGGTGGAGTCTGCCGTCGGGGCCGGGTTCGAGGAAGTGCAGGTAATAGGTGATCGCCTTGCGCAGAAGGGGGAAGAGGACGTCGCGGAGGAGCGAGACGTCCATCGTGTGGCGGTAGCTGAGCCAGATGTTGTGCAACGCCCAGGTGAGGTTGCCGACTTCGGGGGTCGGCGGGTCCTGGCCGGGGATGCCGACGCCGTAGCCCATGAGTGAACTGGCGGCGCCGTTGACCAGATGGGGATCGGTGGTGCGGGGGATGCCGAGCGAGTCGGTCCGGTACGGCTGCGCGACCTCGGCGGCGAGGTTGTCCCGGAACTCGCTCAACGCCCTTGTGATCGCGTCGAGTTCGAGGTGGTTGGAGCCGTGGATGAGCCAGTACTCCAGTTGGGCGTTGAGGTTCCACCAGGTGTTGGGCCACGGGGTGGGTTCCAGCCAGGGGCCGCTGGTCGCCATCACCGGTGCGTCGCGGCGGGCGGCGGAGGCGGCCTTGTAGAGCTGGATCCAGTAGAAGCGCTGGATACGGGCGTCGGGCAGGGACAGGAAGCTCTTGCGGTAGTACGCCTGCCACCAGGCGCGATGGGGCACCGCCAGGGCGGCGTAGGGCAGCCGGTCCGCGGCACGGACCGCCTTCAGGGCCCGGTCCAGGGCCGTGGTCTGCGGGTACGAGTGCGCGACGTGCACGTACAGCGTGCGCGTCGTCCCCCTGGTCCGCTCCCGCCATGCGGTGACGTGCTGCCCGCCGGCCAGCAGCGGCTGTACGGCTGCGCTCACGCCGTCGTGTTCGGTGATCTCGGCGGGCGGGTTGCCCCGGTAGCCGTCCGGCAGCTCCTTGAACGCCGCCCGCGGGCTGATCGCTTCCGCCGGGTGGAAGACCCAGCGGAAGCCGCGCTCGCCCTGGCTCGGGGTGACTTCCACGGCGAGGAGCGAGCGGTCGTTGTGGACCAGGGCCCGCAAGGCCAGGGTGCCCTGGTCGGTGGTGAGCGTGCCGGTCAACTCGGCGTTGTTCAGGGACAGTCGCCAGTCGACGCCGGTGATCGCACCCACCGGCTCCAGCGTGAAGTATCCGATCGGCAGCCGGGCAAGTCCGAACAGGGAGCCGAACTCGGGGCGATGGTCCTGCACTTCGGAGTGCTGGACGTTGAAGCGCACGGCCGTCGAGGCGGCGCCCGGTTCGGCGTAGATGCCGGAGCCGAGGAGTCCGTTGCCGAGGAACGGGCCCTCGTACCAGGTCGCGGGCATCTTCTGCCACACCATGTCGGCGTCGTCCAGGACGGTGCGCCAAGGATCGCCGGAGGACGTATCGGCCGGGGTTCGGTCGGCGGCGTTCGCCTGGGAGGTTGTCAGGCCGGAGGCCAACAGCGTGCCGCCCAGGGCGGATCCGGTGGCGAGGACGGTACGTCTGGACGGGTGGTCGGGCACGGCGCCTCCAGGCGGGCTCAGCGATTCATCGGAGCTATCCCGCCTGGCAACATAGGGATGAGGCAGATCTGCGTCAATGAAGCGCGACAGATCCGATCTATTGAGTCGACTCCTTGACGCCGATCTATTGAGGTCCGCCCCGACACGACGCGGGACGGTGATGCAGGTCACACCCAGGGACCTGTCACAGACCATCGGCCCGCCTGGTCAACCGTGTGTATCCGCACCAAGACCAGGAGATCACCGTGGAATCACGTCTCAACTTCTTCGCCCACCCGCTCGCGGGCAAGGTGCTGCGGCACCTCAACTCCGCCAACAAGGTGGTGGCCGACTCGACGCTGCCGCATGCGACGCAGGAGCTGGTGAAGATCCGCGCGAGTCAGATCAACGGCTGCGGATTCTGCACCGACATGCACACCAAGGACGCGACGGCCGCGGGTGAGACGCAGCAGCGCCTCAACCTCGTTGCGGCATGGCGGGAGGCCCAGGTGTTCACCGAGGCCGAGCGCGCCGCGCTGGAGCTGGCGGAGCAGGGCACCCGCATCACGGATGGGGACGGTGGCGTCCCGGACGAGGTCTGGGAGAACGCCGCCAAGCACTTCGACGAGGACCAACTCGCCGCGCTGGTCGGCCTCATCGCGATCATCAACGCCTACAACCGCGTGAACGTCATCACCCAGCAGCCCGCCGGGGACTACCAGCCCGGCATGTTCGGCTAGCCCCGCCCCCGCCCCCGGCTCCCGGCTCGGCACCTCACGAGATACGAACCACGAGGCACCATGAACTCCGCTTCGCCCCTGCCCTTCGCCGACAGCGTCATCGCCACGGGGGCGGGGTCGGGCATCGGCCGGGCCACGGGGATCGCCCTCGCCGAGTCGGGGGCCCGCGTCCTCATCGTGGGGCGCCGGAAGGAGGCGCTGGAGTAGACGGCTCGCGGCCACTCCGGCATCGCCGTCATGCCGCTCGACATCTGCGGAGAGGGGCGCGGCGGAGGTGGTCGTCGACACGGCCGTCGCGCGGTGCAGGTCCCACCGAGACCGACGTCCTGGCCGCCGCGGGCCTCTCCGAGGACGCCGTCGCCGCAGTCCGCACTCAGGAGCGCGAGCGGATCCCAACGGGCCGTCTCGGCCGCCCCAGTGATGTCGCCGACTGGATTCTGCGCATCGCCGACCCCCGCGGCGCGCACATCACCGGTCAGATACTGACGACCGACGGCGGACTCGAACTCGCCTGACCCCACTGCGGGAGACACCGACTCCACGGTGACCGCGGGATGGTAGACACGACCGATGACCGGCCGCCTCCCGCTCGACGAGCAACTCGTCGCCCTGAAGTCCACGTTGTCCCGCAATGAGACGCTGCTGGAGGTGCTGGACCGGGCGGCGAGCTTGGATCTCCCCGGCTGGTACCTCACAGCGGGCTGCCTGTTCCAGACCGTCTGGAACGTGGTCACGGACAGGCTGCCCGGCGCCGGCATCAAGGACTACGACGTCTTCTACTTCGACGACCGCGACCTGTCGTGGGAGGCGGAGGACGCCGTCATCCAGGCTGCCCGCGCAGCGTTCTCCAGGCTGCCGGCGGAGGTCGAGGTCCGCAACGAGGCCCGCGTCCACCTCTGGTACGAGCAGAAGTTCGGCGTCCCGTGCACTCCCCACACGTCCACCGAGGCGGCCATCGACAGCTTCGCGGCGACCACCTGCTGCCTGGGCGTACGACTGGAGCGGGGCGGCCGATGGCGCGTCTACGCGCCGCACGGACTCTCCGACGTGTTCAACCTGGTCGTACGCCCCAATCCGGTGCCGGCCCCGCGCGAGGTGTACGAGGCCAAGGCAGCACGCTGGCAACGGCATTGGCCCGAACTGACCGTGCTCGACTGGCCCGCCGGCAGATGATGCGGCACGGTTGGTGCCTGGTGATCAGTTGGGTCGAACGGTAGGCCGCGGTGCTCGCAGATGGGCCCGCTCGGCCAGTTCCTCCTCGTCGACCAGGGTGAGCATCGGCCGGCCGGGGGCGCAGAGCATGGTGACGATGAAGCGGCAGGGGATGTCCGTGCGGGCGTTGCCGTCCTGGTAGTGAATGACGTCGCCGCCGGGCTCCCAGAAGGTCTCCCCCGCCTTGACCACGCGCTCGGGCTCACCCTCCAGCTCGAACCGCACCTCGTCCTCGACGACGTAGCCGAAGGCCGGCCCTGAGTGGCGGTGCGGGGGCGTGCCCGGGTCGCCGGGCGGCCATTCGACCTGGATGGTCATGCCCGAGGCGCCCTCCGGGATGAAGGGCGGCTTCGCGTCCTGCAGCATCGTCGCCGCTGTCCGCCAAGTACCGGACGTGCGCTGTCCATCGGTGTTGTCGTCTGCCGACTGTGTGTCAGGCACTGAGGTGCACCTCCGTGAGTACGCCCGGGACGAGGCAATCGCCCACGGGCGGGAGAACCGTTCCTCAGTGTTGACCGGACACACCGTCCGCGTGTGACACCGTGCCGACCGGGAGCGGCTGCGCGGCGGTGAACGCGGCCCCACCTGCGTGACAGCTTGTAGCATGGTGATCCACTGCTGGAGGACTCACATGCGCGCCGGAGAAGACCCAGGCTCTCTCGACCAGGCAACGAGGGAATTCATGGCCGCGCGGCCCCAGCTGTTCGGAATCGCCTACCGCGTGCTGGGCAGCGCCACCGAGGCCGAGGACATCGTCCAGGAGGCATGGCTGCGCTGGCAGCGGACCGACCGCGCGGAGATCCTGGACCCGACCGCTTTCCTGGCCACCGTCACCTCCCGGCTGGCGATCAACCTCGCCCAGTCCGCGAGGAAGCGGCACGAGACGTACACCGGGCCCTGGCTGCCCGAACCGGTCGACACCAGCAGGGATCCGCAGCTGGGCGCGGAACGGGCGGAGGCGCTCGACCTGGCCGTGCTGTTCCTCCTGGAGAAGCTGAACCCCGTCGAGCGCGCGGCCTATGTCCTGCGGCAGGCCTTCGACTACCCGTACCAGCAGATCGCGGAGATGCTGGAGACGAGCGAGGCGAACACGCGCCAGCTGGTCAGCCGCGCCCGCAAGCATCTGTCGAAGGAACGCAAGGAGCCGGTGAGCGCCGAGGCCCACCGGAGGCTGCTGGAGGTGTTCCTCGCCGCGGCGCAGACCGGCAACCTGTCGGTGCTGGAGGACGTGCTCACCGCGGACGTGGTCAGCTACACCGACGGCGGCGGAATCCGCGGAGCGACCAGGATCCCGGTCGTCGGACGCCTGCACGTCTCCAAGTACCTCGCCGCCTTCGCGCCGCGCTTCTGGCCGCAGTCGGACGTCCGCTGGGTCGAGGCCAACGGCAGGCCGGCCGTCCTGGTCACGAGCGGCGGCAAGGCCGTGGCCCTGCTCAACATAGAGGCGTCGGAGCACGGCATCGAGCGCGTCATGTGGGTCATGAACCCGGCGAAACTGGCGCCCTACGTGGCCTCGCTGGAGAGCTGAGAAGCAGTCTCCTAGGCCGGATTCCCGCGCCACCGTGGGCCTTGACCGCTTCCACACCCCGGGCACCGTGTATTTGAGAAAATTAAGCTGGATGCGTTGTGATCTTAAAAAACTCAAGATACAAATAAATAGAGAGCAGGTCGCCGAGCGCAGGGGAGCCGAGGGTGGACTGGCAGGAACTGACGGACCTGACGCGCGGCAGGCCGTTCGTCGTCGAGCGGGTCCGCCTCGCCGACAGCGGTGTCGCGATCGAGGGGCAGTTCGAGCCGCCGCAGCTGGCCCAACTCGGCATCGAGGACCAGGTGTTCGTCGCGGCGTTCGTACGGTCACACGGTTCGATCAAGGAGATGGAGCGGGTCTTCGGGGTGAGCTATCCGACGGTCAAGGCCCGTCTGAAGCGGATCGCCGAGCAGCTCGACTTCGTCGACGTCGAACCGGCACCCCCGGGCGCCGACGTCGTCGACCGCCTGCGGCGGGGGGAGATCAGCGCCCAGGAGGCGCTGGCCGAACTGGAGAAGTCCCGTTGATGCCGCAGCTGGTGACGGTGCGCTGCCGCCGGCCCGACGGCCGCTGGCGACGCGTGTACGTGCCTGTCGTGCCGGTGCTGCTGGTGCTGTCCCCGCTGTTGCTCCTCGGGGTACTGGCGGGCCTGGTCGTCTGCCGCGTCTTCGGGGTGAGCCCCTCGGGCGCGCTGCGCGGCTGCGGGCAGCTGCTGTGGGCGCTGCCCGGCACACGGTTCGAGCTCGAGTACGGCCACAGGGCCGTACTGGTCAGCGTCAGATGAATCGGAGCCGTACAGAGCAGGTCCACAGCGGTACGGAGCAGAAGGAGCAGCGATGAACGAGCAGCGCCGTCAGATCCTGGAGATGCTCGCCGAGGGCAAGATCACCACGGACGAGGCCGAGCGGCTGATCGACGCCCTCGAACGGCAGCGGGCCGTGTCGCCGCCGGGAGGCGCGTCCCGCGCGAAGTCCCGGCCCAAGTACCTGCGCCTCATGGTGCTGTCCGGCGAGACCGCCGACGGCGACGGGCCGAGCCGGGTCGACGTCCAGATCCCGCTCCAGCTGCTGCGCGCCGGCGTCCGGCTCGCCAGCCTCATCCCTCCGCAGGCACTCACCAAAGTGAACGCGGAGCTGGCCAGGTCAGGCGTACCGATCGACCTCACCGAGCTCAAGCCACAGCAGCTCGAGGAGCTCATCGACCACCTCGACGACGTCTCGGTCAACGTCGAGGAACCGGATGCCAAGGTGCTGGTCTTCTGCGAGTGACAGCCGTCATCCGGCGAGGATCTGGTCACGCTCGTCGCTCCCCCGCGTCTGATGTGCGACGGCGCGGGTGAGCTGGTAGGTGTGGTCCATGTACGACGGCGCCGAACTCGGCCAGGCGATCATCGCGCACCCCGACGACGTAAAGGCAGCGCCCACGGCATATCAGCACGCGCTCCCCTGAGCCGCTCGTCGTCCCCGTATCCCGGCTGACGGGCTGCCGCAGGTGCGTGGCGGCGGCAGCAGCGGAGCAGTGTCACAGATGCCTCCCCGGCCCGGTCGTACTCATGGAAGCGATTGAAACCCTTGGCGACCGGAGACGACCGTGGCTCTCACCGAACAACGTCTTTCCACCATGGTGCTGGTGATCGGCACCGGAGGAGCCGGCCTGCGTGCGGCGATCGAACTGGCCGAGGCCGGTGTCGACGTGCTCGCGGTCGGCAAGCGTCCCAAGGAGGACGCCCACACGGCGCTTGCCGCCGGCGGCATCAACGCGGCCCTTGCCACCATGGACCCCGAGGACAGCTGGCAGCAGCACGCGGCTGACACGCTCAAGGAGAGCTACCTGCTGGCCGACCCCCGGACCGTGGAGATCGTCACGCAGGGCGCCGCCCGTGGCATCGACGATCTTGAGCGGTACGGCATGGCCTTCGCCCGTGAGGAGGACGGCCGGATCTCCCAGCGGTTCTTCGGGGCGCACAAGTTCCGGCGGACCGCGTTCGCCGGCGACTACACCGGTCTGGAGATCCAGCGCACCCTCGTCCGGCGCGCGGAGCAGCTCAAAATCCCCGTACTGGAAGGCGTCTACATCACCCGGCTGCTGGTGCACGACGGCGCCGTCTTCGGTGCGTACGGCTTCGACCTGACGAACGGCAGGCGCTACCTGATCCATGCCGACGCCGTCATCCTGGCCGCGGGCGGCCACACGCGGATCTGGCGGCGCACCTCGTCCCGGCGCGACGAGAACACCGGCGACTCCTTCCGCCTGGCGGTGGAGGCCGGGGCCCGGCTCCGGGACGCGGAGCTGGTGCAGTTCCACCCGTCCGGGATCATCGAGCCGGAGAACGCGGCCGGCACCCTGGTCAGCGAGGCCGCCCGCGGTGAGGGCGGCGTCCTGCGCAACGCGCTCGGGGAACGGTTCATGACGCGCTACGACCCCGAGCGCATGGAGCTGTCCACGCGTGACCGGGTGGCACTCGCCTCCTACACGGAGATCAAGGAGGGGCGCGGGACGCCCAAGGGCGGCGTATGGCTCGACGTCTCCCACCTGCCCCGGCAGACGATCATGACGCGGCTGCCCCGCGTGTACCAGACGCTGCTGGATCTGCAGATGCTGGACATCACCCGCGAGCCGATCGAGATCGCGCCCACCGCGCACTACTCGATGGGCGGGGTGTGGGTACGGCCCGAGGACCACAGCACCGACGTACGCGGCCTGTACGCGATCGGCGAGGCCTCCAGCGGGCTGCACGGCGCCAACCGGCTCGGCGGGAACAGCCTCATCGAGCTGCTGGTGTTCGGCCGGATCACGGGCCGGGCGGCCGCCGCGTACTCGGAGTCCCTGACCGCCCAGCCCCGGTCGGCGCGGGCGATCGCCGAGGCCCGCGCGGAGGTGGACGAGCTGCTCGCCGCCGACGGGGTGGAGAACGTACGTGCCTTGCAGCGCGCCCTGCGCAACACCATGACGGAGCACGCAGGCGTCGTACGCGACGAAGAGGGGTTGAGCGCCGGGCTCGCGGAGCTGACGGCGATCGAGAAGCGGATGGAGGACGTCGGCGTGCACCCGGACATCGCCGGCTACCAGGACCTCGGGCACGCCTTCGACCTCAAGTCCGCCGTCCTGGCGGCCCGGGCCACCCTCGAATCGGCCCTGGAGCGTCGCGAGACCCGGGGCTGCCACAACCGCAGCGACTTCCCCGGCCAGGACCCGGACCTTCAGGTCAATCTCGTGTGGTCGCCGAAGACGGGAGTCACCCGCGAGACCATTCCGGCCGTCCCGGACGAGATTTCCGCTCTGATGCAGGAGATCTCGACCGAAGGAAAGCTCGCCGAATGATCCACGACCCGGTGGGCGGCGTGGTGGAGGTAGGAGGCCCCGAGGCGTTCGAGCTCGAGGACTTCATCCGCATGGGGCTCGCCGCCAAGGACGACCCCCGCAAGGTCGTCACGGACTCCCAGGCGCGTTACACGCACAGCAGCACTAAGTAAGTCCAGGAAGTGGCCCCCCGCCGGTCGGCGGGGGGCCACTTCGTGTCCGGCCGCTGTGGGCGGCGTCAGTTGTTCTCGGTTCGGGTGCCGGCCGATGGGGTGGGTTCGCCGGTGAGCTCGTGCTGGTCCCGCGCGGGCGGCTCGTCGACCGGGACCTGTTCACCGTAGAAGGTGCGGTTCAGTGCGGCACGCAGGCGGCGTACCGGGCGGAATCCGTCGTCCGGGTCTTCCCCGCCGGCCGGGGAGCCCGGGCCGATCGCCTTGTACTGGTCGCGCTGGGTGAGAAGGGCCAACTCCTCCTGGCCGAGCGGCTCGTGCACCTCGACGAACTCGCCGTTCGGCATGCGCTTGATGATGCCGGTCTCGCGGCCGTGCAGCACCTTGTCGCGGTCCTGGCGCTGCAGGCCGAGTGCCCAGCGCCTGGTGAGGACGTAGACGAGGGGAGGTACGACGATCAGGCCGACGCGCACCGCCCAGGTCACCGACTCGACTCCGACATGGAAGCGGGTGGCGATGATGTCGTTCGCGGCGCCGAGCAGGGCCACCAGGTAGAAACTGATCCAGGAGACGCCAAGTGCCGTGCGCGCGGGGCGGTTTCGGGGTCGGTCGAGCAGGTGGTGTTCACGGTCGTCGCCGGTCACCCAGGCCTCGAGGAACGGGTAGACACCCATGGCGGCGAAGACGCCGACCCCCGCGAGCAGCGGGATCAGGTTGTCCAGCGCCAGGGTGTGGCCCCAGAAGGTGAGTTCCCAGCCGGGCATGACGCGCAGCAGGCCGTCCGCGACGCCCATGTACCAGTCGGGCTGGGACCCGGCCGAGACCTGGTCGGCGCGGTAAGGGCCGTACCGCCAGACCGGGTTGATCTGTGCGACGGCGGCGATGGTGAAGATGACGCCCGCGACGAGGCAGAAGAATCCCGCGGACTTCACGGCCCGGACCTTGAGCGGCGGGCCCACGACGTTCCTCTCGGTGCGCCCCCGGCCCGGATACTGCGTGTGCCGGTGGGCGAGGGCCAGGAAGAGGTGAGCGACCAGCAGTCCCACCATCACGGCGGGGATGATCAGCACGTGGATCGTGTTGAAGCGGGCCACGAGATCGTGTCCGGGGAACTCGCCTCCGAAGAGGAACATCGAGAGGTACGTTCCGACGATCGGGATGGAGAGGATCGTGCCGTTCACGACGGCGAGTCCGGTGCCCGACAGCAGGTCGTCGGGCAGGTCGTAGCCCGTCAGACCGCCGAACATGCCGAGGACCAACAGCAGGAATCCGAAGACCCAGTTGAGCTCGCGGGGCTTGCGGAAGGCGCCCGTGAAGAACACGCGCATCAGGTGGCACAACATCGCGGCGACGAAGACCAGCGCGGCCCAGTGGTGCGCCTGCCGGATGAGCAGACCGCCACGGACGTCGAAGGAGATGTGCATCGTCGAGTCGAAGGCTTCCGAGACCATCTGACCGCGCAGCGGCGCGTAACTGCCGTGGTATTCGACCTGGTTCATCGACGGGTGGAAGAACAGCGTCAGATAGACACCCGTGATGACGACGACGACGAAACTGTAGAGGCTGATCTCGCCGAGCAGGAACGACCAGTGGTCGGGAAAGGCTTTCCGCGCCTTTCCCCGCATCAGGCTGTAGAGACCGAGGCGCCCGTCGGCCCAGTCGGCGACCCTTTCGCCTCTGCCCCGTTCCGGTTCGTCGTTTTCCTGGAGTCCGTCACCCACGGCCCCATCACCGCCATTCCGTGAAGTGTCAGAAAGAGTTGCGCTCAGGCCGCCGTGGTGACCGGTTCCGCGGTGACCGCGTCCTGGGTCTCGCCGGCGTCGCGCCGGTTCATCGCGCGGCGTTCGCTCTCTGTGGTGCCGCCCCAGATGCCGTCCACCTGCCCCGCCTTCAGGGCCCAGCGCAGGCACTGCTCGGCGACCGGGCACCGGCCGCAGACGGCCTTGGCCTCGTCGATCTGGACGAGCGCGGGGCCGCTGTTGCCCACGGGGAAGAAAAGCTCGGGGTCCTGACCCAGGCAGGCGGCCCGTTCGTGCCAGGGCAGGGTGGGATCTCCTCTTACAGCGGTCATGGGAAGCGCACCTCCAGCTTCGCCGGGAGTCGTACCGGTCTCTGTAGTTGAGACAGGACAACCGGCGCAGATGTGACACGGGGGCGAGTGTCGTGCGTCACCGAAGGGGCCGCCTGTGGGGAGGCACGCGTGTCACAACATCTGCGGGTGCCCGGTCAAACCAGTGAAACGACACGACGAGCCGCCGAAGCCCTGGTGCGGGAGGGAGGATGCCGTATGGACGAGGCGGACGCGGTCCCGATCGCGGACCTGCTCGACGAACGCCGGTATCTGCTGGACGTGGCCTACTGCATGCTGGGCAGCGCCGGGGAGGCGGAGCGGGTCGTCGACGAGGTCTACCGCCGCTGGTACGGGCTGTCGGACGAGGCGCGCCGGCAGATCGTACGGCCGAGGTTTTGGCTGGCGCAGACCGCGGGCCGGAGCTGTCAAAGCCGCCTTGCCGGGACCGGGCAGGGCGAGGGCGGACCTGACCAGGGCGACAGCGGACCCGGGCAGGAGTGCGCGCAGAGCCCGGAAGAGGCGTCCGCCGGCATCGACGCAGCGCTGGGCCGTGCCCTGCTGACCGCGCCGCGGGAGCAGGACGCCGTGGTGCGCGCCGTCGGGCGGGCGTGCCTGGAAGGCGACGGTGAGCTGCTGGCGTCGCTGCTGTGCGCGCAGGCCACGGCGTTCGTCGACGGGGGCGGCAAGATCAGGGCGCCGGACCGGCCGGTCCACGGAAACCGGCAGGTGGCCCGCACACTGCTCACGCTGCTCGCGCGCCGGCCGCGCACCACCTTGAGCGCGCAGTCCGTCAACGGGCGGACCGGTCTGGTCGTCTGCTACGAACGCCGGGTCGCCGGGGTGATCTGCCTCGATGTGGCCGATCACCGCGTCGCATACGTCTGGATGATCCTCAACCCCGACAAGCTGCGGTCATGGAACGAGCCCCCAGGCCCCTTGCCCACGTGAGCGTGAAGCGAGGAACGCCGCGACCTTGCTCGGGCTGAACAGCCACACAGCACCGTGTGAATGCCTTCCTTCGAGGCGGCCACCGTCACGAAAGCGGGAGGCCCGCCCTCACGGTGAATCACCGCGCCCGTACGCCCGTTGGCGGCGACCAGCGCGGGCCGGCCCGCCACCCGCCAGAACTGCCGGTGGACCGACAGCTGTGCCACCCGGGTCCGGCCCAGCCCGGGGAGGCGGGCGCAGCCGCGGGCACCGTTGCCGTCGGACAGGCTGACGGCGTCGGGGGTGAGCACGGTCTCCAGCGACGCCACGTCCCCGGTCCGCGCGGCGGAGACGAAGGCCTGCAGCAGGCGCCGGTGCCCTGCCGTGTCCACGCTCTCCCGCTGCTCGTCGGCGAGACGCCTGCGCGCCCGGCTCACGATCTTCCGTACGTTGACGAGGCTGAGGTGGAGCGTGCGGGCGATCTCGGGATAGCCGTAGTCGAGGGCTCGCGCAGTACGTAGACGGCGCGTTCGGTGGGGCCGAGCTTCTGCGGCACCAGCAGCAGGGCCAGTTCCAGCCGCCTCCGCGCGCTGTGCGCCCAGCTCCGGGTCCCCGCTCGTGTCGACGGGCTCGGGCAGCCACGGTTCGATGTAGGTCTCCCGCCGCACGCGCGCGGACTGGGCGACGTTGATGGCCAGGCGGGTCGCGGTGCTCGACAGGAAGGCCGCGGGGTTGATCACCACCGAGCGGTCGGTCTTCTGCCGGCGCAGCCACACCTCCTGGACGACGTCCTCGGCCTCGGCGGCGCTGGCGAGGATGCGGTAGGCGATGCCCAAGAGGCGGGGTCGGTGCTGCACGAAGGCGGCGACGGCCTCGTCCAGGTCGCTCTTGGCGGGAGACGGGGCGAGGTCCATGATCCTGCGGTCTCCGTTTCTTCCGGTCGGAACTGTCCTCATGGACCGGGGTGGGCGACCCGCTGTGACAGGTCCGGACGAAAAACCTGCCGGGGCCGCTACCGCACCGAGCCTTCCCGAGCCGCGACCCGCGGATTGCCGTTCGCCACGAACGCGTCCCGCGGGTGCTGCACGGAGGCGAGCGAGACCAGGTCACGGCCGAAGAGGGCGGCGGTGAGCCACACGGCGAGGACGCGGACCTTGCGCTCCCAGGAGGGCACGGCCAGGACGTGATACCCGCAGTGCATCAGCCAGGCCGGGAAGCCCTTGATGACGAGGCGCTTGTACTGGAAGATGCCGCGCCCCATGCCCAGCGTCGCCACCACGCCCAGGCTGGGGTGGCGGTAGTCGCGGAGGCGTTTTCCGTGCAGGCCGGCGGCGATGTTCCTGGCCAGCAACCTGCCCTGGCGTACGGCGTGTTGGGCGTTCGGCACCGTACGGGCTCCGGGCGCGCGCGAGGCCAGGTCGGGAACGGCCGCGTCGTCTCCGGCTGCCCACACGTCGGGCACGGGCTCGCTTTCCGTACCCACGCGAAGATCTGGCCGGACCACGAGCAGCCCTCGCTCGTCGACGGGAAGATCCGTGTGCTGCCGCACGACGGGGTTCGAGCCGTTGCCCGCGGTCCACACGATCAGGTCCGCGTCGAACTCCTCGCCGCTGGACAGGACGACGTGGCCGTCCGCGGCGGACAGGAGCTGGGTGTCGAGGTGGACGTGCGCACCGCGGCGCTCCAGCGAACGCACCACCCAGGCACCGGGCTTGTCGCTCACCTCGGGCAGGATGCGGCCGCGGGCCTCGACCAGATGGAAGGACAGGTCGTCCATGCTCAGCTCCGGGTAGGACTTGAGCATCGCCGTCGCCAGGGACAGCAGTTCGCCGAAGCCCTCGACGCCGGAGAAGCCGCCGCCGACGAACACGACGGTGAGCAGCTTCTGCCGTGCGGGGCCGGGCGGCAGGGAGGCGGCCTGGTCGAAGGCGGTCATCAGCCGGTCGCGGACGGCCACCGCCTCCTCCACCTGCTTGAGCCCGATCGCCTGCTGGTCGAGTCCGGGGATGGGGAAGGTGCGGGTCACGGCACCGGCGGTGACCACGAGGGTGTCGTAGCCCAGCTCGTGGTCGGCCCCACTCGTCGGCCGGACGGTGATGCGCCGGTCCGCGTGGCGGACCTCGACCACGGTCCCGGAGATCAGGCGGGTGGTGCGCAGATGCCGCCGCAGCGAGACGGCGGCGTGCCGCGCCTCGACCGATCCGGCCGTCACCTCCGGCAGGAAGGGCTGGTACGTCATGTAGGGGCGGAGGTCGATCACGGTGACCCGCGCCTCGCCGGACCGCAGCTTCTTCTCCAGACCCCAGGCGGCGTAGAAGCCCGCGTAGCCGCCACCGACGATCACAATCTCTCGCATGATTCCCTCTGCTCCTCGGTCGTCACCAGATAGACCGGGCGGGGAGGTTCGATGTGACAGGTGCGGGCGTGGGCGCGACGCGGGGGCTGTCCGTGCCGGATCCCATGTGGTAAGGAAAGGGATGACCGATACCGAATCCGTCAAAACGGGGAGCGATCGTCTCTTGGGACATCGCGCAGCAAGCCACAGCAAAACTGACCTTCGGCGCATCGGGGCGCACCCCGATCACTGGTATCCCGTCGCACTGTCCCGCAGCGTGCGCACCAAGCAGGCCTTCGCGACGACGTTCGCCGGTGAGCGCATCGCGCTCTACCGCGGGGAGAGCGGGACCGTCCACGCGCTGGAGGACCGGTGCGCACACCGGCAAGTCCCGTTGAGCATGGGCGTCGTGGAGGGTGAGGCCCTGCGCTGTTGCTATCACGCGTGGGCCTACCGCGGTGACGGCCGCATCTCGCAGATCCCGTATCTGTCCAAGGGCGACGGCCGGCCGCCACGCGGGGTGCGCGGCTATCCGGTCCGTGAGGCGTACGGCCTGGTGTTCGTCTTCCCCGGCGCCTCCGAGCGGGCGGCGGACACGCCCGTGCCCGCACTGCCCGCCTTCGGCTCGGGGCGCTACAAGACCATGACGTACGCGCGGACCGTTCGCTGCCACTACTCGTTCATGCACGAGAACCTCCTCGACATGAACCATCAGTTCCTGCACCGGGGCGTCGTCGGCAAGCTCCGTCCCGAGCTGCTGGGGCACCGGGCCGACGCGCGCTCGGTGGAGGCGAGGTATCTGTTCACGCACACGGGAGGCAAGCGGAATCGCGGCGCCGGCATCCTGGCCGGCGAGGGCCTCACCGGGCGTGACTCCAGCGATGTCATGACCATCCGCACGGAGTATCCGTACCAGACGCTCGACCTGGTGCCGGAGGGCGCCGACCGGCCGGCGTTCCGGCTGTGGGCCGTGTACGTGCCCGAGGACGCCGAGCAGCGCGTCTGCCGCACCTACGGCCTGCTGATGATCGAGAAGCCCCGGGTGCCCGGTGCGCTTCAGCTGGCCTGGCCACTCATCAGGCGGTTCACCGAGCGGGTGTTCGCCGAGGACCGGATGGCCGTCGAGGCCGAGCAGCGGGCGTGGGACGAGCAGGGCGAGGACCGCAACCACGAGGTCTTCCCGCTGATCCTGGACGTCCGCGAGGTGCTGCGCGGCAACGGCGTACCTCTCGGGTCCACGGTCGGCTGCGCCGCCGCGGTGGGCGGCGGCACGGCGTCGCCGACCTGCGACCGTCACGGGGAGCCGGGCGCCCCCGCCGAGTGACGGTGCGGCCCGCGCGCTCAGGCGACGAGGAAGTCCGCCTGGCCGGTCTTGGCGCCCTCCAGGAAGGAGATCACCTCGTCGCGGGTGTAGACGAGCGCGGGCCCTTCGGGGTCCGCGGACTGGCGGAAGGCGACGCTGCCGTCGGGCAGCCGCTTCACCTCGACGCAACTGCCGCCGTTGGTCCCGCTCCAGGGCTTGTGCCAGCCGTCGGTTCCCAGGTCGGCGGCGGGCATCCCACTGTAGATCCGGCTCTCGACTCCCATGGTCACAGCTCCTTCCGCAGGTCACGCAGGATGTCCATGGTTCGGGTGGCCGGCTCCGCCTGATCGGACATCCGGTCCAGGACTTCGAGATGGGCGGCGACGTCCTCGGGCCGGTCCACGTAGACGGCACCGGTGAGGTTCTCCGCGTAGACGACGTCGGGCAGTTCGGAGGATCCGAAACAGAAATGGTGGAAGGGGCCGAAGGCGCCGGGGTGGGCTCCCACGGAGACGGGCATGACCTGGATACGGACCTTCGGCCTGGCCAACGACTCGACCAGCCGGTCGATCTGAGCCCGCATCACCTCGGCCCCGCCGACGGGCCGGCGCAGCACCGTCTCGTCCAGGATGGCCCATACGGCCGGGCCGTCCGGCTTCTCCAGGAGGTCCTGGCGCCTGAGGCGCAGGGACACGCGACGGTCGATCTCCTCCTGAGACGTGTCCGGGAAGCCGATGCGCAGGAGCGCGGCCGCGTAGTCCTGCGTCTGCAACAGGCCCGGGACGTAGTGGGGTTCGTACAGACGGATGACGCCGGCTTCACTCTCCAGGCTGACGTAGGTGCTGAACCACTCGGGCAGCACGTCCCGGAAGGTGTGCCACCACCCAGGCCGGTTGGCCTCCCTGGCCAGGGACACGAAGCCGTCGATCTCCGCCGCCGGTACCCCGTAGCGGTGCAGCAGTTCCCGCACGTACGGAATCCGCAGCCCGACCTCGGCCTTCTCGATCCGGCGGACCGTCAGCGGCGTCACGCCGAGGGCCCGCGCCGCGTCCTCGAACGACACCCCGGCCCGCTCGCGCAGGGTCCGCAGGCGCCTGCCGAGCACGATCCGAAGGACCGTCGGCGCGCTGCCGCCCGAGCGGTTGTCCCCCACGTTCCACCTCCTGGAACGGCGGTCACGCTCCGCAGTCTGCCACGAACGCCATGACGCCAACAGAACGATGCGATAGATCTGAAATTATCGGAACGAAGGTTGCGGGCTGAGTTTGCTGGACGTCATAGTGATCCGGTGACCTGTCGCACTGTGCGCTTACGTGGTGCCCAACTGCCGTTGGCGCCAAGGGAACTGATGTTCCGACGGGTCGGTCGCCTCACCTCATCTCCGGACCTCGGCACATCGGCCCACCGCCGGCACCGACGGCCACCGGGGCAGCCACCCCACAACAGGGCTGCGTACGAAGGAGGTTCGATGACGGCCTTCAGGGCTTCATCGCGCCACACGCCGTCACCCCCACCGGCACCCGACGAGAACAACGCCGTCGCCCGCGTGCCGACCGCTCCACTCCGTCCTCCCAGACCCGTCGCGGGCGAACTCCTGCGCTCCACCTTCCCGGCCGACCCCTCCTGGGGCGCCGCGGTGCGGCGCCTGGTCACCGAGCGTCTGGCCGCGCTGGTACCGCATCCCGAGCGGCTCGACGACGCGGCGACGGCGACCGGCGAGCTGTTCGCCAACGCCGTCAGACACGCCAGCCGCGGACCGGGCGACACGGTCACCGTGGCCATCGAGTGCACCGAGCACACGCTGCGCGTCCTCGTCGCCGACCGCTCCCCCGTGCCACCGCGGCCACGGCCGGCGGACGAGGTGGCCGAGTCGGGGCGCGGGCTCGCCATCGTCTCCGCGCTGACCGACGGCTGGGGCACGGCACCACCCGAACCGGGGACGCCGGGCAAGCGGGTGTGGTTCGCGATCGGACGACGGGGGGCGACACCGTGAAGAGCAGGGCAGGGCACGTGGGCAGCGGCGTGAACGACCTCGCGCACGGTGACGGACGCCGTGACGCCGCACCACCGGAAGCCGCCGCGCCCGCCGCACCCGCTCCCCTGGCGGTGGCCTCGGCCCTGGCCGCCGAGCTGCTGCGTCGCGCCGACGAGGACCGGCAGCTGACGCGCCAGGCGCACGCCGACCCCACACCGCTGCGCAAGCACCGCATCGTCCAGTGCCACCGGGACAACGCCCAGGCGCTCGCGGCGATCGTCGGCCGCTACGGCTGGCCGCACGCCGACCTGGTCGGCCCGCCAGCCTCGACCGCGGCCCTGATGATCCTGCTGCACGCTCCCGACCTCGGCTTCCGGCTGAGGTGCCGCGACCTGATCGCGGATGCCATGGCGGACGGCCACAGCCCGGCGATACACCTCGCCTATATCGCCGACCAGTGCGCCGTCGACCTGGGACAGCCGCAGTACTACGGGACGCGGATCAACCCCCGCACGCTGCGCCCGTATCCCATCCGCCGTCCGCAGAGCGTCGACGAGCGCCGCGGGGATGTCGGCCTGGGCCCGCTGCAGGAGCAGTTGCGGGCCCTGCGCATCACCGGCTGACCCACGCCGGCCCTCCGGATACCACGCCAGGTCGGACACCTGCGCGTGGGGCCTGTTCGACCTGGGCGCGCCAGTTGTGGAGAATCAGAGGCATGAGCGAGAACGTTTATTTCGAGATTTCGGCCAATGGCGAGAAGCTCGGCCGCGTCGTCTTCCGGCTGTTCGACGACGTCGTGCCGAAGACCGCGCGTAACTTCCGTGAGCTGGCGACCGGCCAGAACGGGTACGGCTACAAGGGTGCGCCCTTCCACCGGGTCATCCCGGAGTTCATGCTGCAGGGCGGTGACTTCACCAACGGCAACGGCACCGGCGGCAAGAGCATCTACGGCGAGAAGTTCGCGGACGAGAACTTCCAGCTGAAGCACGACCGGCCGTTCCTGCTCAGCATGGCCAACGCGGGCCCCGGCACCAACGGTTCGCAGTTCTTCATCACGACCGTGGTGACGCCGTGGCTCGACGGCAAGCACGTGGTCTTCGGTGAGGTCGTCGAGGGCGAGGACGTCGTCAAGGCCGTCGAGGCCCTCGGCAGCCGCTCGGGCACGACCGCCAAGAAGATCGTCGTCGAGGACTCCGGCATCGTCGGCTAGTCCCAGTTCCCCCGCCCCTGCGCCGCCCGCATAAGGACGGCGGCGCGGTGGTCCAAGGCCAGGCAGCTGAAGCTGCCTGGCCTTTTTGCTGCCCGCGCGCCTGCGCCTGTCGCCAGAACCTGTCCGCCCGTACCTGTCCGCTGTATGGACACCCGTTGACCACTCTCCAAGGTGCTCACATTATGAGTGCAGCACTCAGAATGTGAGCAAGGAAGGGTGTGTGAGATGAGCAGGGAACGTTCCATGGCGTCCGGGTCCACCGGGTCCACCGGGTCCGACGACCTCCTGGCCGGACTGCGCGTGCTCGAACTCGGCAGCTTCATCGCGGCGCCGTCCGCCGGACGGCTGCTGGCGGACTTCGGCGCAGACGTGGTGAAGGTCGAACGACCCGGAACCGGCGACGAGTTGAGGCGCTGGCGGCTGCACGAGGGCGACACCTCGCTGCTGTTTCGCGTGATGAACCGCAACAAGCGGTCGGTGACCCTGGATCTGCGGACGGACGAGGGCCGCGAGCTGTGTCTGGACCTGATCCGCTCCTGCGACGTCGTCCTGGAGAACTTCCGCCCGGGCACGCTGGAGCGCTGGGGCCTCGGCCCGGAGGAGATCCGGCGCGTCAATCCCCGGGCCGTCCTCGTGCGGATCTCCGGGTACGGGCAGAGCGGTCCGTACCGTGACCGGCCGGGCTTCGGCGGTGTCGCCGAGGCGCTGGGCGGGCTGCGCCATCTGACCGGGTATCCGGACCGGGCGCCGACCCGCGTCGGCATCAGCATCGCCGACCAGATCGCCGGCCTGTACGCGGTGATCGGCGCCCTGATGGCGCTGCACCGGCGCGACCGTGACGGCCGCGGCGAGACCGTGGACGTGGCACTTTACGAGGGCATCTACTCGCTGATGGAGTCCCTGGTCCCCGACTACGACGCGTTCGGCGTCGAACGCGGGCGCACCGGCAGCGCCCTGCCCGGCGTGGTGCCCTCCAACACCTACCGGTGCGCGGACGGCAAGTACGCCGTGATCAGCGGCAACGGCGACGCCATCTACCGGCGGTTGATGCGGCTGGTCGGCCGCCCCGATCTGGCCGAGGACCCGGCGCTCGCCGACAACGCCGGACGCGTGGCGCGGGCCGACGAACTCGACGAGGCGATCGGCACCTGGACCGCCACGCTGCCCTGTTCCGACGTGCTGCGCGCCCTGGAGCAGGCCGCGGTCCCCGGCGGCCCCATCTACACGGCGTCGGACATCCTCGACGACCCGCACTACCGGGCCCGCGGCATGCACGAGCGGCATCCGGTCGCCGTGGCCTCCGGCGACAAGGCGGAGGTGGTCTTCCCTGGCGTCGTGCCACGCTTCGAGGACCGGCCGGGTACCACCCGGTGGCTCGGCCCCGACCTGGGCGAGCACACCGACGACGTCCTGGACTCGCTCGGCGTCGGCGCGGCACGCCGCGAGCGGCTGCGTGCACAGGGGGTGCTGTGATGACCGGACCGGCGGCGGACAAGCGGGTCGAGCAGGTACTCATCACGGACGTGCTGCTGCGGGACGGCCTCCAGATTGAGCCCGTGACCGTGCCCACGCCCGACAAGATCCGCCTCGCGTACGGCCTGATCGAGGCCGGGCTGACCTCCCTGGAGGTCGGGGCCTTCGTCCATCCGGAGAAGGTGCCGCAGATGGCGGACACCGACCCGCTCGTGACCGCCCTGCAACCGGCCACGGACGCCGCGCTGCACACCTTGGTGTTCAACGAACGCGGCGCCCGGCGCGCCATCGCGGCCGGAGCCCGGCACGTGCGCTTCGTCGTCTCCGCGAGCGACGGCCACAGCCGGGCGAACGCCGGCACGGACACCCGGGGCGCCCTGGAGCGGCTGGAGCCCTGCGCCCGGCTGCTGGGCGAGCACGGCGTACGTCTGGAGGCCTCGATCGCGACCGCGTTCGTCTGCCCCTACGACGGGGAGACACCGACGGGGCGCGTGGTGGACGTCGCCCGCCGGCTCACCGAGACGGGCGCCAAGGTCATCCACCTCGCCGACACGATCGGCGCGGCGAGTCCGGCCCACATCCGCCGTACGGTCTCGGAGGTGCGCGCCGCGCTGCCCGGCCAGGCACTCGGGCTGCATCTGCACAACACCTACGGCATGGCCTCGGCCAATGCCTGGGAAGGCGTCCAGCTGGGCATACGCCGTTTCGACGCCGCGCTGGGCGGGATCGGCGGCTGCCCGTTCGCGCCGGGAGCGGCGGGCAACATCGCCACCGACGACCTGGTCAACCTCTTCCACCATGTCGGCATCGCCACCGGAGTCGACACCGTGAAGCTGGTGGCCGTACGCGACCAGTTGCACGCGTTGCTCGGCAGGAAGCTCGAGTCCGCGCTGTCCTCGGTTCCGGCCGCGCCCGTGCCGCTGCGGATGTGAGCGCGGGGAGGGTGGCCGGTCAGTGGGCCCCTGGACGGTGGCCGAGCCGGCGGGAGGCGTCCTCCGCGGCGGCCACCACCTTCGGTGCGACGGCGCCGACGTCGGAGGGGGTCAGCCGCTGCGTCGGCGCGCCGATGCCGAGCACGGCGACCAGCTCACCGGTGAGACCGAAGACCGGGGCGCTGACCGAGGCCGCTCCCAGGTCGCGTTCCTCGAAGGAGGCGGCGTATCCGAGCTTGCGGATCTCTTCCAGCTGCTGGTCGAGCAGGTCGATGTCGACGATGGTCCGGGCGGTGTGCCGGCTCAGGCCGTGGCTGACGGCGGCGGAGCGGGCCAGGGGGTCGTGCGCCATGAAGACCTTGCCGGCGGAGCCCGCGTGCAGGGCCATGACCATGCCCACCATGAACAGGCGCATGACCACGTGGTGGGTGTCGGCGATGGAGACCACGGTGCGGTAGGCGCCGTCGCGCACGTACAGGCACGCCGTCTCCCCGGTGGCGTCGCGCAGGTCCTGCAGCGACGGCCTGGTCAGGCGCACCATGTCCAGGCCGAAGGTGCCCGGTGCCGCCCAGCGCACCAGACCGAGGCCGATGCGGTAGCCCTCCTCGTCCCGGTCGAGGAACCCCTCGCGGACCAGGTTGTGGACCAGTCGCTGGCAGGTGCTGGTCGGCAGCCCGGTCTTCTTGGTGATCTCCTGCAACGTCAGGCAGGGCTCCGCGATGGTGAAGCACTCCAGCACCTGGCGGAACTTCTGCAGCACCAGGATCGGTGGGATACCGCCCTTCTCGCCCGCACTCACCACTGGTCTCCTCTCCCCCCGGCCGTCCGGCCGTTGGCCAAGATTACTGAGCGCCCCAACTCGTAGCGACTCACCCATTGACGTCAGACCATTAGGCCGCCAGCATGAGTTCCGAAACCACATTGTGAGTTTACAACCCACTCCCCGCTCACTGGAGGGCCCGTGAAGGACGTCTCGGTCGCCACCAGGCTCGATCGCCTACCCATCACCCGTATGCATCTCATGGCCGTCCTCGTGGTCGGCCTCGGCATCTTCTTCGATCTCTACGAGGTGTTCCTCGCCGGCACGGTCAGCACCGCGCTCAAGGACGACTTCCACGTGGGAGAGGACCAGCTCAAGCCACTGCTGGCCTCCGCGTTCGTCGGAGCGTTCATCGGCGCGGTCGTCATGTCCCGCATCGCCGACCGCCTCGGCCGCCGCCGGGCCTTCTATCTCACCCTCGCCGTCTACTCCGCCTTCTCGGTCCTCGCGGCGTTCAGCCCGAACGTCGAGATGCTGATCGTCTGCCGCTTCCTGGCCGGCCTCGGCATCGGCGGCGAACTGCCGCTGTGCGACGCCTACCTCTCGGACCTGCTGCCCGCACGCCACCGCGGCCGTCTCATCGGCTGGGCCTACACGGTGGGCTTCTGCGGCGTGCCGCTCGCCGGCTTCCTCGCCCTCGGCATCGTGCCCCACTCCTACCTGGGCGTCGACGGCTGGCGCTGGATGTTCCTGATCGGCGGCCTGGGTGCGGCCCTGTGCTGGGTGCTGCGCCGCCGGCTCCCCGAGTCGCCGCGCTGGCTGGAGGCGATGGGCCGGCACGAGGAGGCCGACCGCATCGTGCGCGTCTTCGAGGAGTCGGCCCACCAGGGCACCGTCACCCCGCCGAGGCCGCGGCAGACCACCGCGCCGGCCACCGCCGAGAAGGCCCCGCTGCGCCAGCTGGTCACGCCACCCTGGCGCACCCGCACGGTGATGCTGGTGATCTTCCAGATCCTGCAGGTCTTCGGCTACTACGGCTTCGGCACGCTGGCCCCGCTCGTACTGGCCAGCAAGGGCTACGACATCGTGCACAGCCTGACCTTCAGCGCTCTGTCCTTCGTCGGCTACCCGGTCGGCTCGCTGCTGTCGGTGTTCGTCATCGAGCGGATCGAGCGCAAGTACCTCATCATGCTGTCCGCCTTCGGCATGCTCGCCTTCGGTCTGGGCTTCGGCTACGCGCACAACACCGCGATGATCGTCGCCTTCGGCTTCTGCTACACCCTGGTCAGCAACCTCTTCTCCAACGCCTACCACGTGTATCAGGGCGAACTCTTCCCCACCCGGCTGCGCGCCACCGGAGCCGGCGGCGCCTACTCCCTCAGCCGCCTCGCCTCAGCGGTCATGCCCTATGTCCTGCTCCCCCTGCTGATGAACCACGGCGCCAACGCCGTCTTCGTGTTCATCGCCTGCGCCATGACGGCCGTCATCGTCAACATCGGTCTCCTCGGGCCGCGCACGACCGGCCGCTCGCTAGAAGAACTCACCGCCGCCGACGCCCCCGCGACCGTCGGCACGAACGTCCCGGTCAAGCCCGCTCACCAGCGGTGACCTGCGTCGACACCCCAGCCGGGCCATCCCCGGCGAACGGCGGCACCCCGGCTCACCGACCTCCATGAGCCGGTCCCCCTCCGAGAACTCCTCAAGCAACTTGGCAAAGTTGCTTGAGGAGTTTTACGGTGGGCGTCATGACCGCCGACCCCCGCCCGCAGCAGTCCACCGCCTCCGCCGTGGCCGCACAGCGTCTTCAGGACGCGATGAAGCGGCTGCGGGCGCGCCTGCGGGCGGAGTCGGGGCAGAACGCGACCGGGCTGACCCCGACCCAGATCGCCGTACTGGGAAGGATCATCCGGCAGGGCCCCCTCACCGCGGCCCGGCTCGCCGCGCTGGAGCACGTCAGCGCGCAGGCCATCGCGCAGAGCCTGACCGTGCTCAGGACCGCCGGCCTGATCCACACCGCGCCCGATCCGCAGGACGGCCGCAAGAAGCTGGTCAGCGCCGACGCGTCCGCGACCGAACTGCTCGACCGGCTTCTGACCGGCCGCTCCGACTTCCTGGTGCGCGCCATCGAGGAGGTCATCGCCCCGGACGAGCGCGCGGACGTGGAGAAGGCCGTCGAGATCCTGGAGCGGCTGGCCGACGCCGACCTGCGCGGCGGCGGCATATGAGCCCCACCACCGGCCGGGGCGGGAGCACGCCACCGGAGCCCCGGCACGCGCCCTTCGCCTGGTCCTTCACCACCCCGCTCTACGTGGGCTCCGCCCTCAACCCGATCAACAGCTCCATCGTTGCGACCGCCCTGGTGCCCATCGCGGGCGAACTGCACGTCTCGGTCGGCGCCACCACCGTCCTCGTCTCCTCGCTCTACCTGGCCAGCGCCGTCGCCCAGCCCACCGCGGGCAAGCTGGCGGAGGTCCTCGGCCCGCGCCGCGTCTTCCTCGCCGGCATCCTCCTCGTGCTGCTCGGCGGACTGATCGGCGGCCTCGGCCAGAACCTGGCGACGCTGACCGCCGCCCGCGTCCTGATCGGCGTCGGCACCTCGGCGGGCTTCCCCTGCGCGATGGTGCTCATACGGCGCCGCGCCGCACAGGCCGGCCTGGACGCACCGCCCGGCGGCGTGCTCGGCGGCCTCGCGATGGCGGGCATGGCCACCGCCGCGATCGGCCCGCCCATCGGCGGCCTCCTGGTCGGCGCGGTCGGCTGGCGCTGGGCCTTCCTCATCAACCTGCCCGTCACGGCGATCGCCCTGACCATGACCCTGCGATGGCTGCCCAAGGACCCCGTCCTGGTCCGCGCCCACAGCGGCTTCCGTCAGATCGCCGACCGCATCGACCTGCCCGGCATCCTCGGCTTCGCCGCGTCGATGACCTCACTCGTCGTCTTCCTGACGGCACTCCCCCGCGCGAACTGGACCGCCCTGGCCGCCTTCGCCGTGACGGCGATCCCCACGGTCGTCTGGGAGCTGCGCAGGACCGCGCCGTTCTTCGACTTCCGCGGACTCGCCGCCAACGGCGCCCTCGCCCGCACCTACCTCCGCCAGGCCCTCACCCTGCTCGGCGTCTACAGCGTGATGTACGGCATGACCCAGTGGACGGAGGCCGCCCATGGCTACTCCACCGTGGCGGCGGGACTCCTGCTGCTGCCGATGGGCGCCGTCTCCGCGCTGCTCTCGCGCCCACTGTCCCGCCGCAACCTGGTGCGCGGCCCGCTGATCGCGGCCGCCGTGACGATGATCCTCGGCTCCGGCGGCATCGTGCTGCTCACCTCGCACAGCCCGGCCGTCGCGATCGTCCTGGTCTCCCTGATCTTCGGCGTCACCTCGGCGGCCGCCACGGTCGGCAACCAGACCGCCCTGTACCTCGCGGCGCCCGCGGACCAGATCGGCACCGCCTCCGGCCTGTTCCGGACCTTCGGATACCTCGGCACCATCACGTCCTCCGTGATCGCCGGCATCGTCTTCCGCGACGGCGCCGGCGACCACGGCCTGCACATCCTCGGCCTCGTCCTGGTCGCGGCGGGCGTCGCCGTCCTGCTGCTCACCGTCCTGGACCGCAGGCTGATGGCCCGCAGGACGAAGGACGCACCCGATGCCTCCCACCCCCACAACTCCCCTGCCCGCACTGCCGAATCAGCACCGAACACCCGCAAGGAGCACCACGCATGACCACCCCCGCCGCCCCCACGATCGACCCCACCCGGACCGCCCTGCTCGCGATGGACTTCCAGAACGGGATCGTCGCGCAGGTGGCCGAGCCCGACGCGCTCGTCACCCGGGTCAAGGACGTGATCGCCGACGCCCGCGCCGCCGGCGCCACCATCGGCTACGTCCGCGTCGCCTTCACCGAGGACGACTGGGCGAAGATCCCGGCGACGAACAAGACGTTCAGCGCGGTCGCCGCGGCGAAGCTGATGCACCACGAGGACGACGCCACCCAGATCGACACCCGCATCGCTCCCGAGGACGGCGACATCGTCGTCCGCAAGATCCGCTTCGGGCCGGGCTCGACCACGGACCTCCACGAGCAGCTGCGCGAGCGCGGCATCGACACCCTCATCCTCTCCGGCATCAGCACCAGCGGCGTCGTCCTGTCCACGCTGATCGACGCGGCCGACCGCGACTACCGGGTCTACGTCCTCACCGACGGCGTCGCCGACTCCCGCCCCGAGGTGCACCGGGTGCTCATCGACGAGGTGTTCCCCTCCCGCGCCCACCTGATCGACACCGCGGAGCTGCGGGAGCTGCTCAAGACGGTCTGACACGCACCGGGAAGGGGCGAACGCGCCGCCGCACACGGCGCGTCCGCCCCTTCGTGCCGCTCCCGGCCCGTCCGTCGAAGACTTCCGGTCTACTCCTCGAAGAGCAGGCAGAAGCCGTCGTGGCCGGGCAGCTCGACGTTCAGGGCGTGCAGGTCGTCGACCACGCCGACCTCCGTTCCGGTGAGGGCGTCACGGGCCCGCGCGCCCGGCCGGAAGTGCTCCGAGGCCACGGAGCCGGCGACCGATGTGGAGCCGAAGTTGAGGACGGTCGCCTGGATCTGCGCGCTCTCCGGAATGCGGTGGACCATGACGAGCAGCGCGGGGTGCGGCACCCCCGGGATCTCCAGCTGGTCGGCGGTGGCGATCCCGGTCTCCTCGCGCACCCTCAGCAGGTGTTTCAGGCTGGACGCGAAGGAGTTGGGGTCCGCGAGCTGGGACGGAAGACTGCCGTAGAGGCTGTGGCCCTTCGGCATGCCGGAACCGGACGCCGTCGCCTCCGGCCGGTAGTCCATGAGGTCGTAGGCGGCCCGGTGGACCCATCTGGTGTCACCGGTCGCCAGCAGGGCGCCCACCTGTTCGCGAGGCAGGGTCAGCATCCCGCACAGGTCCCAGCCGGAGAGCGAGAACACCCCCGGTTGCAGGGCGTTGAACATCGCCAGGAGCAGATGCGCCCTCCTGATCTCCCTTACGTCCTGGTTGGCGAGGTTGTCCAGCGACGCGTGCCCGAGCGCGGCGGCGATGACGGTGGCCGTGGTGGAGGCGATGCCGTTCGTGGTGAAGATGGCGTTGTAGGGCGCGTCGGGCCCGGTCAGCGTCTGCACCAGCTCGCCGCGGATGTGCTCCGCGAGCTGACCGCCGGTGACGTCCACACCGTGGTAGGTGAAGTGGTCGTCCTTGTGCAGCGTGGCGAAGTGGACCAGCTCGTAGGTGAGTTCGTCGTGGTTCTGCAGGGCGTGCACGAGGCTGGCGGCCGCCACCCCGCTCTCCAGGGCGATGTTGAGGGTGAGCCGAAGGAACTCGGTGTCCTCGGTGGCCAGGGCGTGGTGGTAGGCGGGCCGGTTGACGAAGTCGTACGACAGGTCGGCGCCGGCCTCGGAGGTGATCCTGATGTCGTCGACGGTCAGGTTGAGCTCCTGGAAGGTGAAGCCGCCCAGCTTGCGCACCATGCTGGCGATGAGCTGGTTGGCGGCCTCCGACAGCGGGTGTCCCTCCGACCAGGCCGGCAGGCCCTCCGCGCTCTTCTCGACGCCGAGGAATCCGTTGGCGTCCAGGCGCAGCGCGCCCGATCCGAGGTCGCCGATGGAGTGCAGCGCGTCGCCGATGACGAGCCGCATGCCCGCGAAGGTCGGGTCGAGCCAGTTGATGGAGGGCTGGCCGGCCTTGAAGTAGTGCAGGTAGACCCAGCGCCGGGTGAGGCCGTCGGGTCCGAGGACGGGGGCCGTCGCGCTCCAGTTGGTGTCCTTGACGCCCGGGTCGTGGAAGATCACCCGCTGCAGGGCGCCGATGATGTAGCCGGCCTTCGCCAGCGCCTCCTCGGCCTCGGTGTCGAGGTTGGCGGAGTCGCGTCCGGCCGGCACCTCGGGCAGCAGGTGCCAGTCCTCCGGCTCGATCTGGACCATATGGTAGATGCCGGGGTAGTCGCCGACGTTCATCTCGGCGAGCCGGAAGTCGGGCCCCTTGCCCGTGTGGCCGGGCACGATGTCGTCGATGATCGTGCCGCCGTGGTCGGCTGAGACCTGGCACATCCGCCGGAAGTCGTCCTCCGTGCCGAACGCGGCGTCTATGGCGGTGCTGATGCGGTCGAAGTGGCCGTCGACGCTCGGCGTCGGGTCCCAGCCCGAGATGCCGCCCGCGCGCTTGACGGGCCCGGTGTGCACGGCCCGGATCCCGATGTCGGCGAAGGTGCGCCACAGCTCGGGGTCGGCCAGCGTGCCGAGGAAGCTCTCGCCGGGGCGGGTGATGAGAGAGATCGGATACGCCGTGAACCACACCGGGGCGACGCTCACGGCGGACTTGGGGTCGGGCCGCGCGAAGGGGTTCTGCCACATGCTGCCCTGGCCGGTGAGCTGCACGGAGAGGTCCCGGGCGTCCTGGAGCATGGAGTGCCGCAGCAGCCATGACACGTAGTCGGGGTTGGTGCCGACCGGGTCTCCGGTTCGCTCGTGCGGCCGGGGCTGTCCCTGCGGCCTCAGGCGCGCGCGGGGACGCAGAGATCGCGGTCGCGCCGGATAGAACTGTTCGGAGTAGGTGATCTCTGTGGGTCCGTGCTGACCCTGGCCGTCAGCCGCCGCCTGCTCGTCTGTCATGGATGGGCATCTCCCTGCTGTTTCAGTGCATATGAGACGGCTGCCCCGGACGAGGCCAGGGATGCTCATCTGTACCGCACTGCAGTCCTCCAGCCACGCTGTTCGAGCCGCTATTTCGAGAGCCTGCACGTGGTAGCGTCCGTATACAAGCTGTATGCGAGGTCTGGGGGCTGCCGTGGCGTCGGGTCGGGAGAAGGCGTACGCGTATCTCAAGGACACGGTGCTGACGGATCCCGGGATGCAGGGGGCCTTCCTCTCGGAGCAGGACCTCGCGGACCGCATCGGCGTATCGCGCACGCCGATCCGCGAGGCGCTGCTGCAGCTCGCGGCGGAGGACCTGGTCGAGCTCGTGCCCAAGCGGGGCGCCCGGGTTGCGCCCCTGACGGGACGCGAGATCCGCGAGCTCATGGAGCTGCGGGGCATCGTCGAGCGTTACGCCGCCGAGCAGTTGGTCTCTGCCGGACGGGCACCGGTGGCGGAGCTGCGATCCCTGCTGGACCGGCAGCGTGAGCTCACCGGCGCCGAGGACGCCAAGGAGTTCATCGACGTGGACCACCAGTTCCACTCCGCCCTGGTCTCCGCCGTCGGCAACACCCTCCTGGACCGCCACTACGACGGCCTGCGCAGCCGACAGGTCCGCGCCGGAGTGGTCGCGCTCTTCAACCAGCAGGGCCGCCAGGAAGCGGTGATGGAAGAGCACGAGGCGATCGTGGACGCCCTGGCCGCGGGAGACGCTCGGGCCGCGTGCGCCGCCATCGACCACCACCTGGAGTCGACGCTGAAGGTGCTGCTCGCGGGCTAGGCGGTCCATCCACAACCGGCTTGTCCGCCGGTCCGGTCCGGGTGACAATTCCCGCGCGGACGACAGGGGGCGGCGTGCGGAAGATCTTGAGCGCTTGGTGGGCGGGACTCGCGTTCTGGCTGGCTGCCGGCGTGCTGGCGACGGCCGCTCTGACCTGCCTGGCCTCTCTGGTTCTCATCGGCCTGCCGCACGGCTGGGACACGGCGACGTCCTCGGCCGATGTCCGGCTGCGATTCTCGTGGATCGCCGTTTTCCTCCTCCCGGCCGCCGTCAGCATCCACGTCGTGCTCTGGCTCTGCATCCGTGACCGCGGCCGGACGCGTGGGGCCGACAGCCCCCGGCCCCAGTTCCGCCCGGGCATCCACGCCTACCCCAGGCCCTCCCGGCGCGGAGGCCAACACCGGTGAGCCCTCAGGGATACGTGATCACCAGCATGATGACGCCCTCCTGCGAGGTCCAGGGGCCGTGGGGCATGCCTGGTGGGCGGCAGGCGTACATGCCGGCGGTGAAGGAGCGGTCCAGGGTCAGATCGTGCAGGGCGCCCTCGACGAGGTAGACCTCCTCCCAGAAGTCGTGGCGTGCCACGCCGCCGGCCGACGTGTCGGTGCCGGGTGCCCAGCGCACGAGTGCGGTACGGCAACCGCGCTCGGGGTCGTCGGCCAGGACGCGCTCCTCGACTCCGGGGCCGGCCCCGGCCGGGGCGCTCCACGGTCCGTCGGGCAGGTGGAACTCCAGCTCGGGCTTGCTCATCGCCACAGCTCCGGGCGCCGGTTGGCCAGTACGGACGTCTTCTGCCGGACGGCGGCGACCTCGTCGAGGTCCAGGTCGGCGACGAGCAGCTCGGGCCCGGCGCCCAGGGCGTGCCGGATCGTGCCGTCGGGTCCGGCGACGCGGCTGTGCCCGATACCCGTCGGCGCGGAGCCCGGCTCGCCCCCGGGGTCGGCCTGGTCGACGGCGGCGAGCCACACCGTGGCGTCCAGTGCACGGGCCCGCACCAGCAGTTCCCACTGCTCGAGCTTGCCGGGCCCGGCACCCCAGGACGCGGCCAGCAGCGTGGCGACGGCCCCGGCGTCGGCCTGGGCTCGGAACAGCTCGGGGAAGCGGACGTCGTAGCAGGTGGCCAAGCCCAGCCGCACGCCGTCCACGTCGATCAGCGTCGGGGCCGAGCCCGCCGCGACGGTGTCGGACTCGCGGAAGCCGAAGGCGTCGTAGAGGTGGATCTTGTCGTACGACGCCTCGACGCCGGGTCCGGTGGCCAGCAGGGTGTTGGTCACCCGGCCTCCGGGGGCCGGGGTGAACATGCCGGCCACGACGACCGTGCCGGTGGCCTGCGCGATCTGCCGTACGCCGTCGGCCCACGGCCCGTCCAGTGGCTGGGCGAGCGGCGCCGGCGGGATGCCGAAGCAGGCCATCGACGCCTCGGGGAAGACGACGACGCGGGCTCCGGCGTCCGCCGCGCGCCGTGTCCATTCCTCCAGGAGGCCAAGGTTCTTGTCGGGGGCCGGGCCGGTGGTGAGCTGGCTCAGGGCGATCCGCATGATGCGGTTCCTCCTCGGAGGGGTCGGGGGTCAGAGGTTGGTACGGGTGGCAGCCGCCGTACTTCGCGCTTTCGGCGCGGCGAGGGCGGTGTCCTCGTCCACGGCGGCCTCGGGGTCGCGCCCCAGGAAGATCCCGGCCAGGGAGACGGCCGACGCGAGGGCGATGTACGCGGCCAGCGGCACCCAGGTGCCGTAGGCGCTCAGCAGGCTGGTGAACAGCAGCGGGGCGATCGCACCGCCGATGATCCCGGCCAGGGTGTAGGCGAGGGAGGAGCCGGTGTAGCGCAGCCGGGGCGAGAACTGCTCGGCGATGAAGGCGGCCTGCGGTCCGTACAGACAGCAGTGGATCACCAGGCCCACCACCACACCGGCGGCGAGCGGCAGCCGGCCCCCGCCGCCGATCATCGGGAAGAACAGGAAGGGCCATACGGCGGCGGCCACCGCGGCGCAGCCGGACAGCAGGCGGCGGTTGACGCGGTCGGAGAGGGCGCCGGCGAGCGGCATCAGGAAGACCTGGAGGGTCGAGCCGATGAGGACGGCCGCGAGGGCCGAGCCGCGCGACATGCCGAGTTGGCTGGTGGCATACGTCAGGACGAAGACGGTGAACATCGCGTAGAGCACGTCGGGGCCGACGCGGCACAGGATCGCGGCGAGCAGGGCGCGGGGCTGGGTGGCGAAGACCTCGCGGATCGGCGCCTCGGGGCGGGAGTGCTCGGTCTCCATCGCCTTGAACACCGGGGTCTCCTCGAGCCTGGCCCGCACCCACAGTCCGAACGCGACCAGGACGCCGGAGAGCAGGAAGGCCACGCGCCAGCCCCACGACTCGAACTGCGCCTCGGTCAGCAGCGCGCCGAGTGCGGCGAGGACGCCGTTGGCGAGCAGGTTGCCGGCGGGCGGGCCGACCTGGGCGGCGGAAGCGTAGAAGCCGCGGCGGCGCGGGTCCCCGAACTCGCTGGAGAGCAGCACGGCGCCGCCCCACTCGCCGCCGACGCCGACGCCCTGGGCGAAGCGCAGCACGACCAGGGCGATCGGGGCGGCCACGCCCACCGTCGAGTAGGCGGGCAGGACCCCGATCAGGAAGGTGGCCACGCCGATGAGGACCAGCGTGGCCATCAGCACCTTCTTGCGGCCGATGACATCACCGAGGCGGCCGAAGACGAAGCCGCCCAGGGGGCGTGAGACGTAGCCGACCGCGTAGGTGGAGAAGGCCAGGAGGGTGCCCGTGAGCGGGTCCTCGGAGGGGAAGAACAGGTCGCCGAAGACCAGGGCGGCCGCCGCGGAGTAGACGGCGAAGTCGTACCACTCCAGTGCGGTTCCGGTCAGGCTCGCGACGAAGGCCCGGCGGACGCCGGAGTGCCGAGCGGACGCCTTCACGTCGCCCTTCGGGGTGTGGGGCATGGTTCCCATCCTTGCTCGGGGACATCGACCTTCCGGCATACTTCTTGTATACAGATCGTATGCGCAACCCCCTGCGCCGAATACTTCACCGTGGATCCGATCTCTGGGAGTGCCCTCATGGCCGTGCTGACCTTCGAACTGCCCGACGGATCGACCCGCGAGGTCGACGTCGTCCAGGTCCTCAACGCCGGGTACGCCGGTCGCAGCCAGAAGGACGTCGCCGCGCACGTCGCGGAACTCGCCGAGCTGGGCGTGCCCGGCCCGTCGGCGACTCCGGCCCTCTACCCCGTCTCCCCCTACCTCGCCCAGCAGACCGACCGGGTCCAGGCCCAGCACGGGCGCACGTCGGGCGAGGCGGAGTGGGCGCTCGTCGTCGCGGACGACGGGGAGCTGCTGCTGACCGCCGCCTGCGACCACACCGACCGCGACCTCGAGGTGCACGGCGTGGCCTGGAGCAAGAACGCGGGCCCCGACGTCCTCGCCCGCCGCGCCTGGCGGCTGGCCGACGTGGAGACCCGCATCGACGAACTCACCCTGCGCGCCTGGGTCACCCATGACGGCACGCGCACCGAGATCCAGCACGGCACTCTCGCCGAACTCCTCACCCCCGCCTACTGGGTCGACGTCCTGCGCTCCCGCGACGCCCTCACCCCGGGCACCGTCCTGATCTCCGGCACCATCCCGATGGCACCCGGCGTCGACCAGTTCGCCGAGGGCTGGACCGTGGAGCTGGGCGACCCCGCCACCGGTGACACCATCCGCCTCGACTACGCCGTCCAGCCCATGCCGGTGCCGATCGGCTGAGCCGGCGCACGGCCACGGGCCGGCATCCCTTCGCGACCCAGGCGCCACTACTCGGCGGCGGTGTCGTCCGACCCCTCCTCGGACTTGGCGTGGAGGACTTCGCGGGCCTGATCCGCGGCGCGGGCGATGCTCTCGGAGACGAAGTCGACGAAGCGGGCGATGTTCTCCAGGCGGGTCGCGGCCGGGGTGCCGCGGCCGAGGACGCCGATGCCCTGCCGCGCGGTCTCGCCGAGCTGGGCGGTGCCGCGGGCGCTGGCCATCATGGACTGGTACCAGACGTCGTCGTCGACGACGTACCGCTCGCGGCGCCGCTCGTCGCGCTCCCGGCGCACGAGGCCCTGCTCCTCGAGGAACGCGATCGCCTTGGAGATGGACGCCGGGCTCACCTGGAGGCGCCGGACGAGGTCGGCCGCGGTGAGACTGCCCGCGTCGGTGGTGTAGAGGCAGGCCAGCACCCTCGCCATCATCTTGGGGGCGCCCGAACCCATGAGCACGGTGGTGAGCGTCTCCTCGTACTCCCGCACGGCCTCGGCGTCGCGTCCATCAGCCTGCGGGGGCGCCTGCACATTCCTCGGCGCAGGCTGCTTGCGCCGGTGGGCGCGGCGTTCGGTGGCACGGTGGGCGAGGTCCGAACGATAGGCGGTGGGGCCGCCGTTGCGCATGACCTCGCGCGTGACGGTCGAGGTCGGCCGGTCCAGGCGCCGGGCGATCTCCGCGTAGGCGAGCCCGTCGGCCAGCCCCAGCGCGATCTGCTGACGCTCCTGCTGGGTGAGTCTGCCTCCCGGCATTCGGGGCTCCTTCGCGGTTCGTGGTTGCCCCGAGGGTAGCGTTCACTCCCATCCCATTGCAACGCACGATGAGGAGGTTGTTGCGTTAAGCGCGAGACCGTTGCAACGACTTCACCGCTCTGACCTGCGCAGACAACCTTCATACGCAACAACGCTGTTCCCAGATCCATGAATGCAACGTAGCGTTTCTTTCATCAGAAACGGCGGGCCGAAGAGCCCCCGATACCGATGCCCGATGAAGGAGAACACGATGCAGAAGTTCGACACCCCCGCCCCGATCTCCGCCGTCCTGAACATTCCCGCCGGACGCATCCAGTTCATCGCCGCCGACCGCGCCGACACCACCGTCGAGGTCCGGCCCGCCAACCCCTCCAAGAACCGCGACGTCCAGGCCGCCGAGCAGACCACCGTCGTCCACACCGACGGTGTCCTGCGGATCGACACCGCCGAGCCCGAGAACCGGCTCTCCGGCTCTTCCGGATCGCTGGAGGTCACCGTCCAACTGCCGACCGGCTCCCGCGTCGAGGCCAGGGCCGCCAGCTCCGAGCTGCGCAGCGTCGGCCGCCTGGGCGACGTCGCCTTCGAGGGCGCGTACCACCACATCAAGATCGACGAGGCCGCGAGCCTCCACCTGACCGCGACCGACGGCGACGTGGAGGTCGGGCGACTGGGCGGGCCCGCGGAGATCAGCACCGCGCGGGGCGACATCCGTATCACCGAAGCCGTGCGCGGCACGATCGTCCTGCGGACCCAGTCCGGGGACATCTCGGTCGGCGCCGCCGCCGGCGTCTCGGCCGCCCTGGACGCCGACACCGCCTGCGGCCGCGTCAGCAACTCCCTGAAGAACGACGGCACCACCGGTTCGGCATCCGTGCCACCACCTCTCGCGGCGACATCACCGCCCGCAGCCTCTGAACGAGCGCGACCAGGACGGCGCGCCGGGCCGCCGGGATCGACATCGTCCGATCACCGCCGGCGACCCGGCCGACCGTCCTGGGGCCTGCCCTCCACCCGCAGGCCCACCGAAAGAAGCCGTAGAAGCCACCCCAGCCGTAGAAGCCACCCCAGCGGTAGAAGACACCCCAGCGGTAGAGGGCACCCGATCGCGACCAAGGAAACGACATGACCAAGCACAGCACCTCCTCGACCAGCTCGAACTGGACCGGCATGGTGCCGATCGACGACACGGCCCTGGCCGTCACCGACACCGGCGGCCCCGGCACTCCCGTGATCTACCTCAACGGCCAGTTCGCCACGCAGGGTTACTGGCGGCGGGTCATCGCCGAACTGGTCCCGGAATGGCGGCACATCACCTACGACGAACGGGCCCGCGGCCGGAAGTCGAAGCGTTCGGCGGACTACTCCTTCGAGGCCGCCGTCCGCGATGTCGATGCCGTCCTCGCGGCCAGGGGTGTCGACCGGGCGCTGGTGGTGGGCTGGTCGTACGGGGCCTACCTCGGGGCGCACTGGACCGCCCGGAATCCGGAGCGAGCCATGGGCGCGGTCCTGGTCGACGGAGCGTTCCCCTACGACTGGCTGGACGAGGCCATGGAGCAGCGGATCCGGAAGCAGTTCCGGCAGTGGGGCGGGCTCATGCCGCTGCTGCGCCCGACGGGCCTTACTCCGCGGATGAACGCCGCCCGGATGGCGGACTGCAACATCGAACTCGGCAAGCTCTCCCGCGAGAGCGAGCTGGCCCCTGTACTGGCCGGCATCACCGTCCCGGTACGGTACGTGGTCGCCTCGGGCACGTCCCTGGGCAGCCGCGGCGACGAGCAGGAACAGATCCGCACCAGCCTGGACGCGGTGACCGCCCGCAACCCGCACATCAAGGTGAGCGCGAAGGTCGCCAGCAACCACGGCGCACTCCTGAAGAAGGACGCCCCGGCGATCGCGACGGCGGTACGGGAGGTCGCCGCGCTCGGCGGATCCGACGCGAACAATCCATGAGCGCGAGGCGATCGAGGCGCCGGCCTTGCAGGCGGCGCGGGGTTCGCCCGTCATGCCGGTGCCGAGACCCAGGTAGGTGGTGTCCAGCTTCACGGTGCGGACGACGCCGTTGAGTTCCAGCGTCCCGGTCACGTCCCAGTGGGAGCCGCCGCGATGCGCGAAGGTGCCGCCGCTGAAGGTCAGATACGGGTGGGCGTCCACGTCCAGGAAGTGTCCCGCATCCGCTCCCGATCCACAGGTTGCCGGAGAAGCGGTTGAACCTGCCGTGGATATCGGCCATACCGATATGACGCGCGACAAACCTGATCGCGGTGTGATCCGGGTCGATGGTCCAGTGGCCCGGCGCCGGGGCCGGCGGCAGCGTGGCGGCATCAGTCTGATCACACCGGCGGAGGAACGCAGGTCGGGGAGCACGTGGACGGGGGCCCGGTGTGGCTCGAAGCCGTCGCAGATCACCGCCAGTTGATAGTCGCCGGACGGTACGGCCGCGGTGAACAGCCCGTAGGCGTCAGTGCCTCCCGTCACGGAGTGGCCGGCCTGGTCCAGGACGGTGACGGAGGCCTGCATCTGCAGGCCCCACCGGGTCCACCACCTGGCACTCGGCCCGGCCCGCGCCGTCGGGCAGCGCCAGTGCCCCCTGCCCTGGCGTTCCAGCATCCTCGGTGTCCCCGATCCAGCCCCGCCGCAGGGGAATCATGTCCGCGGTCCGCACCAAAGCCCATGCGGAGCGTGCGGAAACGGCGGCGAAACTGCGACCACCAGCCAAGGCATGGAAGCGGATCACCGGGGTAAACGGGACCACGCTCGCCCGGGGAGGGGCCGTGGTACCTGGGGAGGTCGAAGCGGCCCTTCTCCGCATTTCTACGGCGGCTCAGGACGGGTCGGCTCGGAGACTCAGGACGGGTCGGCGCACTGCTCCCAGACGTGCGGGCCTCCGCCGAGCCATTCGATCAGTTCGGAGGCCGCGATCTCGTCTTCGTCCCCGAAGTCCCGGTCCAGCCCGGCGCGGTGAAGAAACACGACAACGTCCCAGAGACCGTAGGCCCGGCCGGCGGCTACTTCTCGGACGCAGACCAGCCGACCGCCCTCGACGTCTGGCGGATGGACGGTCACCGTTTTCGAGGCGGACATGGTTGAAGGTGTACCGCGCTGTGGCTCGATGCCACTACTGTCCGACTCCCAAGCGGAACCCAAGGTTCGTCCAGGTTCCGGCAACACCAGGCGCATCACTGACCCCGCCGGCAAGCGTCCCTGCGCCTTCCGGCACATGTACTCGGCGTTCAGCTTCAGCTGAGCCTGGTCGACGTGATCGGCCTGGCGGAAGACGCGGCGGGGCGGGCCGGAGCACTGGGCCTCAAGGGTCCGTCGGCGGCTCCGGCCCACATCCTCCGGCCTGGCTCGAGGGGGACTCGACGGCTGGGAGGACATGCCGCGCGCGAGGCCCCGGGGGGAGTGGGCCCCGCGCATCGCAGCCTCCGTCGGCGCCGACTCGGACGGTGGCCGCGCCCGTCCGCCTACCCCAATTCCCCTGCGCCATGCTGTGGTTGACGAACGCGCGGCGGACGCCGCGAAGACGAAACGGACTTGCCGGTCCGCCGGCCCCACGGGCACCGGCCCGCACCGGCTTCGTCGCCGCCCCATCACGAGGCCGACTCCCCCCGGATATCCGATACGGCCCGGGGTACCCGCCGCACAACACGGTCCAAGGTCGAGTCCGCTACGCGGTGACAGCAACGGAGAGCAGATGAACGTCCGCCGATCAGCAGCCCTGCCGGCTCCCGCGCCGGTGACAGAGGATGCGCAGTCCGCTCAACTCCTTTCCGGGCGTTACCGGTTGGGCGTCAGAATCGGCTCGGGCGGTATGGCCGACGTCTACGAGGGAATCGACACGCGCCTTCGGCGGCCCGTGGCCGTCAAGGTCTTCCGACCGGGCTCCGGCCCGGAATCGGAGGACCGTCTCGCCGCGGAGGCCGTCCTCCTCGCCCGCCTGGAAGACCCCGGCCTGGTCACCGTCTACGACTCCGGCTGCCACGACGAACGCACCTACCTGGTCATGCAACTGGTCGACGGCCCCACGCTACGCGGCCTCCTGACGAGCGGACCGCTGCCTCAGCGGCGCGTGGCCGAGCTCGGTACCTCCCTCGCACGAGCGCTCGCCCACGTCCACCGGGCCGGGATCGTGCACCGCGACATCAAACCCTCGAACGTCCTGCTCGACACGGCCGGCAACCCCCACCTGGCCGATTTCGGCATCGCACGCCTGGTGAACGCCACGCGCCATACGGAACCTGACGCCCTGACGGGCACCGCCGCCTATCTGGCGCCGGAACAGATCGAGGGACGACGCGTCGGACCGCCCACGGACGTCTACGCTCTCGGTCTGGTCCTGCTGGAGTGCCTGAAGGGTGAACTGGAGTACCAGGGCACTCCGTTGGAGGCCGCCATCGCCCGCCTTCACCGCCCACCCACGATCCCCACCTGGCTCGCCCCCGACCTTGCTGACCTGCTGCGGGCCATGACCGCCCGGGACCCCGAGGCCCGCCCGGACACGGAGCGGTGCGCGACGCTCCTCGCCTCCCTGAACCTGAACGCCGGGAGCGAGCCGACCGTACCCCTTCCCCACCCTCCGGGCGGTCTTCGTCACAACCGCCGCTTGGCGGTGGGAACCGCTCTGGCCGCACTCTCCGTGGCCCTGGGAACGACCCTCACCGTCGCCGCGGGCACCGACGGACACAGCGACGACCGCGCTGCGACATCGACGACCACCCCCTCAAGTACGGCGGCTCCTCGAACAAGGCCCGGCACCACCCCCTCGACGGGATCCCACCGGTCTTCCGCCCCACCGGCCGCCGGACCTCACACCGACGCCGCCCAGGCGAACCAAGGTTCCACCGACGTGGCAGCGCTGACGCAGCAGCGATCCCCGGAACACCGCGGCTCCGCCCCCGGTAGGCCGGCCTCACACCGGCCCCACGGCAAGAACCGCCCCACCCACCCCAAGGCTCACGGCACTCCGAAGCAGCCCGCAAAGTCCAAAAAGCCCTCGCACCAGCCACCGCAGAACGCCGACGACTGAGGCCCCGGCGCCCTGCTCGCGCCTGGCCCAACGCCCCAGGGCGGTAGCACCGCTCGCGTCGGACAGTCGTCAGCTCAGGCTCGGGTCCGGCGGCGCACGATGGCGAGCATGCCCGCACCAGTGGCCACCGCCGCGGCAGCCATGCCCGTGATCGGCAGCGCCGAGGACCCGGTCTCTGCCAGGCTGCCGCCATTCGGCGTCGTCCCGTCGCCCCCATTCGCCGTCGTCCCGTCGCCGCCGGTCGACGACGACCCGCCGGCCGATCCGCCCGAGCCGCTGGTCGAGCTGCCCGTCGAGCCGGTCGGCCCCCCGCCCGTGACGTCCAGCGTGATGTCGGCCTTGTCGTTGGCCTTGTCGGGGTCGAACGGCCGCGCCTCGGTGCTGAGGGCCACCGAGCCCTTGGCATGCGCCACCCGTTTGTCGATCTTCAGCTCGAAGGTGTAGGTCTCTCGTCCGCCCTCGTAGAGAGCCCGCTCACTCGTGCCGCACTCGTACGCCTCACCCTTGGCCTTGCAGAAACCGGGGATCTTGACAGCCGACGTTCCGGCGGGTGGCGTGATCACGACCCTTACGGACGGGACTTCCACCTTGGTCATGACCCAGGCGGGCCCGGCGTTGGTGAACTCCACCTTCATCGGCACCGTTTCACCGACGCTCCCCTTCAACGCGGCACCCGTCACCTGGTAGTCGGCCGTGTTGACGGAGGTGACGGGCACGTCGACGACTTGCGCGGCCCCCTCGCCCCCGGCCTGTCTCTCGACCAGTCTCACCGCCGGCCCGGTTCCCACCACCGGCGGAGTGCCGTTGTCGTCCACCCCCGGCTCGTCTTCCCCGACGCGCAGGCGCAGCTCGTCGTTGAGCGCGCGGTCCAGTGCCTCGACGCGCAGAGGCCTGTCGGGCGTGTAGACGACGCCCGGCTCCACCGCCTGATCGAACTCGCACGCCGCGGTCCACCTCTCGGGCATCTCGTCGTAGGGCCGGACGTGCTGCGTCCAGCAGTTGGAGGGAACCTCCGCGAAGTCGAGTCCCCGGGTGACGGAGTAGGTGACCCACACTTTCCCGGCGGCTCCGGTGCCCTTGTTCGCCACGGTGACCGGCACATCGAAGGTGCTCCCCGGTTTCACCCCGCCGATCGGCTTGATGCCGCCAATGACCAATTCGGGTGCGGTGTCATCGGCGAAGGCGGCGGGAGCCGCGGCCAGCGCGATCAGGCCGGCAGCGCCGAGGGCGGCAACAGCGGCACTGTGGACGCGACGGTTGTGCGGGGGCATCGGCATGGAGGGAACCTCTGTTGGAGCGCGGGCGAACGGACGGTGTCTTCCAGGGGTACATCGCTTCGATCGCTAGACTCCTGCCGGTCCCGAACAGTTGCACGTCCGGTGCCTCGTCCGCCTGGATGAGCACCTGCCGCGCCGACCAAGCCGCGACAAGGCCTCTACGACTTGGTGGTGCGGGCGAAGATCAGGGCGTGCCGTACGTGGTCAGCGCCGTTCGGGGACACCGAGTTCGTCGAGGAGGCCGCGGACGCGTCGTTCGATCTCGTCCCGGATCGGGCGGACCGCCGCCACGCCCTGGCCGGCCGGGTCGTCCAACTGCCAGTCCAGGTACCGCTTGCCGGGGAAGACCGGGCAGCTGTCGCCGCACCCCATGGTGACGCATACGTCGGATTCCTTGACCGCATCCACGGTGAGGATCTTCGGCACCTCGGCGGAGATGTCGATGCCCACCTCGGCCATGGCCTCGACAGCGGCGGGATTGACCTGATCGCCCGGGCTGGAACCGGCGGAGCGGACCTCGACGCGGCCTCCGCCCAGGTGGCTCAGCCACGCTGCGGCCATCTGCGAACGGCCGGCGTTGTGGACACAGACGAAGAGCACGGACGGCTTGTCGGACATCAGTGGTCTCTCTTGATCTCGCGCCTGCACGGCGGCAGAAGAGGTCCGCACACATCAGCGGCCAGTGGTGTCAGTCACCACTGATGTGACAGTATCAGTGCATGCTGACGTCAGTCGACACTGATCTGATCCGGGTTCTGGCCGACCCGCTGAGGCTCCAGATCGTCACCCTGCTGGCCAAAGAGACGCTGTGCACCACGCACCTCGTGGAGGAGACCGGCGCCCGGCAGACCAACCTCTCCAACCACCTGAAGGTGCTGCGCGAGGCCGGAGTCGTCGAGACGGAGCCGTGCGGGCGGTTCACCTACTACAAGCTGCGCGCGGACGTCATCGCATCGCTCGCCGGTCAGTTCGCCGACCTGGCCGAGTCCGCCCGTGCCGCCGCCGGCAACAAGCGCTCCTGCCCCTGATCCCTCGCCACCCGGCGACCGCACCAAGGAGTCCTCGTTGACCGCCACGCACGAGTCCGCAGCGGCATCGGCGCCACCCGACGTCGTGCCGCAGCCCGCTCCCGGCGCCACCCCGCCCCGCAGGCCGCTGGCCGCCCGCGCGGCCGCCGAACTCATCGGTACCGCGGCCCTGGTCGCGGTGGTCGTCGGCTCCGGTATCCAGGCCACCGAACTCACGAAGGACGTCGGGGTGCAGTTGCTGACCAACTCCCTGGCCACCGTCTTCGGCCTCGGCGTCCTGATCCTCCTGCTCGGCCCGGTCTCCGGCGCGCACTTCAACCCCGTGGTCACACTGGCCGAGTGGTGGACAGGCCGGCGCGGCGGCCCGGGCGTGACGATCCGCGAGGCGGCCGTCTACGTCCCCGCACAGATCGTCGGCGCGATCGCGGGCGCGATCCTGGCGGACGCGATGTTCGGCAAGCCGCTCGTGGAGTGGTCCACCCACGACCGGTCCGCCGGACACCTGTTGCTGGGCGAGGTCGTCGCGACGGCCGGCCTGATCCTGCTGATCTTCGGCCTGGCCCGCACCGACCAGCTGCGCTTCGCCCCCGTGGCCGTCGCCTCCTACATCGGCGCCGCCTACTGGTTCACCTCCTCCACGTCCTTCGCCAACCCCGCGGTGACCATCGGCCGCACGTTCAGCGACACCTTCGCGGGCATCGCACCAGGCTCCCTGGTGGGCTTCGTCGCCATGCAGCTGATCGGCGCCGTCGTCGGCCTGGCGCTGGTGGCGCTCGTCTTCCTGCCCGGCCGAAAAGCCACCGAGTGACGCGCACGTCCCAGGTGGTGGTGCTCGGCGGCGGCCAGTCCGGCCTCACCGGGAGCACTCTCCACGCCCGGGAATGATCAGGCCGCAGCCGGTCCGGTGGTGAGCAGCTTGCCCATCGCGGCCAGCACGGAGGGTTCGACCCGGTAGTACACCCAGGTGCCGCGCCGCTCGGACGTCAGCAGTCCGGCGTCCTTGAGCTTCTTCAAGTGGTGGGAGACGGTCGGTTGAGAGACGCCGACGTCGGAGATGTCGCATACGCAGGCCTCTCCGCTCTCGTGCGAGGCGACCGCGGTGAACAGGCGCAGCCGTACCGGATCACCCAGCGCCTTGAACATCCGCGCCGCCGTCTCGGCCTCTTCCGCCGTGAACGGTCGCTCGGTCAGGGGCGGGCAGCACGGTGCCACGGCCTCGCGCGCCTCGGGTTCGAGCAGCGGCAGCACCTTCGTATTCGACATGCATCTATGTTGACACATGTCGAATCAAGTCGACCAGGGGACCCATTCTCCTGATTCGATGTTTGTCTATGTTGACGTCCATCGATACAGGTGCCATGCTGGGCCGCGCAAGACATCGACAGACGTCGAATCAAAGGGGAACACCGTGAACGCGCCCACCACCGACCAGCTGCCCGTTGTGGTCATCGGAGCCGGTCCCGTCGGCCTGGCCGCTGCCGCCCACCTCGTCGAGCGCGGCCTCGAAGCGCTGGTCCTGGAGGCCGGGCCCTCCGCCGGAACCGCCGTACGCGACTGGGCACACGTCCGGCTGTTCTCCCCATGGTCCGAGGTCACGGACCCCGTCGCGGAGAAGCTCCTCGCCCCCTCCGGCTGGACCCGCCCCGACGGCGCCACCTATCCCACCGGCGGTGATTGGGCGCAGGGCTACCTCCAGCCGCTCGCCGACGTACTCGGCGACAAGGTCCGCTACGGCCTCACCGTGACCGGCGTCGCCCGCGCGGGACGGGACCGCATCGTCGATGCCGACCGCGACGAGCAGCCCTTCACGATCCACGTCCGGACGGCCGGCGGACGCGAGCAGCGCCTCACCGCCCGTGCCGTCGTCGACGCATCCGGCACCTGGTCCGTCCCCGGTCCGACGGGCGCCGACGGCCTGCCCGCTCTCGGGGAGAAGTCGGCAGCCGACCACATCTCCTATCGCGTACCCGATCTCAAGGACCATGCCGCCCGCGCCCGGTACGCAGGCAAGCGCACAGCCGTCATCGGCGCCGGCGCCTCCGCCTTCACCGCGCTCGCCCACCTTGCCGATCTGGCGAAGGACGAACCCGGTACGCACGCCGCATGGATCCTGCGCCGAGGCATCGGCGCGGGCACCTACGGCGGTGGTGAAGCCGACCAGCTCCCCGCGCGCGGCGCCCTGGGCCTGCGCGCCAGGGCCGCGGTCGAGGCCGGTCACGCCAGTGCGGTCACCGGATTCCGCACGCAGACTGTGGAGCGCGACGCCGGCCGGCTGGTCCTGATCGCCGAGGACGGCCGGCGCCTGGACCCGGTCGACGAGGTCATCGCGCTGACCGGCTTCCGGCCCGACCTTTCCTTCCTCTCCGAAGTGCGGCTCGGCCTCGACGAGCGCCTCCAGGCCCCGACCGCGCTGGCCCCGCTCATCGACCCCAACGTGCACTCCTGCGGCACGGTCTACCCGCACGGCGTGAATGAGTTGTCCCACCCGGAGCCGGACATCTACCTGGTCGGCATGAAGTCCTACGGCCGCGCCCCGACCTTCCTCGCCATGACCGGTTATGAGCAGGTCCGATCCATCGCCGCAGCCATCGCAGGCGACCGCGAGGCCGCCGAGCGCGTCGAACTCACGCTGCCGGAAACCGGTGTGTGCGGCGGCGCGGGTCTGTACGACGACCCTGACTCGGCCCAGAGCGGGGACGGCGGAGGTTGCTGCGCGGCCCCGGCCACCCTGCAGATCGGCACACGCCGCGATTGACCCTCGACCTTGTGCAGGGCCCAAAGTTCCCGGTGTGGAGAGCGAGATGCGCAGCATTGGTGAGATGAGCCGGGACAGTGGGCTGGGTGTGAGTGCCCTGCGGTTCTACGACCGCACCGGGGTGCTGGTGCCGGCCAGGGTGGACCCGGTGAGCGGTTATCGCTGGTACAGCCCCGCCCAGCTCGAGGAGGCGCGGTTGCTGGCCCGGTTGCGCCGGGCCGGTATGTCGCTGGCCGACATTCGGCTCGTCCTGGCCGGCTGGTCCAGTGCGGACAAGGACCTGGTGAGTGAGCTGCTGCAGGCGCACCTGCGCCGGCTCGAACTCGAACTGTCCGATGCCCGCGCCGAGTTCTCCACGCTCCAGGAACTACTCATGCGCAGGGAGAACACCTTGACTTCCGATCCGACCATCACCACCCGACTGACCGCCTCCGCTGCTGAGTTGGCGGCCGCCTTGGACGCGGTCCGTTTCGCCGTCAGTGTCGATCCGGAGCTGCCGATGCTGGGTGGCGTCCTGTTCGACGTCGAGGGGGAGGCACTTCGCGTCGTGGCCACCGACCGGTACCGGATGGCTGTCGCACACGCCGGTGTCGGCGGGCACGGCGGACCCGCTGTGCAGGTCGTCGTGCCCGCCCCGATCGCCGACGCGATGCGGGCGTTGCTGAACGGCGAGGAGTCCGTACGGCTCGCTGTGGACGGTGATCGCGTGACGCTGGAGACGGAGGGCGGACAGGCGTCGGGGCGGCGCCTTGAGCACGACTTCCCCGATTACCGTCGCCTTGTCCAGTTGCCTGCCGGGCGCCGCGCCCTCGTCGAGGCTGCGGATTTCCGGAAGGCCGTGGAGGGCGGTCCCGTCCGTGCGAGCGAAGTGCGCCGTCAGGACGGGGCGTCCTACGACCTCAGCGTGCTGAAGGTGGCGGACGACGGTGCCGTGGTCGTCTGCGACGACGGTGACGACGACCCGGACCAGGTGGCCGTCAACCGCGAGTTCCTGCTGGACGCCCTGGCCGCCGGCGGCCGGGATCGGTTGATCCTCGAGTTCGGTGTCCCGACCGCGCCCGTCGCGATCCGCCGGCCCGACGACGAGGAGACGTTCTCACTGCTGATGCCGGTGCGCCTGGAGCACTGACGGCCCCGTGTGTCACCGGGCCGTGCCTGCGGGGGTGGACAGCACCAGGCACGCGCCCGGGCCGTAGCCGTGCCGAAGTCGTCGAAGCCGGTCGCCGCGAGGGTTTCGAGGGCGGTCCGTGTCGCCGCGGCGGCGGTCACGTCGAGGGTGCGCAGGGCTGGGCGGCCCGTGCGGTGGGGTGGTGGTGGCAGGGGATGGCTCGGGCGTGCGTCACGTTCGGCGTGCGGGGGCCTGCTCATGGGCGAAGCCCAAGTGCCCCTCCTACGTCGCCGACTTCATCGGCAGCAGGTTCCGGCTCTTGGGACGCTCTTGGGCGTGTGACGTCCCGAGAGCCCGAAGGCACCGGGTCCTGCCGGCAGCTGCACAGGCCGCGTCAGCGGGCCGTTCGGACACTCAAGGCTTCGACGGACCAGTCGATCACCGGTGCAAGTGGTTCCGGCGCCGGCCAGCCGTTGATGACAGCCAGAAGGTCGAAGTACCGTTGCCGGCGTGGGTCGTTCGCGGCTTCCAGGCGATGCACCAGCCAGCCGTGCAGCTCGGTGTCGTCCGGACGTCCGACGGCTCGCGCGCACGCGGCGGTGAGCCTCGCGACGACGGGATCGGCCTGCGGGGAGCCGGGACCGATACCGGATGCCACGGCCGCTTCGACGAGTTCACGGGTGACGGCGACGATGTCCGGACGGGGCGGAGCGGCGGTGGCGTCGGCCAGTTCGGCCGCGTGGTCGTCCACGAGGCTGCGCACACCGGCGCGAAAGCCCGGGTCCAGGGACAGCTCCGCCAGTTCCACCCATGCAGCGACCTGCTCCTCGGAGGGGCTGTCGGGAAGCTCGGGGGTCATGGATCGCCGAGCCGCCGCATAGGCCGTCCGGCCGACGCGATCGTCGAAGACGGCGTCGAGGAAGTCGTCGACGAATCGGCGCCTCTGTGCTTCGGACAGCGTGGCCAGTCGATGCATGTGTTCCATCTCCTCAACGGTGGGCTCGCGTGTGGCCGCGGTCATCAGCACCGCTCGCCGCAGACGCAGGACCCTGATCTGTACGTCCAGGGCGGCGGCATGCTCCACGGCTACTTCACCGAGCGTGACTTCCTGATCCGTGACCCGTCGGATCGCGTCGAGACCCAGTCCGAGCTCGCGCAACGTCCGCACGAGGGCCAGCCGAGCGATCGCCTCCGGGCCATAGCGCCGGTAGCCGGCTGCGGTGCGATCGGCTGGCGTCACGATGCCGCGGTCGGAGTAGAACCGGATCGTCTTGACCGACAGCCCCGTACGCCGGGCCAGTTCACCGATCGAGTAGAGCGCGCCGCCGTCCATGGGCCCACCTTCATGTCTCCCCTTACGGGAGAGTCAAGTCTGCGCATTCATGGCCCACACTCCGGTATGCGGCGACGTCGACCGGCGGCCGTAGCCTCATCAGTCGCCCCCTTCAGAACCGACGGTCGCGTCGGACGCCAGCGTCGCAGGCCCGACTCGCTGTTCCCGGGCCGCGACCACGACCAGCCGCGGTCCTCTCCGTGACCTTTAGAAGGAGCGCATCAGGCCGCGGAGGCACGGCTTGATCGCTCACGGGCTCTCTCACCCACGCGGACGACTGGAATCGTCTCGTCTTCCTCCACCATGAGCGCAGGCCAGACGCCGCGCGGAGGACCGAGCGATGGCAGAAACTCCGCTCGGTCCAGGAGCAGTTCGGCGTCAGCTGAACCCCGGGGGTCGGTGATGACCCTGCGGACGCCCCGGTAGAGGCCGGGGCGCCTTGAGGGAACGAGCGACGCCAACCGGCCGCCTACCCGAGGCTTCCGCCCTTGGGTACGTCGGGGACGGCGATGTTGAACATCCAGGTGTCGTAGGTGACGGATTTGCTGTCGCCGAGGTGTCCGGTGGCTATGACCTCTCCGTCGGCGCCGTACACAGTGACGGAGGTACCTTCACTGATGTCGTCGTAGCCGCCGGTCCCTTCGCAGCCGCCGCCGGTTTCGGAGGCGTTTTCGAGGAGCGTGAATTCGCCTTCGAGCGTGAACGTGCCCGGCTTGCCGGGCCCGCCGGCAGCGGTGACGGCCCAGGTGCCTCCGACGATGCCGGCACCGAGAGCGAGGCCGATGAGTCCGGCGGCGAGCGGACTCGGGCGCTTCTTCGCCGGTGCCGCGGGCACCGCGACCTCGGCGGGTACGAGCGGTACGGAGGGCGGCTCGGTGGGCGGCGGCGGTATGAGGTCGGTCATCGCTACTCCCAGCCGCCGAACAGCCCGGACGACAGCTGGGCATCGCAGATGTTGTAGCCGCCGGCCGCGTGGCCCTTCTTGGTGTGACCGCCGACGGTTACGGAGCAGTTGATGTCGCCGGAGCCCTGCAGCTGCGCGGTCACGTTGAAGTACATGGCGTCGTCGTTCAGCGGCAGCGTGGCCGTGAACTTGCCGTTCTTGAACGCGCCCTGACGGGTGTCCGAGTCGGAGCCGTATGTGACGTCGAGCGGGCCGAGCGCGCCCGCAGGGGCGGTGCCCCAGACCTTGAAGGTCACGACCTTCGACTTCGTATCGGCTTTCTTCTCGCCAACCGACTTCTTCTTACCGCTGTCGTCGGACTGCTTCTTGTCGCTGCTGCCGGCGGACTTCCCGTCGTCCTTGACGGCCGCGGCCTTGTCGTTCTTGGTGGCGGTCGCGGCGGGGCCGGCGTCGCCGGAGCCGCCGGCCTTGTTGTCGCTGTCACCACCCCCGATCGCGGCGACGATGCCGATGAGGACGAACAGCGCGACGATGCCAAGGCAGCCGAGGCCGACGATTCTTCCCGTCTTCCGCTTGGGCGGCTGAGGCGCCGGAGGCGGGGCGCCCCACGGCTGTTGCGGCGGGTACGGCTGACCGCCGTAGGGCTGCTGCGGGTACTGCTGGTTGTTCATGGTCCCCCCAAGGGCGTTTCGATGTGCATGTAAAGGACTCGTGAAGGTTCCGTGTGGTTGTACGGTTCAATGAGTTCTTTTTGACGACGGCGGGCTCTGTTCGGCGGGGGGCGCGGGGCGTCACGAGTCGCCTCTGTCGTTGGCAGCCGACGGGGGGCCGACGCAGCGCTGGGAAGGCGCCGATAGTCTCGGCGCGTGATTGACGAAGCGACCCAGTGGCGTCGGTTCGCCGCGCCTCTGCCACCCGATGACGCCGCGCGATTCATGGACTGCTGGCAGATCGGGGAGCAGGAAGCCGGGCTGGACCAGCTCGTCGCCGGCCTACTGGAGCATCAGGCGCCGATCAGCGAGACGGTGCGGGCCGAAATCTCTGTGGCGTCCGAGGTATGGGGTGTGCGCAGAGCGCTCGCACCGGGCCTCGGCCAATGCGTGGGCCATCGCCAGGAGGACGACGGGCTGAGGTTGATCGAGCGTGACGACGCCGTCCAGCCGTCCGGGGCCTACCTCTCGATCGATGAGGCACTGGCTGGTCCGCTGGTCGTCCCGTGGATCGCCTGCATACGCTGTGGCCAAGTACTCGCGCGTGTGCACGATCGGGAGCCGTGGGGTGACGTGTCCTTTCTCCCCATGCACTACATGCTGTTCACTCCCGGACGGAGCACGCCCACCCCGCTGTTCGCTGCCGACTCGGCCCGGGACGCGTGGACGGAGTTGCGCACGTCCTGCGCTCAGACGTAGGCGCTGGTCTCCGTAGCCTTACTACCCGGCTGCCAGGCTACGGCCCGCGCGTAAAGCGGCCGACGGTCCTCGATCGGCACTCCTCCGGCGTGGGTTGGCTGCCCTTCGCAAGGCCCTGGGCTCGACCCATGTGCTTTCGGAATTCTGCTGTCCGCTGTCCAAAACGGGCCCGAAAACCGTCGCGTCCGGGCCGCTATGGCGGTAGCCGACGGCGTTGCGATCGGCCGGCGTCACGATGCCGCAGTCGGAGCAGAACCGGATTGTCTTGACCGACAGCCCGGTGCGCCGGACACCTCACGGACCCAGGAATCAGGAAAGCCGCCCGGCCTCGTGAAGCGCGTCGAAGACCATGGCGTCGACGGCCGAGACCCGGTCCCTGTCCGCGTAGCGAAACCACGCCTTCTCGGCGATCTCCCGCGCCGGAGCCAACTCACCACGGTGATCGGCCGTATAGCAGATCATCCGGAAGGGGCCGTGCTCCGGATGCCCCTCGCCGATCTCGAAAGTGCCGAAGTGCACCATGGAATCCGGGTCGATCGCCGCCTGCAACTCCTCGTCGATCTCCCGCACCAGGGTCTCGCAGTCGGACTCGCCCGGCTCACGATGACCACCCGGAAAGTAGAAGCGATCCCTGTCGTGACTACGCGTCACCAGCACCCGATCGTCCCGGACCAGAACCCACGCCACCTTTTCCGGCGCACCGTTGCCATCCGCCATGGCCTGGGAACGTATCGAAGAGCATCGACTGCGTCACGTCAGGGACCGACCGGCGGCGGTCGATCAGTCTGCTGTCGGTCCGTGCGGGGCCTGGGTACGCGTGAACCCGTGGCTGCGCTCCACCTTCGCCACATGGAGCGTGTAGCTCTGGTACCACTCGGCCTGTCCGCGCTTCTGCGCCGCGCGGTGCTCGGCGTTGGTCCGCCACTCGCGGAGGGCGTCGGCGTCGCGGAAGTATCCGACGGTGATACCCAGGCCGCCAGGAGTCTGCGCGTGGTCCATCCCCAAAAACCCAGGTACGTCCTTCACCAGGTCCTCCATGCGTGCGTTGGTCTCGCTGTAACCGCTCTGCTCCTCGGTGCGCACCGTGGTGAAAACCGCCACGTAGTAAGGAGGTTCAAGGGCCTCGACGGGGGCGACAGGCGCTTCCAGGTGATCGCTCATGGCGCCAACGTAAGGCGGGGTGCGCCCAATGATCCAGCCTCTTCGCGGTGAATGGATGCCGAGGTGAAGGCCGGTGTCAGCTCCACACCGCGTACCGAAAGCCATAGAAGGTGGTGCGTTCCAGCTCCTCGTAGTCGCCCTCCAGTACCGATGCGTGCAGGGGGCGCTGCTGTGCGGCGGTGTCGGCGGTGTCTGCGGTCGGATGGCAGCCGGCTGCTTCGTTGCCGAGGGCCATGTCGGCTTGGGACAGGATGAGTTGGGCGCCTGCCGCTACGACCGGGTCGGCGCCGTGTTCGGACAGGGTGAGGGCGCGGGTGGCGCAGTCGATGGCCGAGGGGGCGTGGCAGTCCGGGCAGATGGTGAGGTACAGCGCGGCGAGGTTGGTCAGGGCCTTGAGTTGGGCCTCTCGGTTGTCGCGTTCGAGGGCGATGCGAAGGGCGTGGCACAGGTGCCAGATGCCGCAGCGGCCGTAGTCGGAGGCATTCCAGCGCATGAGGGTCAGGCCCAGGTTCATGTGCGCCCTCAGCCTGGTGTCGGTGAAGGCTCCGGTGCCCATTCCCTCGGCGGGGCGAGGGTGTGCGTCGAGAAGGGAGAGGGCCGTCTGCAGCGTGGCGGCGGCGTCAGCGTGCTGGTCGAGCATGCGCTGCGCGTCGCCCAGGGCTGCGAGCGCCTGCGCCGCGCCCAAGGCGTCTCCTCGGGAGCGGCAGATGTCCAGGTCGGTTTGGTGCTGGGATGCGGCGTCGCCGTAGCGGCCCAGCTGGAAGTGGACCAGCCCCAGGTTGTGCAGCACCTTGCCTCTGGCCGCCTCGTTCGGCGCGAGGAGCGCCGCGCGCTCCAGGTGCGGCAGCGCTTCGTCGGGTTGGTGGTTGACCCGGTAGGCGTTGCCGAGGTTCGAGGAGGCCGCGCAGAGGTCGCTCGCGCCCAGGTGCCGCGCCGCCCGCAAAGCAGCCTCTGCGGCGGCGATCCACTCGCGGCTGTGCCTACGGAACTCCCAGAACGTCGCCATGTCGGCGGCCAGTTGTACCGCTTCGCGCCGCCGGGTGCGTTCGCCGGCGGCGACCACCGCCTCGGCGACACTGCCGTGTTCCGCGTCCAGCCACTCCACCGCTTCCCGCCGGTCCTTCGAGCGGCCCGTGTCCCGGGACAGCCTGCGGCAGGCCGCGGGGACGCGCCGCCGGTAGTGGTGCAGCATCCGGTCCAGTGCGGCGTCGTACTCCTCGCGGGTCGCCTGCTCGCCGGCGTACAGGCGCAGCAGGTCGTGCATGTCCCAGCGCCCGTCCGGCCGTCGCCGCAGCAGATGGCGTCGGGCCAGGTCGGCCAGCAGCCGGTAGGTGTCGTGCGCGCCGCGGTCGAGGGCCACGGCGGCGGTCTCCTGTCCGATATCCGGGCCGGGCAGGGCGCCGAGCAGCCGGAACGCGCGCCGGTGTGCGTCGAGCAGTCGGGCGAAGGACAGGTCGAACGCGGCGCGCACGGCGAGTGGGCGGCCCTCCGCGTCCACGTCGTCGTAACTGAGCAGGCCGAGCCGGTCGTGTACGTGGGTGAGGGCGTCCGCCTGGTCGGCGAGTAAGTGGTGGAGATCGTCGCGTAGTTGGGCCGCGGTGATACGGAGGGCCAGGGGCAGGAAGCCGCACAGTTCGGCGATCCGGCGGGCGGCGTCCGGCTCTTTCGTCACTCGCTCGTCGTCCGCGTCGGCTCGGCGCAGGGCCCGATCCAGCAGCGTCGTCGACTCCTGCGCGGACAGCGAGTCGAGTGGCACGCGACGGGCGGACGGGAGCGCCGAGAGGGTGATGCGGGAGGTGACGAGCAGCCGGTGCGGCGGGTGCGGTGTCAGCCCGGTGAGCTGCTGTGCGGATGCGGCGTTGTCCAGCACGATCAGCACCGGCGGCCGCCCGGCGAGCAGGGAGTGCAGCGCCGCGGCCCGCTCTGTCGCCGAGGACGGAACGGTTCGGCAGCCGAGGGCGCGCAGCAGGATTGCTGCGGTGTCGGCGGCGTCGAGCGGGGCGTCCGGGCTGAAGCCGTGCAGATCGACGAAGAGCACACCGCCGGGGAACCGGCCCTCCCGGTGAACCCGGTGCGCTACGTGGACGGCCAGCGCGGTCTTGCCGGCGCCCGCCATCCCCGCGGCGACGAGCACGACGTCCGTAGGCGTGTCGGGCTCCAACAAGCCGAGCAGTTCCCGCACTTCGGCGTCCCGTCCGGTGAAGTCCACCACGTCCGCAGGCAGGCTGTGCGGAATGCGCGGGTTTCCGGACGAGTCGGGCGCGCGTGGTGGTTTCTTGCGGGGGCGGCCACCGCGCTTGCCGGCCGCCAGCTGATCGTGCGCGGACCGCAACAACGCGGACCACGACCCCTCCGTACGCCTGTCGAACGCCGTGCCCCGCTCGGCGGCCATCTGCTGGAGCACCTCCACCAGCACGCGGAGGACCGGCCACGAGCTGAGCGCCGGCAGGTTGTGCCCGCGTAACCAGGGATTGACCGTGGACAAGCTGACCTGCCGACCCAGCCGGGCACCGCACCGCTGCACCAGCGCCGCCTGAGGCGGACTGCCCGCCGCCGCGTACAGGCGCGCCAGCTCCGCCGGCAAACGCTCGGCCGCGTCGTCCGCCCCCGCCATCCGCGTCTCCTCCGCACGTCCCCCGGAAAACTCGTCACACCGCGCCCCACCAGCCTATTGGCGAGACACACGGACCAGGGCCCGTCGCCGTAAACCCGCCGTAACACCGAGAAACGAGCCTCCACGCACCCATCGCCATGGAGGCACCCCATGCACGCACCCGACCTCGCCCTGATCGCCGCTCTCACCGGCGTGACCCACTCCGCGGCCATCGCGATCACAGCCCTCACCTCCCTGGCCGCCCGCACCCCACACCGCCGCCGCGACGCCCGGGCGACCTTGCGGCTCCTGCTGTTCGTACGACGCCCATGAACCGCAGGATGGACCAGCAGGCAGACCGCACGCGTCGGCTGTCGCACGTGCCGGCTACACGGACAGCTTTGCCAGCCACGGATGCCCAGAGTGCACCCGCTTCAGCCACCCGCCCAGCCGGTGTCGCCGCACCCGGTCCAGCAGCGGCAGCACCCCGTCGAAGTCGGCCTCGTCCTTGGGCCGCGGTGCCTTCGCTTTGAACAGCAGCACCAACTCCGGTGCCAGGTACGGGATTCCGTTCCGCGTTCGCTCGATGACTGCGTCATACGGCAGCCGCAGGCACTCATCCCGTCGGCAGATCCATGTATCGCCCTCGTGCGGTTCGCGGAAGACGTCGAACAGGAAGCGGCCGGTTGCCGCATCACGGAGCCAGGTCTGGTGTGTGGCTGCCAGGGCTTCAGCCCCTGCTCCCGCCCATACCCGTCCCGAACCCACCGCGTCCCATACGTACTCCGGAAAGCGGTCCCTCACCTCCGGGAAGGCCGCGGCGGGCACTGCGATCTCCAGGTCACCGTGCGGCCGGGTCTGCGCGCCATGGAACAGGTCCAGGGCCCAGCCTGCCGCGACGCACCACGGTGTACGGGCCCCGGCCAGCCGCTCCGCGACCTGTTCCGGCCGCCACGCGTGCGCCCACCGGGCATCCAGTTCGCCCGCCTCCAGGACGGCGCCGCCCGGCGGCAGGGAGTCGGTCATCTGTACAACGTAGCCGAGGGGCCCGTGCGATCAACGATGCACAGGCCCCTCTTCGCCACTCGCCCGGCGCCCGGCGCCCGCTAGTGGTACCCGATGCTCACCCCACTGCGGATGCTGTGCGACGGCATCGTGATCCGCAGGACACGGGTGTCGGCGTCCCAGTGCCATGCCGATGCGGTCAACTTATGGTCCTCTGAGGTCACTTGCTTCGGCGCTCGGTCCACGCCGAGGAAGGAGACCGTCCACGTGCGGTGGCTTGCCTGGCCTCGGAAGGTGCCCTTCGTGGGTGCGATCTTCAGCAGGTGCGTTTCCTTGTGTTCGGTATAGCGGATGCGGGTGGTGGCCGTACGTCCGGAGGAGGTGCTGCCGTCGTCCTCGTAGAGGGAGAAGGCGCCGGACGCCCCCGGGGCCACCGTGACGCTGACCTTGTTCAGGGGGCTCTGTGCGTCGTTGGGCACGTTGTTCGAGCGGGTCGTGACGATGCCGCCCGCTCGGACGAAGACCGGCATGGTGTCCAGGGTCGTGGTGACGTCGTAAGTGGCGCCGCCCGCAGGGGCGTTGTAGGTGCGGCCCGCGAAGTAGTCCGTCCACCGGCCCGGCGGGAACCACACCGAAGTGGTGGCACCGGCACCGGGTTCGGTGACCGGGGCGACCAGCATGTCGGGGCCGTAGAGGTACTCGCTGTCCGCCTTGCTGTAGGCCGACTCCTCCTCCGGGTACTGGAGGTACAGGGGGCGCACGATCGGCGTTCCGGTGGTGTTCGCCTGCTGCGCCAGTGTGTACGTGTACGGCACGAGCGACTCGCGCAGGCGGAGGAACTTCTCGGCGGACTTCTGCGCATCAGCGCCGTACTGCCACGGCAGGCGGTCGCTGTGGTTGCTGTGCAGGCGGTCGACGGGCTGGAAGGTGCCGAGCTGCACCCAGCGGGCGTACAGGTCGTCGGGCAGCTTGGTGGTGCGATGCGTCTGGCCGCCGGAGGTGTACGTCTCGGCTCCGGGGATGCCGTATCCGTCGTTGTGGCCGCCGATGTCGTGACTGACGTTGGCGAGGCCGGTGGCGGCGGACTCCCCTGGTGTGTAGCCGATTTCGGCGCGCAGGGTGCCCCAGTTCGATGTCGTGTCGCCGGAGAAGTGGAGGGTGCTGCGTTTGTCGGCCCAGGGGCCGGTGGGCAGGCCCACGCCGCCGCTGTAGCCGCCGGCCTGGAGGGAGCCGTAGGCGCGGGACAGGACGAAGCCGCGGTCGCTGGTCTCGGAGGTGAGGTCGGCGTACTTCTGGTTGATCCATGCGTCCGGGGTGACGCCGGCCTGGGAGGAGCGGGAGGCGTCGCAGCACCAGTCCAGCCACCAGAAGTCGTTGCCCGCCGCGTCCATCGGACGGTGCAGGTCGAGATAGGCTTTGAGCTGGTCGGGATCGCCGAAGTCGAAGGTGTAGCAGTCCGAGCCCGCGCTGCCCGCACAACCGCCCTTGCGCAGCTTGCCCTTGGCCGTGCTCTGCGCCTTCGCGAACTGCGGGTCGGTGCCGAGGATGCTCGGATGCACGTTCAGGGTGTTGTGCAGCCCTTGTCCGGTGGACCAGTCGAAGAAGCCCTTGGGATCGGGGAACTTGGCCGGATCGAAGTTCCAACCGCTCCAGGTGTTGGGTGACTTGAAATCGGTGTCCGTGACCAGCACGTCCAGCGGTACGTCCGCTGCGCGGAACGCGGGCAGGATGGTGTTCTCGTAGTCGCTCGCGGTGCGGTCGATGTATTCGGAGTACCAGACGCCGTAGGCCCAGCGGGGCAGCAATTGTGACGGACCGGTCAGGGTCGCCAGGTCCGACAGGCCCTGCTGGTAGTCGTGTCCGAAGCCGAACACGTACCCGTCCTGGTACGGGCGGCCGTCATGAGCGGGGCGTTGGGACGCCTTCTTCGTGGCGGTGTCGTAGATCGCGGACGGGGTGTCGTCGAGCAGGTACCAGCCGTCGCGGTGCAGGAGGCCGGGTGTGGTCCAGGGGGTGGGGTCGTTGTCGCCGTTGAGGCCGTCCAGGCTGCGCCGGTAGCCGCCCAGGGCGAGGTGGGGTGCGGGGGCCGTCTCGCCTTGCCGGCTCAGGGCGAGGGTGTCCATGTTGACGTGGCAGCTGGTCGAGTCCGGGCAGTTCAGTGCGACTTCGTCGGTGCCCGCCTTCAACTCGACCGGGATCGCAGCCGATTGCCAGGTGTCCCAGTTGTCGGTGGCCGGGAGCGTGAGGGCGTGGGAGGCGCCGCCGGTGCCGACCTCGATGGTGCGGGGCTGGTGCAGGCCGTCGCTGCCCGTGCCGTTGGCGTAGCGCAGGTTCAGCACGTACGTGCCGTCCTCGGGTACGCCCGTGATGCGGTCGGAGATGCGGGAGCCCTGGTTGAGTTCGGCGGTGAATCCGTAGCCCGCATGGTTCTTGTGGTCGGTGGCGATGGTCGCGGAGCCCGCCAGGAGGGCGTCCTCGGCTTCGCAACTGGTGCCGAAGCGACAGCCGTTGACCGTGCTCTGCGCACGGGAGGGGTAGGCGGCTCCCGAGGTCAGGAGGGCGAGGCTGTCGATGTTGACGCTTCCGGAGTCGGCGGCGGTGCGGTGCAGCCGGACGGTGTGGGGGCCGGCGCCGAGTGTCAGCGGCAGGCGGGCCACACCCCAGGCGTTCCAGTCGGACGTGGCGGGCAGCGAGAACGTCCTGTCGCCGCCGCCGTCCACGCTGAGGCTGAGGGTGCGGGCCTCGTGCTGGCCGTCGCTGCCGACGGCGTTGGCATAGCGCAGGGCGAGGTCGTAGGTACCGGATGCCGGTGAATTCACGTCTGCGGCAAGCGAGTTGTTGTCGACCTCGAAGCCGGCGAGGAAGCCCTTGCCGGTGAACCCGCTGTGGTCGGAGGCGAGACCGGGACCGTCGTACTGCTGATCCTCGGCCTCGCACAGCGCGCCGACGGCGCAGACGTCGTGCTGCCAGGGCGCCGCGAGTACCGGTGCCTGGCCCGCCTTGAAGGACGTGGTGAGGTTGTCGGCGTCGAAGGGGCCGGAGCCGACCCGGTAGCGCAGGGTCATGGCGCTGGTGGTGATGGTCAGGACGCCGTCGTCGACGGACGAGGTGTAGTGGGGCGGGGTGAAGGAGTCCCGGCCGATCGCGTTGAAGGTGGGCCGGTCCTCGAAGTGGCCGTCCCCCGCGTACTCGCTGCGGATCAACGTCGGGGACAGGACTTCGAACCGGGCGTCCTGCACGCTCACCGTGGCGGGGTGGGCCCGCTGGTGCGCGGCGCCCGCCGTCGCGACGCCGGGGCTGACCAGGCACAGCCCCACTACCGCACCGGCCGCGACAACAGCCGCCGTGCGACGGGATCTTGACGAGGAAGGTTTCACAGCACTCTCCGCCTCCGGCCCAGCCATGTCTGGGCGACGACCACCACGGCCAGGAAGGCACCGCTGACGACCTGCTGGTACGCGGAGTCGAGCGAGCCGATCTGGTTGATCACGTTCTGGATGACCTTGAGCAGCATCACGCCGACGAGCGAGCCGCTGATGAACCCGAAGCCGCCACTGAGCAGGGTGCCGCCGATGACCACGGCCGAAATCGCCTCCAGCTCCATGCCGGAGCCGAGGATGGTCACGCCGGACACCAGCCAGGCCGCGTTGAGGGCGCCGGCGAGACCGGCGCACAGGCCCGACAGTGTGTAGACGGAGACCTTCGTACGGGCCACGGGCGCGCCCATCAGGGCTCCCGCGTCCTCGTTGCCGCCGACCGCGTACACGTACTGCCCGAATCGGGTACGGCGCAGCACGACGGCGCCGAGCGCGAACAGCGCCACGGTGATCCACACGGGCACGCCGATGCCGAGCAGGGAACCCTGCCCGAGGGTGGCGAAGAAGGAGTCCTTGTCGACGAGATACGTCTTGGAGCCCTCGTCGGTGATGGCCAGCAGGATGCCGCGGGCGCCCAGCATCGCCGCGAGGGTGACGATGAACGGTGCCAGCCGGACGCGTGCGATGAGCAGTCCGTTGACCAGGCCGACCAGCCCGCACACGGCCAGCGGCAGCAGCAGCGCCACCACGGTGCCGTACTGCGAGCCCCAGGCCGCGAGGACGCCGCCGAGGGCGAAGACGGAACCGACCGACAGGTCGATGCCGCCGGTGATGATCACGAAGGTCATACCGAGGGCGACCACCGCGAGGAACGCCGAGGACAGCGCCATGTTCTCGAGGTTGTCGCCGGTCAGGAAGGTGTCGAAGCTCAGCGACGCCACGGCCATGGCGATCACGAGGGTGACCAGGGCGCCGTGCTGCTGGGCGAGCCCGCTCAGCCGCTCGGAGCGGTTCATCCGCCCGGGGTCGTCGTTCTTGGCGCTCACGGTGTCGGCCGGCGTGCCGGCCTCTTCGGTGTGCGTGGTCATCTCCTGCCTCGTTCCCGGGCCGCGTAGACGGCGAGGACGATCACCACGGCCTGGGCGATCTGGGTCCACGACGGCGGCAGATCGTGCTTGATGAGCGTGGTGGTCAGCAGCTGGATGAGGACGGCGCCCGCGACGGTGCCGCCGATGCGTACCCGGCCGCCGCTGAGCGGGGTTCCGCCGACGACCACGGCGGTGATCGCGGACAGCTCCATCAGGGTGCCCAGGGAGGTGGGGTCGCTCGCGGTGAGGCGGGCGGTGGCGAGGACGCCGGCGATCGCGGCGAGGGCGCCGGAGCAGACGTAGACGACGACCAGGACGCGGCGGACCGGGAGCCCGGCGAGGCGGGCGGCCGGGCGGCTGTCGCCGATCGCCAGGACCTGGCGCCCGAAGGTGGTGCGGCGCACCACGAACGCGACCAGCAGTGCGAGTGCGGCGGCGATGAGGACCAGGTAGGGCACGCCGAGGACGTCGCCGGAGCCGAGTGAGGCGAGGCCGGGGTCGCGTACGTCCTTGAGCTGGGGCAGCAGTACGAGGGCCAGGCCGCGGCCGGCGACCATGAGGGCGAGGGTGGCGACGATGGGCTGGACGCCGACGAAGGCGATGAGAGCGCCGTTGGCGACGCCGACGACGATGCCGCCGATGACCGCGATGAGGGCGGCGAGCCAGGGGCCGTAGCCGAGGTAGAGCGAGAGCAGGGAGGTGGACAGGGCCATGACCGAACCCACCGACAGGTCGACGCCCTCGGTGCCGATCGCCAGTGCCATGCCGAGGGCGACGATGAGGACCGGGGCGACCTGCACGGCCTGGGTGCGGAAGTTGGCGGCGGAGGCGAAGTGCGGGGTGAAGGCGAAGTTGAACAGCAGCAGCACCAGTACGCCGACGTAGACGCCGTAGTCCTGGAGCAGGCGCAGCAGCTTGTCGCGGTCCAACGCGCCGCGAGCGTAGGTGAGTTCAGCCATCCTTGCCTCCAGCGGGTACGGCCGCGATGGCGCGCATCAGCGCGTCCTCGGTGACGGCGTCGCCGGTCAGCTCGCGGACGACGACGCCGTCCTTGAGGACCACCACGCGGTCGCTGCCCTCGATCAGCTCCTCGGTGTCGGAGGAGATCAGCAGCACGGCGAGGCCGTCGTCGGCGAGTTCGTCGATGAGGGCCTGCACCTCGGCCTTGGCGCCGACGTCGATGCCGCGGGTCGGCTCGTCCAGCAGCAGCACCTTGGGGTGCAGGGCGAGCCAGCGGGCCAGCAGCACCTTCTGCTGGTTGCCGCCGGAGAGTTCGCCTACCTTCTGGTGGGGTCCGGCGGCCTTGATGCGCAGCCGCTTCATGAAGGTGTCGACGATCTTGTCGATGCGGGAGTCGTCGACGAGGCCGAAGCGGGACAGGCCGGGCAGCGCGGCGAGCGCGATGTTCTCGCGCACCGACAGTCCGGGCACGATGCCTTCGGCCTTGCGGTCCTCGGGCAGCAGGCTGATGCCGGCGCGGATGGCTGCGGCGGTGGAGCCCGCCCGCACCGGGACGCCGGCGACGGCGACCCGGCCGGCGTCGGTGGGCAGGGCCCCGGCGATGGCCTTCGCGGTCTCGCTGCGGCCGGAGCCGAGCAGCCCGCCCAGGCCCACGACTTCGCCGGGACGGATCGACAGGGATACGTCCCGCAACCGGTGACTGACCGTCAATCCCTCGGCGCGCAGCACCGGTTCGGCGGCGGTGTCGTGTGAGCCGGTGAACTTGGTCATGCCCTCCGCGCGCACCTCGCCGATCTCGCGGCCGAGCATCATGGCCACCAGCCGCAGCCGGTCGAGACCGGCGAGCGGTCCGGTGTGCACGAGGCGGCCGTCGCGCAGGACGGTGACGGTGTCGCAGATCTCGTAGAGCTCGTCCATGCGGTGGCTGACGTAGATGACCGCGACGCCTCGCTCGCGGAGCATGCGGATCACCCCGAACAGGGTCTGAACCTCCCGGGGTTCGAGGGAGGAGGTCGGCTCGTCCATGATGACGACGCGGGCGTCGACGGCGACGGCGCGGGCGAGGGCGACCATCTGCTGGGCGCCGACGCCGAGTTCGCGCAGCGGCCGGCGCACGTCGACGCGGATGCCGAGTCCGCGCAGGGCCTCGTCGGCCTCGCGGTGCATGCGCCGGAAGTCGATCAGGCCGAGGCGGCCGAGGGGTTCGCGGCCCAGGAAGAGGTTGCGGGCCACGCTCATCAGCGGGACGAGGTTGACCTCCTGGTAGATGGTGGAGATGCCCGCCTGCTGGGCCTGCAGGGGGGTGGTGAAGCGGACCGGTTCGCCGTCGTACGTGACCTCGCCGGCGTCGGGCCGGTAGACGCCAGTGAGCAGCTTGATGAGCGTCGACTTGCCCGCGCCGTTCTCGCCGACGAGCGCGTGCACCTCCCCGGCGCGCGCGGTGAAGTCCACGTCGGACAGCGCGCGCACGCCGGGGAAGGTCTTGGACAGGTGGGTGACCGCGAGCACGTCAGAATGCCTTGTCGAGGTCCGACTGGGCGTTGCTCTTGGCGTAGGAGCTGTCCTTGATAACGATGTCCTGACCTACCTTCTGGCCCTTGGTGAAGGTGTCGAGGGTCTGGAAGGCGAGCGGCCCGAAGCGCGGGTTGGACTCGATCACGCCGTAGATCCAGCCGTCGACGATGCCCTGCACGGCGTTGCGGGTGCCGTCGATGGTGACGATCTTGACGTCGCCGGGCTTCTTGCCGGCGCCCTTGAGGGCGTTGACGGCGCCGAGGCCCATCTCGTCGTTCTCGGCGTAGATGCCGGTGATGCCGGGCTTGGACTGGATGAGGTTCTCGGTGACCGACTGGCCCTTCTCGCGGGCGAATTCGCCGGTCTGCCTGAACACGATCTTCAGACCGGGGGCCTTCTCCTTGATGCGGTCCTCGAAGCCCTTGGTGCGCTCGGTGGTCACGTTGTTGCCGGCCGCGCCGAGCAGGATGGCGATCTCGCCCTTGCCGCCGGTGGCCTCGATCATCGAGTCGGCGGCCCGCTTGCCCTGTTCGACGAAGTCGGAGCCTATGAAGCTCACGTAGTCCTTGCAGGCGGCGGCGTTGATCTTGCGGTCGATGGTCACGATCGGGATGTGCCTGGCGGCCGCGGTGCGCAGCACCGGTTCCCAGCCGTCGGAGTTGAGCGGGGCGATGACCAGCAGGTTCGCGCCCTTGGCGATGAGGTCCTGGACGTCGCTGATCTGCTTGGAGAACTGCGACTGGGCGTTGGCGGTGAGCAGCTTCACGCCCCGCTTGTGGGCTTCGGCCTTGATGGAGGCGGTTTCCGCGATCCGGAAGGGGTTGGCCTCCTTCTCGGACTGCGAGAAGCCGACGGTGGCGCCCTTGAGGTCGAGCTTCTTGCCGCCGTAGGCGTCGATGGTGCAGGTCGGCCCCGAGCCGGCGGCGGGTGAGGCGACCACCTGGCCGGCGTCGTCCTGCTTCGAGGCGGAGGTCTTCTCGCCCGAGTCGTCCTCGGACTTGGTGCATCCGGTCGCGAGCGCGAGGCTCGTCACGAGGCCGGCGGCGAGGAGGGTTCGTGCGGAGGTGCGACGGACAAGTGCGGTGGGCTTCATGGGTGTCCCCAAACGGCGCGGGCCCCGGGAGGTGAGAGCGCTCTCGGGGAGGCTGGCTCTTGCGGTCAACTCGGCGTGCACGTCGTTCAGGGGAGGTTTTTACATCGTTGGAAGGAGCGTGTAAAGCCTTCCGTCCGAAATCTCGTCACCTCCGGCCGAGCGTGCTCTCCCGCTCAACTAGCCGGAACTCCGCGCTCAGTTCGCGCCCACCAGGCTCCTCGCGGCCCGACAGGCTGCGCAGCAGCGATCCGACGGCCATCTTCGCGATCGCCTGCTTGTCCGGCGAAACCGTCGTCAGGGTGACGGCACCGAAACGCCCCTCCGCGATATCGTCGAACCCCACCACCGCCACGTCCCAGGGCACCCGAAGACCCCGCTCGTGCAGCACCCGCATCGCCCCGATCGCGATCAGGTCGTTGAAGGCGAAGACGGCGTCCGGGCGCACGCCGGCGTCGAGCAACTGGGCCATCGCACGGGCCCCGTCGTCCCGGTCCCAACCGCCGACCGGCACCACCAGGCTGTCCGGCGCCGGCACCCCGGCCTTCGCCAACTCCGCACGCCAGCCGTTCAGTCGCAGGTGGGCGGGCCGGTTCACGGAGTCGGTGCGCACACCGAGGTAGGCGATCCGGGTCCGGCCGCGGCTGAGCAGATGGCGCACCGCGCAGCGCGCTGCGGCCACATTGTCGATCGCGATGTGGTCGAACGGCAGGTCGTACTCGCGCTCGCCGAGCAGCACCAGCGGGACGTCGTCCGAGCGGCCCTGCAGATCCTCGGCCTCAAGGGCCAGCGGGCTGAGGATCAGCCCGTCGATCACCCGGCCGCTGAAGCCCTGGCTGACCAGGATCTCCTGCTCGCGCTCGCCGCGGGTGTGGTCGAGCAGGACGGTGAACTCGTGCTCGGCGGCCGCGTCGATCACGGCGCCGGACAGCTCGGCGAAGTAGGGGTTGCCCAGTTCGGGAACGGCCAGCGCGATGATCCCCGTACGGCCCTTGCGCAGATGGCGGGCGGTCAGGTTCGGCCGGTAGCCGAGCTCGTCGATCGCCGCCTGCACGCGGGACCGCATCCCCGGTGTGACGTGCGGATAGTTGTTCACAACGTTGGACACGGTCTTGATCGAAACGCCCGCGCGTTCCGCCACGTCCTTCAGGCTGACCCGCAAGGGATCTCCTCAGCGTCGATGGGCGCCCCGTCCACGAGGCTTTGTCATGTCCCCTGGACAGAGGCCGGGAGTCGTGCTCTCATGCCAACTGCCGTTCCTTCCAACGTTGTACAGACTGAAGCAACGAGCCGCCACCCTTCCTCAGCCAAGGAGGATTCGTGCGCATCAGCGTCCACAGACCCATCCGCCAACGCCTCGCCCTGCTGCTCGCCGCGGCGCTGGGCGCCGCGGGCCTCGCCGCGGCACCCGCCGCGACCGCGGCCGACGACCCCGTGGAGGTGCACGGCCTGAAGGGCGAGTACTACACCCAATCCGCCCCCGGCGCCTTCGACTTCGACCAGCTCAAAGCCACCGGCTTCGACCCGAACCTCGACTTCGACACCCTGGAGCCGCGGCTGAACTTCGCCACCGGTCGGTCGGACGACGTCAGCGTCCGCTGGACCGGCAAGATCGTCCCGGAGAAGACCGGGCCCACCACCTTCTCGATCATCGGGGACAACGGCTTCCGGCTGTGGGTCGACGGGAAGATGGTCATCGACCACTGGGTCGACGACTGGGACCGCGAACAGACCGGCGCACCGGTCGAGTTGACCGCGGGCAAGGCCTACGACATCAAGGTCGAGTACTTCGAGCACTACGGAGGTTCCAACCTCCACCTGCGCTGGACCCCGCCCGGCGGCACCAAGACCGCCGTACCGCAGTCGGCCTTCCGGCTGCCCGACGGATGGGCCTACGACGGCGCCATCTCCACCACCGTCCTCGCGAGCGGACGTACCCTCAAACTCGACTTCGCACAGCCGCTCGGCACGCCGCCGGCCGGTCTGAGCAGCCACTTCGACGCCGTGATCGGCGGCGCCACCTGGCCGCTGGGCGAGGCGAAGCTGGACCCGGCCAACCCGCGAACCCTGCTGGTGGCGCTGAAGGAACCCGTCGTCGGCAACAAGACCGGTACCGCGCCAGGGCTCGCCGACGTCCGCTACGACGGCAAGGGCGGCCTGACCGGCACGGACGGCAACGTTGTCAGCACCTTCTGGAGCAGCGGCGCCAACAAGTCCACCTACGAGCTGCGCACCAAGTGGGCCGACGACGTCTCCCCCGGCAACGCCCATCCGGAGTACCCGCGGCCGCAGTTGACCCGCGACGCCTGGAAGAACCTCAACGGCTCCTGGCAATTCGCGGCCGCCAAGGCGGGAGACCAGCCGCCGGTGGGCAAGAACCTCGGCGAGAAGATCCTCGTCCCCTACCCGGTCGAGTCCCAGCTGTCGGGGATCGAACGGCACGAGGACCGCATGTGGTACCGGCGCACCTTCACCGTGCCGCCCGGCTGGAAGGTCGGCTCCGGCAAGCGGCTTCAGCTGAACTTCGGCGCGGTCGACTGGAAGGCCGAGGTCTACGTCAACGGCACCAAGGTCACCGAACACCAGGGCGGCTACGACAAGTTCAGCGCCGACGTCACCGACGCGCTCAAGCCCGGCCGCACCCAGGAGCTGATCGTCGGCGTCTACGACCCGACCGACGCGGCGAACGGCGAGAACCCGCCGATCGGCAAGCAGCGCCTGGACCCCAGCGGCATCTGGTACACGCCGACCTCGGGCATCTGGCAGACGGTGTGGATGGAGCCGGTCGCCTCCGACCACGTCGACCAGCTCAAGCTCACCCCGGACGTGGACGCCGGCACGCTCACCGTCGAACCGCAGGGGGTACGCGCCGGGTTGCCGGTCACCGCGACGGCCTACGACGGCAAGCGCAAGGTCGCCACCGTCACCGGCCGCAGCGGCGGGCCCCTGACCCTGCGCCTCCGCAACCCGCACCTGTGGTCGCCCGACGACCCCTTCCTCTACGACCTCAAGGTCACCGTCGGGGCCGACCACGTCGGCAGCTACTTCGGCATGCGCTCCATCAAGGTCGAGAAGATCGACGGCGTTCCGCGCACCGTCCTGAACGGCAAACCGATCTTCATGATGGCCACGCTCGACCAGGGCTTCTGGCCGGACGGCCTGTACACGGCCCCGACCGACGAGGCCCTCGCCCACGACCTGAAGATGCACAAGAGCATGGGCTTCAACTCGGTGCGCAAGCACATCAAGGTCGAGCCCGACCGCTGGTTCTACTGGGCGGACAAGCTGGGTCTGATGGTGTGGCAGGACATGCCGGCGATGACCGCCGGGGTGAGCCCGTCCACCGCGGCCCGCGCCGAGTACGAGCGCGAGATGAAGCAGATGATCGACGAGCACATCAGCAGCCCGTCGGTCGTCATGTGGGTCACCTTCAACGAAGGCTGGGGCCAGTACGACATGGCCCGCATCGCCGACCAGGCCAAGTCCTGGGACCCCACCCGGCTGGTGAACTCCATGTCCGGGATCAACCTCGGGGCCGACGGCGGCACCGGCGACATCATCGACGAGCACGGCTATCCCAGCCCGGCCCTGCCACCGAACCCGGACGGCCGACGCGCCCTGGTCAGCGGTGAGTACGGCGGCCTTGGGCTCGCGGTGCCCGGGCACGCCTGGTCGGTGCAGCAGTCGTACGTCGACGTCGATCCCTCGACCTACACGGACGACTACCTGGCCAAGCTCGCCGAGGTCCACGCACTGGCCTGCAAGGGCGGAAACGGCGCGGTCTACACCCAGATCTCGGACGTCGAGGGCGAGCTCAACGGCCTGATGACGTACGACCGCAAGGTGGTCAAGCCCGACGTCAAGCGGCTCAAGGCAGCCCAGCAGGCGCTGATCTCCGACGCCTCACGGGCTACCCCGGCAGGGTGCGCCTGACATGAGAAGGTGCGGTCCGCCCGTCCGGGCCACGGGCGGCCGGACCGCACCGCCGCCGGTCAGGGAGCGAAGATCTGCGAATCGTCGGCGAACGCCTTGAACTCCAGGGCGTTGCCGGCCGGATCGTGGAGGAACATCGTCCACTGCTCGCCCTTCCGGCCCTCGAAGCGGACGTAGGGCTCGATGACGAACGCGACGTCCGCCGCGCGCAACCGGTCGGCCAGCTTGTGGAATTCGGGCACGGTCAGAATCAGCCCGAAGTGCGGCACCGGGACGTCATGGCCGTCGACCGGGTTGTGGACGCGCTGCCCGCGCTCCGGGGCGAGATGGGTGACGAACTGGTGGCCGTGCAGGTTCCAGTCCACCCACCTCTCCGCGCTGCGGCCCTCCTCCAGGCCCAGCACGTCGCCGTAGAACCGACGGGCGGCGGCCAAGTCGTCGACCGGCATGGCGAGATGGAACCGCGGGATCGGGGAGTCGAGAACGGTCATGGAATGCCTTCCTGCTCGGACCTGTGCAGCACTTGTCGCAAGTTGACATTGGTTGCGATTCGAATGTTAACATTGCGACATTGAGGAGATGAAGGCGATGAACGAACAGGGACGAGTGACCCCCGCCCGGCGCCGGGGGCTGGCGGACGAGGTCGCCGACCGTATCCGCGAGGCCATCTTCGACGGCAGGTACGCGCCCGGTGCGCAGCTGCGCGAAGTGGAACTGTCCGGTGACATGGACGTCAGCCGCGGCCCGGTGCGCGAAGCCCTTCGCTTGCTGGAACGCGAGGGCCTGGTCCACTGCGCCTGGCACCGCGGCACGACGGTGACCTCCCTGTCCGCCGACGACGTGGCCGAACTGGACAGCCTGCGTGGCGCGTTGGAGGACCTGGCCGTCCGCGAGGTGATCGCGCGCGCCTCGGACGAGGACCTCGCCTCGGTCGCGAAGACGGCCGACATGATGGAACGGGCCGCCGACGCGCACGAGATGGTGCGCTGCGACATCGCCTTCCACGACGCGGTGTTCGCCGCCGCCGGGCACCGGCGACTCGCCGACGCCTGGGACGGCATCCGCTGCCAGGTGCACCTGTTCCTGCTGACCCGGATCGGCCGCAGCACCCAGGGCTATCTCGATCGCATCCCGCGCGAGCACCGGGAACTCGTCGCCGCGCTGCGCGCCCGCGACACCGAAGACGCCCGCACGCTCTTCGCCACGCATCGACGCCTCGCCGTCGACGTCATCTCCGGTTCCGAGAAGCCGAGTTGAGCGGCGTGCACCACCACCCGCACGAGCACCCGGCGCACGAGGAGACATCAGCGTGACCCGAACGACGACGTGGACCCCGACCTCGGGCACCGGGGTGTGGTCACTCCTCGGCGCCGCCGCCGCGGAGGCCGTCAGCCACGGCAACCCCGGCTGGATCGGGCTCGACGCCCAACACGGCTTCTACGACGACCAGTCGGTGCGCGACGTGCTGCATGTCGTCACCCGGGTCGACGTGTTGGTGCGCGTGCGCTCCCTCGACGCGGGCGAGATCGGGCGGGCACTGGACGCCGGGGCGCGCGGGGTCGTCATCCCGATGATCGAGAGCGCCGAGGCGGCCGCCCGCGCCGCGTCCGCCGTGCGCTACCCGCCGATCGGCAGCCGCAGTTGGGGACCGTTCGCCCCGTACTGGGGACGTGCCGAACTCGGCGTGGAGGAGGCCAACCGCCAAGCGGTCTGCGGCGTCATGGTCGAGACCCGTCTCGGACTGGACAATGTCGAGGAGATCGCGGCGACGCCCGGAGTGGACATGATCTTCGTCGGGCCGTACGACCTCGCCCTGTCCCTCGGCATCGCGCTCGACGACCTCATCGCGGGCGACAAGGGAGAGCTCCGGTCGATCGTGGCCGCGTGCCGCGCGCATGACGTCATCCCTGGCGTGTACGCGGGCAGCCCCGCCCGGGCCCGGCAGCTCGCCGAGATGGGGTTCGAGGTGGTGGCGGCCAGGTCGGACCGGGATCTGCTGATCGATGGGGTTGCGGCGCTCGGCTAAGGAATTGTCAGTCACCCCCTAGGTGCTTCTGGTGGCGCACCGCCCTGCAGAACGGTCGACACGTCTCTCGACTCAGCCGTGCAGCGCCCGATACGCCGCGACCGCCCCCGGATGCAGCGCGACGCTCCCCGTGCCGATCAGGCTGCGGACGTCTAGGAACTGCACTCCGACCGCGCTGCCGGGCACGAGGGCCGTGGCGCGCTGGACCAGCAGGCGCGTGATCGCCTCTGCCAGACCGGTGTCCAGGTCGGGGCGGCACACCAGCAGGTTGGAGACCCCGACGGTGGCGACACCGCCCGCCGCCCGGTAGGCGCCCGCGGGGAACGTCACCTCTTCCAGGCCGGAGCCGGCCATACCGCCGCCGTGGCGGGGCAGCGGATCGGTGAGCGGCAGGAAGCGTAGACCCGGATCTTCGTCCAGGTCGGTCAGGGTGGGCAGGGGGACGCCGCCGGCCACCAGCAGGCCCTCGACGGTTCCCGCCCGTACGGCGTCGGCTGCGGCGGCCAGCCGCAGATGGCGTACCAGGACATCCGTGCCCGGCCGCAGGCCGGCGGCGCGCAGCAGCCGCTCACCGAGCACCTCCGCCCCGGACCCCGGGGCGCCCAGGGAGACGGTGTGGCCGGCCAGGCCGGAGACGGTACGCACGGAGGAGTCCGAGCGGACGGCGAACTGCAGGTAGGTCTCGTACAGCCTGCCGATCGCCCGCAGCGGCACCGGGCGCCGGAAGAGGGTGGTGCCCTGCGCCTCCCGCGCGGTGTCGGTGAGGACGAGCGCGAGGTCGACGTGACCGTCGCGCAGCAGCTCGAGGTTGGTGACGCTGCCCGCGGTGGTGCGGATACGGCAGCTCAGACCCGGGTACGCCGCCTCGATCTCGGCGGCGAGGAGGCGGCCGAAGGCGGCGTAGAACGCCGTGGGCTCACCGGTCGCCAGGCGCAGAACCCCGCTGGGCCCGATGCTCTGCCGCGAGACGTCGCCGTCGAGCGCGCCCCCGAGGGCTACGGCAGCCGCGACACCGACAGCGGCGCGCATCGCGGTGCGGCGGTTGACGGCGCGGCCGGTCATCGCGCACCCCCTTCAGCCGCGGCGCGAGGGACGTACGCCGTGACCCGCAGCCCCCGCGGCCGCGCCTGCTCCAGCTCCAGACGGCCGTCTCGGCCCGCGAGCAGCTGCTGGGCGATTGCCAGTCCGAGGCCCGTGCCCGTCGTGCCGGTCTGTCGGGTCGAGCGCCAGAAGCGTTCCGTGGCCTGGGTCAGTTCCTCGGGTGTGAGGCCCGGGCCGGTGTCGGTCACCGTGAGGACCGCCCAGGGGCCGTCGACGCCGCAGGACAGGGTGATCTCTGCGCCCTCTCCGGCGTACTTGATGGCGTTGTCCAGCAGGATGTCCGTGATCTGGGCGAGCTCACGTTCCGTGCAGAGCGCCGGGACGGGGGCGTCGGTCTCGGTGGTGAGGCGGATGCCGGCGCGGTCGGCGACCGGCTGCCACAGCCGGTGCCGGTTCAGGGCGACCTCGGCGGCGTCGCAGCGCGCGTCCGCGTCGTCGGTCACCGTCAGTTCGCCGGCCCGGTGTTCCGCGGTGGCCAGGGCGAGCATGTCGTCCAGGAGGGTTTCCAGACGGTCGAGCTCGGTGGTGACCCCGGTGTAGGTGCGCTCGGCGGACGCGGGCAGATGGGTGTGCAGGGCGTCCACGCGCAGCCGTAGCGCGGCCATCGGGTTGCGCATCTGGTGGGACGTGTCGGCGACGAGCCGGCCCTGCTGCTCCAGGGCCGCCATGACGGTGCGCGCCATGCGGTTGAACCCGGTGGCCAGCTGACGCAGTTCGGGCGGTCCGGAGGCACGGGTCTGCTCGGGCGGCAGGCCCGCGGCGAGCTGGCCGACGGCCCGGTCCAGGCGGCGCAGCGGGCTGACCACCCAGCGGGTCGCGGCGCGGGCGAGGGCTGTGCAGGCCAGCGCGACCAGCGCCGTTCCGGCGAGGACGGCGGCCCAGCGTCTGGTGACGTCCGCCGCGGCCGTCGTCACCGAGGCGCGCAGGACGACCGCCCCGGTGACCTGGGTGCCCGTGCCGGCGGGTGCGGCGAACATCCGGTGCCCCCGTGACCAGGGGCGCAGCGCCGCCGCGGGGTGGGCGCTCTGGTTGCGCAGCGCCGCGTCGATCAGCCGGGTCACGGCGGGCTGGTCCGCCCGCATGCCGCCGGTCTGCACGACCGGGCCGCGGCGGATGTCGGTGACGACGAGTGGTTCGCCGTACAGCTGCGTGAAGCGGCGCGCCTCGGCGACGACCTGCGACGTGTCGCCGGTCCTGGCCGCCTGGTCCATGAGGGAGGCGAAGCGGTCGAGGTCGGAGCTGCGGGCGAGGACCAGCTGCTGGGTGCGGTCCGAGGCGGTGAACAGCAGCAGCGGGATGGCGAAGGCGGCCGTCGCGAGAATGCCGAACAGCAGCAGTACGGCCTGGACCCGGGTACGCACGCCTCAGTCCCCGAAGCGGTAGCCGAAGCCGCGGATCGTGGTGAGCAGCTCGGGGCGTCCCAGCTTGGCGCGCAGCTGGGTGAGGTGGACGTCGAGGGAGCGCGAGGTGGCGTGCCGGGCGTCGCCCCACACCTCGTCCAGCAGCTGCTCGCGGCTGACGGCCGTGCCCGCGCGCCGGGCCAGCACGGCGAGGACGTCGAACTCCTTGGCGGTCAGCTCGACCTCCGCTCCGGAGACCCGGACCCGGCGGGCGTCCAGCTCGATCTCGACGTCACCGGCCCTGACGGCTCGCGCACCGGTACCAGGGCCCTTGGCCCGCGAACGCCGTACGACGGCGTCGATACGGGCGAGCAGCTCGGTCAGCCGTACGGGCTTGACCAGGTAGTCGTCGGCGCCGAGCCGCAGCCCGCGCACCACCGAGCGCTCGTCACCGCGCGCGGTGAGGATCACCACGGGCATGTCGCTCACCGCGCGCAGCGTGCGAAGCACCTCCAGGCCGTCGACGTCGGGCAGGCCCAGGTCGAGGAGCAGGAGGTCGGCGCTGCGGTGGTAGGTCATGACGTCCTTGCCGAGGCGGAGGCGCCGGGTGTCGTGTCCGTGGTCGTAGAGGACCTCCACGAGGGCGGCGGCCACCCCGTCGTCGTCCTCGGCCAGCAGCAGCTGCATGTGCCCACCTCCTTTCGCCTGTGGTCCCGCAGCCGAATGTAGACCACGAGGTCAGGAGGGGGTCGCCAATGTTAAGCGCACGTTAGTTCCGTGCCAGGGCGGCTCCCCGCCCCCGCGGCGCGGAGCCAGTCTGCAGCCGTCAGCGACGACGTACGACCGCGAACGGGTGCAGCAATGATCATCGACTGCCACGGCCACTACACGACCGCGCCCCCGGCCCTGGCCACCTGGCGGGAGCGGCAGATCGCCGGGCTCGCCGATCCGGCCGCCGCGCCGGCCCCCGCGGATCTGCGCATCGGCGACGACGAGCTGCGCGAGACGATCGAGGCGAACCAGCTGCGGCTGATGGACGAGCGCGGCATCGACATGACGGTGTTCTCGCCGCGCGCCTCGTTCATGGCGCATCACATCGGCGGCTTCGAGACGTCCGCCGAGTGGGCATCGATCTGCAACGAACTCTGCTACCGCGTCAGCCAGTTGTACCCGGAGCGGTTCGTGCCCGCGGCGATGCTGCCGCAGTCGCCCGGTGTCGAACCGGCCGGCTGCCTGCCCGAACTCACCCGCTGTGTCGAGGAGTTCGGCGCGGTCGCGGTCAATCTCAACCCGGACCCATCCGGCGGCCGGTGGACCGCCCCGCCGCTCACCGACCGCTACTGGTACCCGGTCTACGAGAAGCTGGTCGAGTACGACGTCCCGGCCATGGTGCACGTCAGCACGAGCGTCAACCCGGCCTTCCACACCACCGGCGCGCACTACCTCAACGCCGACACCACGGCGTTCATGCAGCTCGTGCAGGGCGATCTGTTCACGGACTTCCCGACCCTGCGGCTGATCATCCCCCACGGCGGCGGCGCGGCGCCCTACCACTGGGGCCGTTTCCGGGGACTGGCGATGGCGCTCGGCAAGCCGGAGCTGGAGGAGCACGTCCTCGGCAACGTCTTCTTCGACACCTGCGTCTACCACCAGCCGGGCATCGACCTCCTCCTCGACGTCGTCCCCACCCGCAACATCCTCTTCGCCTCGGAGATGATCGGCGCCGTCCGCGACATCGACCCCTGCTCCGGCCACCACTTCGACGACACCCGCCGCTACGTCGAGAAGGCCAACCTGAGCCCGGACGACCTGGCCGCGATCCAGGAGCGCAACGCCCGCGCCGTGTACCCGCGTCTGGACGCGCTGCTCAAGCGCCAGGGCCGCTGAGCCCCGCTCTTCTTCCCCTCCCCCTCCCCCTCCCTTCTCTCCCTCCCGCGTGCCCCGCACAGCCCGTCCCCGAGGAGAACTCGTGCCCACCGCTGTCCCCAACTCCCCTATAACACCGGGCTGGTTGGACTGGTATCACAACCCGTCCGCACCGACCTTCACGCTGCCGCCCGGCACGGTAGACACCCACTGCCACATCTTCGGCCCGCAGGCCGTCTTCCCCTTCGCACCGGAACGCAAGTACACGCCCTGCGACGCGAGCAAGAAGCAACTGTTCGCACTCCGGGACCACTTGGGCGTCTCCCGCAACGTCATCGTGCAGGCCACCTGCCACGGCGCGGACAACACCGCCATGGTCGACGCCCTTCAGGCGTCCGGCGGGCGGGCCCGAGGCATCGCCGCCGTCCGTCCGGACATCGGCGAGCACGAGCTGCTCGCCCTGGACGCGGCAGGCGTGCGGGGTGTGCGCTTCAACTTCGTACGGCGGCTGGTCGACTCCTCGCCCGAGGACGACCTGAGTCTGATCGCGAAGAAGATCGCCCCGCTGGGCTGGCACATCGTCCTGTACTTCGAGAGCGCCGACCTGCCCGACCTGGAGGGCTTCTTCGCCTCGCTGCCCACTCCCCTGGTGGTCGACCACATGGGCCGGCCGGACGTGACGCGACCGGCGGACGGGCCGGAGTTCTCCCGCTTCCTGCGCTTCGTCGCGGCGAACGACGTCTGGGTGAAGGTGACGTGTCCCGAGCGTCTGAGTGAGACCGGGCCCGCCGCGCTGAACGGCGAACACCGTCCGTACGCCGACGTCGTCCCCTTCGCCCGCCGCGCCGTCGAGGAGTTCCCCGACCGCGTGCTGTGGGGCACCGACTGGCCCCACCCCAACCTCACCGACCACATGCCCGACGACGGGCTCCTGGTCGACTACGTGCCGCAGATCGCGGTCACCGCCGAACAGCGACAGCGTCTGCTCGTCGACAACCCCATGCGCCTGTACTGGCCGAGCGAGGAGGTCTGATCCCCATGGTGCACTCCAACGCCCTGAACAGGCTGAACCGGCTGCCGATCGGCCGGTTCCACAAGGTCACGCTGCTGGCCGTGTCCTTCGCGTACTTCTTCGAGTTCGCGGACATCAACACCTTCGCCACCACCGCCCCCAAGCTGATCAAGCTGTGGGGACTGACGATCGACCAGGTCGCCTACGTCACTTCACTGTCCTTCGTCGGCATGTTCATCGGCTCGATCGTCGCGAGCGCGCTGGCCGACCGGTGGGGCCGCAAACGCGCCCTGCTGCTCACCACGTTGTGGTTCGGCGTCTTCTCGTTCGCCTCGGTGTTCTCCTGGGACATCGTGTCGTTGGGCGTGTTCCGCGTGCTGACCTCGGCGGGTCTGGCCGCGATGACCGTCGTCGCCGTCATCTACGTCAACGAGCTGTACCCGGCAGCCGTCCGCGGCAAGTACCAGGCGTACGCCATCGTCGTCGGTATCTGCGGCACCCCGGCCACGAACCTCGTCGCGAGCGCGGTCGTCCCCCTCAACGACTGGTCGTGGCGGCTGATCTACCTCTGGGGCGCCCTGGGCATCCTGCTCGTCCTGTTCACCCGGCGGCTGAAGGAGTCCCCGCGCTGGTACGAGAGCCGCGGCGAGCACGCCAAGGCGGACGAGGTCCTGCGGGAGATCGAGGCGAGCGTGGCCGCGGAGAAGGGCCCGCTGCCCGAGCCGGCGCCCCCCGTGGACGAAGCACCGCAGACCCGGGCCCCGTTGAAGCTGCTGCTGCAGAAGAAGTACCTCTTCCCCACCCTGCTGCTCACGGTGCTGTGGGTGACCCAGACCATCGGCTTCTTCGGCTACTCCAGCTGGGCGCCCACCCTGCTCGCCAAGGAGGGCTTCAGCGTCGAGAAGTCCGTCTTCTACGTGGCACTCACCACGGTCGGCGCGCCGCTGGGCTCGTATCTGGCGTCGCTGGTCACCGACCGCTTCGAACGCAAGTGGTGCCTGGCCGCGTTCGGCATCGTCATCTCCCTGTGCGGCCTGCTGTACGGCCTCACCTTCAACCCGGTCCTGATCATCGTCTTCGGCTTCCTGGTCAACATGTTCGAGCGCGGCTACACAGCTCTCGCCTACGCCTACTCGCCCGAACTCTTCGACACCCGGGGCCGATCGCTGGGCACCGGCGTCTCCTACGGCCTGGGCCGCCTGTCGAACGCCGCGGGACCTCTGATCGTCGCGTCCCTGTACCAGAGCAGCGGCTACCGGAGCGTCTTCTACTTCATCGCCGGAACCTGGCTCGTCGGCGCCGTGGTCCTGGCCGTCTTCGGCCCCCTCACTCGCCAGGCCCGCGCGACTGCGAAGGAGGCGCGGCAGGAGGTCGTGCAAGTGCCGTAACTCCGCGCCGAATTGAACACGAGCCGTCTCGCGCTGCGATGCAAACGCCGCGAGACGGCTCGCCGCTCTCACCCCGTGACCACACTCAGCCCTTCCGGCGCGGTCACGTCCACCGTCCCGTCGGCCGTGACCGTGATGTCCAGTGCGCCCGGGCCGACTTGGAGTCCCGTCACCGTCAGCGGTGCGTAGGCCGTAGCGAAGGCGGGCGTCACGGTGACCGTCCCGGCGGGGATGTCCGCGTCGAGGCCGAGAGCGGCCTGGAGCACCGAGACCGAGGCGGCGGCCGCCCACGCCTGCGGGCGGCAGGACGCCGGGTAGGGGGCGGGGCGGGAGGCGGCCTCAACGGGGCGCGGGCGGCGGCCCACTCGGGCGCCAGCGCCAGTACGCCACCTGCCACCTGCCACCTGCCACCTGCCACCATGCCGAGCAGAACGCCCACACCCACACTCCCGCCCACTGCCATGGCGCCACGCATCAGCCCGTCCCGGCGCCCGCCACCACGCCAACGAGCCATGGGGAGCCGAAGACGACCGCCGGCACCGAGCCGATGCGCACCCCGAGCCGCACACCTCGACGAACCACCTGCCCGACCACCACACACCTCCGAAAACCGTCACCCACGCGCCGCACCCATCATTGTGACGGCCGGGCCTCCCCCGCTGCCTTGATGAGCGGCACGTCTCGGCTGAACATCCGGAACCCGACGCTGTAGTACAGCCCTCGCGCCCCGGGATGCCCCGGTGCGCCCAGACAGGCGACCGTCATGTGCCGGGCGCCGGCCGCCCGCGCCAGATGCATCCCGTGCAGCAGCATCGCCCTGCCGAGCCCGCGCCGCCGGTAGTCGGGGTGCGTTCCGACCGGCTCGAACTCGGCGGTGCTGTTCACCCCGTCGAGCCACATGATCGCCGATGCGGCCATCGTTCCGTCCGGGGCCTCCACCAGGACGTGCAGGTCACCGCGGTAGGGCGGGGTCCGTCGAACGCCCTCGTAGGCCTCGATCGTGTACGGCGACGGAGCCCACGCGTCCACATGGGCCTGGACCGCGGCCTGCGGCCCGGCCTCGCCTGCGGTGCGGAAGCGGAAGCCGTCCGGCAACGTCGGCCGTTCGACGTCATCCAGGTCCCGCTCGTTGAGCTGGGTCCAGGAGCCGGCGTCGCCGAGCGAGTCCGGATCGGTGTCGTAGCCGTGCGCCGTCCAGCGCTTCAAGGCGACTTCGTCGGCGGCCTGCGCGATCACCGCGCGCTCGAGGCCGGCCGCCACGGCGTCGTACCAGTCGATCACCTCGTCCACCAGCTCATCGTGGTGGGGATGGACCTGATAGGTGAGCCAGGCACCGGTGACGTCCTTCACCGACCCGTCGTTCCGCCTCACCCGGTGTGGCAGAAACGCCCAGCCCCACGCCACCAACTCGCCACCGGAGAACCACAGTCGGCGCCGCCAGCTCTCACCGTGGCTCGCATGCCCCTTGCCCCAGATCCAGGCCAGCTCCCCGACCGAAGCGTCACTGTTCACCAGGTCGGGACGGACGGCCGTGACCCTCTGGGCCAGACCTTGCATGCGTCGTACGTCCGCAGCGGTCACGAGTTCCGGGTCATCCATGGGGGGTCACTGTGCCAGCGCTCACCAGACGCGTCGAACCAGTTTCCAAAGGGTCGGGGACGAATTGTGAACGGCACCCTTGGCGATCAAGCGATCATCTACGCTCCGATTCCTCCCGACACACCCGGTAAGCCCCACCTGCCCCACGTGGCGAAGACCTGCCGTACATATGCGGAATCCTTTCGTCGGCAAGCACCGCGAAAGTATGGTGATCTCGTGAAGGCACTCCTGTTGTCTGGTGGCTCAGGTACCCGATTGCGCCCCATAACGCATACATCGGCGAAACAACTCGTACCGGTAGCGAACAAACCGGTGCTCTTTTACGGTCTGGAGGCGATCGCAGAAGCCGGCATCACCGAGGTCGGGATCATCGTCGGGGACACGGCCGAGGAGATCCGCGAAGCGGTCGGCGACGGCTCCGCGTTCGGTCTGGACGTCACCTACATCCCACAGGACCAGCCGCTGGGGCTGGCCCACGCGGTGCTGATCGCCCGGGCGTTCCTGGGCGATGACGACTTCGTGATGTACCTCGGCGACAACTTCGTCGTCGGTGGCATCACCGACCTGGTGGACGCCTTCCGTGCCGAACGGCCCGACGCGCAGATCCTGTTGACGAAAGTCGCGAACCCGACCGCCTTCGGGGTGGCCGAACTGGACGCGGACGGCCGCGTGGCCGGCCTGGAGGAGAAGCCCGAGCACCCCAAGAGCGACATGGCGCTGGTGGGGGTGTATCTGTTCACCCCGGCCGTCCACGAGGCCGTACGCGCGATCAAGCCGTCCTGGCGCGGCGAGTTGGAGATCACCCACGCCATCCAGTGGATGATCGACGCGGGCCGTGATGTGCGGTCCACGACGATCTCCGGGTACTGGAAGGACACCGGGAACGTCACCGACATGCTCGAGGTCAACCGCTCGGTGCTAGAGCGCCTGGAGGGCGAGATCCACGGCACGGTCGACGACGCCAGCGAGATCATCGGCCGGGTGCGCATCGAGGCCGGCGCGAAGGTGACCGGCAGCCGGATCGTGGGTCCGGCGGTGATCGGCGCGAACACCGTGATCACCGACTCCTACATCGGCCCGTACACCTCGATCGCCGGCGACTGCCGGATCGAGGACAGCGAGATCGAGTACTCGATCGTGCTGCGCGACTCCTCGGTCAGCGGCGTCCGCCGCGTGGAGGCCTCCCTCATCGGCCGCAACGTCGAGGTGACTCCCGCGCCTCGCCGCCCCTCGGCCCACCGTTTCGTCCTCGGCGACCACAGCAAGGTGCAGATCTCCTCATGACGACCAGAATGCTGGTGACCGGCGGTGCCGGCTTCATCGGCTCGCACTACGTCCGCACGCTGCTCGGCCCGGCCGGACCGGGCGAGGTGGCGGTCACGGTGCTGGACGCGCTCACCTACGCGGGCAATCCGGCCAATCTCGACCCGGTGCGCGACCACCCCCAACTCGCCTTCGTCAAGGGCGACATCTGCGACGGCGAGCTGGTCGACGAGCTCCTCGCCCAGCACGACGAGGTCGTGCACTTCGCCGCCGAGTCGCACGTGGACCGCTCCATCCTGGGCGCCACCGACTTCATCCGCACCAACGTCCTGGGCACCCAGACCCTGTTGGACGCCGCCCTGCGGCACCGAGTGGGCCGCTTCGTGCACGTTTCCACCGACGAGGTGTACGGCTCCGTCGACACCGGCTCCTGGCCGGAGACGGACCCGCTCAGCCCCAACTCCCCGTACGCCGCCTCCAAGGCGTCCAGCGACCTGATCGCCCTGGCCCAGCACCGCACCCACGGCCTGGACGTACGGGTGACCCGCTGCTCCAACAACTACGGGCACCACCAGTTCCCCGAGAAGGTCATCCCGCTGTTCATCACCAACCTGCTGGACGGCAGGAAGGTCCCGCTCTACGGCGACGGCGGCAACGTTCGCGACTGGCTGCACATCGACGACCACGTCCAGGGCATCGAACTGGTCCGCACCAAGGGCCGGGCCGGCGAGGTCTACAACATCGGCGGCGGCACCGAGTTGACCAACAAGGACCTCACCGCCCTGCTGCTGGAAGCCTGCGGCGCGAACTGGGACACCAGCGTCGAGTACGTCGCCGACCGCAAGGGCCACGACCGCCGCTACTCGGTGGACTGCACCAAGGCGCGAGACGAGTTGGGGTACGCGCCGCGCAAAGGCTTCGCCACCGGCCTTGCGGAGACGGTGACATGGTACCGGGAGAACCGAGCCTGGTGGGAGCCGCTCAAGGAGCGCGCAGCTCTCTAAGTCCGCTTCCCCGGACCTCTTTCGAAGACGAGCGGAAACCATGACCTCCACGACCACCACCTGGTTGATCACCGGCGCCACCGGCATGCTCGGGCAGGACGTCATGGCGCGGCTGCGCCGGGACGGCGAGTCGCCCGCCGGCCTGGACCGGGCCGGTCTCGACATCACCGACGCCGACATGGTGCACGACGTGCTGGCGGCGCGCCGGCCCCGGATCGTGGTCAACTGCGCCGCCTGGACGGCGGTTGACGATGCCGAGGCACGCGAGGCGGACGCCCTGCGGGTCAACGGCGACGGGCCACGGCAGCTGGCCGAGGCATGTGCGAAGACCGGCGCCGCACTCGTCCATGTGTCGACGGACTACGTCTTCGCGGGCGACGGCACCAGCCCGTATCCCGAGGACGCCCCGGCCGCACCGCGCAGCGCGTACGGCCGTACCAAACTCGCGGGAGAACAAGCGGTGTTGGGCGCGCTTCCCGACTCGGGGTATGTGGTGCGGACGGCCTGGCTGTACGGAGCGGGCGGCGGGAACTTCGTCGACACGATGATCAGGCTGGAGTCCGTCAAGGAGACCCTTGACGTGGTCGACGACCAACGCGGGCAGCCCACTTGGACGGTGGACCTCGCCGACCGGCTGGTGCGGCTCGGGCAGGCCGCCCTCGCCGGGACCGCGCCCGCCGGTGTCTACCACGGCACCAGCGGTGGCGAGACGACCTGGTTCGGCCTGGCGCGCGAGGTGTTCAGGCTGCTCGGCGCGGATCCCGCGCGCGTGCGGCCGACCACCAGTGATGCCTTCGTACGACCCGCACCCCGTCCCGCGTACAGCGTCCTGGGCCACGACGGCTGGCGCCGGGCGGCGATCGAACCCATGCGTCCCTGGCGCGAGGCGCTCAAGGCGGCGTTCCCTGCTCTGCTCGACGAGAAGAAAGGTTCAGTCCGGTGAGCTCGAGGATTCAGCCGACCGCCCAGGTCGACGAGACGGCCACGATCGGTGACGGGACGACGATCTGGGATCTGGCCCAGGTCCGGGAGGACGCCCGGCTGGGCAGCGGCTGCATCGTGGGCCGGGGCGCCTACGTCGGCCCCGGCGTCCGTATCGGCGACAACGTCAAGCTGCAGAACTACGCGCTGGTCTACGAGCCCGCGGTCCTCGAGGACGGCGTGTTCGTCGGCCCTGCGGCGGTGTTCACCAACGACTACTTCCCGCGCTCGGTGGACCCCGAGGGCAAGTTGAAGCGCGGTGGCGACTGGGAGGCCGTGGCCGTGGTGGTGGCCGAGGGGGCGTCGGTGGGGGCCCGTTCGGTGTGTGTCGCGCCGGTGCGCATCGGCCGCTGGGCGCTGGTCGCCGCGGGCGCCGTGGTGACCCGGGACGTGCCCGACTTCGCCCTGGTGGCCGGTGTTCCGGCGCGCCGCATCGGCTGGGTCGGCAGGGCCGGCGTACGACTGACCGAGCGCGAGGGCGAGCCCGGGGTGTGGGAGTGCCCCGAGACGGGCGCGCTGTACGACGAGAAGGACACCCAACTCGTCGAACGCGCGTAGCCTCCTGTTTCCCCCAAACCGCAAATCTTCGAACATCTCCCGGCATAACATGTGTGTGAAGTGTGCAGAGCAAGCACAATGAGCACACGGACCCGAAGTACCCAGGGGGGGTTACAGGGGTGGGGACACCTGTGTCTGAAATCAGGAGCGACCACGCTCCGATGCCTGACGTCTGACAACTGCGCAGTCCGACGTCTGCCTTACGCCGCGTGACCATCCACTCCGCGGCGATCACAAGTCTGTTCACAGGACCCAGGGGGGTTGGTGTGTCCAAAAGATGACCACCACACGTCTGGCGGCACTCGGCCATGAGGAACCGCCGCTGTTCGCGCTCGCCCAACGACTGCTGAAAGTCGCCGAGTCGGGACTTCCATCCATGCTGCTTCCGGGGAGTGAGGCCTTCGTCTTCACCATGGCCGGGCAGCAGGCCCCCGACGGCTCCTGGGCCCTGGAACGGCGCGGGGCCAGCACCCGCTACGGGGCCATCACCGCACTCGGCGTCCGCTTCCTGCCGGAGGAGCGCCAGCGTGCGGTCCTCGGCGGGCGTACGGCCCAGGAGTTCGCGGGCCTGCTGGTCGAGTCGCTGCCCGCGGTGACCAACCTCGGCGACGCGGCGCTCATCGCCTGGGCCGCCGCCGAGACCGACCACCCCAAACTCTCCGACGCCCTCGCGCGGGTCTACGCGCTCGACGAGGAGGGCCGGCCGCAGTACACCGTCGAGGCGGCGTGGGTGCTGTCCGCCCTCGCGGCCGCCCGCGAATCGGTCGACGTGGAGGAACGCTTCACCGCGGCCCGGGACCGCCTGCTGCGCGCCCGTATCGGCGACAGCCCTCTGTTCCCGCACGCCACCGGCCCCGGCCTGGTGCCCTGGTACCGGACGCACATCGCCTGCTTCGCCGACCAGACCTACCCGCTGCAGGCTCTGGCCCGCGCCCACGCGAGCGCCGACGACGGCGACGCGGAGGCGCTGGCCGCGTCCGACGCCTGCGCGGCACGCATCTGCGAGCTGCAGGGTGAGGGCGGGCAGTGGTGGTGGCACTACGACGCGCGCACCGGCGGCGTCGTGGAGGGCTACCCCGTCTACAGCGTCCACCAGCACGCGATGGCGCCGACCGCGCTGTTCGACCTCGCGGACGCGGGCGGCACCGACTTCGGTGCGGCGATCCGCAAGGGCCTGCGCTGGATGACGGACGTACCCGAACTGGCGGGTTCGGAGCACCGGGAGCCGATGATCCTCGACGAGCTCGGCGCCACCTGGCGCAAGGTCTACCGGGGCGACCCGAAGAAGGCCGTACGCGCCGCCCGTGGCCTGTCCACCCGCGTCGCGCCCGGCCTGCGGCTGAAGTCCCTGGACCGGATGTACCGCCCTCTGTCCGTGGACCGCGAATGCCGGCCGTACGAGTTCGGCTGGATGCTCTACGCCTGGCAGGGGGGCCGGATATGACGCAGCGTCAACAGCTGTTCGGGGTCGAACTGGACCCGCTGACCATGGACCAGACCGTCGAGCGCTGCCTGGAAGCGGTCCGTGACGGCAGGCAGTTGGAGATCGGCGTGGTCAACGCCGCGAAGCTGGTGAACATGCGGCGCGACGACCGCCTCGCCAAGGCCGTCTCCGGCTGCGACCTGGTGCTCGCGGACGGACAGGCCGTGGTGTGGGCCGGCCGCATCCTGCGCGCCCCGCTGCCCGAACGGGTGGCCGGCATCGACCTGTTCCTGCGCCTGCTCGCCGAGGCGGAGACCACGGGCATCCCCGTGTACTTCCTCGGCGCCAAACAGGAGGTGCTGGACCAGATGCTGCTGAAGGTGGCCGACCGCTTCCCCGGCCTGAAGGTGGCCGGCAGCCGCAACGGCTACTTCGCCGACTCCGAGCAGCAGGAGATCGCCGACGGAATCGCGCGAAGTGGCGCCCAGATGCTCTTCCTTGGCATGACCTCGCCGAAGAAGGAGATCTTCACCGCCGCCTACGGCACCCGCACCGGCGCCCGCGTGGTGCACGGCGTCGGCGGCTCCTTCGACATCCTGGCCGGGGTCACCAAGCGGGCCCCCGCCTCCTGGCAGCGGTGGGGCATGGAGTGGCTCTACCGCGCGGTGCAGGAACCGCGCCGGCTGGGCCGGCGCTACGTGACCACCAATGCCTCCTTCCTCCTCATGACGGCGCGCGAGCTCTTCCGGCTCACCCCGTCGGCAGCTCCCGCGAAAAGGAGTCACTGATGCGCGTAGTCGTCGTGGGACAGGGTTACGTCGGTCTCCCGCTGGCCATCCGGGCCGCCGAGGTCGGACACGAGGTGATCGGCTACGACGTCGACACCCGAAGGATCAAGAGCCTCGCCGCCGGTGAGTCCTTCGTCGAGGACGTCTCCTCCGAGCGGATCCGTGCGGCGTTGGACAACGGCACCTACCGTGCGAGCGATTCGGCCCGCGACTGCGGCGGTTTCGACGTCGCGGTGGTGACCGTGCCGACCCCGCTGCACGAGGGCATGCCCGACCTCCGCTACATCAGGGAATCGGCCGTCACCCTCGGCCGCTACCTCCGCCCCGGCGCCACCGTCATCCTCGAGTCGACGACCTACCCGGGCACCACCCAGGAGATGTTCGGCCCGATCCTGGAGGAGGGCTCGGGCCTGACCGCGGGGACCGACTTCCACCTCGGCTACAGCCCCGAACGGATCGACCCGGGCAACGCAGTATGGGGCTTCAAGGAGACTCCGAAGGTCGTCTCCGGCGTCAGCGAGTCGTCGCTCAAGGCGGTGGATGACTTCTACGGCCAACTCGTCGACACCACCGTGCCGGTGGGCTCGCCCAAGGAGGCCGAGCTGGCCAAGCTGCTGGAGAACACCTTCCGGCACGTGAACATCGCGCTGGTCAACGAGGTCGCGATGTTCGCCCACCACCTGGACATCGACATCTGGCAGGCCATCGACGCGGCCTCCACCAAGCCCTTCGGGTTCATGAAGTTCACGCCCGGCCCGGGCGTCGGCGGCCACTGCCTGCCGATCGACCCCTCGTACCTGTCCTGGCGCGTGCAACGCGAACTCGGCCAGAGCTTCCGCTTCGTGGAGCTGGCCAACGACATCAACAACCACATGCCCGAGTACGTCACGCGCCGTATCACCGACCTGTTCAACGAGAGACGCCGCTCCGTGAACGGCTCGCGCATCCTGCTGCTCGGCCTGGCGTACAAGAAGAACACCGGCGACGCCCGCGAGTCGCCCGCCCTGCGCATCTCCCAACTCCTGCTCGACATGGGAGCGCAGGTCAGGGCCGCGGATCCGCACGTGGTGGAGAGCCTGCCGATGGACAGCCGGCTGGTGCGGGTCGAGCCGACGCCGCAGGAGCTGGCGGACGCCGATGTGGTGGTCCTGCTCACCGACCACGACGGGTTCGACTACGAACTCGTCGCCGAACACGCTCCCTTCGTCCTGGACTGCCGCCGACGGCTCCCGGCCGGGCCCACGATCGAGGTGCTCTGACCCATGCCGCGCATCGTCTGCGTCGCCGGCGCACGCCCCAACTACATGAAGATCAAACCGGTGATGGACGCCCTGGAGCACCGGGGCGCCGAGGTCGTCCTCGTCCACACCGGCCAGCACTACGACCCGGCCATGAACGACGTGTTCTTCGCCGACCTCGGCATCCGCCCGCCCGACCGCTACCTCGGGGTCGGCTCCGGCACCCACGCCGAGCAGACCGGACGCGTGATGACCGCGTTCGAACCGCTCCTCGACGAGGTGTCCCCGGACATCGTCGTCGTGGTCGGCGACATCAACTCCACCCTGGCCTGCGCCCTGGTCACCGCCAAGGCCGGCCCGCTGCTCGCCCATGTCGAGGCCGGCCTGCGCAGCCGCGACTGGAGCATGCCGGAGGAGGTCAACCGCGTCGCCACCGACCGCGTCGCCGACTACCTGCTGGCCCCCTCCCCCGACGCCGTGGACAACCTGCGCGCGGAGGGCTACCGGGATGACCAGGTCCACCTCGTCGGCAACGTCATGATCGACACGCTGCTGGCCAACCTGGAACGGGCGCGGGCCTCGAACGTCCTTGGCCGATACGGCCTGTCCAAGGGCGAGTTCGGCCTGGTCACCCTGCATCGCCCCGCCAACGTCGACGACCCCGAGGTCCTCGCCGGACTCCTGAAGGCGCTCGGCGAGATCGCGGGGAGCTGCCCGCTCGTGCTTCCCGTGCACCCGCGGGCGGCCGGGAAGCTGGCCGACATCGGAGTCCCGGGAGGCGTTCAACTCGTGCAGCCCGCGGGGTACTTGGACTTCATCGCCCTTCAGGACGCCGCCCGCGTGGTCCTCACCGACTCCGGCGGCGTGCAGGAGGAGACCACCGCGCTGGGCGTGCCCTGCGTGACCCTGCGCGACAACACCGAGCGCCCCATCACCGTCGAGCTGGGCACCAACGTGCTGGCCGGCCGGGACCCGGAGCGCATCGTGGCCACCGTGAACCAGGTGCTGGGCGCTCCGCCCGCGCCACGCCGGCCCGAGTTGTGGGACGGCCGCGCGAGCGACCGTATCGCCGACGTACTGCTGGCAGGAGGCACGGCGGCCACCCGCCGGCGGCCGACCGACCTGCCGGCATCTGCAGACCTTCCGACATCGACCGACCGGCCGAGACTCGTCGGCCAGAAGGCACCCATCGACCGGACGAGCCCCACGGACCGAACCTTCCCCATATGATCCGCTTGCAACATATGCTCGTCGAACGTCTGGTCGCTAGGGGGGACCACCATGGATCTCGCTGAGATCTTCCGGGTGATGCGCAGGCGCTGGTACGTCCTGCTGCCGGGACTGCTGCTGACCGCCGGCCTCATCGTCGGCGTGGTCACGATGGTCCCGGTCACCTACCAGTCACAGAGCACGGTGGTCCTCCTCAACTCCCAGAAGGCCACCGTGGCCTATGACGGCAACCCCTTCCTCAGTACCCAGACCTCACTGACCGGTATGGCCGACAGCCTGGCGCGCAACCTCAACTCCGACGACTCGCTGCGGGACCTCAAGTCCCTCGGTGCGAAGGGCACGTTCGAGGCCAAGCTGGCCGACAACGCCCAGGGTCCGCTGATGTGGCTCACGGTCACCGGCACCGACAAGGCCTCCGTGCTCGCCTCGGACAAGCTCCTGACGTCGTACGCCAAGGACCGTCTGGACCAGTTCCAGAAGCAGCAGAAGGTCAACTCCAAGGCCATGATCCGCATGACGACGATCGTGCCGCCCCAGAACCCGGTCGCACAGACCAAGACGCGGCTCGAATACATGGTGATGGCCGGAGGTCTGGGCCTGGTGCTGAGCCTGGTCGGCGTCTTCTACGTTGAGGCACGCCGCCGGCCGCGCACGGCGCCCGCGCCGGAAGAGGCCGTACAGCCCGAAGAACTCGTGGACCCGGTCTCCATCCCGGAGCCGACGGCCGGGGAGCCGGTCGCGGAACAGACGATCGCCCTCCGGCGCCCGCCCGCCTGGTCGCGGGCCGCCGAGAACCGGCGGGCCGCACAGCCGAGGGCCGGCCGGTCCGCCACGGCGGTGGCGCCCGCCGAGCCGCTCGACGAGGAGTCGACTCATGGACAGCGTTCGCACACCCGACAGCGAGAGATCTGAGGCGAGCGGGACATCTGCGGCGCACGAGAAAACGACGGCGGCCCGGCTCTCCCCGGATGGTGGCACCGCTGAGACAAGCGAAAGCGCTCCCGCCCCCGACTCCTTCGGGACGAAGGTCCGTTCGGCGGCCCGCTGGAGCCTGATCAACACCGTGGTCATGCGCCTGGGCAACTTCGCCACCGGCATCCTGCTGGCGCGCTTCGCCCTGGGGCCGGCCGAGTGGGGCGTGTACGGCATCGCCCAGACCGTGCTGCTGGTGCTGCTCTCGGCGAACGAGCTGGGCGTCAGCCTGGCCATCGTCCGCTGGGACGGCGACCCGCGCCGCTTCGCGCCGACCGTACTGACCCTGGCCACCGCGACCAGCTGCCTGCTCTACGTCGGCCTGTTCCTCTCGGCGCCGACGGTGGCCGGCCTGCTCGCCTCGCCGCACGCCACGGGCGTCCTGCGGGTCATGTGCCTGTGCCTGGTGATCGACGGAGTGGCCCAGGTGCCCGCGAGCTTCCTGACCCGGGAGTTCGCGCAGGGCAAGCGGATGGTCATCGACGCGCTCAACTTCGTCCTCAGCACCGCCGTGACCCTGGTGCTGGCCTTCGCCGGCTGGGGCGCGATGAGCTTCGCCTGGGGCGCGGTCGTGGGCAACGTCGCCGCCCTCATCGGCTGCGCCGTCGCCGCGCCCGGCACCCTGCGCTTCGGCTGGGACCGCGAACAGGCCCGCGCGCTGCTGCGGTTCGGGCTCCCGCTGGCCGGCGCGAGCCTGCTCGCGCTCGCGGTCGTCAACGTGGACACCATGGTCGTCGGCTCCACGCTCGGCGGAGTCGCCCTCGGCTTCTACGTCCTGGCGTTCAACATGTCCGGCTGGCCGGTCCGCGTCATCTCCGAGGCGGCCAGACGCGTCTCCTTCGCCGGCTTCTCCCGCCTCGCCGACTCCCCGCAGGCCCTTGCCCAGGGCTTCAGCCGCGCCCTCGGGGTTCTGGTCACCGGCACCGTGCCGCTGTGCGTCCTGCTCGGCGGCCTCGCCGGCCCCGTCGTCCAGCTCATCTACGGCGACAAATGGCTGCCCGCCGCCCACGCCCTGCCCTGGCTGATGGCCCTGGGCCTGATCCGCATCGGCTGCGAACTCGCCTACGACTGCCTGGTCGCCACCGGACAGCGCCGCTCCCTCATCCTCGTCCAGGGGCTGTGGGTCCTCGCCCTGGTCCCCGTGCTGATCGCCGGGGCCCGGATGGGCGGCATCGTCGGCGTCTCCCAGGGCCATGTCCTGGTCGGCGCCGTGCTGGTGGTCCCCGTCTTCCTGCACGCCCTCGGCCGGGCCGGAATCGGCCTCGCCCACATCGCCAGAGCCTGTGCCTGGCCCTTCCTCGGGGGAATCGTGATGACCCTGGTACTCCTCGCCGCGAAGTGGCTACTCGGCGACGGTGTCCTCGCGCTGCTCGCCATCGGCACGGTCGCGCTGGCCAGTTACGCGGTGTGCGTGCTGCCCAGCCGCCGATTCCTGCGCGGCACCTCCCGGACACCGGAGACCGTATGACCAGGCTCCGCACCTGTCTCGCCGGCCTGGCCCTCCTGCTGACCGCGGGCTGCTCCGGGTCCGCCGGCTCCACCTCGGCCAGTCAGGCTCCCAGCACCCATGACCGGCCCCCGGCCGCCGCAGACGACCCGACGAGCGCCGCCCCCTCGGCACGGGCCACGCCCAGCACGAGCCCTTCAGCCTCCGCTCCCGGCACCCACGGCCCCAGCGCCAAGCCCTCGGCACGCTCCACCACGGTGACGTCCCTGGAAGCCGGCTTTCCCAACGGCCGTACCACCGGCCCCCGTTCGGCCCTCAAGCCGCATTCCACGGGGAACATGAGCATCAAGACCGACGGCACGGTCATCAAGGGCTGGGACATCACCGGGTCACTCGACATCTACGCCGACAACGTGACCATCATCGACTCCAAGATCACGTCCACCAACTGGTGGGGGGTCAACCTGCGCCCCGGCTTCAAGGGTCTGCGCATCCTGCACACCACCATCACCGCCGTTCCGGGCAAGGGCCCCGACAACGGCGGTGTGGACTACGCCGTGTCCAACATGGGCGCCAGCTCCATCGAGGTCGGCTGGTGCGACATCTCCGTCTTCGGCAACGCCCTGTCCATGGGCCAGGGCAACATTCACGACAACTACGTCCACGATCTCGTGCCCTTCCGCAACGCCGGCGGCGAGTGGCAGCACACGGACGCGGTGATCAGTGGCGGCGGCAACTCCGGACAGCTGATCATTCGTCACAACACGCTCCTGAACCCGGTCGACGTCAACCGGGGCGCGTCCGCGAGCATCGGCCTGTTCGCCGACACCGGCCACGTCTCCAACACCGTCGTCGACAACAACCTTCTGGCGGGCGGCGCGTACGCCCTGTACGGCGGCGGCGACGGAGCAACCGGGATCACGGTCACGAACAACGTCTTCTCGACCCGCTATCACCGCAACTCCGGCGTATACGGCTCCGTCACGGCCTGGAACGCCGGGTCCGGCAACGTCTGGCGCGGCAACCGGTACGCCGACGGCACCCCGGTCACCCCCGAGCCGTCCGGCTGAGGAGAAGAGCTGATGAGACGCGTCGTCCGCGCCCCCTGGGAACTCCTCAAGCACGCCTTCGGCTGGCTGGTCCTGTTCGAACTCCGCAACAAGGTCCTGCTGGCGCCCTCGGCGCTGCGGCTGCGCCGCTTCGAGTCGGCGGAGGTGCAGCGCCTCGCGGCCACGACCGCCGCCGCGCCCGCCGCTCTCGTAGCAACGGTCATCGCCACGCACCGCCGCCCGGAGGCACTGCGGTCGGCGGTCCGCTCGGCCCTGGCCCAGAGTGTCCGCGACCAGCTGGTCATAGTCGTCGACGACGGCGCCGGCCTGCCGGAACTCCCGGACGACCCACGCCTGTTCGCCGTCTCGCTCTCCCGTAACACCGGCGTGGCGGGCGTGGTCCGCAACGTGGGCATCCGTCTGACGCGCTCCCGGTACGTGGCGTTCCTCGACGACGACAACCTGTGGGAACCGGACCACCTGGAACGGGCGTTGGCGGTCCTGGACTCCCCCGGCGCCCCCGACGGCATCTACACGGCGCTGCGCCGAGTCCTCCCGGACGGCACCGAACACGACACCCTCTCCGTCCCCTTCGACCGCCACCGCGCCGCCCGTGAGTCCTTCCTGGACACCAACGCGTTCGTCGCCCGCCGCGACGGCACCCTGCACTTCAGCCGCCTGCACCGCACCCCGAAGGTGCTCCCGCGCGAGGACTGGGAACTGATCCACCGGTACAGCCGGAGCCACACGGTGCGCCACGTACCGCACGCGACCGTGCGGTACCTGGTCAACCCCGAGAGCTTCTACACGACTTGGTCAGCCTGACAACCAGTTCGCCCGATGCAGCACGGCCATGGCAGTCGCGGATACCGAGGTGTCGGTGGCGTCGATGGTGAAATCCTCGACCTCGGCGTCGTCGAGGATGCGATCGAGTTCGCCCGAGCGGTTCAGATGCCAGCTCAGCCCGGCGTGATCGTCGCCATGGCGATGAGCAAGGCGACGGTGGACCATGGGCAGTTGAACCCGCAGGCGGCACACCGCCAGACCGATACCGAGTGCCTCCTCGTACTGTTTGCGTTCGGCCCGGCTTTCAGCCACCCCGGCCAGGACAAGCCGGGTCGCGCCTGCGTCGAGAAAGCTCCGCGCCATGCAGCGCAGGTTCCGCAGCAGCATGCCGAAATTGAAAGGGTCGGCTGCGGGTGTCGGCCAGGAGTTGCACAGCCGGTCGAGATCCATGACCGCGTTGGGGATCTCCGCGTCCGCGAGCAAGCCGCCTGCGGCGTCGGCCACCGAAGTCTTGCCTACGCCGACCGTGCCCGTGATCAGCAGAGCGCGGGGGGCTCCTTCGGAGAGCAATGACAGCGCCCGTCAGAACCAGTGCAGGCAATGCGGAGCCCGCTCCGCCCGGAACAGTGCGTCGGCAAGGGGCGCCGCACTCGGGTGGTGGGCCCTGATGTGGCCGGCGCGGACGAGCGTGCTCGGAGTCGTGCCGCCGAGGTAGATCGCGCCCAAGTCGCTTACGTCCAGGGACAGGTCGGGTTCTCGGTCCGTCGGGACGCAGTCCGCCTTGCCGTCGTGGACGGTCAGGAGGTAGCGGCCGTGTTCGTCGAGGAGCGGGTCGTCGACGTCGAGGACGAGTTCGCCGTCCGTGAACCAGGCGCGTGCGGTCAGGGCCCGGGGGATGTCCAGCAGTCGTACCCAGAGCCAGTCGGTGTCGCCGCTCAGCTCGCCGGCGCGAAAGTCCGTGAACTGCCAGAGCAGCGGGTGCTCGGGCGGGAAGTGCTTGAAGACGACCTGGTCGACGAGGTCGTGGTCGAGTACGAAACGGGCCAGGGCCGTGAAAGCGGCGTCGTTCGTCGCGATGGTCTCGTCGACCGTCAGCGTCTGGGAGTCGCCGATCGCATAGCTGGCGTAGCCGTCCGGGGTACCGTCGGCGTCGCGGTGGACGGCGACGTAGCGCGGCGTCGGAGCGATCGGGGCCTGTCCGGCGCCGGAGGCCCACCAGCGGTGCGGCCGGGACAGCGCGCCCGGCTGGGTGCGGCGGTAGCGGTCGTAGACCTCCTCCAGGATCTCGCCGCATTCGGCACGCCGTAGCACCTCGATGGTGCCGGTCGCCGGGGCCGCGGCCGCTTCCCGTGCCCGGGGCGCGGCGAGCGCGGCGCGCCGGCGCTGCACCGTCAGTCGCCGCATGTAGGTCGCCGGGCCGTAGCCGAACCTGCGGTAGATCAGGGCCTCGGAGGCCAGGAGGACAGAAAGGGCCTCCCCGCGCGCCCGCAGCTCGGTCAGCTGATGCCGCATCATCGCGCTGAGTACACCCTGGCGCCGGTGCGAGGGCACGACGCCGACGGCGGTCACGCCGCTGACCGGGAGAACGGTCTCGCCGGGCAGGGTGAGCTCGAAGGAGTACGCACCCGCCGTGCCGACGGGCCGCCCGTCCGCCGTCACGGCCAGCACATTGCGGTCCATTTCGAGGGCCGACCACCACACCCCGCTGCCGCCCTCGGCCGGCGTCTCCGGGAAGCGCCCGAATGCGACATGCAGCGTGTCGACGAAGACGTCGAGGTCCTGGTCGGTCGTGGAACGGATCTCCATTGCTGGCGCAGCCTCCCCTGTACGACGGCACCACCGCCCGTGGCGCCCCGCGACAGTGCAGCCCCGACCCGCGCCCAGGTCAAGCGAATTACGGCAGGTCCCGGACCCGCAGCCGTACCACGCAAATCGGATCGTCCCTGTCAAGTGCGGCGAACGTACAACGCACCACGTGATCGTCATCCATTTCGGCGGCAGGGTCGGCGCCGCGAAAAGGCGAGGCTGGTCGCCATGACGAAGCCTTCCTCGACCCCACCGTCCACACCGCCCCGCCGACTGCGGCTGACCGGAGGCTGAGGAGACGCCATGACCCACTCCCCCGACCCGGCCGGCGGCCGTTCCTTCGTCGTCATCGGCGAGACCAACGTGGCGCGCCGCGTGTGCGCGTCCCTGCGCGACGGTGCGCACATCGTGCGGCATCTGACCAAGCCCGGCGACGAGGAACTGCGGGCGGCCATGACGCCACCGCCCGACGCGGTGGCGGTGTTGCTGCACGACGACGTCGCGGCGCTGCGGTACGCCCTGGCCGTGGCGCACATGTCCGCCCACACCCCGATCACCGTCACCATCTTCGACCGCACCATGGCCGGTGAACTGCTCCGCCTGCTGCCGCAGTGCCACGTGACCTCGCCGGCCGACCTGGCGGCGCCCGCCCTGGCCGGCCCCTGTCTCGACGGCACGATCGCCGCCCTGTCCCACAAGGACGGCCGCCCGCACGCCGTCCGGGTCGTCGACGGGCAACCCCCGTCCACCCAACCCTGGAGACCGGAGCGCGCCGGCCGCCGGTTCCGGATCGGGCGCCTGGCAGGGCAGTTGAGGCCTCATGACGCCGGCGCCCGGCTGATGCTCATAGGCATGCTGGGCATGTTCGCCGTCCTCCTCGCCGACTTCACCTGGCTGATCGCGCTCGGCCATCACCCCGCGCAGGCGCTGTTCGACGCCGCCCGCGTCGTCGCCACCGTCGGACCCGCTGCCGCGCCCGAGCACTCCACCGTGTATCCCGTGGTGGCCAGCGTGTTCATGCTCAGCACCATCGTCTTCAGCGCCTTGTTCACCGCGGGCCTCATCGACCGGATGCTCGGGCCGCGGCTGGTCGGGCTGATCGGACCGCGCACCATCCCCCGCGCGAACCATGTCATCGTCGTCGGCATCGGCCAGGTCGGGCTGCGCCTGTGCGGTGAACTGCGGCGCCTGGGCGTGCCGGTGGTCGGTGTGGAACGCGATCCGGACGCCCCGGGCGTCCGTCTCGCCCGTTCCCTCGGCATCCCCGTCCTGACGGGCCACGGCGGCGACCGGGCCGTCATGGAGAAGGTCCATCTCGACCGGGCCCGGGCCCTGGCCGCCGTCGGCTCGGACGACCTCGACAACATCGCGGTCGCCATCGCCGCGCACGGCATCGCACCCGGAACCCGCGTCGTCCTGCGGGCAGGTGAGCACGAGGCGATCGCCGAGACCCGCTCCCTGCTGCCGCTGGGCACCATCCGCGACGTCACCAGCCTGTCCGCCGCCTACGTCCTGGCCCGCCTCCTCGACACACCGGCCACCGGCGTCATCGCCCACCAGCACCGCATGTTCGTCCAACTGCCCACGGGCGCTGCGGACAACACGGACACTTTCGAGCCCTGGCCGCTCGCGGCCCGCCACGGATGCGCCCACGTGGACGTCGCCCTGACCTCCTGAACGGCCGCTCGGGAACCCGGGACCGGTCTCAGACTGCGGCGCGGTCGAATTCCCCGCTGTCCAGCCTGTGCCGACCCGCCCCTACGGTCACGGAGGCGCAGCCCGGCAGATGCACCACCCTCGCAGCCCTCGGGCACGACCACGTCCGCCGTCATGCCGGTCTGGGTCTGTTCCCAGGCGATCGAGGCGGTGCCGACTCGTGCCGGCTCATGGCGATGATCCGCTCGGCGCCGAGCTGCCTGGCGGCCGGCACCGCGAGCAGGCCCACGGCGCCGTCGCCTACGACGGCGACCGTCTCGCCGGGCCCCGCCTGGGCGGCGACCGCGCCGAACCAGCCGGTGCCGAGGACGTCGGAGGCGGCGAGCAGGCCGGGAATCAGGTCGTCGGAGGGCGGTTCGGGCATGGCGACCAGCGTGCCGTCGGCCAGCGGTACGCGCAGCAGCTCGGCCTGCGCGCCCCCGGCGCCCACGTACTCGCGGTGCACGCACGAGCTCTGGTGGCCGGCCCGGCAGATCTCGCAGGTGTTGTCCGAGGCGAAGAACGATCCGACCACGAACTGGCCCGGCTTGATCAACTCGACGTCGCCGCCGACCTCTTCGACGACACCGACGTACTCGTGTCCCATCGGGACCAGAGCGGTGACGGGCTCGATGCCGCGCTACGGCCACAGGTCGGAGCCGCACACACACGCGGCGACGGTGCGGACGACCGCGTCGGTCGGCTTGACGATCGTCGGGGCGTCGCGCTCTTCGACGCGTACGTCCCCGGGGGCGTGGAGTACTGCTCCGCGCATGGTGGTGACTTCCTTCGAACGGGGTTCTGTGCCGCCGTGGCGGTGTGCGGCTTGGTGAGGAGGACCGGGGGTCAGGCGCTACGGGTGCTGCGGCGGCGGGCGCCGTACTCGGTGTCGGTGACGTGTTCGAGCCAGGCGACGTCGTCGGTCTCCCACAGGGCGAGGTGGGTCATGAAGTGGTCCGGGGCGGCGCCGTGCCAGTGCTCCTCGCCCGGCGGGGTCCAGATCACGTCACCGGGGTGGGCTTCGAGGATCTCGCCTTCGCGTGCCTGGATCAGGGCGATGCCCTCGACGACGTAGAGGGTCTGGCCGAGACCGTGGGAGTGCCAGGCGGTGCGGGCTCCGGGGGCGAAGCGGACCGCGTTCGCGCGGGAGCGGGAGGGTTCCTCGCCGCGGTGGATGACGTCGGCCCAGGCGTCGCCGGTGAAACAATCGGAGGGCAGTTTCATCGTCGGCTGCTTCTTCAGCAGTTCCATGGGGATGCTCCTTGGTGCTCCGGCAGGTGCTGACACCGAGGAAACCGCAGCTCAAAGCGGTGGAGAAGGGTCTGCCGTTACAGGTACCGACAGGACCCCCCACACATGCGCCGCCCGGCTTAGCCTGGAATGCGTGAGTACCGAGAGTGACATCCGCGAGTTCCTGGCCTCCCGCCGCGCCAAGATCACCCCGCAGCAGGCGGGGCTGCCCGCCTACGGCGGCAACCGGCGGGTGCCCGGCCTGCGCCGTGAAGAAGTCGCTCTGCTCGCAGGTGTCAGCATCGACTACTACGTCCGCCTCGAACGCGGCAACCTCGCCGGCGCCTCGGAGGAGGTGCTGGACGCCGTGGCCAACGCCCTCCAGCTCGACGACGCCGAACGCGCCCATCTCTTCGACCTGGCCCGCGCCGCCGCCAAACGCCCCGCCCGCCGCAGCGGCAGGCGCGCCCGCGGACCGCTGCCGGACAGCGTCCTGCGCGTGCTCGCCTCCATGAGCGACTCTCCCGCGTTCATCCGCAACGGCCGCCTGGACATCCTCGCCACCAACCGCCTCGGCCGCGCGCTCTACGCCCCGCTGTACACGGACCGGAGCACCGACCGGAGCACCGAGACGGTCAACATCGCGCGCTTCAAGTTCCTCACCCCGCACGGCCGCGACTTCTTCCCCGAGTGGCAGGAGTCCGTGAACACCACCGTCTCCCTCCTGCGCACCGAGGCCGGACGGGCCCCGCACGACAGTGAGCTGACCGGCCTCATCGGTGAACTCGTCACCCACAGCGAGGAGTTCCGCACCGCCTGGGCCAAGCACAACGTGCGGTTGCACCACACCGGCCGCAAGTCCTTCCGCCACCCCGCGGTGGGCATCCTCACCCTCGACTACGACGCCATGGAACTGCCCGCCCAGCCCGGCCTGACCCTCACCGCGTACAGCGCCGCCCCCGGCACCCCCGACCACGACGCCTTGCAGCTGCTCGCCGCCTGGGCCGCGACGGAGGAGGCCCAGCACACGGGTGGGCCTGCCGTCTCCAGCCAATGACGCCGGTGGCGCCCGGTATGTGTAACTGCTGGGCACCGGAGCCGTTGAGGCGAGAGACGGCAACCCCCGCGGTGGCCAGGGTGCCGTTGTCGAAGCGGACGGTGACCACCGAGGTGTCGGGCAATCCCTGGCCCTTGAAGCCGGGGCGGACCAGGGCGTCGGCCATGGCGAAGACCTCGACGGGTTCGGCCCGGGGTTGAGGTGATTCGACGGCTTGGCGCTCAGGGCGGCCGGACGCGACGGCGCTCAGGGCGAGTTGGTAGCCGACGGATTCGGCGGCGGCGTAGAGCTGCTCCAGCAGGTCGGTGTGGAACGGCTCCTGGATCTCGAACTGCACGCCGATCAGGTGGGTGCGGTTGCTGCGCAGCAGGCGGGCACTGCGACCGGCGATCCCCCGGCATCCAGGTCATCCGCACGGCCGACGGCGAAGGCGCCCGCCAGGCCGTCGACCACCTGGTGTCGCTCGGCCACCGCGACATCGCCCACATCGACGGCGGCCGGGCGCCGGGCACCGCCGAACGCCGCCGCGGCTACCGCACCCCCATGAACCGCCACGGCCTGGCCGACCACATCCGCATCCTGCCCGGAGGACTCACCGCACAGCCCGGCTCCACCGCCGCGAACACCCTGCTGACCTCCGCCGCCCGCCCCGGCCCTGCCCTCGCCTTCAACGACGCCTGTGCCACCGGCGCGCTCAACACCCTTTTCCGCAGCGGCCTTTCGGTCCCGCACGACATTTCCGTCGTCGGCTTCGACGACAGCCGTCTGGCCCCTCTGCCCCACGTCGACCTCACCACCGTCGCCCAGGGCATCCCCCGCCTGGCCGAACTGGCCGTCGCGCACATCACCAACCGCCTGGAAAACAGCGGTACTCCGACCGGGGAAGACGTCGTCGCACCGCATCTCGTCGTGCGGGGAACCACGACAGCGGCCGGCTGAGGACGGTCCGCCCGGGGACGGACGCATGGCGGCAGATGCGGAAGGCACCGGAAACGATGCGAGGCGGGCTTCAGGCCTGATCGCCGCGTCGGGGCTCCGGCTGCCGGTGTTGATGCAGGTATTCGAGTGCGTCGAGGACAACGGTGCGCCGGTACCAGGAGCGCCAGGCCGCGATGTCGGCCGTGAGTGCGCCAAGTTCCTGCTGCTGTCGGCTCGTCAGCCAGAATCCGGGCTCGACCCGGTGCAGGGTCACGGTGCCGGTGCAGTATCCGCCCGTCGTGATCATCGGCATGCTGTGGACGGCGTGGCTGCCCAGCGCCAGGAGGGCGCGACCTGCCGGATGGGCCGCCAGGTCAGGGTCCGCGGCGATGTCGGGCACGGTGACCGCCTCGCACTGCCGCTGCGCCCGTACGCACGCGACGGGCGGATCGGTGACCAGGGCGTCCCAGTAGGCGCCGCCCAGTCCGCAGTGCTGTTCGAGGAAGAGGGCGTCGTCCTGCGCCGGGTCGGTGAGGTGCACTTCGGCTGCGTTCGCGTCGGAGAGGGCGAGTGCCCTGTGCAGGGCGGCGGACAGGACATGTCCTCGGTCGGCGGCATCACCGCTGTCCCCGTGCAGGATCGCGACGTCGGGCCGCGGGGCGTGGGTGGCGCGTCCGGGGAACCACTGGCTCTCGCTCGTGGGTGGCGGAGCTGTGACGACGGCGGAGGCGACGACGCGCAGCGGCACGTTGAACTGCTGGGAGGCTCTTCGGAGCAGGTCGAAGGCGGTAGTCGGTCCGGTCAGGTCATAGCGTTCCACCAGCATGCCCTGGGCGATGCCGATCAAGCCGCTGGTGCGAGCCTTGGCCCGCAGACCGAACACCTCCTCCCGAAGGCCCTCGCCCTCGACGGACGGGTCCCCGAGCTGCCACGCCCCCAGCGAACTCTGCGGTGCGGGTGGCCGAGGCAGAAAGGTCAGCGCCTCGGCGAGCGTCTCGTAGAGGCGGATACCAGTGAGGTGTGCGGCCTCCAGCACGCCGTGCACCACGGGCGGTGCCGCGACCACCAGTACCGGCTCGTGGGCGAGGTGCCCGGTCGTCAGCTGGAGGGTCCGGCAGGCTGCGGCACTGACCGACCGAACGCCGGCCATGTCGAGGACCAGCCGCTGCCCGCGTCCCGCGGCCTGCTCCAAGTGCTGCTTCAGTTCCTGCCCGAGCTGGGTGCAGATCTCGCCATCCAGCTCACCCACCAGGCACACCACCGTCGCCTGGCCGATGGTCGACAGCACCGATTGCGGAGAACGCGTCGTCATCATGCCTCGCTCTGCGATCCGGTCCCACGCACACCCGTCGCGCGGGAGCACCGGTTCCGGACGCACCGGACCGGCACGGCCGCTGCCTGACCGCGGGTACATCCTCCCCCGGCGACATGGCGACAACAAGCAGGTGAGCAGCTCGCCGTCAGGACCCGTCCCGCACCGTCGACCGGCGTCCGCTCCGCGCCACCTCCCGCGTGCCGTCGGAGACATCGCGCAGGACTCCGGCGGCCGCGGCCGTGATCACGCACAGGGCCGTCAGCAGCAGGAAGGCGTGGTTCAGGGCTACGAGGTGGGTCAGCCAGCCGATGACGGCGGGGCCGGAGAGCATACCCAGGTAGCCGATGCCGGCGACGCGCGAGACGTTGGCGCCGGCCGTCGCGGCGTCGGCACGCCCGGCGGCGCTGAACAGCTGGGGCACACAGCCGGACAGGCCCAGGCCGAACAGCGCCCAGCCCACGAACGCGGCCCAGATCCACGGCGAGAGGGCGGCGATCGTGATCCCTACGGTGGCCATGACCGCGCCGTAGCGCAGGACGGCGAGGGGCCCGAAACGGCCGGAGATGCGGTCGGCGAGCAGCCGGCCGGCGGTCATCGCCGCCGCGAAGGCGCCGTAGCCGAAGGCGGCGGTGCTCGCGGGGGCGCCGAGGATGTTCTTCAGGTGCAGGGCGCTCCAGTCGTTGGCGGCTCCCTCGGCCAGCATGACCATCGCGGCCAGGACCGCGAGGATCCAGATGCGTCCGGGTGCTCCGTGCCGCTTGGTGGCGGGCTCTTCTCCACCCTCGGCGGCAGCCGCAGGCGTGGGGGCCGACCGCAGCAGGCTGCGGGCCGACACCAGCGCGATCACGATGCCTACGGCGCCCGAGGCGCCGAGCGTGGCGGCCGGGCTCAGGTCGGCGCTCGCGGCGCCCGCGGCCACGAGCGCGGCGATGACGCCGCCGACGGAGAACGTGGCGTGGAAGGCCGACATGACGGGCCGGTCGTAGGCCTTCTCCACGTGCACGGCGTGGGCGTTCATGCTCACGTCGAGGAAGCCGTTGAAGAAGCCGAAGACGAACAGGGCGCCGGCCAGCGTCCAGGGATCGCGGGGCAGGCCGGGCAGCACCAGGGCCGCGCTGCACAGGACTCCCGAGGCCGGCAGTACGACGCGCGCTCCGAGGCGGTCCGACAGCCGGCCCGCCACCTGCATCCCGGCGAATGCCCCGAAGCCGAGCACCACCAGGAGGCCGCCCAGCGTCGCGTGGCTGATGCCGACGCGCTCCTCGATGGCGGGGATGTGCACCACCCAGGTGCCCATCAAGGTGCCGCAGAGGACGAAGTAGACGAAGGTCGCCACTCGGGCGGATCGAAGGGTGCGTTCCATGCCGGGAACCATAACGAACATAATTCTTGTTTGGAAAGTCGCTTCGTGAACAGTTTGCTTGTTCGTTCTATCGTGGTGTTCAATCACGACATGAGCAACGCAGACCGGCACAGGCTGATCGCGCAGGCGGTCAGGGAGGCGGGCACCGTCACGGTCCCGGAGCTCGCCGAGCTGACCGGCGCCTCGGAGATGACCATCCGGCGCGACCTCGACACGCTGGCCGCGCAAGGCGTCCTCGAACGCGTCCGCGGCGGAGCCCGCACCCTCCTCCTCAGGGGCGAGGAGCCGCCCTTCGCGCTGCGCGCCCACGAGGCCGTCGAGGCCAAGCGCCGGATCGCGGCCGAGGTGTCCTCACTCGTCGCCGACGGCGAGACCGTTCTCCTCGACAGCGGCACCACCTGCCTGGAGGTCGCCCGCCTGCTGCGTCAACGCCCGGTCACCGTCATGCCGTTGTCACTCCAGGCCATTCACATCCTCAGCGAACCTCCGGGCCCCGCCACCCTGATGGTGCCAGGCGGACGCCCGCGCGCCGCCGAGGGCGCCCTCGCCGGCCCCCTCACACTCGCCTCCCTGGCGGCACTTCGCTTCGACACCGCCATCGTCGGCTGCTGCGGCCTGAGCGCGGCCGAGGGCCTGACCGCCTACGACCTCGACGACGCGGCGGTGAAGAAGGCGAGCATCACCTCCTCGCGCCGCGTCATCCTCGCCACGGACGGCAGCAAACTCGGCCACACCGCCTACGCCTACGTCGGCCCGACCTCGCTCCTGCACACCCTGGTCACCGACGCGACAGCACCCGCCGAGGAGGTGGCGGCACTGGAGAGCGCCGGCACCGTGGTCAAGACGGTCTGACACGCCCCTGGCCCGAAAGGCGACGTCCAAGCACCAACTGGATCGACTGGGCAACGAAGTTCGACGGAATCAGCGACACGACGATCGGGTGCGAGGCGGCGGCCGAACCGTGCTGCGGCATTACTCGGTTACGGTCCCGGCTTCACCCGCAGCGCCCCCGGTCTCAGCAGCGCGCCCACCGCCGCCCGGCTCGCCTTCCTGCCGAGTGCCGCTCGGGCCGCCTCGCGCAGCAGCACCGCGCCGCGGAAACAAAGAGTCGCGACGGCGCCGTGGCGATGCCCGTACAACCGCACCCGGTTGAGCGTCAGCAGCGTCCAAAGCCGCGGTGACACCTGGGAGTCGCCTCCCAGGTGTACGGCTTCGGCGCTCGGTTCCAACTGGGTGGCGTAGCCCGCGTCCCGCGCGCGCAGGCAGTACTCCGTCTCCTCCGAGTAGAGGAAGAACGACTCGTCCCAACGGCCGCACGCCGCACGGCAATTGGCTGAGATGGCCATCAGCGCGCCGGTCGCCCAGTCCGCTCGGGTGGGCCGTTGGTACGCGGCGCGGTCGGTGACCAGTTCGCTCAGGGCCGGGAAGCGACCGGCCCGGCGGTTGCCGATCACCGCCTCGCCGAGCGCCCGCAGCACGGTCGACTCCCGGCGAAGTGAGTAGTGGGGGGTGCCCTTCCCCTCCTCGTAGAGCAGGGGCACGGCGATGCCGACCTCCGGGCCGAGGCTTTCGACCAGGCGCTTCGCGCACCCCTGGCGCATGCGGATGTCGGGGTTGCAGATGAGGGCGACCCCCATGTCACCGGCCGCGTCCAGCGCCGCGTTGACCCCGGCCGCGTAGCCGGCGTTGCGGCCGGTCTGGACGATGGTGGCGTCGGGGGCCAGGGTCTTGAGGACGTCGACGGTGTCGTCGGCGGAGTCGTTGTCGGCGACGACGAGGTGCCAGTCGAGGCCGGTCATGCCGTCGGGGAGGGCGGCGAGGAAGCCGGGGAGCACCTTGGCGCTGTTCCAGGTGACGACGATGACGGCGACGGTCGTGCTCGTCGAAACGCCATCACCCGTCGGAACGCCATCACCCGTCGGAACGCCATCGCCCGTCGGAACTCCGCGACCCGTCGGAACGCCACTGCTCATCGGGACTCCACTAGTTGGGGAAGCTCGGCTTCCGGGCTGGTGCGGGGGCCGGGAACGCCGGCGGCGGCCGCCTCGCGCCTGATGAAACCGAGGTAGCTGGCCCCCGCTCCGAGCATCAGGAAGAACATGCCGGCGAACATGGGGAAGCTGAGGGAGTCGAAGGTGGCGCTGCTGACCATGGCGACCAGGGCGGAGGCGAAGAACGCCTGGCCCAGTTCGCGGTCTGCGTCGGTGCGGGCCAGCCGGCGGATCGAGCCGCCCTGGTGGATGCCGGTGATGAAGAGGACGAACAGGGCGACGAGTCCGAGCAGGCCCATCTCGGCGAGCCCGAGCATGTACTGGTTGTCGGTGAAGAAGTACAGGTCCGGGGTGAAGGTGCCGAAGCCCCGTCCGAACAGCGGGTGTTCCTTCAAGTAGGGCACGATCGCGCTGTACTTGACGGTACGGGCCTGGGTGCTGCTGTCGGAGTTGGACAGGAACGACGCGAACAGGCCGGTGATCGTGCCGATCAGTCCGGGGACGAGGACCTTGAACACGGCGACGGAGGCCGTCAGTACGCCGATCGCGGCCCAGCGCCGGGCCGGCTTCCAGCGCGGCACCATCACCACGGCCACCAGCAGCAGGCCGATGATCGAGGTCCGTGACACCGACAGGGGCAGCGCCCCGGCCATGAGGATCACCGGGCCCCAGCGGCGCAGCACGTGCAGATGGCGGCGGACCGGATCGAAGGCCTGCTGGACGGCGAAGGGCAGCAGGATCGCCAGCATGCCCGCGAATTCGAGGGGTTGGGCCGTGGTGGCGCGTGGCCGGGTGAAGGCGCCGCGGTCCATGACGCTGACCTGGGCCACGCTGGTCTGCAGGCCGGGGATGTGGATGGAGTCGGCGATGTTGGTGGCCGCGAAGAAGTCGTAGAAGCCGATGGCGGCGACGACGGACGCCATGATGACCACGCGGCGCATCAGCACGTCCAGGCGGCTGCGCTCCTGCATGGCCGCCGACGCCAGGACGACCAGGGACACCCACACCAGGTAGCCGATGAGTCCGCGGTCGGCTCCGAGGACCTCCTGGTGGGAGCTTTCGCGCATCGAGTCGGAGATGTACGCCGCCAGGACGGCCAGCCCGAGCACGCACAGCGAGACCCGGACGAGCCGGGTGCCCGGTGCGGGCAGGATGCGGCCGCCGAGCCAGGTCGCCAGGTACCACATCAGGCCGAGCAGGGCGAAGACGTTGGCGGGGGTGCCCACGCCGCCGAGCGCGGGCAGGGCGAGGTTGGAAGGGATGAAGAAGGCCAGCACCAGGTAGACGGTGAGGACCGCGGTGGCGTCGACCCGGCGGCTGAACATGCCCGCGCGGGTCCGCTCCGGAACGCGGACCCGTTTGGGGGTGCGGGCCTTTTTCGGTCGCGGCGCCTCCCGGTAGCGGCGGCGGACCACCGAGATGCCTTCCATCAGGATGGACAGCAGGAACGCGCTGACCACGCCCAGGATGAGGACGGCCGCGACGCCCTGGTAGCGGCTCTTGGACTTGGCCACCGGGGTCTGCGGCAGCACGACGGGCGCGGTCTGTACGGCGTACGCGGGCGGGACCTTGGCGGCTTCCTGGAGCGCGTCGAGCTGCTCGCCGGCGAAGGCGGTCAGGGTGTTGGTCTCCTTGAGCACCTTGTCCTGGTCGGTGCCGGTGACGCTGAGCACGAGGAGCGGGCTGTCGCTGGCCGGCGCGAAGCCGGCCGTGTAGACGTCCGTGACTCCGCGGCTGCGCAACTCCTTGGCGGCGTCGGCCGATTCGAGCGTCCTGATCAGCACGTCGGCGGTGACGATGAGCGAACCGCCGGCGTTCGAGATGGGGTTGCCGAAGGTGGGGGCCAGCCGGGCGACGGCGGAGGAGTCCAGCAGCGCGACCGAGCTGTGGGACTCGTAGGAGACCGGGACGGTCACCCAGAGATATCCGCCGCCGATCAGGCTGAGGATGGTGAAGGGCACCATGAAGTACCAACGTCGGCGCAGAATTGCCCATATCTCACCAAGACTCACGATGCGTCCCTCCATTCGGTGGCATCCCACCGCGTGCCCTGCCAGTATCGGGAGTGACGGAAGGAACTCGTATGTCGCCTGGGAACGTCGCCGACGCACTGCTGCGCCGCTGGTACGTCGTGCTGGCCGCACTGCTGCTGACGATGGCCGGGGCGTACTTCGTGGTCCGGCCCACGCCGCAGTACATCGGCTCGGCGGTGGTCGTCCTCAAGCCGCCGGTGACGCGCAGCCAGCCCAACCAGTACACCAATCTGCAGCCGCCGCTCGCCGTGGTCTCCTACGGCGTCGTCCAGCAGCTCCAGTCCCCCGCCGGGACGAAGGAGTTGCGCGCGGCGGGCGTCACGGGGAGCTACCACCTCATCCCCCGCAACAGCGGCACGAGCGCGACGCCCCAGTATCTGATCCCGTCCCTGCAGGTGCAGTCCCAGGCGTCCAGCGCGGACGCCGCGGTGACGTCGGTGCGGCGCATCGTCGATGTGTACACGGCGCACGTCAAGCAGCTGCAGAGCGCCCAGCAGGTGCCGGCCGAGGCGTGGATCACGCCCTCCGTGCTGACCTCGCCGAGCGCCGCCGAGGTGCAGGGCACCAAGAGCCGCGGGCTCGCGGGTACGGCGCTGCTGGGGCTGGCGGCCGGGGTGATCGGCGCGCTGTGGCTGGACCGGTACGCGACGAGCCGCCGGGCGGCCCCGCAGGGCCGCCGGCGTAGCTCCGGTCCTCTTCCGGTGGCCAACTGAGCGGCCCACCGGGCTGAACTGTTCGCTCATCAGATGCCGCGGCGCTTCCAGGACTCCCACCACAGCCACTCCCGCCCGCGCTCGGCCACGGCCGACCACACGAGCGGCTGCAGATAGGGCATCGCCTTCGGTCCGATCCGTCTGCGCAGCCGCAGGGCGCGGTATTCGGGCAGCGCCCGGTATCCGGGCAGGCACTGTTCGGCGAAGGCCACGCATTCCTCGACCGGTACGACGCCGGTACGGCCCCGGTCGTAGGCGCGGTAGGCGCGGCGCAGGGCGAAGCGGGCGAGGCGGGTGTGGACCTGCTCGGCCAGGTGGTCGGCGTTCGGCAGCCGGTCCGCGCACTTGGTGAGCACCGAGTCGAAGGCGACCAGGCGCTGGCGCAGGTCGTCGAGCTGGCCGCCGAAGTCGACGGTGGACATGTTCTTGCCGTGGACGCGGTAGAAGGCCTGGTCGGCGCCGCGGACGTATCCGACGTCGGCGTGCGCGGCAAGCCGCATCCACATCTCGATGTCGCCGGCGTGCGGCAGGGCCGGGTCGTAGCCGCCGACCTTCCTCTGCAGGCCGGTGCGGACGACGACCTCCGGCGAGGTGATGCAGCCGGTGCCCTCGCCGAAGCGGCGCTCCAGCCACCACTTGCCGGGGTAGACGACCGAACCGGTGCTCCGTGTACGGGCCTTGGGCAGCGGCCCGCCGTGCTGGAAGCGCAGGGGGCGGCCGTAGGCGAAGCCCGCCTCGGGGTGGGCGTCCAGCAGGCGGGCGGCGCGGACCAGTGCGCCCGGGACCAGCCGGTCGTCGGCGGACAGCAGGGCCACGTAGTCGCCGTCGGCCCAGTCCAGCAGGCCTTCGTTGTAGGTGGCGATATGGCCCTTGTTGGTCTCGTGGACGAGGACCTCGATGCGCGGGTCGGAGGCGGCCAGCTTCTGCGCGGCCTCCGCCGAGTCGTCGGGCGAGGCGTCGTCGATGATGAGTACGCGGACGTCAACGCCGTCCTGCTCGTCCAGGACGCTGCTCACGCAGTCGGCGAGGAAGTGGCCGTACTTGTAGCAGGGGATCACAACACTGACGCTGCTCATCGGTCAAAGCCAATCCCCGTCGGGGGGGGGCGCCCCCCCGGGGGGGGGCCCCCCCCCGGGGGGGGGGGGGGGGGGGGTGTTGTTGTTCTTGTCGTCGGGGGTGGTGGTGTGGGGGCAGCGGTGGGTCTTAACCGAGTGGCGGGGGGTTTA
>NZ_JBICXT010000024.1:77847-126197 GCF_043200415.1 Streptomyces sp. NPDC048419 | reverse complement strand
CCAGTTCGTGAAGCCGGCGAACAGCGGCGTCGCGAACATCAGCAGCATGATCGTGCCGTGCATCGTGAACGCCTGGTTGAACTGCTCGTTCGACATGATCTGCAGACCAGGCCGGGCCAGTTCGGCGCGCATCAGCAGCGCCATCACGCCGCCGATCAGGAAGAACGCGAACGACGTGACGAGATACAGCGTCCCGATCGTCTTGTGGTCAGTGGTCGTCAGCCACTTGATCACGACGTTGCCGGGCTGCTTGCGCCGGACCGGCAGCTCGTCTGAGTAGTGTCCCTCAGCTGCCGCGGCACCCTGGGGTTCGTTGAGGATGCTCACAGGTTGTTCGTCTCCCGGTTCTTCTCGTGGCTCGTCTGCGCGATGCCGGCGGGAACGTAACCGGTCTGCCCCTTCTTGGCGAGGTCCTTGAGGTGCTGTTCGTAGCGCTCAGGGGAGACGACCTTCACGTTGAACAGCATCCGGGAGTGGTCGACGCCGCACAGCTCGGCGCACTTGCCCAGGAAGGTGCCCTCCTTGTTGGGGGTCACCTGGAAGGAGTTGGTGTGGCCCGGGATGACGTCCATCTTCATCAGGAACGGCACCACCCAGAAGGAGTGGATGACGTCACGAGAGGTGAGGACGAAGCGGACCGTCTCGCCCTTCGGCAGCCACAGCGTCGGACCCGGGTTGCCGGTCTGCGGGTTCTTCGTGGCGGGAGTGCCGACGTCGTAGACACCGCCGGCGTTCGCCGGGAAGTCCTTCTTGAACCGGTCCGGAATGTTGGCCAGGTTCTTGTCGGTCTTCGCATCGCCTGTGGAACCCGCGACGGGCGCGATGTAGTTGAAGCCCCAGCTCCACTGGAAGCCCACGACGTTCACCGTAACGGTGGGCTTCTTGTCGGTGAGACTGAGGATCTTCGTCTCGTCACGGGCCGTGAAGTAGAAGAACACGGAGACGATGACGAGCGGAACGACCGTGTACAGCGCCTCGATCGGCATGTTGTACCGGGTCTGCGGCGGAACCTCGATCTTGGTGCGGCTGCGCCGGTGGAAGATCGTGCTCCAGATGATCAGGCCCCACACCAGCACGCCGGTGGCGAGCGCGGCGGCCCAGGAGCCCTGCCACAGGGAGAGGATCCGCGGAGCCTCTTCCGTGGTCGGGGTGGGCATACCAAGGCGGGGGAAGTCCTTGTATGTGCAACCGGTGGCGGTCGCCAGGACCAGGCCCGCGGTCATTGCCTGCAGCAGCTTCCGCCGCATCGGGCGCCGCGGCGAGCGGTCGGAGCCGTTGGGACTCACGTAGCGCCTTCCCGAGAGTCTCGCCCGCGCGGTTGGCTGCGGCCTGCCTTCTCGGTGGTCGGTCGCCGCCCTGCGTCGGGCAGGGGTTTGGATGTTTATGCGGACCAAACCCTAGCCGACGCGTTCTCAGGGTTCGCGGGGAGGGGTGCCTAGTCACTCTGTGGGTTCGCTGGATTGGCGGCTGCGGGTTGTTTGTGGCTGATCGCGCCTTTTTCCGCGCCCCTTTTGGGCGGGCTGCAGTCCGGGCGCTCTAGCGTTTGCGTATGGCCTATTTCGATGCTGCTTCCTCCGCGCCTCTTCATCCTGTCGCCCGTCAGGCGCTGTTGGCCTCGCTCGATGAGGGGTGGGCCGATCCCGCGCGGCTGTACCGGGAGGGGCGGCGGGCCCGGATGCTGCTGGACGCGGCGCGGGAGGCGGCGGCCGAAGCGGTGGGGTGCCGGGCGGACGAGTTGGTCTTCACCTCGTCCGGGACGCGGGCCGTGCACACCGGAATCGCGGGGGCGTTGGCCGCGCGTCACCGGATCGGGCGTCACCTGATCGTGTCGGCGATCGAACACTCCTCGGTGCTCCATGCGGCTGACACGCACGAGGCAGGCGGTGGGAGCGTCACGCAGGTCGAGGTGGACCGGCAGGGCAGGGTGGCGCCGGCGTCGTACGCCGCCGCTCTGCGCCCCGGCACCGCGCTGGCCTGTCTTCAGTCGGCCAACCACGAGGTGGGGACCGAGCAGCCCGTGGCGGAAGTGGCCGCGCTGTGCCGGGAGTCCGGGGTGCCGCTGCTGGTGGACGCGGCGCAGTCGCTCGGGTGGGGGCCGGTCGAGGGCGAATGGTCGCTGCTGACGGGCAGCGCCCACAAGTGGGGCGGGCCCTCGGGGGTGGGGCTGCTCGCCGTACGCAAGGGCGTCCGGTTCGCGCCGCAAGGGCCTGCCGACGAGCGGGAGTCGGGGCGGGCCGCCGGGTTCGAGAACCTTCCGGCGATCGTGGCGGCGGCCGCCTCCCTGCGGGCGGTGCGCGCCGAGGCGGCGGAAGAGGCGCTACGGCTGCGGGAGCTGACGCAGCGGATCAGGGCGCGGGTGCCGGAGCTGGTGGCGGACGTGGATGTGGTCGGGGATCCGGAGCGGCGGCTGCCCGGGATCGTCACCTTCTCCTGTCTCTATGTCGACGGAGAGACACTGCTGCACGAGCTGGACCGGGAGGGTTTCTCCGTCTCGTCCGGATCATCCTGCACGAGCAGCACGCTGACACCCAGCCATGTGCTGAAGGCGATGGGGGTGCTGAGTGAGGGGAATGTGCGTGTTTCGCTGCCGGTGGGAACGGGCGCGGAGGACGTCGAGCGGTTCCTGGAGGTGCTGCCGGGGGCCGTGGCGGGGGTGCGCGAGAAGCTCGGGGCGCCGGCTCCGGCGGCCACCGTGCTGCAGGACGTCCTGGTCGTCGACGCCCTCGGCAAGCGCTGCCCGATCCCCGTCATCGAGCTGGCCAAGGTCATCGGGGACGTGCCGGTCGGCGGCCTGATCCGCGTCCTGTCCGACGACGGGGCGGCCCGCCTGGACATCCCCGCGTGGTGCGAGATGCGGGAGCAGGAGTACGTGGGCGAGGAGCCGGCGGAACGAGGCGCGGCGTACGTGGTCCGCCGGGCGACCTGAACCCCCTGAACGGGCGCGGGGAACTGTGCGACCAGTCCCCACGCGCCCCGACCGGGCGAATCAGGCCAGGTACTTGCGGACCTCGGCCGCGGGCTCGTCGCCGTACGCCTTCATGAAGCGGTCCATGAAGTGGCCCCGCCGCAGCTGGTACTCCTGCGTGCCCACGGTCTCGATGACGAGGGTGGCCAGCATGCAGCCGACCTGCGCGGCGCGCTCCAGCGAGACGCCCCAGGCCAGTCCGGACAGGAAGCCGGCGCGGAAGGCGTCGCCGACGCCCGTGGGGTCGGCCTTGCGCTCCTCGTCGGGGCAGCCGACCTCGATCGGGTCCTCGCCGGCCCGCTCGATGCGGACGCCGCTCGAGCCGAGCGTGGTGACGCGGTGGCCGACCTTGGCGAGGATCTCGGCGTCGCTCCAGCCGGTCTTGGACTCGATCAGGCCCTTCTCGTACTGGTTCGAGAAGAGGTACGTGGCGCCGTCCAGCAGTATCCGGATCTCGTCGCCGTCCATGCGGGCGATCTGCTGGGAGAAGTCGGCGGCGAAGGGGATGCCGCGCGAGCGGCACTCCTCCGTGTGCCGGAGCATGCCCTCCGGGTCGTCGGCGCCGATCAGGACCAGGTCGAGACCGCCGACGCGGTCCGCGACGGTCTTCAGCTCGATCAGCCGGGCCTCGCTCATCGCACCCGTGTAGAACGAGCCGATCTGGTTGTGGTCGGCGTCGGTGGTGCAGACGAAGCGCGCGGTGTGCAGCGTCTCCGAGATACGGACGGAGTCGGTGTCGACGCCGTGGCGTTCCAGCCAGGAGCGGTAGTCGTCGAAGTCGAAGCCGGCGGCGCCGACCAGGATGGGGTCCGTGCCGAGCTGACCCATGCCGAAGGCGATGTTCGCTCCGACGCCGCCCCGGCGGACGTCGAGGTTGTCGACCAGGAAGGAGAGCGAGACCGTGTGCAGCTGGTCCGCGACGAGCTGGTCGGCGAAGCGGCCTGGGAAGGTCATGAGGTGGTCGGTGGCGATGGAGCCTGTGACTGCGATGCGCACGGGGGGACTCTCCTGTGGGGAGACGGGTTGACAGTTCACGCTATCGGGTCGTGACGGGCCTCTGAAGTGGCCAAAACTACCCGATAGTAGATCTTTCTTCGCGGGCTTGTGCGTGCATACGGTTCCGTTATGACGAACCTCAAGGTCCATACTCCGGCACCGGTCGACCTCGAAGGTGACCTCGCGTCGCTGCGCGGCGACTGCGCCCGGATGGTCCCCCACTGGGCCGCCCCCGAACGGATCGTTCCCCTTCCGGTCCCCCTGTCACTCATCCACGGCGTGAAGGTGCCTCCGACCTCGGCCCGCCTGCTGGAGGCCATGTCGGACTACGGCGACTGAACACGGTCCGGCAGCTCCGTTCGGCGCGCTTGAGGGAACCGCGCGCTCCCCCGCTGCGTCCCATCGCCGTCCCCCTTCGAGGGGATGCGCGATACGACCCTCCGGCTGTCCGTTTTGACAGGGCCGGGTCAGGGTCACAGGACAGCAGTGCAGCAGAAGGAGCGATGCGGTGAACACCGAGCGACCCGACAACGACGCCGCCGACTCCGCCGACGAGCGGAGCGACGGGACGGAGCGGCGCGCCGACGGCGCCGAGGCTCCCGGCGCCGCGAAGGCCGGCCCGGACGCTCCGGAGCCGGCACGCGAGGGCGCTGCCGAGGCCCGGACCGAGGCGGACACGGCCGGATCCGACGACGACGCCGAGGCCGAGGCAGACGTCGAGGCCGACGTCGAGGCCGGCGCCGACGACGGGGCCGCCGCCTCCACCGAGGTCCCCGGCCCCCACGAGCTCGACCACGCCACGCCCTCCCGCCGGCGCACCCCCGTGCTCGTCGCCTCCGTCGCCGCCGCCGTGCTCCTCGTAGGAGGTGGTGGTGCATATCTGGCCATGGGGGCCTCCGGAGGGAACGGCTCAGGTGCGGACCCCGGGGCGTCCGGTGACGGTGGCACTCCCCCGCCGCTGGCTCTCGACGGGTACTCCGGGAGCGGTTCGAACGGGATCGCGCCCGGGGAGCCCAATCCGTACGGCGTGACGTACAAGGTCGACGGCTCGCTTCCCGGCGGTCCCGGCTCCGCGCCCGTGTACCGGGCGGGCGGTGAGGTCGGCAAGGAGGAGGTGGCGCGGCTGGCGAAGGCGCTCGGGCTGGACGGTACGCCGGTGGTGCGCGGGCAGTCCTGGCAGATCGGTCCCGCAAAGGACGGGTCCGGTCCGAGCCTGGTGGTGGACAAGCAGGCGCCGGGGACGTGGACGTTCCGCCGGTACGCGGCCGGCACCGACGACTGCAACGGCATCGCCACCTGCACGAAGGATCCCGCGAACCCGGCCGGGAAGCGGGTGAGCCCGGCGGACGCCGAGCGGGCCGCGGCCCCGGTGCTGAAGGCGATCGGGCAGGACGACGCCAAGGTGGATGCGAGCCAGGTCATGGGCGCCCAGCGGGTGGTGAACGCGAATCCCAAGGTCGGCGGGTTGCCCACGTACGGCTGGACGACCGGTCTGACGGTGAGCGCGCAGGGCGAAGTGGTCGGCGGGACCGGCCAGTTGAAGGCACCGGAGAAGAGCGACACCTATCCCGTGCTGGGTGCGCGCAAGACGCTGGAGCTGATGAACTCGGCGCCCACGACCGACCACCGCATGGGCATCGGCGGCTGCGCCAGTCCCGTACCCCTGAAGGACCGGCTGGAGCAGCCGTGCGGGCGGTCGACGGCCGGCACCGCCCCGAAGGAGACCGTCACGATCGAGAGCGCGGTGTTCGGGCTGGCCGCGCGGGCCGTGGACGGGCGGCAGGCGCTGGTGCCGTCCTGGCTGTTCCAGGTGAAGGGCGCGGGCGCGCAGAACGGCTTCACCGTGACGTATCCGGCCGTCGACCCGAAGTACCTGGCCTCGAACTCGGCCACGCCCACCCCGTCGGCCACCGCCCCGGGCGACGAGCCGACCTCGGCGCCGGCCACGCGTGACGTCAAGGTGGACGGCTGGACCGCGGACGGCAAGGAGCTGACCGTGAGCTTCACGGGCGGAGTGTGCGCGGACTACACGGCGACGGCGGGCGAGAGCGCGGACCAGGTGACCGTCAAGGTGACCGAGAAGCCCTGGAAGGGCAAGGTCTGCATCATGATCGCCAAGGAGATCCACAAGACGGTGCAGCTGGACCGGCCGGTCGGTGACCGCACGGTCAAGGGCTCGGACGGCAAGGCGCTTCCGCAGGCGAAGCAGGGGGCTCGGCTGCCCCGGACCGCCGCGGTGCAGTAGTCCCGCGCGCGGGAGGTCCCCTGGAAACGCGAAGGCGGCGGCCCTGTCGGAGGGGGCCGCCGCCTTCGGCTGCGTCAGTGGGCCGGACGGCTCAGCTGAAGGAGTCGCCGCAGGCGCAGGAGCCCGTCGCGTTCGGGTTGTCGATCGTGAAGCCCTGCTTCTCGATGGTGTCGACGAAGTCGATGGAAGCGCCGCCCAGGTACGGGGCGCTCATGCGGTCGGTGACGACCTTGACGCCGCCGAAGTCCTTCACCACGTCGCCGTCGAGCGAGCGCTCGTCGAAGAAGAGCTGGTAGCGCAGGCCGGAGCAGCCGCCAGGCTGAACGGCGACACGCAGGGCCAGGTCGTCACGGCCTTCCTGGTCGAGCAGGGCCTTGACCTTCGCCGCGGCGGCGTCGGACAGGATGATGCCGTCGGTGACGGTGCTGGTCTCGTCCGATACGGACATCTACATCTCTCCCGGGTTGTACGGACACTGCTTGCCGACGAGTGCAACCGGCAAGGCCGCGGATTCATTCCGGGCCGGGCGCCTTACTTTCGGCTCCTCCTTCATGCTCGCACATGCTCCCGGAAGCGGAAAACGGCTCATGGGGATTCACGTCACATCGACGCAATGACCATCGTCAAACTGACGTGAACCGGGTTATGATAGATAACGTCAATTCGACGAAAAGTAGAAAGGGTGCGTGTCGTGACCACCGCCCAGACCCCGGAGCTCGACGTACAGCCGACTCCTCTTGCCCTGCTGCTCCTCGGCCGCGAGGCCGACCCGAAGAGCGAGCGCGGCGTCGAGTGTCCCGGTGACCTGCCCTCGCCGTCCGATCCCGATCTCGTGGCCCGCGCCCGCGCGGCCAAGGAGAAGCTCGGCGACAAGGTCTTCGTGCTCGGCCACCACTACCAGCGCGACGAGGTCATCCAGTTCGCCGACGTGACGGGTGACTCCTTCAAGCTGGCCCGGGACGCGGCGGCGCGCCCGGAGGCCGAGTACATCGTGTTCTGCGGTGTGCACTTCATGGCGGAGTCCGCGGACATCCTGACGTCGGACGACCAGAAGGTGATCCTCCCCGACCTCGCCGCCGGCTGCTCCATGGCCGACATGGCCACGGCCGAGCAGGTCGCCGAGTGCTGGGACGTGCTGACCGAGGCCGGCGTGGCCGAGCAGGTCGTGCCGGTGTCGTACATGAACTCCTCGGCCGACATCAAGGCCTTCACCGGCAAGCACGGCGGCACGATCTGCACCTCCTCCAATGCCCGGCGGGCGCTGGAGTGGGCCTTCCAGCAGGGCCAGAAGGTGCTGTTCCTGCCCGACCAGCACCTGGGCCGGAACACCGCCGTGCGGGACATGGGCATGTCCCTGGAGGACTGCGTCCTCTACAACCCGCACAAGCCGAACGGCGGGCTGACGGCCGAGCAGCTGCGCGACGCGAAGATGATCCTGTGGCGCGGCCACTGCTCGGTGCACGGCCGCTTCTCGCTGGACTCGGTGAACGACGTCCGCGAGCGCATCCCGGGCGTGAACGTCCTGGTCCACCCCGAGTGCCGGCACGAGGTCGTCGCGGCCGCCGACTACGTCGGCTCGACGGAGTACATCATCAAGGCCCTGGAGGCGGCCCCGGCCGGTTCCAAGTGGGCCATCGGCACCGAGCTCAATCTCGTACGCCGGCTCGCCAACCGTTTCGCCTCCGAGGGCAAGGAGATCGTCTTCCTCGACAAGACGGTCTGCTTCTGCTCGACGATGAACCGCATCGACCTCCCCCATCTGGTCTGGGCCCTGGAGTCCCTGGCCGAGGGCAACCCGGTCAACCGGATCGAGGTCGACAAGGAGACGGAGGCGTTCGCGAAGCTGGCGCTGGAGCGCATGCTGGCGCTGCCGTAGGACGTACGAAAGGGCCGGGTCTCGTGCGAGACCCGGCCCTTTCGCGTTCCGTCAGACGCCGGCCGGCTCCGGCGCCCTGTCCGCCTTCTCCGGCTTCTCCGCCTTCGCCTGCCTCTTCGCCGCACGCTTCTTCGCGCGCCGCTCCTTGCGGAGCTCGAGCATCGCGTAGAGCGTCGGGACGAGGAGCAGGGTCAGCAGGGTCGACGTGATCAGGCCGCCGATGACGACCACGGCGAGGGGCTGGGCGATGAAGCCGCCCTCGCCGGTGACGCCGAGGGCCATCGGGAGCAGGGCGAAGATCGTTGCCAGGGCCGTCATGAGGATCGGGCGCAGCCGGTGACGGCCGCCCTCGATGACGGCCTCGACGACGCCGTGACCCTGCTTGCGGTACTGGTTGATCAGGTCGATCAGCACGATCGCATTGGTCACCACGATGCCGATCAGCATCAGCATGCCGATCATCGCGGGGACACCCATGGGGGTGCCGGTGGCGATCAGCAGGCCGATCGCGCCCGTCGCCGCGAACGGGATGGAGACCAGCAGGATCAGCGGCTGGGCCAGCGAGCGGAAGGTCGCGACCAGCAGCATGAAGACGATCGCGATCGCCGCCAGCATCGCCAGGCCCAGGTTCTTGAACGCGTCGTCCTGGTCGGAGGTGACACCGCCGATCTCGGCCGTGGCGCCCGCGGGGAGCTTCAGCGCCTTGATCCTGGCCTGGAGCTTGGTGCTGACCGCCCCGGTGTTGTCACCGGTCGGCTTCGCGGTGATGGTGGCGGCCCGCTGACCGTCGATGCGGGTCATCGACACCGGGCCGTCGACCAGCTTCACCGTGGCGATGTCGCCGAGCTTCACCGGGCCGAGCCGGAGGTTCTTCAGCTGGTCCAGGGTCGTTGCCGGCTTCGCCGACCTGATGACGACGTCGCGCTCGGTGTCGTCCAGGACCGCCTTGGCGGCGGTGGTGCCCTTGACCGTCTCGGCGACGGCCGCGCCCAGGGTCTGGTCGCTGAAGCCGGCCGCGGCCGCCTTGGAGGTGGCCTTGACCGAGATCCGCGGCACGCTCTGCGAGAGGTCGCTGCTGACGTCGGTGACATGGGCGAGGCCCGCCACGGCGGAGCGCACCTGCTCCGACGCCTTGCTCAGCACCGCCCCGTCGGCCGCCTTCACGACGACGCTCAGGTCCTGGTTGCCGAAGCCGTCACCGGCCGAGACGGTGGTCGTGCCGATGCCGGAGAGCTTCTTCAGACCCGACTCGATGTCGTTCTGCACGTCGTCGGACGACGCCTTGTCGTCCAGCATCACCTGGTACGACGCCTGGTTGGTGCCCGTGCCGCCGCCGAAGGCCGCCATGAAACCGGACGAGCCGACCGTGACCTGGTAGTCCTTGACGCCCTTGACGCCGGCGAGCAGCTTCTCGACCTGCTGCGCGGAGGCGTCGGTGGCCGCCAGGCTGGTGCCGGGCCTCAACTCCTGCTTGACGGTGAGGACTTCCTGGTCACCCTGGTCGAAGAAGTTGGTCTTCAGCAGCGGCGCCATGCCGAACGTGCCGACCAGGATCACCGCCGCGAGCAGCACGCTGGTCAGGCGGCGACGGGTGGCGAAGCGCAGGACGGGGACGTAGAGGCGCTGGAGTCTGCTCCTGGCCTCCTTCTCCTCGGCCGTGCGGCGGGCCTCGTCGGCGTCCTCGGGCGTGCCCTTCGGGGCGCGCAGGAACCAGAACGACAGCACCGGCACGACCGTCAGCGAGACCAGCAGCGACGCCAGCAGGGCCGCCGTCACCGTGATGCTGAACGAGCCGAACAGCTCGCCCACCATGCCGCCGACCAGGCCGATCGGGAGGAACACGGCGACCGTGGTGAGGGTGGAGGAGGTGACCGCGCCGGCGACCTCGCGGACCGCCTTGAGGATGGCCTCCTGGCGCTCCTCGCCGTAGCCGAGGTGCCGCTTGATGTTCTCCAGGACCACGATCGAGTCGTCGACGACCCGGCCGATGGCGATGGTCAGGGCGCCCAGCGTCAGCATGTTGAGCGAGAGGTCCCGCGTCCACAGCACGATCAGGGCCAGGACGACCGAGAGCGGGATGCTCACCGCGGTGACGAGCGTCGAGCGGACCGACGCGAGGAAGACCAGGATGACGAGGACGGCGAAGAGCAGGCCGAGGCCGCCCTCGGTGGTGAGGCCGCTGATGGCCTTGGAGACCGCAGGGCCCTGGTCGCTGACGACCGTGATCTTCGTCTCGGAGCCCAGGTCCTTGCGCAGGGCGGGGAGCTTGTCCTTGACCGCGTCCGAGATGGCCACCGCGCTGCCGTCGTGGTCCATGGTGACCATCACGGCGAGGGACGGCTTGCCGTCGGTGCGGGTGATGGAGTCGGCCGCGGCCTGCTCCTGCTCGACCGTGGCGATGTCGCCGAGGCGTACGGGCTTTTGGGCCTGGGCGCCCTCGCCCGTGACCATCAGGTCCTTGATCTGCTGCAGCGAGGTGAAGCCGCCGCCGACCTGGACGGTGCGGTTGTGGCCGCCCTCGTCGAAGGAGCCCGCGGGGACGGTCGCGCCGCCCGCCTGCAGGGACTGCGACAGCGCCTGCGCGGTGAGGCCGGCCGCCGCCAGCTTCTTGCCGTCCGGCGTGACGGAGACCTGGAGGTCTCGTACGCCGTCGACGGTGACCTGGCCGACGCCGTCGACGTCCTTCAGATCCGGTACGACGGTCTTGTCCAGCTGGTCGGCGAGGGCCTGCTGGTCCTTGCCGGAGGTGACGGCGAGGACGACGGTCGGCATGTCGTCGGTCGAGCCGGCGACGACCTGCGGGTCGACGTCGTCCGGGAGCTGGACACGGGCCCGGTTGACCGCCTGCTGCACGTCGGCGACGAGCTGCTTGGTGTCGCTGCCGTAGTCGAAGGACGCCATGATCACGGCGTTGCCCTCACTGGCCTTGGAGGTGACGCCCGAAATGTCGTCGACGGCCTCGAGGTTGTCCTCGATGGGCTCCACGACCTGCTTCTCGACCACGTCCGGGGAGGCGCCCTGGTACGGCACGAGGACGGAGACCATGGGCAGTTCGATGGAGGGCAGCAGCTGCTGCTTGAGCTGGGGTATCGCTATCGCCCCGAAGGCGAGCGCGATGATGGACATCAGCCCGATCAGGGCCCGTTGCGCGAGGCTGAACCTGGACAGCCAGGACATGGGTGAGGGTCTCTCTTCGGTGAGCGGCAGAAGGCAGGTGCGGCGCACATGTGAGCGCCCGCCCCTACACCCTGAGCCATCACTGAGAGGTGATCCGTAGGCCCCAGGTCCACTTTCCTTATCCGGCGCATACTCCGGGCGCAGTACGGAGGGTTGAGTTCACTCCACCCTCGGACGTACCAGTCCGGACTCGTACGCGATCACCACCAGCTGGGCCCGGTCGCGCGCCCCCAGCTTGGACATGGCCCGGTTCACATGCGTCTTCACGGTGAGCGGGCTGACCTCGAGGCGTTCGGCGATCTCGTCGTTGGAGTGGCCGCCGGCGACCTGGACCAGGACCTCGCGCTCACGGACGGTGAGCGTGCCGAGCCGTTCGGAGCGGGCGGGGTCGCGGCCGTCGTCGGCGGAGTCGCCCTGCGCGAGGAAGCGGGCGATCAGGCCCTTGGTGGCGGCCGGGGAGAGCAGCGCCTCGCCGCCGGCCGCGACGCGGATGGCGCTCAGCAGCTCGTCCGGTTCGCTGCCCTTGCCGAGGAAGCCGGAGGCGCCGGCGCGCAGCGACTGGACCACGTAGTCGTCGACCTCGAAGGTCGTCAGGATCACCACGCGGACCTGGGCGAGGGAGGGGTCGGCGCTGATCATGCGGGTGGCGGCGAGGCCGTCCGTGCCGGGCATCCGGATGTCCATCAGGACGACGTCGGCCCGCTGCTCCTTGGCCAGGCGCACTGCCTCCGCGCCGTCGGACGCCTCGCCGACGACCTCCATGTCGGGCTCGGAGTCGACGAGCACACGGAACGCGCTGCGGAGCAGGGCCTGGTCGTCGGCGAGCAGGACGCGGATGGTCGTCATGCAGGGTCCTTCGCAGGGGGCGGGGTGGTGGGTGTCCGGTGTGCCGTCCGGCGGAGGGGCGTGCGGCGGCGGGTCATACGGCTTCTTCCGCGGCGCGGGAGCGGGTCTTGACCGGAAGGATGGCATGGACGCGGAAGCCGCCGCCGTAGCGGGGGCCGGTGGTGAGGGTGCCGCGCAGGGCGGTGACGCGCTCGCGCATGCCGAGCAGGCCGTGTCCGCCGCCGCTCACCGGCTCGTCGTCCTCGGCGGCGCCGTTGTCGAGGACGGTGATCTCCACGTTCGGGCCGACGCGCACCACGCTGACCTCGGCCTTGGCCTCCGTACCGGCGTGCTTCTGGACGTTGGTGAGGGCTTCCTGGATGACGCGGTAGGCGGCCAGGCCGACGGCGGCGGGCAGGTTGGTGCCCTGGTCGGCGCGGGCGACGTCGACGTGCAGGCCCGCGCTGCGGAAGGTGCCGACGAGTTCGTCGAGGCGGTCCAGGCCGGGAGCCGGTTCGGTCGGGGCCTCGGGGTCGCCGGACTGGCGCAGCAGGCCGACGGTGGCGCGGAGTTCGTTGAGCGCGGAGCGGCTGGCCTCACGGACGTGGGCGAGGGCCTCCTTGGCCTGGTCGGGCCGCTTGTCCATGACGTGCGCGGCGACGCCGGCCTGCACGTTGACCAGGGCGATGTGGTGGGCGACCACGTCGTGCAGGTCGCGGGCGATGCGCAGGCGTTCCTCGGCGACGCGGCGCCGGGCCTCCTCCTCACGGGTGCGTTCCGCGCGCTCGGCGCGCTCCCGTATGGCCTGCACCACGGCTCGGCGGCTGCGGACGGCGTCGCCCGCGGTGGCGCCGATGCCGGTCCAGGCGAAGGTGGCGAGGTTCTCCTGGGCGTACCAGGGAAGGGGCCCGGCGAGCATGGCGGCGCCGGTGAGCACGGTCATCGTCAGCAGGCCGAGACGCCAGGTGGTGGGGCGGTCGGTGGTGGCGGCGACGGTGAACAGGGCGACGACCGCGGACATCGCGACCGGTGCCCTGGGGTCGTCGACGACGCTCTCGATCACCGAGAGGGTGCCGGTGAGGGCGAGGACCGTCCGCGGGACGCGGCGGCGGAAGACCAGGGCGAGGGCGCCGAGGGTCATGAGGACCAGGGCGAGCGGGTCGGGGGTGCGGATGCCCCACTCCACGCCGTTCCTGCCGTTCGGGTCCACGAAGGAGCCGGCCACCATGCAGGCGAGCACGCCGGCCGCGAGGGCCGCGTCCAGTGCCAGCGGATGGGCCTTGAGCTGGCATCTGGTGCGGTCTAGTGTGCTCACGCTCTGACAGTACGGGGGTGTACGCCGGGCCGGAACGGGTGGTGCCGGTGCCTTGCGACGGCCGTCGGGGGCTGCGCGCCCGGACCCCGGTGTCAGCCCGGGATCAGGCCGTCGTCGCTGAGCAGTTCCCGGACCTCCTCCAAGGTGGCGTCCGGGGACGGCAGGATCAAATCCGACGGTTCCAGGGAGTCGTCGGGGACGGGGGTGCCGAGTTCGCGGACCTTGCCGAGGAGGGCCTCCAGGGTGCGGCGGAAGCCGGGACCGTCGCCGTTCTCCATCTCCCTCAGGAGTTCGTCGTCCAGCTTGTTGAGTTCGGTGAGGTGGCTCTCCGCCAGCCTCACCTGCCCCTCCCCCATGATCCGTACGATCATGTCGCCCATGTCGGCCTCCTAGGCGTGGCCCCTACTGCTTGTCGAAGCGCGGGGTGTCCGTCGGCTGCTGCTGGGACTGACCCTGACCGGTGCCGCCCTCGATGGCCTGCTGCGAGCTCGACCCTCCGGCCAGCTCCGCCTTCATGCGCTGCAGTTCCAGCTCTACATCCGTACCACCGGAGATCCGGTCCAGCTCGGCCTGGATCTCGTCCTTGTGCATGCCGGACTGGTCGTCCAGGGCGCCGGAGGCGAGCAGTTCGTCGATGGCGCCGGCGCGGGCCTGGAGCTGCGCCGTCTTGTCCTCGGCGCGCTGGATCGCCAGGCCGACATCGCCCATCTCCTCGGAGATGCCGGAGAAGGCCTCGCCGATCCGGGTCTGGGCCTGGGCCGCCGTGTACGTGGCCTTGATGGTCTCCTTCTTGGTACGGAAGGCGTCGACCTTGGCCTGCAGCCGCTGGGCCGCCAGGGTGAGCTTCTCCTCCTCGCCCTGCAGCGTCGCGTGCTGCGTCTCCAGGTCGGTGACCTGCTGCTGGAGGGCGGCACGGCGCGACAGCGCCTCGCGGGCCAGGTCCTCACGGCCCAGCGCCAGCGCCTTGCGGCCCTGGTCCTCCAGCTTGGACGACTGCGACTGCAGCTGGTTCAGCTGGAGTTCCAGCCGCTTGCGGGACGTGGCCACGTCCGCCACGCCTCGGCGCACCTTCTGGAGCAGCTCCAGCTGCTTCTGGTACGAGTAATCGAGGGTCTCGCGCGGGTCCTCGGCCCGGTCAAGGGCCTTGTTCGCCTTCGCGCGGAAGATCATCCCCATACGCTTCATGACACCGCTCATGGGCTTCGCGCGCCCCCTTCTGACCGACTCCGGCTCCAGCTCTGCGACAGAACCCACAGTACGGGCCCTGCATCCATTGACGCACTGTTCGGGGACGGATGCGCTCATCCGCAAGGACGACTGCTGCCGATCCCGATCCGGCGTAGGGAGTAGGTGGCCCCCCAGGGAACCGCAACGTGCGCAACGTCCCCTCTGTCCCTTACATGACGACTGGTGTTGCCGGATCGTTCCCCGCGGGGCTGTGGTCCAACCCCGGCCACCCCGTACCCTTGGGTTTTGTGTTCCGTAGCCGTGCCAAGGAAGAGAAGGTCAGCACCTCCAAGGTGTCCGTGACCGACTCCAAGCAGCCCAGAGACCCGCAGGCCCCGAAGGGTCGGCCCACGCCCAAGCGCAATGAGGCCCAGTCCCAGCGCCGCAGCGTCGCCAACACTTCGATGACGCGCAAGGACGCCTCCAAGCGCCAGCGCTCGGATCGCCGAGCCGCGCTGGAGCGACAGCGTCAGGCGCTGGCGGGCGGTGACGAGCGGTACCTGCCGGCCCGCGACAAGGGCCCGGTCCGCAAGTTCGCCCGCGACTGGATCGACTCCCGGTTCAACGTGGCGGAGTTCTTCCTGCCCATGGCCGTGGTCATCCTCGTGCTGAGCATCGTCCGGGTGCCCGCGCTGCAGAACATCGCGCTGCTGCTGTGGCTCATCGTGATCGTGCTGATCGTGCTGGACGCGGTCGTCAGTGCCGTACGGCTGCGCAAGGCGCTCGCCGCGCGCTTCCCCGACCAGAACACGAAGGGCGCCACCCGCTACGCCCTGATGCGCTCCCTGCAGATGCGTCGCCTCCGGCTGCCGAAACCGCAGGTCAAGCGCGGAGAGCGGCCCTGAGCACGACATCTTTCTCCGGGGGCGCGGCGGATGCCTGGCTGAGCAGGCTGGGCGGGCTGCGGGATGTCGTACGCCAGGAGCTGGTGGCCCGGCAGCTCGACGAGCAGATGGCGGCGCGGTTCCCGGTGGGGCAGCGGCTGCGGGTGCTCGACGTGGGCATGGGCCAGGGCACGCAGGCGCTGCGCCTGGCGCGGGCCGGGCATCAGGTGACCGGCCTCGAGCAGGACGCCACGATGGTCGCGGTCGCGCGCGAGGCGCTCGCCGGTGAGCCGGAGGGCATCCGGGAACGGATGCGGATCATCGAGGGCGACGGCCGGGACACCGGCGTGCACTTCCTGCCGGGCAGCTTCGACGTGGTCCTGTGCCACGGCGTGCTGATGTACGTCGAGGAGCCGGACCCGCTGCTGGCCGGGCTGGCCCGGATGCTCGCCCACGGCGGGCTGCTGTCGCTGCTCGTGCGCAACGCCGACGCGCTGGCGATGCGGCCGGGGCTGTCCGGGGACTGGCCGGCCGCGCTCGGCGCCTTCGACACCGTGTCGTACACCAACCGGCTGGGGCTCGACGTGCGCGCCGACCGGCTGAAGACGCTGACGGCCACGCTCACCGGGATCGCCGCGCCCCTGCACGCCTGGTACGGGGTGCGGGTGTTCACGGACACCGCGGCGGACGGGGCGCAGCTCCCGGCCGACGTGGAGACCCTGCTCGCGGCCGAGGAGCGGGCCGGGCGGACGGATCCCTACCGCGGGGTGGCGGCGCTGCTGCACCTGTGCGGGGTGCGCGGCTGAGCCCCATTCGGGCGTGCACCACGAGCCGGGCATCCGGCCCGCCGTGAGACTCGGGGCATGGACGTTTCCCGTACCCCCGCCTTCCGGCTGCTCGTCTCGGCGGCCGCGCTGTGCTGTTCCCTCGCGCTCGTCTCGGGCTGCTCCGGCTCCGCGCCCCAGGGCGGGAAGGAGAAGTCGACCACCCGGGCCGCGCAGGCGGCCGTACCCATGTCGGGCGAAGACCTGCAGAGCGACTACCAGAAGGTGATCAAGGACGTACTGCCGTCGGTGGTGCAGATCCAGGCGGGCAACGACCTGGGCTCGGGGATCGTCTACGACGACCAGGGGCACGTCGTCACCAACGCGCACGTCGTCGGGGACCAGAAGACGTTCCAGGTGACGACCGCCAACAGCGAGGACACGCTCACCGCCAGGAGCGTCTACTCCTACCCGGCGCAGGACCTCGCCGTCATCAAGCTGGACACGATGCCGAAGGGGCTGAAGCCCGCCGCCTTCGCGGACTCCTCGAAGGTCCAGGTCGGGCAGATCGTGCTGGCGATGGGCTCGCCGCTCGGGCTGTCGTCCAGCGTGACGCAGGGGATCGTGTCGGCGACCGGACGGACCGTCACCGAGAACAGTTCGGGCGGCGGTACGGGCGCGACGATCGGGAACATGATCCAGACGTCGGCGGCCATCAACCCGGGCAACAGCGGCGGCGCCCTGGTCAATCTCGACGGGCAGGTCATCGGCATTCCGACGCTCGCCGCCACCGACCCGAACCTCGGCAACAGCGCGGCGCCCGGCATCGGGTTCGCGATCCCGTCGTCGATGGTGAAGACGGTCGCCGACCAGATCATCAAGAGCGGCAAGGTCACCGACTCGGGCCGGGCCGCGCTGGGCATCACGGGCCGTACGGTCGTCGACGACCAGCTTCAGCCCGCCGGGGTCGCGGTGGTCGAGGTGAAGAGCGGCGGGGCGGCCGACAAGGCCGGTCTGCGGGCCGGGGACGTGATCACCCGGCTGGGCCACACGGACGTCACCACGATCACGTCGCTGACCGAGGCGCTGGCCGCGGAGAAGCCGGGTGACAAGACGTCGGTGACGTACACCCGCAATGGGCAGGAGAAGAAGGCGGACGTGACGCTGGGCGAGCAGTGAGAGCTCGGCGGGCAGTGAGAGCTCGGCGGGCAGTGGAGAGCTCGGCGGGCAGTGGAGAGGGGGGGGGGGGGGGGGGGGGGCCCCCCCCCCGCCCCCCCCCCCCCGCGGGGGGGTGGGGGTGGGGGGGGGGGGGGGGGGGGGGGCGCCCCCCCCCCCCCCCCCCCTCTCCGAATCCCCCGTACCGCCTATGCCTCCTCGGCGTGCAGGCTCATCGGTCCGTAGATCTGCGCGGAATCCTCGAACAGCCGCACCTGGTCGGCGCCGCCTTCCTGAAGGGCCTTCCAGTGCTCCCCGATCCAGGACTCGGCGTCTCCCTGCGTGGTGAACTCCTCGGGCTGCACCGCGGGCTGGACCTCAGCCCCGTCCGCCTTCTCGAAACGCCACGTCCATGCCGCCATGTACGCCTCCCGTGTCTGGGGCACCTGCAGAGCAGAAGCCGGATCTTGGTCCGGCTCCTGCCCAGAAGACTAGTCGGACGGGCAGCACCTGCGCAGACACGCGAAAATCACTGTCGTGGAAGTGACTCTGCTCGGCACCGGTGCCCCCGCGGGCCTGCCCCGCCCCGACTGTCCCTGCGCCGCCTGCGCGACCGCGCTCGGCGGTGACGCGCGGGCGGCGACTGCCGTGCTCGTGGACGGGACGCTGCTGCTCGACCTGACGCCGGGCGCCGCGTTCGCGGCCGCGCGGTCCGGTCATTCGCTGGGCGGCGTACGGCAGGTGCTGCTCTCGCACCCGCACGACGGACCGCCGGTCGAGGTGCCCGCGGGGCTGCCCCACCCCGGACGGGTACCGGACGGGCGGGAGTTGGCGCTCCTGACGGGGCATCGGGTGCGGGCGGTGGCGATGGACGCGCCGGGCACCGGGTACGCGGTGACCGGGCCGAACGGGCAGCGGCTGCTGTATCTGCCGCCCGGCGGCGCACCCGCCGGCCTGGAGAACGGGTCGGCCGAGTCGTACGACATGGTGCTCGTCGACGCCGTGGGGCGCCCCGACGCGCTGGCGAAGCTGCGGGCGGTGGGGGCGCTCGGCCCGACCACGGACGTCGTCGCCGTCCACCTGGACCACGACGTGCCGCCGGGACGCGAGTTGGAGCGGCGGCTCGCCGCCGCGGGGGCACGGGCCGTGCCGGACGGGACGACGCTGACGGTGGGGGTGTACGAGGACGTGCCCGACGTACCGCGGCGGACACTGGTGCTGGGCGGGGCCCGGTCCGGGAAGTCCGTGGAGGCCGAGCGGCGCCTGGAAGCCTTCCCCGGAGTGCTGTACGTGGCGACGGGCGGCTCCCGGGGCGACGACACGGAGTGGGCCTCACGGGTCGCCACCCACCGGGAGCGGCGTCCGGGGTCCTGGCGGACGGAGGAGACCTGCGACCTGGTGCCGCTGCTGAAGGCGGACGGGCCGCCGCTGCTGATCGACTGTCTGTCCCTGTGGCTGACGGACGCGATGGACTCCGTCGGGGCATGGGACGACGCGGAGTGGGCGGACAGCGGGGAGCGCGCGCTGCGTGAGCGGGTGCGGGAGCTGACGGAGGCGGTGCGTGCCACCCGGCGGACCCTGGTCGCCGTGTCGAACGAGGTGGGCTCGGGCATCGTGCCGGCCACGGCGTCCGGGCGGCGCTACCGGGACGAACTCGGCCGCCTGAACGCGGCGTTCGCCGGTGAGTGCGAGCACGTGCTGCTGGTGGTGGCGGGCCAGGCGCTGGTGCTACGCGGCTGACCGGGGCCGGCGCGCGATGATCCGGTACGTGTACGGGAGCCGGTCCAGGACGTGCCGGCTCGCGGCCACGATCACGCAGTCCTGGGCCTCGAGTCGGCGGCGCAGTTCGTACGAATCCTGCGGGGCCGCCTCCACCAGGAGGAGGCCGCCGGGGCGCAGGAGCGTGAGGGCGGCGTGGAGTTCGGTGCGGGGGTCCGGGACGGGTGAGCGGCGGTCGAGGAGGGTGACGACGTCGTAGCGGCCCCGCAGGATCGCCGTGATGTGCCGGTCCGTCACATGGCCCGCGTACGCCTCCTCGATGCGCTCCAGATGGCGGGCGTAGGCCACGCGCGGGCCCGGGTCGAGGCCGTCGATGGAGGTGTACGGGAAGAGTTCCCGCGCCGTCTCGGGGAAGTGGGCCTCGCCCGTGCCGACGTCCAGCCAGCTCTCCGGCTCGGGCAGCAGCCGCTGGATCGCGCGGGCCGTCGAACGGTGGCGTCTGTGCCGGTCGACGGCGCTGACGCGTCTGCGCAGGCTGTTCATGGCGGCTCCCGGAGGCGTACGACAATCCGCTGCAAAACGGAACGTAAGGGATCAAGAACCTGGGGGCAACGACGTCGTGTGCGCGTGGTGCCCCTGTGGCGCTGTCCTGTTCGACCGGTGCCGGTACTGTTCGGCGAATGAGCTCGCTTAATCTCGACGACTTCACCGATCTGATCGAGCGCCCGGACGGCGGGGTGCGGCGCGACGCCGAGGCGCGCAGGGAGCGCCAGATCGTGCCGCCCGGATCGCTGGGCCGGCTCGACGACCTGGGTGAGTGGCTGGCCGCCGCGCAGGCCGCCGTGCCGGTGCGGCCGATCGAACGGCCGCGGGTGGTGCTCTTCGCCGGTGACCACGGAGTCGCCGAACTGGGCGTCTCGGCACGGCCCGCGGGCAGCGCCGGCGAGTTGGTGCGGGAGGTCCTGGAGGGCGGCCGTCCGGTCTCGGTGCTCGCGCGCCGGCTCGGCGTGCCGGTGCGCGTCGTCGACATGGCGCTGGACTGCGACCCCGAGACGCTGCCCGACGAGGTCGTGCGGCACCGGGTGCGGCGCGGCAGCGGGCGTATCGACATCGAGGACGCGCTGACGGCCGAGGAGGCCGAGGCGGCGTTCCGCGCCGGGATCGCGGTGGCCGACGAGGAGGCCGACTCCGGCACGGACCTGGTGGCGCTCGGCGATGTGAGCGTGGGCGGGACGACGGTGGCCGGCGTGCTGATCGCCGCCCTGTGCGGGACCGACGCCTCGGTCGTCACCGGGCGGGGCGGGCTCGCCATCGACGACCTGGTGTGGATGCGCAAGTGCGCGGCGATCCGGGACGCGCTGCGGCGGGCGCGGCCCGTGCTGGGCGACCAGTTGCAGTTGCTCACGGCGGTGGGCGGCGCCGATCTCGCCGCGATGACGGGTTTCCTGCTGCAGAGCGCGGTGCGCAAGACGCCGGTGATCCTGGACGGGGTCGTGGCGGCCGCCTGTGCGCTGGTGGCGCAGCGGGTCGCGTTCCGGGCGCCGGACTGGTGGCTGGCCGCGCACGACAGCGGGGAGCCGGGACAGGCCAAGGCCCTGGACCGGATGGCGCTGGAGCCGCTGCTGTCGCACGGGGTGACCGTGGGCGAGGGCGCGGGCGCCCTGCTCGCGCTGCCGCTCGTGCAGGCCTCGGCGGCGCTCGCCGCGGAGTTGCCGGAGAAGCCGGAGCCCTCGCGCGAGGGTGACGGCGACAAAGACACCGTGAGCGAGAAGAAGGACGAGGAGACCGAGGCGGAAGAGATCGGCTAGGCGGCGCGCCAGAGCCGAAAGTCGACCGACCGGCGACCAAAGATGGAGGGGTTCATCAGGGCATCGCCCATATGATCCTTATCCATGGGAGATGCCCGAATTGCCTCGCGGCGGTCCGCCGCATTCGCCGTCTGGTATTTGCGGGCCGTCGCGTTCGTCAACTTTCTCAGTGCCGTGTGGGTGTCGCTGGGACAGGACGTGCGACGGCACAACCAGGAGAACTTCTTCACGCCGTACCTCCTGACCGCGGGCTTCGCCTCCGGGGTGTTCACGGCCTTCCTCGCCGTCACCATGCGGCGCCGCAAGCGCGCCGCGTGGATCCTCAACCTGGCGCTTGCGGGCCCCTTCCTCGGGCTGTTCGGCTTCGCCATGGTGTTCCCGGAGATCCGGCAGTACGCCCAGAACTGGGTCTCGCTCGGCCTCACCGCCGCCTTCGTCGTCGCCCTGCTGGTCGGGCGGCGGGAGTTCTACGCCAAGGGCGACCGCTCTAATCCGAAGCTCGCCGCCGCGGTCGCGGTGGGCGGCACGCTGGCCGCCTCGCTGTTCGCCGGCCTGCTGGTGACGCTCACCAACCAGGCGCCGGACGCGGCGAGTTCGACGTTCCTGGAGCGCTGGCGCTACGGCACCTTCCGGCTGGTCTCCATCGCCGTCGACGAGTCCCGCTTCCCCGGCGTGGACGCGCCGAACTGGGCCAACGTCGCCATCAACGTCCTCAGCACGGTCCTCGTCCTCGCCGTCTTCTACGCCGCCTTCCGCTCCCGGCGCGCCGTCGACCCGCTCACCGAGGACGACGAGAAGCGGCTGCGGGAGCTGCTGGAGCGGCAGGGGGAACGGGACTCGCTCGGGTACTTCGCGCTGCGCCGGGAGAAGAGCGTGGTGTGGTCGCCGACGGGCAAGGCCGCGGTGGCGTACCGGGTCGTCGGGGGCGTCTCGCTGGCCTCCGGTGATCCCATCGGCGACCCCGAGGCCTGGCCCGGCGCCATCGAGCCGTGGCTCGCCGAGGCGCGGGCGCACGGGTGGATCCCGGCCGTGATGGGGGCGAGCGAGGAGGCCGGGACCGTGTACACACGCCACGGTCTCAACGCCCTGGAGCTGGGCGACGAGGCGATCGTGGAGGTCGCCGAGTTCACGCTGGAGGGCCGGGCCATGCGCACCGTGCGGCAGGCCTACAACCGGGTCAAGCGGGCCGGGTACGGCGTGCGGATCCGGCGGCACGAGGACATTCCGGCCGACGAGATGGCGTATCTGCTCCAGCGGGCGGACGACTGGCGCGACGGGGCCACCGAGCGCGGGTTCAGCATGGCGCTGGGGCGGCTCGGGGACCCCGAGGACGGACGGTGCGTCATGCTCGAATGCACCGACGGAAAGGGCGAGTTGCGGGCGGTGCTGTCCTTCGTGCCGTGGGGCCCGCACGGCCTCTCCCTCGACCTCATGCGGCGCGACCGGGACTCCGAGAACGGGCTGATGGAGTTCATGGTGCTCGAACTGCTGCGCCGCGCCCGGGACATCGGAATCACCCAGGTCTCCCTCAACTTCGCCATGTTCCGCTCGGTCTTCGAACGGGGGGCGCGGCTCGGTGCCGGGCCGGTGCTGCGGCTGTGGCGCTCGCTGCTCAGCTTCTTCTCGCGCTGGTGGCAGATCGAGTCGCTGTACCGCGCCAACGCCAAGTACCGGCCCATCTGGGAGCCGCGGTTCCTGCTCTTCGAGAAGAGCGCGGACCTGCCGCGCATCGGCATCGCGTCGGCCCGGGCGGAGGGGTTCCTGGAGGCGCCGGGACTGCCGAAGTGGCTGCACCGCAAGCATCTGGAGACGCACAGATGAGGACCACCGCGTGAGGGCACTCGCCCGCTGGGCCCGTGGCGAATGGGGTCTCCTGTACGTCACGGCGCGCGAGCCGCTGCTGAAGCGGCGCTGGCGGGCGGTCCCGGCAACGCTCGGGGCGGTGGGGCTGACGGCTCTCGTGCAGCTGGCGCAGAACCAGTCCTGGGGCTACCGGCTCGTGCAGAACGCCGGTGCGGTGCGCGCCGAGGACCCCCTGTGGCTGGCCCTTCTGCGCACACCCCTCTCGCTGTTCGTCCCGGCCCTGGACCTGCCCGTCTGGGGCGCGCTCGTCCAGGTCCTGTTCGTCTTCGGCATCGCGGAACTCTGCCTGGGCCGCCGGCGCACCCTCGTCATCGCCTACGCCGCCACCCTCGCCGGCACGCTCTACGCCCGGGCCGGCATCCGGCTCGGCTTCGACAACCCCCTCGGCCTCCCGCACTCGGACGCCGCCGTGGTCGACACGGGCCCCTCGGCGGCGGTGGTGGGCCTGGCCGTCTTCCTCGGCTGGCGCTACGGCGCCTACACCACGGCCGGCGCCGTGACGGCCGCGATGGCGATCGAGGTCATGCTGAAGGGCAACCTGGCCGGCAAGGAGCATCTGGCGGCGATCGCGGTGGTGATCCTGCTCTGCGCGGTACCGGCGCTGCGGCACCGTCGCCGCAGGCCGGCGCGGGGTGGGCTGGGGGCGGGGTCGCTGCGGAGCGGATTCTGCGGCTTGCGGCGGGCCTGGCTCTCCCGCCGAGGAGCCCTCGGCGAGATCGATCACGTCCGCCGGAGGACCCGGTGCCGGCGCCTGGACCCGCGGGGCTACGCGCACCGTCACCGGCTCAGCACGCGTCCCGGTGCCGGGTCGGGTTTTCCGCCCAGGAAATCCTGGAACCTGCGGCGAGGGCCCAGCCAGCGGCGGTCGTGGTGGTAGGCGCGCAGGAGGGACCTGGCGCGGGCGCGGGGGCGGCGGCGGTAGAAGCGCCTGGCCCAGGGTGAGGTGGGGCGGGCCAGGCGGATGACGCCGATCAGGCCGATGAACGGGACGATCACACTGAAGATCGCCATCCGCGCCTTGCCCTTGCTGAGCACGGCCAGGGAGAACAGGAAGTTGATGACCACGGTCGAGATCACGCTGCCGCGGTCCTGGAGTTCCTGCTGGGTCATGTCGTTGACGCCGAACGGTGAGAAGCCCACGAGGCCCAGGCCCACCAGGGCGGCCGTGAGGACGACCACCTCCACGCTCTTGCGGCCCTCCTCGCTCCAGTAGACGTCGTCGAGGTGCAGGATCAGCGCGAACTCGTCGAGGACCAGTCCCGCGCCGACGCCGAAGACGACCGCGAAGACGGCGGCGCCGAACCCGTACCGGCTGCTGGTCACCGCGCCGAAACCGCCGAGAATGGTCAGGACGACGCCGGGCACCACGTGGTGGATGTGCACGCCGCCCGCGTTGACGTTGCCGAAGGGCCCCTTGCCCGCCCGGATGAGGCGCGTGACGACCCGGGTGACCAGGAACGTCAGCACGAACGCGGTGAGCGCGAGCAACAGAGGCAGCTTGCCCGGCTCGATGATGTTCCGCTGGAGCCAATGTCCCATATGTGCACTGTATCCAGGCCCGTCGCAGCCCTCTCGCCGACTGCCCGGTAACCTGCGCCGGTGCCCGAACCCTCCAAGACGCCCTGGCCCGACGGACTGCGTTTCGCCTTCGGCACGCTCACCGTGCTGCCCGTCCCGGTCACCCGCTGGGACCGGTCCGCGGCCCGCGCCGGCATGCTCTGCGCCCCGCTCGCCGGAGTGGTCGTGGGCGGCTGCGCGGCCCTGATCGGCGTGGCCCTGCTGGCACTGGGCGCGAGCGCCCTCGTCGCCGCCGTCGCCTCGGCCGCCGTCCCCGCAGCCCTCACCCGCGGCCTGCACCTGGACGGGCTCGCGGACACCGCCGACGGCCTGGGCAGCGGCAAGCCCGCCGAGGACGCGCTGCGCATCATGAAGCAGTCGGACATCGGCCCCTTCGGCGTGATCACGCTCGTCCTCGTCCTGCTCGCCCAGGTGGCCGCCCTGGCCCAGGCCTACGGCGGCTCATGGGCCCGCGGCGCGCTCGCCGCCGTCGTCTCGGCGACCGCCGCCCGTCTCGCGCTCACCCTGGCCGCCCGCTCCGGGGTGCCGGCCGCCCGCCCCGAGGGCCTCGGCGCGGCGGTCGCGGGCGTGGTGCCGGTACGGGCGGCGGCGCTCACCGCGGTCCTCGTCACCGGCGCGGCCGCCGCCGCGGGCGCGCTCCTCGGGACGTACGACATCGTCCGCACGGCGGTCGCGGTCGTCGCCGCGCTGCTCGTCGCCGAACTGCTCCTGCGGCACTGCACGCGCCGCTTCGGAGGAGTGACCGGCGACGTGTTCGGCGGGCTGGCCGAGACGGCGGCGACCGTTTGCCTCCTGGTGCTGTCACTGGGGCAGTAGTCTCATCGGCCGTACGGACACAGGGATTTGATCGGGGGACGTTCGTGCCGAAGCTTCGCCGTGCCACGGCCTGGTTCATCGACTTCGCACTGGTGCTGGCGCTGGCCGCCGCACTGGCCGTGCTCACCTTCCACCGCATCTCCGCGCTCGTCGCCGACGTGCCCGAACTCGCCACCCGCGGCGGTCTGGACCTGCTGACCTCGCGCGGCGACGTGATCGGCGCCTCCGAGGGCTTCGGGGTGTCGCTGTGGGACAAGGCCGTGCTCTACGTGGAGGAGGCGTTCGGTCTGCTGATCGTCGTCACCTTCCTCTACCAGTGGGCCTGTCTCTCCTTCGCCGGGCGCACCATCGGCAAGGGGCTCCTCGGCCTGAAGGTCACCCCGAGCCTCCCGCGCCGTGCCGCGGTGCGCGCCGCCGTCACCACCGCCGCCGACATCGCCGTCTACGCCGTCGCCTGCGTGCTGCTCATCGAGGGCGAGTTCCTGCTGTCGGTCGCCGTGTGGGCGCTGGCCGTCGCCGTGTTCTTCCTCAACGCGCTCCCGGTCTTCTCGCCCACCCGCCGCTCCCTCGCCGACCGCCTGGCCGGTACCGCCGTCACCGGCCTCGGCATCCGAACCGGCGCCGCCGCGCCCCCGGTTCGTACCTTCTGAGCGACGCGCGGCCGATGCGAGGACGGCGCGGGGAATGAGCCCGAGCGCGCACGCGCGTAGTCTCGACCCGAGTGTTCGCCGTACCGGGGAAGGCCCCGCTGAGACCGCACCCTGACGTCGGATCTAGGGTCGGCTGTCGGGCCCGGTCGACCCACACAGATCGACCACAGGAACTTCACATCGGAAGCGAGATTTCACCACCGTGACTGCTCTCACTCTCAGCACCGCCGCGGCGCCCGGTCTTCGGGCCGACGCGATCGTGATCGGTGTGGCCAAGGGCGCGAAGGGCCCGGTCGTGGCGCCGGGCGCCGAGGCCGTGGCCAAGGCCTACGACGGCGGGCTCGCCGGCGTCCTGGAAACCCTCGGCGCGTCCGGCGCCGAGGGCGAGGTGACGAAGCTGCCCGCGCCCTCCGGCTTCAAGGCCCCGCTCGTGGTGGCGGTGGGCCTCGGCCAGGAGCCCGACAAGGACGCGCAGGCAGCATTCGACTCCGAGGCTTTGCGCAAGGCCGCGGGCTCCGCCGCCCGTGCCCTCACCGGCGCCAAGAAGGCCGCCTTCGCCCTGCCCGTCGGCGACGCCGCCGACGTGTGCGCGATCGGCGAGGGCGTGCTGCTCGGCGCGTACTCGTTCGACGCCTACAAGGAGAACGGCAAGGACGCCAGGAACGGCAAGGCCCCGCTCGCCGAGGCCGCGCTGCTCGGCGCCAAGCCCCGCGACAAGGAGCACAAGGCGGCCGTCCAGCGCGCCGTCGCCGTCGCCGAGGAGCTCAACCGCGCCCGCGACCTGATCAACACCCCGCCGAACGACCTCAACCCCGAGGCGTTCGCCGCCGTGGCGCTGGCCGCGGCCAAGGAGCACGGCATCAAGGTGCAGGTGCTCGACGTCAAGGCCCTGGAGAAGGGCGGCTACGGCGGCATCCTCGGCGTGGGCGCCGGTTCGGCGTCGGGGCCGCGGCTGGTCAAGCTGTCGTACACCCCCTCCAAGGCGAAGAAGCACCTCGCGTTCGTCGGCAAGGGCATCACCTACGACTCGGGCGGCATCTCGCTGAAGCCGGCGGGCCACAACGAGACGATGAAGTGCGACATGAGCGGCGCGGCGGCCGTCTTCGCCGCCGTGGTCGCCGCAGCGCGCCTGGGCCTGGACGTGAACGTCACCGGCTGGCTGGCGCTCGCCGAGAACATGCCCTCGGGTTCCGCGACCCGGCCGGGTGACGTGCTGCGCATGTACAGCGGCAAGACGGTCGAGGTCCTCAACACCGACGCCGAGGGCCGGCTGGTGCTGGCGGACGCGCTCTGGGCGGCCTCCCAGGAGAAGCCGGACGCCATCGTGGACGTCGCGACCCTCACCGGCGCGATGATGCTGGCGCTGGGCAGCCGGACCTTCGGGATCATGGCGAACGACGACGCGTTCCGCTCCGCGGTGCACGAGGCGGCCGAGGAGGTCGGCGAGCCGGCCTGGCCGATGCCGCTGCCGGAGCACCTGCGTAAGGGCATGGACTCCCCCACCGCCGACATCGCCAACATGGGCGAGCGGATGGGCGGCGGTCTCGTCGCGGGTCTCTTCCTGCGCGAGTTCGTCGGCGAGGGCATCACCTGGGCGCACCTGGACATCGCGGGCCCGGCCTTCAACGAGGGCGGCTCGTTCGGCTACACCCCGAAGGGCGGCACGGGTACGGCGGTGCGCACCCTGGTCCGCCTTGCGGAGCTGACCGCCTCGGGCGACCTGGGCTGATGCAGAAATGAGTGAGGGGGCTCCGCGCGCGGGTAGGGCGGAGCCCCCCTTTTTCCGTCGGGTGCTCAAGTGAACGTGGGACGTCTCACACACCGGCCCGGCGTCTCGTTCACCTCCGACAAGTGCGAAGATGGGCCACGGCAGGACAGGGCCCCCACCACAGGGCCGAAGAAAGAGCGGCCGGACACCAGCCGCCGCCCGGTCACTGCTGACCGGCGTACGGCGCACAGCATGGAGGACGTGACGTGGCGAACGACGCCAGCACCGTTTTCGACCTAGTGATCCTCGGCGGTGGTAGCGGTGGTTACGCCGCGGCCCTGCGCGGGGCGCAGCTGGGCCTGGACGTCGCCCTGATCGAGAAGGACAAGGTCGGCGGTACCTGCCTGCACAAGGGGTGCATCCCCACCAAGGCCCTGCTGCACGCGGGCGAGATCGCCGACCAGGCCCGCGAGAGCGAGCAGTTCGGCGTGAAGGCCACCTTCGAGGGCATCGACGTCCCCGCCGTCCACAAGTACAAGGACGGCGTCATCTCCGGGCTCTACAAGGGCCTGCAGGGACTCATCGCCTCCCGCAAGGTGACATACATCGAGGGTGAGGGCCGGCTGTCCTCGCCCACCTCGGTCGACGTGAACGGCCGGCGCGTCGAGGGCCGGCACGTCCTGCTGGCGACCGGCTCCGTGCCGAAGTCGCTGCCGGGTCTGGAGATCGACGGCAACCGCATCATCTCCTCGGACCACGCGCTGGTCCTGGACCGCGTGCCGCAGTCCGCGATCATCCTGGGCGGCGGCGTCATCGGCGTCGAGTTCGCCTCCGCGTGGAAGTCCTTCGGTGCGGACGTCACCGTCATCGAGGGACTCAAGCACCTCGTCCCGGTCGAGGACGAGAACTCCTCCAAGCTTCTTGAGCGCGCGTTCCGCAAGCGCGGCATCAAGTTCAACCTGGGCACGTTCTTCTCCAAGGCCGAGTACACCCAGAACGGTGTCAAGGTCACCCTCGCCGACGGCAAGGAGTTCGAGGCCGAGTACCTGCTCGTCGCGGTCGGCCGCGGCCCGGTCTCGCAGGGCCTGGGCTACGAGGAGCAGGGCGTGGCCATGGACCGCGGCTACGTCCTGGTCGACGAGTACATGCGCACCAACGTGCCCACCGTCTCCGCCGTCGGTGACCTTGTGCCCACGCTCCAGCTCGCGCACGTCGGCTTCGCCGAGGGCATCCTGGTGGCGGAGCGTCTGGCCGGCCTGAAGACCGTCCCGATCGACTACGACGGCGTGCCGCGGGTGACCTACTGCCACCCGGAGGTCGCCTCCGTGGGCATCACCGAGGCCAAGGCCAAGGAGATCTACGGTGCGGACAAGGTCGTCGCTCTGAAGTACAACCTCGCGGGCAACGGCAAGAGCAAGATCCTCAACACCGCGGGCGAGATCAAGCTCGTCCAGGTCAAGGACGGTGCCGTGGTCGGCGTCCACATGGTCGGCGACCGCATGGGCGAGCAGGTCGGCGAAGCCCAGCTGATCTACAACTGGGAGGCGCTGCCCGCCGAGGTCGCGCAGCTCATCCACGCCCACCCGACGCAGAACGAGGCGATGGGCGAGGCGCACTTGGCCCTGGCCGGCAAGCCCCTGCACTCGCACGACTGACCCCTCGGTCGAACAAGCGACGACTCAGACTTCCGCAATTCGTAAGGAGCAACCGAAACCATGGCGGTTTCCGTAACCCTTCCGGCGCTCGGCGAGAGCGTCACCGAGGGCACTGTCACCCGCTGGCTGAAGGCCGAGGGCGAGCGAGTCGAGGCCGACGAGCCGCTGCTCGAGGTGTCGACCGACAAGGTCGACACCGAGATCCCCTCGCCCGCCGCCGGTGTCCTCGCCAGCATCAAGGTCGCCGAGGACGAGACCGTCGAGGTCGGCGCCGAGCTCGCCGTCATCGACGACGGCACCGGCGCGCCGGCTGCCGCGCCCGCCCCGGCCGCTGCGGAGGCTCCGGCCCCCGCCGCCGAGCCCGCCCCGGCGCCCGCCGCCGAGGCCCCGGCCGCCCCTGCCCCCGAGCCTGCCGCCGCCGCTCCGGCCGCTCCGGTGGGTGGCGCGTCCGGCACGGATGTGGTCCTGCCCGCGCTCGGCGAGTCCGTCACCGAGGGCACCGTCACCCGCTGGCTGAAGTCGGTCGGCGACTCCGTCGAGGCCGACGAGCCGCTGCTCGAGGTCTCCACGGACAAGGTCGACACCGAGATCCCGGCGCCCGCCTCCGGCACGCTGCTGGAGATCGTGGTCGGCGAGGACGAGACCGCCGAGGTCGGCGCCAAGCTCGCCGTCATCGGCGCCGCCGGTGCCGCTCCCGCGGCCGCTCCGGCGCCCGCCGCCCCGGCGCCCGCACCCGCCGCCGAGGCCCCGGCCCCGGCCGCCCCCGCGGCCCCGCCGGCGCCCGCCGCTCCGGCTCCCGCGCCCGCCCCGGCCGCCGCTGCTCCGGCTCCGGCCGCCCCGGCGCCCGCGCCGGCCGCTCCGGCTCCGGTCGCCCCGGCCGCTCCCGCGCCCGCCGCGGGTGCCACGGACGAGGGCGCCTACGTCACCCCGCTGGTGCGCAAGCTCGCCGCCGAGAACGGCGTCGACCTGGCCGGCGTCAAGGGCACCGGCGTCGGCGGCCGTATCCGCAAGCAGGACGTCATCGCCGCCGCCGAGGCCGCGAAGGCCGCCGCTGCCGCCCCGGCTCCGGCCGCCGCCGCTCCGGCCGCCAAGAGGGCGCCGGCCCTGGAGGCCTCTCCCCTCCGCGGCCAGACCGTCAAGATGCCGCGCATCCGCAAGGTCATCGGCGACAACATGGTCAAGGCGCTGCACGAGCAGGCGCAGCTGTCCTCGGTCGTCGAGGTCGACGTCACGCGTCTGATGAAGCTGCGCGCCCGCGCCAAGGACGCGTTCGCGGCTCGTGAGGGCGTCAAGCTCTCCCCGATGCCGTTCTTCGTCAGGGCCGCGGCCCAGGCGCTGAAGGCGCACGCGCCCATCAACGCCAGGATCAACGAGGGCGAAGGCACGATCACCTACTTCGACACCGAGAGCATCGGTATCGCGGTGGACTCCGAGAAGGGCCTGATGACCCCGGTCATCAAGCACGCGGGCGACCTCAACATCGCCGGCATCGCGAAGGCCACGGCGGAGCTGGCCGGCAAGGTCCGCGCCAACAAGATCACGCCCGACGAGCTGTCCGGCGCGACCTTCACCATCTCCAACACGGGTTCGCGCGGCGCGCTCTTCGACACGATCATCGTGCCGCCGGGCCAGGTCGCGATCCTCGGCATCGGTGCCACGGTCAAGCGCCCGGCGGTCATCGAGACCGAGGAGGGCACGGTCATCGGCGTCCGCGACATGACCTACCTGACCCTCTCCTACGACCACCGTCTGGTGGACGGCGCCGACGCGGCCCGTTACCTGACCTCGGTCAAGGCGATCCTGGAGGCGGGCGAGTTCGAGGTCGAGCTCGGCCTGTAAGGCTTCCAGCAGGTCCTGCAGACGCGCCCCCGTCCGGAACTCCGGACGGGGGCGCCGTCCTAGTGCGGTGCCAGGGAGTGGTCGCTCCAGTCCCACAGTGTCTCCACCCACACGTTCGGGATGTCCAGGTGCGGCGCGTAGGTGAGGTGCCGCGCCCGGTAGGCGTGCAGTACGTCGTAGGTGGCGTCGAGGCAGTCCCGCGAGGTCAGGTCGCCGGTCGTCCGGTCGGGGCCGACGAGGAAGCCGCGGCTCTCCACGGTGCGGATCATCTTCCGGGCGGCGTCCACGTCACCGGCCGGGGACGAGACGCAGCGGTAGCGGCTGTACGGGTGCGTGGACTTCCCCGGGTAGTGCGCGTCCCGGGACATCTCACCGAGCATGCGGGCGTACGAGCCCTGCGCGTGCCAGGCGCCGATGTAGCCGCCGGGCGGGGTGTAGAGCTCGTTCGTGGGGTTCTCGACGGCGCCGTAGACCCATCGGTCCGTGCCCGTGACCCGGAAGCCCCAGCCGACGTGGCCGAACTTCTGCGCCCCGTCCGGCTTGACGAAGACGCAGGCCCCGCCGGGCCCGGCGGGCCGTCCGGGGGCCACGGCCGAGCCGGCCATGCCCTGGACGTGCTCGCCGTTCGCCGCCGCGGCGGTGGCCGCCGGACGGGTGCCTCCGCCGGACGCCGCGGTGGGGGTCGGCCGGCACCCCGTGACGCCGATGACGGTGCCCGCGAGGGCCACCGCGACCGTCCAGCCGAGCCTGCTGCGCCGTTCCCCGATGTTCATGCCGTCCCCCAGATGGTGCGGGGGCGCCCCGTCCGGACACCCTTGCCGACCGCGACGGCACGGGGCGCCCGGGGGTTCTCGCCGTGACACGGCGGTGACGGCTCCGGGTCGGGTCCGGTACGGGTCTTTACACGCGACAACGCTCTGTTCGGCGTGTAAGTCTCGTCTCACCTGCACGAAAGCGCCCCCGTGCGCCCCTCCCGAGAGGCCTCGCGGCCTTATTGTCTAAACGTCAAACGCCCGCGGGGCCGATGGGCGGCCCCTCCCTAAGGAGCCCTCATGACCGCGCCCGTCATCCACTCGCTGCGCGAACAGATCCGCGAGCACATCGTGGAAGGGATCGTCAGCGGGCGCTGGCAGCCGGGCGAGCGGATCGTGGAGCGGCGCATCGCCACCGAGCTGGAGGTCAGCCAGACGCCGGTGCGGGAGGCGCTGCGCGAGCTGGAGTCGCTGCGGCTGATCGAGTCGGCGCCCAACAAGGGCGTGCGGGTGCGCAATCTGACGGCCGCCGACCTGGAGGAGAGCTACCCGGTCCGGGCCGGCCTGGAGGCGATCGCGGCGGAGCTGGCGGCGGACCGCCTGGCCGAGGACTGCTCGGCCCTGGAGCCGCACGTCGCCGCCCTCTACCAGGCCGACCGCGCCGCCGACGGCACCGGCCAGGTGCGGCACACGGTCGGCTTCCACCGCGAACTGGTGCGCGCCGCCGGGAACTCCGTGCTGCTGCACACCTGGGAGGGCCTGGGCATCGAAGTCTTCACGGCACTGTCCATCCGCTGGCTGGGAACCGTTCAGCAGTCGTACGCGGAGGAGCACGAGGAGCTGGTGCAGGCGTTCCGCAGGAGGGACCCGAGGATCGCCGAGCTGGTGAAGTCCCACGTGCTGGGCTGCGCGCCGCGGGCTTGACACAGCCGAGCATCCCCTCGCTCACCTGCGGAAACCCTTCCAACACGCGGCACCCGGTGCCACCGACCAAGGCACCGCATGCCGACTTTCTCGTAATCAAGAGATTTTGCCCTGGAACCCTTTGATCGATCATCGATCAGGGAGTTATTGTCGCCCTCGGGCCTGAACCGAGGCCCAGCGCCCTGTCCTGCCAAAGACAAAGGGCACCCCCGAACCCTTACCGATGAGGGAACCCCCTTCGACTGAGGAAGGCGGCGACATGACCGACCCCAACGCCATCCAGCCGAGCGAGCTCGACCAGCTCCCCGACCGGGACCCCGAGGAGACCGCCGAATGGCAGGCCTCGCTGGACGCGGTCGCCAAGGCGGCGGGCCCGCACCGTGCCGCATACCTGATGCGCCGCACGCTGGAGCGCGCGGAGGGCAACGGCATCGCGCTGCCCAAGCTCCTGGAGACCGACTACGTCAACACCATCCCGACCGCCACCGAGCCGAGCGTGCCCGGTGACGAGGAGATGGAGCGCCGTATCACCGCGTGGAACCGCTGGAACGCGGCCGCGATGGTGACCCGGAGCAGCAAACTCGGCGTCGGCGGCCACATCGCCACCTTCGCCTCCGCGGCCTGGCTCTACGAGACGGGCTTCAACCACTTCTTCAAGGGCAAGGAGGGGGACGGCTCCGGCGACCAGCTGTACATCCAGGGCCACGCCTCCCCCGGTATCTACGCCCGCGCCTTCCTCGACGGCCGCCTCACCGAGGCGCATCTCGACAGGTTCCGCCAGGAGGCGGGCGGCGGCGGCCTCCCGTCGTACCCGCACCCGCGGCGCCTGCCCTGGCTGTGGGAGTTCCCGACGGTGTCGATGGGCCTCGGCCCGCTGTCGGCGATCTACCAGGCGCGCTTCAACCGCTATCTGACCGCGCGCGGCATCAAGGACGTCTCCTCGTCCCACGTCTGGGCGTTCCTCGGTGACGGCGAGATGGACGAGCCGGAGTCCACGGCCGCCCTCGCACTCGCCTCCCGCGAGGGCCTGGACAACCTGACCTTCGTCATCAACTGCAACCTGCAGCGCCTCGACGGCCCGGTGCGCGCCAACTTCAAGATCGTGCAGGAGCTGGAGGCCCAGTTCCGCGGCGCCGGCTGGAACGTGGTCAAGTCCCTGTGGGGCTCCGCCTGGGACGAGCTGTTCCAGCTGGACACCACGGGCGCGCTCGTACGCCGCCTGCGCGAGGTACCCGACGCCCAGGTGCAGACGTACCAGACGCGCGACGCCGCCTACATCCGCGAGGACTTCTTCGGCAAGGACCCGGCGCTCGCCGAGATGGCGAAGCTGCTGAGCGACGACAAGATCCTCGAGTGCTTCCACCTCTCCCGCGGTGGCCACGAGGCGCGCAAGGTCTACGCCGCCTACAAGGCCGCCGTCGAGTTCAAGGGCGCGCCGACCGTGATCCTGGCCCAGACGGTCAAGGGCCACACCCTCGGCGAGGGCTTCGCGTCGAAGAACGCCAACCACCAGATGAAGAAGCTGACGGTGGACGAGTTCAAGACGATGCGCGACCTGCTCGAACTCCCCATCTCGGACGCGCAGTTCACCGACGGCCAGGTTCCCTACGGCCACCCCGGCGCCGACTCCCCCGAGGTCCGCTACCTCCAGGAGCGCCGCGCGGCCCTCGGCGGCCCGGCCCCGGCCCGCCGCTCGCACGCGCTCGCCCCGCTGCCCGCCCCCGCGGACAAGGCCTTCGCCGCCTTCGACAAGGGCTCCGGCTCGCAGAACGTGGCGACCACGATGGCCTTCGTCCGCCTGGTCAAGGACCTGGTCCGCGACAAGGAGACGGGCAAGCGCTGGGTGCCGATCGTCCCGGACGAGGCGCGCACCTTCGGCATGGAGTCGCTGTTCCCCTCGCTCGGGATCTACTCCCCCAAGGGCCAGACGTACGAGCCGGTCGACCGCGACCAGCTGATGTACTACAAGGAGGCCAAGAACGGCCAGATCCTCAACGAGGGGATCACCGAGGCCGGTTCGATGGCCGACTTCATCGCCGCGTCCAGCGCGTACGCGACGCACGGCGAGGCGATGATCCCGTTCTACATCTTCTACTCGATGTTCGGCTGGCAGCGCACGGCCGACCAGATGTGGCAGCTCGGCGACCAGCTCGGCCGCGGCTTCCTGGTGGGCGCCACCGCCGGCCGGACGACGCTGACCGGTGAGGGTCTGCAGCACGCCGACGGTCACTCGCCGGTCATCGCCGCGACCAACCCGGCGGCGCTGACGTACGACCCGGCGTTCGCGTACGAGATCGCGACGATCGTCAAGGACGGTCTGCGCCGTATGTACGGCGAGGCGGCACCGGGCGAGGACCCGAACGTCTTCTACTACCTCACCGTCTACAACGAGCCGATGCCGCAGCCGGCGAAGCCGTCCGCGGCGGGTATCGACCAGGGCATCGTCAAGGGCCTGTACCGCTTCAACACGGCCGAGGAGGCGGGGCTCGCGCCGGCGGCCAACGCCCCGCGCATCCAGCTGCTCGGCTCCGGTACGGCGATCCACTGGACCCTCGAGGCGCAGAGGCTGCTCGCCGAGGAGTGGGGCGTGGCCGCGGACGTCTGGTCGGCGACCAGCTGGACCGAGCTGCGCCGCGACGCGATGGAGGCCGACGAGGCCCTCCTGCGCGGCGAGGAGCGTGTCCCCTTCGTCCGCCAGGCGCTGAACGGCGCCGAGGGCCCGGTGCTCGCGGTCTCCGACTACATGCGCCAGGTCCCGGACCAGATCGCCCAGTGGGTCGAGCAGGACTACTCCTCCCTCGGCGCCGACGGGTTCGGCCTCTCGGACACCCGTGACGCGGCCCGCCGCCACTTCGGCGTCGACGCCCCGTCGATCGTCGTCGCGGCGCTCGCCCAGCTGGCGCGGCGCGGCGAGGTCAAGGCGACGGCGGTGAAGGAAGCGCGCGAGAAGTACGGGCTGTAACAGGCGGAGCCTGCACGGACCCGAGTGACGAGGCCCCCGCCGCGGCGGGGGCCTCGTTGCATCATGACCGTATGCGCGCTGCCCGCCTCATCAAGATGGTCCTGCTCCTGCAGGCACGGCATTCCATGACCGCCGCCGAACTCGCGCGGGAGCTGGAGGTGTCCGAGCGGACCGTGACGCGGGACGCGCAGGCGCTGTCCGAGGCGGGGGTGCCGGTGTACGCGGACCGGGGGCGGGCCGGCGGGTACCGGCTGGTCGGCGGGTACCGCACGCGGCTGACGGGGCTCGCGCGGAGCGAGGCGGAGGCGCTGTTCTTGAGCGGGGTGCCGGGGGCGCTGCGCGAGATGGGCCTGGAGGACGCGGCCTCGGCGGCCCGGCTGAAGGTGTCGGCGGCGCTGCTCCCGTCGCTGCGGGACGCCTCCCGCAGCGCCGCGCAGCGCTTCCACCTGGACGCCCCGAACTGGTTCACCGAGCCGAAGGCGCCCGGCCTGCTGCCCGCCGTCGCGGACGCGGTGTGGGACGACCGCCGGATCACCGCGCGCTACCGCAGCCGGGAGGCGGAGGTGGAGCGCGAGCTGGAGCCGTACGGGCTCGTGCTCAAGGCCGGGGTCTGGTACCTGTGCGCGCGGGTGCCGGAGCGGGAGTCGCACCGGGTGTACCGCATCGACCGGTTCACGGCCGTGGAGGCGGCCGGGGAACGGTTCGCGCGGGACGAGGGGTTCGACCTGCCCGCCTTCTGGGAGGAGCGGGCCGAGCAGTTCGCACGGTCGATCCTGCACGCCGAAGTCGTCGTACGTCTGTCGCCGGCCGGGGCGCGAAGACTGCCGTACGCCGTCGATCCGGCCTCCGCCCGGGACGCCCTCGCGGTCGCGGGCGCTCCGGACGAGGACGGGTGGCTGACGCTGACGCTCCCCGTGGAGTCCGAACAGGTCGCCCACGGCCAGCTCGCCGGGCTCGGCCCCGAGGTGGAGGTGCTGGCCCCCGAGAGCCTGCGGACGCGTTTCGCCGACGACACGGCACGGCTGGCCCGCCTGTACGGGACATAACAATCCGTTGCACTCCACGTGCGCCCCACCCGCCCAGGGCCGATGCTGGACCCGTGATGGACGAGACGGAGTTCTGGGAGCTGGTGGACGCCACCCGCGCGGGCGCCGAGGGCGACCCCGAGGAGCAGGCCGACCTGCTCGTGGACCGGCTGCTCCAGCTGGACCCGGACATGGTCCTGGACTTCGCCCGTCACTTCGAGGCCCGCTACAACCGCGCGTACACCTGGGACCTGTGGGGCGCGGCATGGGTCCTGCTCGACGGCGCGAGCGACGACGCGTTCGACTTCTTCCGGTGCTGGCTGATCGGCCAGGGACGCGAGGTGTACGAGGGCGCCGTGCACCAGCCCGACACACTGGCCGAACTCCTCGGCGACTTCGACGAGGAGATCGACGGCGACGGCGAGGAGCTGGGCTACGCGGCGGACGAGGCCTACGAGCAGCTCACCGGGACCGTCGCGCCCGACCTAGGCATCCCGCCCGCGGCCTCCGAGCCTCAGGGCACGCCCCTCGACTTCGAGAACGAGCGGGTGCTGGAACAGCGCTATCCCAAGCTCTGGGACCGGTTCAGGGCTTGACGACCGCCATTTCGACGTCAGGGGGATCAGTGGCCCGCATTCCGTACCCGGAACGTGTCGCCGACGCCGTCAGCAAGCTGCCCGTGCAGCTCAACGCCTTCCGTATGCTCTCGCACGCCCCGCCGATGACGGGCCCGGCGATCGACCTGGGCCTGGCCGTGCTGCTCGAGTCCACGCTGCCGGTCCGGCTGCGCGAACTGGTCGTGCTGGCGGTCGCGTCCGGCACGCAGTGCACGTATCTGTCCGTCCAGCACAGCCCGATCGCGCTCAACGCGGGTGCCACGCCTCAGCAGTTGGCGGCGATCGCCGAACAGCGCACCGACGGGCGGGAGTTGGACGCCACCGAGTCGGCGGCGGTGACCGCGGCGTTCGAGCAGGTGTCCCGGCACACCCTGTCCGAGGGCACGCTGGCGGCTCTGCGTGCCCGGGTCTGTGACCGGCAGGTGATCGAGATCGTGACGACGACCGGCTACTACGTCATGCTGGCGGGCCTCATGAACGGGCTGGCTGTGGACGTCGATCCGTCGGGCGAGCAGTTCCTGGGACTGGTCGGCGGCGGCCCGGCTGAGCGTCAGGCCCCGGCTGTCCGCCTGCGGACGGAGTCCGAGGGGATGTAGGCCTGCGTCCGGTCCGCCTTCACCGCGTGGTGCATCGGGGCCGCGTTGGCCTGGTCGAGCGCGGACGCGGTGACGGCCGCCGGGCCGAGCACGACGGCCACGGCCGCGCAGAGCGCCGCCCAGGGGCCGCGGGCGGCCCGGGCCGTACTGCCGTTGCGACTGCTGTTCATGTCTTCCCCACCTCCGGTCAGTGCGTGTGCATGACCATAGGGAGGCAGTCTCGGCGCGTTCGGTGAGGCGGCTACGAGAAGCCTGTGAGCCGGGACTTGCGCGACAGCCCAGGGGGTGTCTGACAATTCCCGCCCTCCGGGCGGACGACGGGAATTGTCAGACACCCCCTAGGAGGTCCGCCCCTGCAGCCGCGCCGCCTGCCGTCTGATCCCCGGGAGGCGGGAGCTCAGCGCCTCGCCCGGGCAGGACGTCATGTAGGCGTCCTTGTGGCCGGCGAGCGCCGGGAGGGTGGCGGCGGTGCCCGAGGGGTAGCGGCTGAGGCTGTTGCTGGAGACCAGGTGCGCCTCGCTGCGCGGGTCGACGTCGGCGAGCCCCAGCTTCCAGGCGGCCAGGGCGGCGATCGCGTTCGTCATGGCCTTCGGCACCGGGACGCCCGCCGTGAAGGTGCCGATCGCGGCGATGCCGGCCGTGCGGTGGTTGAAGCCCTGCGTGTGGGCGCCGGTGACGGCGCGGTCGACGCCGCCCGCACGGCCCTCGTAGATGGTGCCGCAGCGGTCGACGAGGAAGTTGTAGCCGATGTCGTCCCAGTTCCGGGCGCCGGTCTGGCCGGCGTAGAGGTAGCGGATGATGCGGGGCACGTCGGCGCAGTCGTAGCCGTTGGGCGAGTCGGTGTGGTGGACGAAGACCGCGACGACCTCGTCGTCGTAGCGCGGGGGCGGTTGGGCGTGCCGGGAGAGCGGGTCCAGCCAGGCCGACCGGGGCACGATGTGCGGCTTGGGCGCGGCGTGCCGGGTGAGGGCGCGTGCCTCGACGGGCGGGCCGCCACCCGGGCTCCGGTGTCCGACGCCGTCGGCGCACAGGATCAGTCCGAGGACGGCGGCCAGTCCGGGCAGCCAGGAGAGCAGCATGAGCGCGGGGCGGGGTATATGCGCTGTGTGCGCCCGCCCTGATCCGCGCGGTCTTCGGACACGCATGACTTCACTTTCGGTCCGATCCGCCCCGTCCGCGATGTGTGCTGTGCCACCCGGTGGAACCATCGTCCTGGTCCGAGGCGTTTCTCCCGATGCACGCACGCCTGCGGCCGGTTCCCGGCTCCGCGTGCGCGTAACTGATCACTGGGCCCGTCCCGCCCGTAATAACGCGTAACAAGGGGTCTGAGAGGAAGGCGGCTCCGTGGACCTGCTCGACATCCTGCTGCTGCTGGTGGTTGTGGCCTACGCGGCGTCCGGCTACCGGCGCGGGCTGGTGGCCGGCTGCGTCTCGCTCGCCGGGTTCGTGGGCGGTGCGGTCCTCGGCGTGTGGATCCTGCCGTGGGTGATGGACCTGGTGACCCCGGGCACCACCCGGGCGACCGTGACCGCGGTGCTGACGGTGCTGGTCCCGGCCGCGGTGGGGCACGAGCTGGCCGGGCGGCTGGCGCTGCGGCTGCGCCGGGAACTGGACCGGGGCCCGCTGCGGGTGGCCGACGGGGTCGGCGGCGCCGCGGCCAACTCGGTGGCGGTGCTGATCGTGGCGTGGGTCGCCGCGAGCGTCCTGGGCGCGTCCTCCTCACCGCTGGTCACGAGCGCGATCCGGGACTCGGCGGTGCTCGGCGCGGTCCAGGACGCGATGCCGGACACCACCCCCGCCTGGTTCTCGCGGGCCACCTCGGCGCTCACCCAGGCGGGCTTCCCGCAGGTCTTCAATCCCTTCGAGAACGAGTCGACGGCCCGGGTCGCCAAGCCCACCGGCGACAGCGTCACGGCGAGCGCCACGAACGCCGCCAAGCTGAGCACGGTGAAGATCGAGGGCGTCTCCGGCGACCAGGGCCGCGAGGGCAGCGGGTTCGTGTACGCGCGCGACCACGTGATGACCAACGCGCACGTGGTGGCCGGCATCGACGACCCGAACGTGCGCATCGGCGGGGTCGGGCGGTCGTACGACGCGCGGGTGGTGCTCTTCGACCCCGACCGTGACGTGGCGGTGCTGTACGTGCCCGGGCTGCGCGCCCCCGTGCTGCACTTCGACCACGGCGCGGCGCGCGGGGACACGGCGGTGGTGGCCGGCTATCCGCAGGACGGCGACCTGAACCTGCAGGCGGCGACCGTCGCGGGCCGGGTGCAGGCGACCGGCCAGAACATCTACAGCGACGCCACGGTGACGCGCGAGATCTACTCGATCCGCTCGACGGTCCGGCCCGGCAACTCCGGCGGCCCGCTGCTGACGACCGGCGGCCGGGTCTACGGCGTGGTGTTCGCCCGCTCGACCACCGACGACGAGACGGGCTACGTGCTGACGGCGGACGAGGTCTCCTCCGACGCCCGGCGCGCGGCGGCCTCGACGGCGGCGGTGGACACGGGCGACCTGGTCACGTCGTAGCGCGATCCGCCCGCGTCAGAGGCTGCACCCCATGAGGACGTCGTCCACGTACGCGCCCTCCAGCAGGAACTCGCCCGGCAGGACGCCCTCCACGGCGAAGCCCTCGGTCTCGTAGAGCTTGCGGGCCGGGGTGTTGTGGCCGAGGACGCGCAGGGTGAGCCGGCGCGCGCCGTGGCGGCGGGCCTCCTCGCGCACCGCCCGCAGCAGCGCCCGCCCGGCGCCGGCGCCCCGGGCCTCCTCGGCGACGACCAGTCCCTGGATCTGGCGGACGTGGGAGTTGCAGACGAGCGGAGTGGGCGAGCCGAGGCGGATGTAGCCGACGACCTCGCCGTCGATCTCCGCGACCAGATGGTCCCGCGGCCCGAACCGCTCGTTGTAGAAGGGCTCGTACGGGGGCTGGGGGCGCGGCTGCACGGAGTGCAGCGAGGACCAGGTGTCACGGTCGAGGCGGCCCAGCGTCTCCTCGTCGTCGAGGGTGGCGTGGCGTATGTACGGAACGGGCATGACAGTCACCTTATGAGGCCGGTGCGCCGAGCAGAATGGGTCCATGGAACGTTCCCGAATCGCGGTGGCAGGTGCGTCCGGTCTCATCGGTGCTGCTCTGGTGCGGTCCCTGACCGCCGACGGGCACGAGGTGGTGCGGCTGGTGCGCCGGCCGCCGCGGGCTCGGGACGAGGTCCGCTGGGACCCGGAGGGCGGAAGTGTGGACGCGGCCGGGCTCGCCGGGTGCGACGCCGTGGTCAACCTCGCGGGCGCCGGCGTGGGCGACCACCGCTGGACAGACGCCTACAAGGCGCGCATCCGCGGCAGCCGGGTGTTCGGCACCACGGCGCTGGCCGAGGCGATCGCCGGGCTGGAGGAGAAGCCGCGGGTGTTCGTGAGCGGCAGCGCGATGGGCTACTACGGGGAGACCGGCGGGCGCGCGGTCGACGAGAGCGCGCCGCCCGGAGAGGGCTTCCTGCCGGAGCTGTGCGTGGAGTGGGAGGCGGCGGCGGCGCCCGCGCGGGAGGCGGGCGTACGGACCGTGTTCCCGCGGACGGGGCTGGTGGTGGCCCGCGGGGGCGGGGCCTGGGGCAGGCTGTTCCCGCTGTTCGAGGCGGGGCTCGGGGGACGCATGGGCGACGGGCGCCAGTACTGGTCGTACATCGCGCTGCACGACGAGGTCGCCGCGATCCGCCATCTCATCGACACCGACGGGCTGTCGGGGCCGTTCAACCTCACCGCCCCGGACCCGCTGACGAACCGCGAGGTCACCGCGGCCATGGGGCGCGTGCTGCACCGGCCCACGCTGTTCGCGGTGCCCGCACCGGTGCTGCGGGCCGCGCTGGGCGAGCTGGCCGGGGATGTCCTGGGCAGCGCGCGGGTGCTGCCGAAGCGGCTGCTGGAGTCCGGCTTCACGTTCGCGTTCCCGGACATCGAGGGGGCGCTGCGGGCGGCGTAGCGACGCCTGCGGCGGCGGCGCGGCGAACCCTCACGACCGTATGCGACCGCTGTGCGACCGTGCCCTGTCCATGCGCGACTGCCCTTGACCGATCACAGCCCTAACCTCGACCCGAACTCGGGTATCCCTGGAGCCTGTTGGGGGCATGACGTCTCCACCGGCCGCGCAACCTCGAGGAGGGGCACGTGCTTGAGCCCGCGTACCAGGCAGACGTCGTGATCGTAGGAGCCGGGGTCGCCGGACTCTCGGCGGCACATCGGCTGACCAGCGCAGGAGTGTCGACGGCGGTCCTGGAGGCCGCCCCCTGGGCCGGGGGCCGGATGTCGACGGAGAAGGTCGACGGGTTCCGGCTCGACCGGATCGGGCAGCTGCTGTCCACGGCGTATCCGGAACTACGCCTGACACCCGGGCTCGACGCGCTGGTACTGCGCCGGTTCGCGCCGGGCGTGCTCCTGCACAGCGACGGACGTCACTGCCGTGCGGTCGCTCCGGCGGCCACGGGGGGCGCAAGGGGCGCACTCCACGCGGTACGCGCCCTGGCGAGCGCCCCCGCCATGAGCGCCCCCCGGGCCGGTGCCCCGCTCGGCAGTGCCGTCGACCAGGCCCGGCTCGGCACCGCGCTCGCCCGGCTCGCGGCCACGCCCGTCGAGCGGCTGCTGTCCCGGCCGGAGCTGCCCGCGGCACAGGCCCTCGCGGCCCGCGGTCTGCCCGCGCGCACGGTCGAAGGCTTCCTGCGCCCGCTGCTCGCCGCCCTGTTGTGCGACCCGGAGCTGGCGACCTCCAGCCGGTGCGCCGACCTCGCGCTGCGCGCCTTCACCTGCGGTCGGCTGTGCCTGCCGGAGGGCGGTGCGGAGATGCTGCCGGAGCTGCTGGCCCGGGCGCTGCCGCCGGGCACCGTGCACACCGGCGTCCGCGTCACCTCCGTCTCCACGAGCGCGGTGACCACCGCCGAGCTCGGCGAGATCCGCTGCCGCGCCGTGCTGCTGGCGACGGACGCGCGCGCCGCCGCCGAGCTGCTCCCCGGCCTGCGCGTACCGGACTTCCACCCGCTGACGGTGCTGCACCACACGACGGACGAGCCGCCGCGGACCGGTGCGGCCCTGCTGCTCGACGCGGACCGCGGCGGCCCGGTCGCGCACACGTCCGTGGTGAGCGCGGTCGACCCCAGCCGCGCGCCCGCGGGCCGCACGCTCATCTCCTCCACGGTCCTCGGCCCGCCCCCGCCGGAACTCGACACCGCCGTACGCATGCATCTCTCACGCCTCTACGGCACCTCGACCGCGCGCTGGGAGACCCTCGCCGTCCACCACACCCCGGAGGCCGTCCCCGCGATGCGCCCGCCCCACGACCTGCGCCGCCCGGTCCGCCTCCTGGCCGGCCTCTACGTCTGCGGCGACCACCGCGACACCAGCACGGTCCAGGGTGCCCTCCACTCCGCCCACCGCGCGGCGTCGGCGATCCTCACGGACCTGGGGGCGGGCTCCATGCACCGGGCGGACCCGCCGCGCAGCGCGGTGAAGGAGGCGGCCTGAGCGGTCAGCCGAAGGCCGCGACCCGATCGCGATAGCCGCGCACGGGCGCCGCGTCCTTGTACGGCTCCAGCCGCCGCTCGAAGTCCCGCACATACTCCACGGCCCGCACCGACCGCATCTCCACGGCGGCAGCGGCGGCCTCCGCGCCGAGCGCACAGGCCTGATCGAGCTCACCGAGCCCGAGCCGCGCGGAGGCGAGGACGACGCGGCAGAAGAGCCGGCTCCGGGCGAACGCCGGCGCGCGCAGCTGCAGAGACCGCTCCGCGTGCTGCGCCGCCGCCCGGAACTGCTGCAGGTCCCGGTGGCAGTGGCCGAATTCGTCCGCGAGCTGCGCCTCGTCGAAGAACCGCGCCCAGAACGGCACTTCGTCGCCGGTCCGGACCGCTTCCAGCGCCCGCTCGGCCCGCACGAGCGAGGCGGTGCAGTTGCGCACCTCGCCCAGCACGCCGTGCCCGCGCGCCTCGGCGCAGTGCAGCAGGGCCTGCACGACGGGCGGGGCGTTGGTCGCGACGCCCTGCTGGGCGACCCGCGCGAGCTGCACCGCCTCCCGGCCGTGGCCGAGATAGACGGCCTGGCGGCTCATGGTGACCAGCACGTACGAGCCGTACGCCCGGTCGCCCGCCGCCTGCGCGAGGCGCAGCGCCTGCACGAAGTAGCGCTGGGCGAGCCCGTGCGCCGCGATGTCGTACGAGGTCCAGCCGGCCAGCCTGGTCAGGTCGGCGGCGGCGCCGAACAGCCGGCGTCCGGTCTGCTCGCCGTAGGTGCCGCGCAGCATCGGCTCGCACTCGTGCTCCAGGTAGCGCACGAGGGCCTGGCGGGCGTGGCCGCCGCCGTACATGTTGTCCAGGGTGCGGAAGAGCTCGCCGACCGAGCGGAGTGCCGCGATGTCGCCGGAGGTGACCTTCTGGCCGGGGCCGCGTTCGGCCTGGCCGCGCTGGCGGGGCACCACCGCGCGGCCCTGGGCGGGGACGGTGGGGGTCCCTCCCGCTCGAGCGAAGCCGAGAGGGGGGGAGGGCTGCTCGCCGCGGGCCACCCGGTCGTCGGCGCGCCCGATCAGCCAGTCGCGGCTGGGCACCACCAGCCCCGCCGGGGTGAACGCGATCTTGCGGAGCTCGGCGTGCGAGCCGGAGTCCTTGCGCCACAGGCCGCCGACGATGTCGACGGCCTCCTCGGGGCCGGCGGCGAACTCCAGTCCCGCGTAGACGGGGGCGCAGGCGTCGAGCCCGAGGTCCTGGGCGGTGAGTCTGCGACCGAGGCGCCGGGTGAAGACCTCGGCGATCAGGGCGGGCGTGGTGCCTCGGGGCTGCTGGCCGCGGAGCCAGCGGGTGACCGACGTCTTGTCGTAGCGCAGATCAAGTCCGTGTTCGAGACCGAGCTGGTCGACCCGACGGGCGAGACCCGCGTTGGAGAACCCGGCTTCTGCGATGAGCGCGGCGAGCTGGCGGTTGGGAGTGCGCTGCGCGGGTCGTTCCGTCATCTGCGGTGCGGTCTCCTGCCTTTCGGGCCTTCTGGGACCGCCATCGGCCCTGTTGTGCCCGGATTGCCTGTGAGCTGCCCTTATGGACCTCTGCGAACGGCGCGAATGTAGCGGAGAGTGAGCGGCCGATCGCACACTTCGACGCTCGTTCATCCGATCGTGTGAGGATTGCCCGCAGGGCTGACGCGAAGCCGACGGTCGTACAGTGGCGTAGGCACGTTTCGTGCCTTACCACCTTCTAGGGAGGCGCTTGCCGTGAGTGAGCTGCGGTTCGTCCGCATGGGATTCGGTGCCGAGGCGGTCGAGTACCAGGTGGCGTGGGACGAGCAACGCCGGGTGCACGCGGCACGCTTCACCGACGAGATCCCCGACACCGTGCTGCTCCTGGAGCACCCGCCGGTCTACACGGCAGGCCGGCGCACGGCGGACAACGAGCGGCCCCTGGACGGCACCCCGGTCATCGACGTGGACCGCGGCGGCAAGATCACCTGGCACGGCCCGGGCCAGCTGGTGGGCTATCCCATCCAGAAGCTCCCGCGCCCGGTGGACGTCGTCGCCCATGTACGGCGCCTGGAGGACGCGCTGATCCGCACCTGCGCGGAGTTCGGCCTGGAGACCACGCGCGTCGAGGGCCGCAGCGGGGTGTGGGTGCTCGGCGACCCGGTCGAGCAGCGCCCGGCGCTCGGCGGGCTCTCCCTCGACTTCGACCCCCGGCTCACCGACGAGGAGTTCGACCCGCGCCTGAACGGCCCCGAGTACGCCCCTTCCAACGCCGGCCAGCGCCGCGAGGACCGCAAGATCGCGGCGATCGGCATCCGCGTGGCCAAGGGCGTGACCATGCACGGCTTCGCGCTGAACGTGAACCCGGACAACAAGTGGTTCGACAAGATCATCCCGTGCGGCATCCGGGACGCCGGAGTGGCCTCGCTGGCGAACGAGCTCGGCCGGGACGTGACCATCGCCGAGGTGCTGCCGGTCGTGGAGCGGCACTTGACGGACGTACTGGAGAACGCGGACCTTCAGCCGAGGGTGATCGAGAAGACACCGGCAGCCTGAACACCACGCCGGGCATTCAAATCAACGGGCGTACCCTTGAGCACGCCGAAGAATCAATCGCTAGGGAGCCGGTCGTGTCCGCAGTCGCACCCGACGGACGCAAGATGCTGCGCCTGGAGGTCCGCAACGCTCAGACCCCCATCGAGCGCAAGCCCGAGTGGATCAAGACCCGGGCGAAAATGGGTCCCGAGTACACGAAGATGCAGAACCTCGTGAAGAGCGAGGGGCTGCACACCGTCTGCCAGGAAGCCGGCTGCCCCAACATCTACGAGTGCTGGGAGGACCGCGAGGCGACCTTCCTCATCGGCGGCGACCAGTGCACCCGGCGCTGCGACTTCTGCCAGATCGACACGGGCAGGCCCGAGGCGCTCGACCGCGACGAGCCGCGCCGCGTCGGCGAGTCCGTGGTCACCATGGACCTGAACTACGCCACCATCACCGGCGTCGCCCGCGACGACCTGGAGGACGGCGGCGCCTGGCTGTACGCCGAGACCGTGCGCCAGATCCACGCGCAGACGGCCGGCCGCGAGGGCGGTCACACCAAGGTCGAGCTCCTCGCCCCCGACTTCAACGCGGTCCCCGAGCAGCTGGCCGAGGTCTTCTCATCCCGCCCCGAGGTCTTCGCGCACAACGTCGAGACGGTGCCCCGGATCTTCAAGCGCATCCGCCCCGGCTTCCGCTACGACCGCTCGCTGAAGGTCATCACCGAGGCCCGCGACGTCGGCCTGGTCACGAAGTCGAACCTCATCCTCGGCATGGGCGAGACCCGCGAGGAGGTCAGCGACGCGCTGCGGCAGCTGCACGAGGCCGGCTGCGAGCTGGTCACCATCACGCAGTACCTGCGCCCGTCGGTGCGCCACCACCCGGTGGAGCGCTGGGTCAAGCCGCACGAGTTCGTGGAGCTGAAGGAGGAGGCCGAGCAGATCGGCTTCTCCGGCGTGATGTCCGGACCGCTGGTGCGTTCCTCGTACCGCGCGGGCCGCCTCTACCAGATGGCCATCGAGAAGCGGGGCAGCTACGTCGCCTCGCAGGCCGTCTGAGTCCTGACGCACCGTCACCCGCCTTGCCACCCCGGCGCGAGGCAAGCGTGTGAAGTCGCGCACAAGAAGCTACCGCCGAGTAGTGACTGATTTGACGCGGCCCTGACCGTCCGCCCTGATGAGGGCGTACGTCAGGGCCGCGTCAGGGTTCGGCGGCCGCGCATCAAGGCTTCATTCGCGTTTGACCGGTCGGTCACGCCCTGGTAACACCAATCAGTGACGCTGGACTCACGCCACGTACACCCACGCCGAGCCCGTACCCGAGGGGGGACCTCCACCATGCAGGCCGCGCCGGTTCGCGCCACCGCAATCCCGTCGTTCACCACTGCACTGCGTGCAGTCGAGTCGCTGCTGATGAGCGGGGGCCAGCGCACCGCCCGTCGCAACGCCTGGACCTCCGTCCTGGAGGACCGCCGCCGCGCCAAGGACCGCGTCGAGACCCAGCGCGTCCTGGACCAGAGCGTCCTTCGCCGCCCCTGAATCCCGTCTTGCGGATACTGCCGTCGTACGGCGCTCCCCGGGCCACGTAGACTTCGTGCCATGGCGAGGAAGGAACCTGCAGCGGACGCTGCAAACCCCGGGCGACTGAAGCAGATCGCTCTGACCTACAAGATGACGCGCAAGGTCGACAAGAAGATCGGTCTTGTACTCGCGGCGATCGGCATCGTCACCTTCGGTGTCTTCCTCGCGATCGGTTTCTTGATCGGTCACCCCATCTATCTCGGCATCCTGGGCCTGCTGCTCGCCTTCCTCGCGTCGGCGATCATCTTCGGGCGCCGGGCCGAGCGGGCGGCCTTCGGGCAGATGGAGGGCCAGCCGGGCGCGGCCGCCGCGGTGCTGGACAACATCGGCCGGGGCTGGACGACGACGCCCGCGGTCGCCATGAACCGCAGCCAGGACGTGGTGCACCGGGCCGTCGGCAAGGCCGGCATCGTCCTGGTCGCCGAGGGCAACCCGAACCGGGTGAAGAGCCTGCTGGCCGCCGAGAAGAAGAAGATGAACCGCATCGTCGTGGACGTCCCGGTGCACGACATCATCGTGGGCGGCGGCGAGGGCCAGGTGGAGCTGAAGAAGGTGCGCACCACCATGCTGAAGCTGCCGCGCGTGCTCACCGGCCCGCAGGTGACCGCGACCAACGACCGGCTGCGCGCCATGGGCGACCTGATGAGCAACATGCCGCTGCCGAAGGGGCCGATGCCGAAGGGCATGAAGCTGCCCAAGGGCGGCGGCAAGGCCCGCTGATTTCCTTCTACGGCAGAGGGGGGGGGGCGGGGGGGGGCGGGGGGGCCCCCCCCCCCCCGGCTGGACCACCAGCCCCAAGCCCGCGCCGACGGGCGGCACCTAGACGCACTCGTGCCCCCCGAGCCCACCCTCGGGGAGGAACTCTTGAAACA
>NZ_JBICXT010000024.1:0-77837 GCF_043200415.1 Streptomyces sp. NPDC048419 | reverse complement strand
CGCCGCCGCGGCCGTGCCCCGGGGCTCGGCCCCCCCCCGGGGCGGCCCCCGCCCCCCCAAGCCGGGCCCCCGGGGGCGGGGGCCCCCCCCCCCCCCCCCCCCCCCCCCCCTCTGCCGTAGAAGGGCTACAGGAGGATCTCGACGGTGCCTGCCAGGCGGTCGTGCAGGCCGCGGCCGTCGCGATCCCAGATCAGAGCGGGAATCGCGAGGAACAGCAGTACCGTGCGCAGCAGGGCGCGTAGCGGGTTGACCCGGCCGGTGTTCAGGGCGACCACGCGCAGGCCGAACAGGCGCTTACCGGGAGTGAAGCCGATCGTGCCGACTGTGAGGACGATCAGGGCGAAGAAAATGAGGGGCGCCCACTTCTGAGCCGCCTCGTTGTAGCTGTGCGCGATCAAACCGTATGCGATCAGGAGACTCAGGCCCCAGTCGACAGCCAGCGCAGCGAACCGGCGGCCCGGGCGGGCGATCGACCCCGGCCCCTCCTCCGGCAGGCCGAGCTGCTCACCCCTGTATCCGAACTCGACTCCGGCGTCCTCCGCGGCCGCGCGGGGACCCGAGAGCCATGAGCCGATTGCATCCCTGTTGTCCACGCGTCCACGGTACTGCGGGCGTTTCGCGATCCGGACAGGTGGGGTACGCGGGACGCGATCCGGTTAACTTGTGCGAAACAAATGGGTCACGCCCGAGAAATCACGCGTCCCTAGGGTCGAGGTCAGCGTGTGCCACCGCACTGGCCGCACAACGAACTACCACCCCGGCGGGACGGTCGGGAGTAGGAGGAGCTGGATGTTCCAGAACGCCGACGAGGCCAAGAAGTTCATCGCTGACGAGGACGTCAAGTTCGTCGACGTCCGTTTCTGCGACCTGCCGGGCGTCATGCAGCACTTCACGGTGCCCGTCGAGGCGTTCGATCCGGACGAGGAGCTCGCGTTCGACGGTTCGTCGATCCGCGGTTTCCAGGCCATCCACGAGTCCGACATGGCGCTGCGCGCGGACCTGTCGACCTCCCGCGTCGACCCCTTCCGCCGGGACAAGACCCTCAACATCAACTTCTTCATCCACGACCCGATCACCGGTGAGCAGTACTCCCGTGACCCGCGCAACGTGGCGAAGAAGGCCGAGGCCTACCTCGCGTCGACCGGTATCGCGGACACCGCGTACTTCGGTCCCGAGGCCGAGTTCTACGTCTTCGACAGCGTCCGCTTCGCCACCACGGCGAACGAGAGCTTCTACCACATCGACTCCGAGGCGGGCGCCTGGAACACCGGCGCCACCGAGGACAACCGTGGCTACAAGGTCCGCTACAAGGGCGGCTACTTCCCGGTCCCGCCGATCGACCACTTCGCCGACCTGCGCGCCGAGATCTCCCTGGAGCTGGACAAGCAGGGCCTGAAGGTCGAGCGCCAGCACCACGAGGTGGGCACCGCCGGCCAGGCCGAGATCAACTACAAGTTCAACACGCTGCTCTCCGCCGCCGACGACCTCCAGCTCTTCAAGTACATCGTGAAGAACGTGGCCTGGCGCAACGGCAAGACCGCGACCTTCATGCCGAAGCCGATCTTCGGTGACAACGGCTCGGGCATGCACGTCCACCAGTCGCTGTGGAGCAACGGCGACCCGCTGTTCTACGACGAGGCCGGCTACGCGGGCCTGTCGGACATGGCCCGCTACTACATCGGCGGCATCCTCAAGCACGCCCCGTCGCTGCTGGCCTTCACCAACCCGACGGTGAACTCCTACCACCGTCTGGTGCCGGGCTTCGAGGCCCCGATCAACCTGGTGTACTCGCAGCGCAACCGTTCCGCCGCGATGCGCATCCCGATCACCGGCTCGAACCCGAAGGCCAAGCGCGTCGAGTTCCGTGCGCCCGACTCCTCCGGCAACCCGTACCTGGCCTTCTCGGCGCTGCTGCTGGCCGGCCTCGACGGCATCAAGAACAAGATCGAGCCGGCCGAGCCGATCGACAAGGACCTCTACGAGCTGGCTCCCGAGGAGCACGCGAACGTCGCGCAGGTCCCGACCTCGCTGCCGGCCGTGCTGGACTCCCTCGAGCGCGACCACGAGTTCCTGCTCGCGGGCGACGTCTTCACGTCCGACCTGATCGAGACCTGGATCGACCTCAAGCGCACGAGCGAGATCGCCCCGCTGCAGCTGCGTCCGCACCCGCACGAGTTCGAGCTCTACTTCGACGTGTGATCGGCACCTGACCGGAGATACGCCCGCGCCCCCGCAGTCGGCTGTACCGACTGCGGGGGCGCGGGCGTATGTTCTATTCTGCCGTGGGACGACACGGGGGTGGACGGAATGCCGCAGCACGAACACGACGATCCGGAGCGCGAGTTCGACCTGAAGTGGGCGGACGGCGCCGAGCACAAGGAGCCCTCGGCGCGGGCCCGGATGCTGGCCGCGCGGTGGCGGGAGTCCCCGCCCGAGCCGCAGCCCTTCCGCGCCGACCCCGAACCGGTGACGCCCCGCCGCTCCGCATGGGTGTCCACGACCGTGGTGCTGGGCAGCGTCGCCGCGATCATCCTGCTGCTGGGCTACGCGCAGTTCCGGGCGCCCTTCTAAAGCCTGCCGCCGCTCCTCCCCTGTCTTTCGCGTCACGCCGGGCCGTCCGGCCTGTGCACTTTGCAGCACCTAGGGCCGTTCGGGACCACTTCATGGGAGTCACCGGGTGCACACTTGCAGTGGGACGAGTGCCTGACTGCGGGGTGATGCACATGCAGAGCCGCTTCCGGAGCGACCGGCGGCTGACCGTGCGGATGACGGTCACGATGTTCCTGCTCGGGTTGCTGTACGTGGCCTTCGTGGCCGCGCTGATCGTTTTGCTGAAGTCCTGGCTGCTCGTCGTCGTGCTGGTGGCGGCGATGTTCGTCGCGCAGTTCTGGTTCTCCGACCGGATCGCGATGTTCGCCATGCGCGGGCGGGTCGTGGAGCGCGAGGAGTATCCCGAGCTGCACGCCGTCGTCGACCGGCTGTGCGCGATCGCCGACATGCCCAAGCCGGTGGTGGCCGTGTCCAACATGGACATGCCCAATGCGTTCGCGACCGGACGCAATCCGGACCACGCCGTGATCTGTGTGACCACGGGGCTGCTGCGCCGGCTGGAGCCCGCCGAGCTGGAGGGCGTGCTCGCGCACGAGATGTCGCACGTCGCGCACAAGGACGTCGCCGTGATCACGATCGCGTCGTTCCTCGGCGTCATCGCCGGGCTGATCGTGCGGTTCGCCTTCTACTCGCAGCTCTTCGGCGGCGGGCGCAGGGACCAGAACACCGCGGCGATCTTCTTCGCGGTGATGGCCGTCTCGGCGGCCGTGTACGCGATCAGCTTCCTGCTGATCAGGGCCCTGTCCCGGTACCGGGAGCTGGCCGCGGACCGGGCGGCGGCACTGCTCACCGGGCGGCCCTCGGCGCTGGCCTCCGCGCTCACCAAGGTGTCCGGCGACATCGCACGGATCCCGACCAAGGACCTGCGCACGGCGCAGGCGTTCAACGCCTTCTACTTCACGCCCGCGACCGGCAAGGAGCCCGGTATCGAGCGGTTCTTCTCCACCCACCCCAGTCTGGAGCAGCGGCTCGACCAACTGGGCCGGATCTCCGCCGAGTTGGGTGAGGCGCAGACCCCCGGAAAGGCATGATGCATGGGCCTGCTGGACATCCTGCTCGGCCGTACGAAACCCGTCCTGCCCGACCTGGACCGGCTCTTCGCGCTTCCGTCGGCGGCCGTGACCCTGGAGGCCGCGGCCGGTTTCACGCCGACCGGCACGGGAGCCGTGTGCTTCGCCACGGTCGAGGGCTCGGCCTTCGAGCAGACGCACCGGGAGGTCCAGGCCCTGCTGGACGCCGACGCGGACCGGGACGGCCCCCCTGTGGAGCTCAGCCAGGACGAGTACGGCTACTCCTGGCTGCTCTCCCAGCGCTCCCCCGAGCAGCTGTCCTCGCTGGTCAACGACCTGCACGCGGTGAACAGCTCGATGGAGGTGAACGGCTTCGGGCCGCAGCTGCTGTGCTCGCTGGCGGGCTTCCGGGGCGAGGGGGACAGACGCCTGGCGCTGGTCTACCTCTACAAGCGCGGCACGTTCTACCCGTTCGCGCCGCTGCCCGGTGCGGGGCAGCGGCGCGACAACGCGCTGGAGCTGCAGGTGAAGGCGGCGCTCGCCGACGACCTGCGGATGGAGCAGGACCTCAGCCGCTGGTTCCCCGTGTGGGGCGCCCCCGGCCTGTAGGCCTATCCGCTCTTCTCGCGCTGCTGACGGCGGTGCTGCAGGGGGCGCTCGCGGCGGTACCGGCGCTCCCACTTGGCCTGCTGGTCACGGCGCCTGCGGTAGGCCTGATAGCTGGCCGGCATGGACCCCGACGAGGATCCCCCCGTCGACGGGGCCTGCGGGGCGCCGCCTGTGGAACCACTCCGTCCGTACTGCGTGTAGAGGAAAAGAACGGCGACCGCGACGAGCCACCAGACGTGGTTTCCGAATCCTAAGAGCACCAGGACGACGGTCCCGGCTATGACGATGGTGCCCATCCGGGCCTCCGTGGGCGTGGGTGTGTACGAGCGGTGACGGTGTGCTGTCCCGGCGGGGCGCTGGGGGAAGGCGCCCGGCCGTCGGTGCGTAGAGAGTAGCCCCGAGTCCGCAGGGTGATGCCGGTCCTGCGCAAAGCGTTCTGGGCAGCTCCGCCGCACTTGTCCAGCGTAGGGAGGTGGTCACTCGGCGTGCATCCCGTTTTCTCCGCGCCTAGAGTCGGAACGGATCGACCGATTCACCGCATTCGCCTCATTCGCCGCACAAGGGGTGCACCTCGATGAGTGATCTCTTCGTCATCGCCTACGACGACCTCGCGACCGCCGAGCAGGTGCGCGAGAAGCTGTTCGAGCTGTCCAAGCAGCATCTGGTCGAGCTGGAGGACGCGGTGGTCGTCGAGCGGCGCGACGACGGGAAGATCAAACTGCACCAGGCCGTCAACCACACGACCGTCGGCGCGGCCGGGGGCGCACTGTGGGGCGGCGCGATCGGGCTGCTCTTCCTGGCGCCGCTGCTCGGTGCCGCGGTGGGCGCGGCGGCCGGAGCGGCCGGAGGCGCGATGACCGACACCGGCATCAACGACAACTTCATGCGGGACCTGAGCCAGAACCTGCGACCGGGCGCGGCCGCCCTCTTCGTCCTGGTCAAGCACGCGGCCCAGGACAAGGTGATCCCGCAACTGACGCCGTACGGCGGCCAGTTGGTGCAGACCTCACTGAGCACGGCGGACGAGGAGCACCTGCGCGAGGCGATCGCGGCCGCGCAGGCGCCGAAGGCGGAGGCAGGAGCCCAGCCGGAGACAGGGGCCTAGCCGACCGGCAGATCCAGCCTTCGCCCCACCACCTCCGAGGCGACCTCGGTCAGCCGGCGGCGGTGGGAGCGGGCGTGGGAGCGCAGGATGCGGAACGCCTCCTCGACCGAGATGGAGTGCCGGGCCGCGAGCGTGCCCTTGGCCTGCTCGATGATGATCCGGCTGGTCAGCGCGTGCTCCAGCTGGCCGGCCAGGGCGCGCGTCTCCCGCAGACGGCGGTCCCGCTCCAGGGCCCAGCCGGCCGCGTCGGCGAGGGCCTGGCCGAGCGCGAGGAGCTCGGCGGACAGCGGTGTGCTGCCGGGGCCCAGCAGCACCAGGGCGCCCAGGATGTCGGGGCCGACGCGCAGGGGCAGGGCGGCGACCCGGCCGAACCCGAGCTCCAGGGCGCGGGCCGAGTAGCGCGGCCAGTCGCGCCTGGCCCGGTCGCCGTCAAGTGCGGTGTCCGGGACCGGCCGGCCGGTTCGCCGGGACTCCGAGCCCGGCCCCTCGCCCCAGCCGGCGGCTTGGTTCGCGAGGAGCGTCAGCTCCTCGCCGACGGCGGTCACCTCGGCACGGGCGTGCTCGTCGGGGGCGTAGAGCACGACGGCCGAGCACTCGCCGAGCAGCTGGGTGCCGTGCGCGGCCAGGGTCGCGAGGAGCCCGGTCGGGTCGGACACCTCGGTGACCGGGCTGGCGGCCAGATCGACGAACGCCCGTGCCAGCTCGTGCGGCGACGGGGACATGGTGGTCATCGGCTGGGTTCCCTTCGCCTGCCGGCCGGCGGCCGCCGGTCGCACACCTCGTGGTCGTCCACTGCCGCGCGCTTCCCCACCTCAGCCGAACCGAAGTTCGCCGCCGAGGACGCGCTCTGCTACTGAGTGAGCAGAGACGCCCTCGGCAAACGCGTGGGCCTTGATCAGCTGCAGCGCATCGGCGACCGAGCACTTGAGGTGCACGGAGACCATGCCCGCGGCCTGATGCACCTCGGCGCGCATGTCGGTGGCACCATACAGCTCTGGATCACCGTCCGGGCCGAGGATCATCGAACGTGTCAGTGCCTCGGCGACCTCGCCGAAGGTGTCCGCGTTGGTCACGCCCTGTATGGGATCGAAGACCGCGAGTGCGCCGACACACGTCCCGGACAGGCTCAGCGGTACGGCGGCCACCGCCTTGATGCCGAGTTCCGCGGCGGCCGGACCGTAACCGGGCCAGCGGTCGAGCATTGCGGCGCTGTCCGCCAGCACCGGACGGAGCTCGCTGGTCGCGTCCCGGGCCGGGCCCTCGCCGAGCAGGAACTCCAGCTCCTGGGCGGCGCGGGCCGGTTCGTCGGAGGCGGCCATTGCCAGCTGGTCGAGGGAGGCTCCGATCAGGGTGACCGCGGCGCTCTCGGTGCCGCAGGCCTCGGCCACCCCCGCCATGAACAGGGGCTTCGGGGCATCACGCCGAACCGACCAGCCCGCGAGTCGGGCCACGTAGTCGTCCTGGAGATGTGCCGCCGTCAGATGGCAGGACGCGGTCGACCGGTGGATCCCCGCGATCCGCATGTGCATGTCCTTGAGGGACTGGGTGCGAGCCTCTTCGGCGAGGAACTCATGCCGCTCGGCGCGATCGGTCTCGTCTTCGAAACGGGCCCGCGCCAACGCCGCTTTCCGCTGGGCGGAAGCGGTGAGGTCCGAAGCCGCACCTTCGGTGGCCATATCGGAATCGTACGCTCACGTCCGTCCTAGTCGGAGCCGTTCACCCGGCCTTCCTCCATCAGCAGGACGACCCCGCCGTTGTGGCCGTCGAAGGGGCTGCACTGCACCGTGCAGATGATGGAGCGGCCCAGGCGGTTGATGGCCGGCACGGGCAGCGGCTCGCCCCGCCTGCCGGTGTCGACGCAGACCTGGATGGTCTCGCGCAGCTTCTCGGTGGGCAGTCCGAAGTCGAGACCGAAGAAGGGCTGGTCGAGGACCTCGTCGGTGCGCAGACCCCATATGTCGACGGCGCCGCGGTTCCAGCACTTGACCTTCAGCGCCTGGTCGAGGACGACGACTCCGGCGGCGATCGAGGTCAGCACGGCCTCCAGGAACGTACGGGCCTCGTCCAGTTCCTCGGTGCGGACCCGCATCTCCTCGTTCATCGTCTCCAGTTCCTCGTTGCCGGACTGGAGTTCCTCGTTGGTGGTCTCCAACTCCTCATTCGTGGACTGGAGTTCCTCGTTCGTGGTCTCCAACTCCTCAATACTCGACTGGAGTTCCTCGTTCGTGGTCTCCAACTCCTCATTCGTGGACTGGAGTTCCTCGTACGCCGTCTCGAGGTCCTCACGGACCCGCTTGACCTCGGACTTCAGCTGGGTGGCGACCGTGACGTCGGTGAAGACGATGTTGGTGGCGGACACCATGCCGTCGGCACCGGGGAGGGGCTGGATGACGATGTCGAAGTACTGGACGGCGTCGGCGACCCGGCGTTCGGCGCCGTTGATCCGCAGGGTCCGCCGCTCACGGGTGGACTGTTCGATCAGGGAGCGCAGTTCGACGGGACGGTAGGAGATCTCCAGGTCCTGGAAGGGCCGCCCGATGTCGTTCGCGGTGAGGCCGAACTCGGCGCGCGCGTGGTTGTTGATGAGCACGACCATGCCGTCTGCGTCGACGGCCAGGGCGGCACCCGGCGCCGCGTCGAGGATGAGATCGCGCAGCTGGCGGTGGCGTGCCGCGCTGTGCAGCTCGCTGCCCACCCCGGCCCTGACCTTCACCGGGACGGGCTGGTAGGGCGACGCGGCCGTTCCGGCGCGGCGCCGGAACACGCGCTGCCGCATGCTCATCACTTCGAACCGCTCGGCGTCGTTGAGCAGCATCTCCGCCTTGCCCAGGAAGAGGAAGCCGCCCTCGCGCAGCGCGAAGTGGAAGCGGTCGACGATCTGCCTCTGCGCCTCGACGTTGAAGTACATCAGCGTGTTGCGGCACACCAGCAGGTCGAGACGGGAGATCGGCGCGTCGCGGGTGATGTCGTGGCGGCCGAAGATCACCTTGCGGCGCAGGTCGGAGCGGAAACTGAACCGGGCGCCGTTCTGCTCGAAGTACTTGTCGCGCAGCTCGGGCGCCAGAGACTCGAGGATCTTGGCCGGGTACAGGCTGGTCCGGGCGTCGCGCAGTGCCTCGTCGTCGATGTCCGTTCCGTAGATCTTGACCCGCTGCAGGGTCTCCTCGATGCCCAGCGCCTCGGCGAACATGATCGCCAGCGAGTAGGCCTCCTCGCCGCTGGAGCAGCCCGCGCTCCACACCCGGATCTCGTCCTCGCCCCCGCTAGGCGCGAGCAGCTCGGGCAGCACCTCGTGCTGGAGGAAGATCCAGGCGTCGGAGTCGCGGAAGACGGAGGTGACGTTGATGAGGATGGTGTTGAACAGCGCGTCGAACTCGTCCGCGTTCGTCTCCAGGCGGTCCTGGTAGTCCGCGTACGACCTCACCTGGGCGTCCGCCATCCGCTTGCGGATGCGGCGGCCCAGCGAGGAGCGCTTGTATCCGGTGAAATCGAAGCCGCGGGCATCACGGAGGAAACGGAGGAGCTCTTCGAGTTCCTCGTCGGTCTCCACGTCCGGCTGTCCGTCAACCATTGCTGCCGCCTACTTCTCCGCTACTGCCGCTTGGTATCGACCAGTTCACCGATCATCGCGGCGATCTCCTCAAGAGGTAGCACGAAGTCCACCGGCCCCGTACCCACGGCCGCTTCCGGCATGCCGCTGAATTCCGATGTCGCCGGATCCTGCACGATGACGGTGCCTCCGCGCGATTTGACCGCGTCCACGCCCTGCGCGCCGTCGCGCCCGGTACCGGTGAGCACACAGGCGATGGCCTGCGGGCCGTAGGCCGCGGCGACCGACTCGAACAGCAGGTCGGCGGAGGGCCGGACGAAGTGGACCCGCTCGCTGTCGGTGAGGTCGAGCAGTCCGCCGGGACGGACGAGGAGGTGCCGGTCCGGCGGGGCGATGTACACCGTGCCGGAGACGATCCGCTCATGATCCTCGGCGAGCTTCACGTTCATCTCCGTACGGCGGGCCAGAACCTCCGCGATCACCGTGCGGTGGTGGGGGTCCAGGTGCTGCACGATCAGCAGCGGCACCGGGAGCTCCGCATCCAGGGCGCCGAGCAGGGCGCCGAGGGCGTGGATGCCGCCGGCGGAGGAGGCGACGGCGACGACTTCGAATCGGCCGGGCGTGGGCTCGGTGGGCTGCACACGATCAGATTAGAGCCGTGCGGGCGGCAGGAGGGCCGTGCGGCGAAAGGAGGTGGGGTCACACGTCCGGGGATGCCGCCACCACGCCGGCGGCGACGGCCGCGCCCAGGGTGGTGTGGTCCGCGGTGGTCTGGTCCGCGTAGCGCAGGGCGAAGTCGGCGACTGCCTGCTCGAAGGTGCCGGCACCGCCCAGGTAGGCGGCGATCGCGATGCGGTCGCCGGAGCGGGCGTGGGCGCGTGCCAGAGCGGTGCCGCACAGCCGGGCGTATCCGAGGAGGTCGGCCGGGTTCATTCCGGCGACGTCCGCGGAGCCCTTCATGTCGCGCAGTTGACGCCAGTAGAAGGCGCGTCCCTGGGGCCCGCTCATCCATCCCAGGAAGATGTCGCTCGCGGCCTGCAGCAGGCGCTGCCCGGCGACCACGCGGCGCCCGGGATGCACGTACGGCCCGTGCGGCAGATGCTCTTCCAGCACCGACGTGCGCGCCTCCTTGATCTGCAGGAACAGCGGGTCGTCGGTGTCCCGTCCGGCGAGCAGGACGACGAAGCACCTGAGGCCCACACTGCCGACGCCGACGACCTTGCGGGCGGCGTCCACGAAGCGGTAGCGGTCCAGGAGCAGGCGGCGCTCCTCGGAGAGGGTGGAGCGGTAGTCGCTGAAGATCTTGCGCAGGGACGCCGTGTCGGCGGCGCCGGCGGGTTCGAGCAACGGCGGGTCGTGGACGATGCGACGGCGTCCGTCGACCACCTCGGTCAGCTTGCCGACGGCCTGGAGGCTGGTGCGGCGGCGGGCCCGGGTCAGGCTGGACTCGACGTGGCGGCGCCGGTGGGCCGAGCGGACCAGGGGCAGCAGGCTCTCGGCGTCGATGCGCTCGTACCAGACGGCGAGTTCGCCCTGCCGCGCGAGGCGCCGTATGGCGGTCCGGTAGGCGGCGCCCGCCTCCAGCGCGGCGCGGCGGGCCTTGGCGTCGGCGTGCCCGTTGGCGCGGGCGGCCACGGCGACGGAGGCCGCGAGCCGTTTGACGTCCCATTCGAAGGGGCCGGGGAAGGTCTCGTCGAAGTCGTTGAGATCGAAGAGCAGGGCGCGTTCCGGGGAGGCGTACAGGCCGAAGTTGAGCAGATGGGCGTCGCCGCACAGCTGCACGGTGAGCCCGGTGTGCGGCTGGGAGGCGAGGTCGGCGGCCATCACGGCGGCGGCACCGCGCAGGAAGGCGAACGGCGAGGCGGCCATCCGCCCGTACCGGATCGGCAGCAGCTCCGGGAGGCGGTCGCGGCCCTGGCGCTCCAGTACGGCGACGGGGTCGGGCCGGTCGACGGACGGGACCCACGCGTCGTGCGCGGAACGGGCGACACGGCTGCGGGCGGCCTTGCCGCGGTCGGCCCGTGCGACGGGCGTGGTCAAGGCGTCCACCACCGCCACCACATGCCGCGCCTGCGCATCACGCCTCCCGCCGGGTTCCGCCGCCCCCTGTTCGCAGTGAAGGTGGCGGCGGGGGCGGGCGCATGCCGGGACCGGCGATCGGGTGACGCCAGTTGACCTGGTGGGCGGCCGGTTGTCGGTGGCCTCCTGCAAGATGGGCTGAGGCGCGAGTGACGGGGAGGCCGGTATGGGCGGCGGCGTACGGTACATCGGGGCGGCGGAGCGGCGGGCCCGGCTGGCGGTGCGCCACCGGCTCGCCGGGGCGGCGCGGGCCGGCAGCCCCGAGGAGGTCGCCGGGACGCTGGTCGCGCTGCACGGCACGGACCCGGCGACGGTGTACCTGGCCCTCGGCGCACGGCTCGCCGACCCGGCGCTGACCGTGGCGCAGACCCAGCGGGCGCTCTACGAGGACCGTTCCCTGGTCCGGATGCACGGCATGCGGCACACCGTGTTCGTCTTCCCCACCGACCTCACCGCCGTCGTGCACGCCTCGACCGGTCTCACCGTCGCCGCCCGCGAACGGGCCAAGCTGCTCGCGGACATGGCGAAGGCCGGGGCGCCGGACGCGGCCTGGCTGAAGGAGGTGGAGGAGTCGGCGCTGGCGGCGCTCGCGCGGCGCGGGCAGGCGACGGCGGCCGAACTCGCGGCGGACGAGCCGCGGTTGCGCGAGCGGTTCGTGTACGCGGCCGGCAAGGGCTACGAGGGCGTGCACACCGTCTCGACCCGGCTGCTGAGGGTGCTGGGCGTGGAGGGCAAGGTCGTCCGGGGGCGGCCGCTCGGGTCCTGGACCTCCAGCCAGTTCCGCTGGGCGGTGGCACCGCCGCATCCCGAACTCGACGTGGCTCAGGCGCAGTCGGCGCTCCTCGGCCGATGGCTCGCGGTGTGCGGGCCGGCCACGGAGGACGACCTGAAGTGGTGGACCGGATGGAAGGTGACCGACGTACGGCGGGCGCTGGCTTCGATCGGCGCGCAGGGGGTGTCAGTGGACGAGGGCACGGGGTATGTCGTGGCCGACGACGTCGAGCCGGTCGCCGCGCCTGCCGAACCGTGGGCGGCGCTGCTGCCCGGGCTCGATCCGACGGCGATGGGGTGGCGGGAGCGGGACTGGTATCTGGCCCCGGAGTTGCGGCCGAGGCTGTTCGACGGCAGCGGGAACGTGGGGCCGACGGTGTGGCTCGACGGGCGGGTGGTGGGGGCGTGGGCCCAGCGCAAGGGCGGGGAGATCGTGTGGCGGGCGCTGGTCCCCGGCGGGGTGGGGCGCGAGGCGTCGGCCCTGATCTCCGCCGAGGCGGAGCGGCTGCAGGGGTGGGTGGGGGCCACGGGGGTGACACCTCGGTTCCGGACGCCGATGGAGCGGGAGTTGGCGGGGTAAGGGACTCTCACTCGAACGCCGGACGGGCTGAACTCGGCTCAGCCCATTTCAGCCCGTCCGGCGTTCGCGGACGAGGCCGTTCAGGCCGAAGCGGGGGCCCGGGGGCGGCAGCCCCCGGACAGACGGCAACGACAGCGCCGGGCACCGTCGGCAGGCCAACGGCACCCGGCGCACCCGTCAACGCGAATACCGCATCAGCGCCCGCACCATATGGCACGTCGTGTCCGACGGCGGATGTACGCCGATGACCTCGGCCGTGCTGCGTATCGTCTCGTTGCGGGCCTGGTTCGGCATGTAGACGCCCGAGTCGAGCAGGGCGATCGCGAGCCGCATCGCCTTGAGGCGACGGTTGTGCGTGACGTACCAATCGCGCGGACGGCCCGGCGGCAACGGGCGCTTCTCCACGGGCTCGTAGGGCAGGTCGAGCAGAACGGGGTGCTGGGCAGTGGACTGCATCGGCTTCGGCTTCAGTGCGGCAGCGGGCACAGGCATCCTCCTGTCGCGGTCAGATCGCCCACCAGGGATGTTCCAACCCCGGCGGCTTCCTCGAACACTGCTTCTATTCTAGCGCCCGCCACTGACAAAAGCCCCTGGCCACAGGGGCTTTCGGGCGGCGCCGGTCGCGTACCGTAGGCGCATGGAGATCTGGATCAACCCGGCCTGTTCCAAGTGCCGCAGCGCCATCAGCCTGCTCGACGCCGAGGGCGCCGACTACACCGTCCGCCGCTACCTGGACGACGTACCGGGCGAGGACGAGATCAGGGCCGTGCTCGAGCGCCTGGGCCTCGAACCGTGGGACATCACCCGCACCCAGGAGGCCGACGCCAAGGAGCTCGGCATGAAGGACTGGGCGCGGGACGAGGCGTCGCGCGACCGGTGGGTCAAGGCGCTCGCCGAGCACCCGAAGCTGATCCAGCGCCCGATCATCACCGCCGACGACGGCACCGCCGTGATCGGCCGCACCGACGACGCCGTACGGGATGCTTTGTCTCGATAGAGACGTACAAGAACCCCACACACGCCTCAACTCCACTGTGACGCACGTTACTTCGGCGACTCCTGCGACCGGTGAGTAACTGCGTTCGGTATCTCGTACATAGCGGCGTACGCTCCCCTACCTCTCTGGAGGCGCGCATGTCGCGTAGGCGAAGTCTTGGCACGAAGAAGAAGATCGCGCTGCTGGTGAGCGCGGCGGCGGTGGCGGGAGGCGGCGCCTTCGTCATGGCGAGCACCTCCAACGCCGCGCAGAGTCCGGGCCCCAAGACCCTGTCGTCCGCCGCGGACTCGAACGTCTGCCTGGGGCTCGCCACCGCCCTCGGCAACAACCAGAAGTTCATCGACGGGCAGAAGGCCAGTCCCGACGCCCAGTCCGCGGCCCGGATCGCCAACCGCGAGGCGGTCATCGAGCAGATCAAGGTCCAGCAGAAGGCGTCCGGTTGCACCGTTGGGGAGTCGGCTCAGGGCTCCCAGTCGACGCAGCCGGCGCAGAACGGCCAGCAGGCCGGCGGGGCCCAGGCGTCCGCCCAGCCCTCGCAGGGGGCTTCCGCGGGAAACGCGAACGGAAACGCCGGCGGGAACGCAGGCGGTGCCGCGGCCTCCGGTCAGCAGGTGTGCAACGGCTCCACCGTGACCCTCTCCGGCGAGGGCGGGGCACCGGCGGCCTCCAGCAACCAGTTCCCGGCGGGGACGACGCTGAAGGTCACCAACCTGGACAACAACAAGTCGACGACGGTGAAGGTGACTTCGGTCTCCGGCAGTTGTGCGCTTCTGAACAACGCGGCCTTCGAACAGGTCCGTGAGCCCGGCAAGTTCCTGATCCGCCGTGCGCTGATCGAGAAGGTGGGGTGAGGCTCAACGACCCAGGAACTCCGTGAGGCGGCGGCCGAGTTCGGCCGGTGCGGCCTGCGGCAGCGCGTGGTGGGAGACATCGGGGAGGACGACGGTCTCGGCACGCGGCAGCAGCTCACCGGCCCGCGCCGCCACCCGGTACGTGTCATGGGTCCTGCTGCTCCCGGCCAGGAGCAGCAGGACCGGCATGTTCAGCCCGCGCAATGCGTCGGGTGCCGGACGGGGACCGGCCACCGGCTTCGACACGGAGGGGAAGCCGGCGGCCGCCTCCTGCAGACGGAGCCAGTCGGGGTCGAGGTCCTCCCCCACTCCCGGCTTCGCTCGAGGGGGCGCGGCCCCCATCCCGGTCTCCCAGCGCAGGAAGGCACGGACGCGGGCGGGCGTCGGCCGCAGCAGCATCGGCAGGGCGTGCAGCAGATACGCCGGCCGGTAGCCGGCGAAGCACTGGGTGGGGTCCAGCAGGGCGAGGCGCCGCACGCGCGTGGGTGCGTGCAGCGCGTAGTGCAGGGCGATCCAGGCACCGTAGGAGTGACCGGCCAACGCCGCCTGCGCCACGCCGAGTTCGTCCAGCACCGCATCCAGCCAGGCCACCAGGTCGGCGACCGTACGGGGGTGGCGGTCGCCGGCCTCGGTACCGCGCCCGGGGGCGCCGACGAGGTCGACGGCGAGGACGCGGTGGGTACGGGCGAGGTCTGCCGCCTGCGCGTACCAGGACGCGGAGGTCGCTCCCCCGCCGCCGGGGAGGAGGACCAGTGCGGGGCCTTCGCGCGGACCGCACGCGTTGACGTACGCCGTCCCGAACGGCGTGGGCACGGTCAGCGCCTCGCGCTCGGCGGGCCACTTGGCCATGACCTTGTCATAGGCGGCCAGGAAGCCGTCCATGTCGTATGCACCGTCGTACACATCGGTCATTCGTCTGCCCTCCCCTTAGTATCTCGCTGAGCGAGATACTCGTCGAACGAGATGATAACGGAGAAGGCACATGCAGCCCCAGGGCCCGGAACTGGAGATCGTCCATCTGCTGCGCGCCGTGACCGTCGAACTCGGCCTGCACAGCGGCCGGTTCGCGCAGCGCAACGGCATGCACCCCACCGACGTACGTGCCCTGATCGCCCTCATGGACGCCTCTCGCGCGGACGAGGAGATGACGGCCGGCCGGCTCGGCGCGGCGCTCGGGCTGAACTCGGCGGGCACCACGGCCCTCGTGGACCGGCTGGAGCGGGCCGGGCATGTGCGGCGGGTGCGCGGCGGGACGGACCGGCGCAGGGTCGTGATCGAGGTGGACGAGAAGGCGGTCGAGCTCGGCTGGTCGTTCTTCGGGCCGCTGATCGGGAGCGCGGTGGAGTTGCTGCGGGGGTACGACGAGCGGGAGCGGGCGGCGATCCGGGGATTCCTGCAAGGGGTGCGGACGGCGGCCGCCGAGGGGGAATGACCCGCGAGCGGTGCCCTCACACCGTGAATCGCGCCACATCCACGCCAGGTAACACGGGGTTCACATTCGAGCAATGGACGGGAAATCGCCCGTTGACAGTCTCGCGGGCATCAACAGTGGCGCCCCAGTGCCGCAGCGCCGCAGCACCCGCAAGTGCGTCTGACACACCCCGAAGGAAGTGGCCCGTGACCTTCAAGGCCGAGTACATCTGGATCGACGGCACCCAGCCGACGGCGAAGCTCCGCTCCAAGACGAAGATCATCGCCGGTGCGCCGGCCGGGCTCGACGCGCTGCCGATCTGGGGCTTCGACGGGTCCTCCACGAACCAGGCCAAGGGCCACTCCTCGGACCGTGTCCTCAAGCCGGTCTTCACCTGCCCCGACCCGATCCGCGGCGGCGACGACATCCTCGTGATGTGCGAGGTCCTGAACATCGACATGACGCCGCACGAGTCCAACACCCGTGCCGCGCTGGCCGAGGTCGCCGAGAAGTTCGCCGCGCAGGAGCCGATCTTCGGCATCGAGCAGGAGTACACGTTCTTCCAGGACGGCTACCCGCTGGGCTTCCCCAAGGGCGGCTTCCCGGCCCCGCAGGGCGGCTACTACTGCGGTGTCGGCGCCGACGAGATCTTCGGCCGTGACATCGTCGAGGCCCACCTCGACAACTGCCTCGAGGCCGGTCTCGCCATCTCCGGAATCAACGCCGAAGTCATGCCCGGCCAGTGGGAGTTCCAGGTCGGTCCGGTGTCCCCGCTGGAGGTCTCCGACCACCTGTGGGTGGCCCGCTGGCTGCTCTACCGCACCGCCGAGGACTTCGGCGTCGCCGCGACGCTTGACCCGAAGCCGGTGAAGGGCGACTGGAACGGCGCGGGCGCGCACACCAACTTCTCCACCAAGGCGATGCGCGAGGGCTACGACGCGATCATCACCGCCGCCGAGTCGCTCGGCGAGGGCTCCAAGCCGCTCGACCACGTCAAGAACTACGGCGCCGGCATCGACGACCGCCTGACCGGCCTGCACGAGACCGCCCCGTGGAACGAGTACTCCTACGGCGTCTCCGACCGCGGCGCCTCGGTCCGCATCCCGTGGCAGGTCGAGAAGGACGGCAAGGGCTACATCGAGGACCGCCGCCCGAACGCCAACGTCGACCCGTACGTGGTGACCCGGCTGCTCGTCGACACCTGCTGCTCCGCGCTGGAGAAGGCCGGCCAGGTCTGATCCCACCGCTCCTGCCGAGGGGCGTCCACCGTTCGCGGTGGACGCCCCTCGCGTTGTCGGTGGGCCGTGTCATGGTGGGGGGCATGGAGATCGACGGGGGATTCATGGCGGCCGACGAGGGCGCCGGGGACGTGCTCGACGTCAAGGCCGAGACGGAGAACGGGCAGACGCACACCCGGACTTCGCCGCGCGGCCTGCGCGAGCTGGTGCAACGGATCGGGAGCGCCGGGGACCTCTTCCTGATCCTCCAGCGGATACCGGACCTGCCGGACGTGTTCGCCCAGGTGTGGCACGAGGAGGGCGGCGACTACCGCCTGGAACACCGGTGCGGCGAGGCCGGCTTCTTCGGTACGAACCTCGCGGACCCCCGGCGGGTGGCGGACCTGCTGACCGGCTGGGCACGCCAGGAGGCCGGCTGGGACGCGGGCGTGGACTGGGCGGCGGTCGACCTCGGGCCACGCGAGGAGGTGCCCGAACTGCCGGACGGGGTGCGCGCGCAGGTCGAGGAGCGCGTGCGCGTACGGCTGCGCTGCGGCTACGACAACCGCAAGGTGCTGGCCGAGATCGCCGAGGACCACCTGGTCGACGGCGGCAAGAGGCCGGTGTCCGGGGCCCAGGCCCGCCGGCTCGTCGACCGGCTGTGGCTGGAGCGGGTGGCCGAGCAGCGGGCCTGGGAGGGCGTCACCGACCCGGAGCGCCTCGCGCTCGCCTTCGGGGCCCTGGAGGAGACCGGCATCACGGCCCGGGAGAACTTCACCTGCTGCCGCGGCTGCGGCCTCGCCGAGATCGGCGCCGAGCGGGCGGGCGCCCGCGGCTTCGTCTTCTTCCACCAGCAGGTCACCGAGCAGGCGGCGCAGGGCCACGGCCTCGCGCTCCACTACGGCGGCTTCGACGGCTCGGCCGAAACCACGACCGCCGTCGGCCGCGAGGTCGTCGCCGCGCTCACCGCGGCCGGGCTGTCCACGCACTGGACAGGCAGTCCGGACGCGGCGATCGACGTCGGCCCCCTGATATGGCGCAAACGCCTGGTGGGGTGACGTACGCGACGCCGCTTTCGGGGCGGGGACGTGTCCAGGCAGTGAGAGGAGGCTCCTGCCGGCGGGCCGTGTCTGCTTCAATGTGGTCATGACCGGCTTCCAGAAGTGCACCGCCACGGGTCGCCATGACCTGGAGCCCTTCTGGCCTTCCCGCCAGCACCACGACTTCGACCGGGTGTGTTGTCGCGTGACGAACGCGCGGGCCCTCTAAAGCCGTATCTCCACCCGGCCTTCGGCCAGCGCGCACCGAGTACGTCCTCCCCGACGAACCTCTCGCGCGAAAGAGCTGACCTCTCATGGCGATCCTTCGTTCACTGCCCCCCGCCACCCTCGACACCCCGACTCCCAGCGCCTCGCGGCACCGGTTGCGCGCCGTGGACCGGGACGAGGTGATCGACGTCTCGGAGTTCCTGCCGCCGGGCGCCACCTGGCTGCCCGCTCCCCAGCACACGCTGCCCACACTGCCGGGGCAGCCGCCGATGGTCGGATACCTCGTCCTGATCCCGGCCGACCACCCGCATCTCGCCGAGGCCACCTTCCCCGGCACCTCCCCCGCCGCCTCGCCCGCCTCCGGCCCTGCCGGCCCCGACGCCGCCGCCCGCGACGACGCCCTCGTCCGCATCGACCCCGTGCAGCGCACCGCCGCGGTGGACGGGCGTCAACTGGACCTGACCTACCTGGAGTTCGAGCTGCTCGCGCACCTCGTGACGCACCCGAACCGGGTGCACACCCGCGACCAGCTGGTCACCACGGTGTGGGGGTACGGCCACGTGGGCGACGGCCGCACCGTCGACGTCCACATCGCCCGGCTGCGCCGCAAGCTGGGCGCCGAGCACCGCGCGGCGATCCAGACCGTGCGGCGGGTGGGCTACAAGTACACCCCGCCGACAGGCGGCTGATCCTCCGCCGGTGCCGTTGATCCTCTGCCGTCGGCAGAGCGGCGTTCCGTCCCGCGGCCGGAGCGGGCAGGCTCACCGGCATGAGACTTCTGGTGCTGGGTGGTACGGAGTTCGCGGGACGGGCCGTCGTCGAGGCGGCCCTCGGGCGCGGCTGGGAGGTGACGGTCCTCAACCGGGGCCGGCACCAACCCCCGCCCGGCGTAAAGGCGTTGCAGGGTGACCGGACCGCACCCGGCGGGCTCGGCGCCCTCTCCGACGGCACGTGGGACGCCGTCGTCGACACCTGGTCGGCGGCGCCCCGGGCCGTGTACGAGACGGCGCGGCTGCTGCGGGGCCGCGCCGGACGGTATGTGTACGTGTCGAGCTGCTCGGTGTACGCCTGGCCCGCGCCCGCCGGGTACGCCGAGGACGCGCCGCTGGTCGAGGGCGCCGAGCCGGACGCCGGACAGACCGACTACGCGCGCGACAAGCGGGGCGCCGAGATCGCCGCCGTCGAGGGCTTCGGCGCGGACCGCTCCGTGCTTGTACGCTCGGGGCTGATCCTCGGCCCGTACGAGAACATCGGCCGGCTGCCGTGGTGGCTCACCCGCGTCGCGCGCGGCGGGCCGGTGCTGGCGCCGGGACCGCGGGACCTGCCACTGCAGTACGTCGACGTGCGCGACATGGCCGAGTGGATCCTCGGGGCGGCGGAGCGGGAGCTGAGCGGCCCGTACAACATGATCAGTCCGCAGGGGCACGCCACGACGGGGTCCTTGCTGGAGGCGTGTGTGCACGTCACCGGTGCGGCGGCCCGGCTTCGCTGGACGGAGCCGGAAGTGATCCTGGAGGCGGGGATCGAGCCGTGGACTCAGCTTCCGGTGTGGGTGCCGCCGGGCAGCGACATGCACGACTCCCTGCACTCCGCGGACGTCTCGCGGGCGCTGGCGACGGGTCTGGCCTGCCGGCCCGTCGAGGAGACCGTCGCCGACACGTGGAAGTGGCTGCGGGACATCGGTGGAACCGCGCCGCGGCGCCCGGACCGGCCGCCCGTCGGTCTCGACCCGGAACTGGAGGCCAGGACGCTCGCGGCCGCCGGGGGTGTACCTGGCGACACCCTCTGACCGGGGGCCGGGCCCCGTGACCCGCGGGCCCCGCTCGGCGAGACTGACGTCATGACCACCAACACGAAAAGCGACTCCCTGGCCGGGAGGATGCGGGCCGTCGCCCTGGCGGCGGGACGGGGGTTCGTGCTGGCCCTGGTGACCCTCCCCGGAGCGGTCGTCCTCTTCACGCTGACCCTCGTGTCCATGGCGCTGATCCCGATCGGCATCGGGGCCTACACCACACCGTGGCTGCTCGCGGGCGTGCGGGGCTTCGCGGACTGGCGGCGGGTTCTCGCGGCGGAGTGGGGCGGGGTGCGGATCCCCTCGGTGTACCAACCGGTCCCGAAGGGCGCCAACCCCTGGGCGCGGACGTACGCGATGCTCCGCGACCCGGCGGTCTGGCGCGATCTGCGCTGGCTCCAGGTCGACATGACGGCGGGGTTCGTCACCGCGCTGCTGGCGGCGGCGCTCGTCTTCTATCCGCTGGAGGGGCTCGCCGTCGCGGCCGGGCTGTGGCGGGTGTTCGCCGCGAGCGGTGGGTACTGGTACGGCTTCGTGCACGTCACCGACCAGGACTCCGCCCTCCTCGCGGGCGCCCTGGCCGTCGTGCTCCTCGCCCCCAGCCCGCTGGCGCCACGCCTGCTGGCCACCCACTTCCGGCTCACCCGGGCCGTACTGGGCGCGAGCCAGGGCGAGTTGGCCGAGCGGGTGCGGGTGCTCACCGAGACCCGCAAGGATGCCGTCGACACCTCCGCCGCCGAACTGCGCCGTATCGAGCGGGACCTGCACGACGGGGCGCAGGCCCGGCTGGTGGCGATGGGCATGGACCTGGGCACCATCGAGGCGCTGATGGACAAGGACCCGGCGAAGGCCAAGGCGCTCCTCGCGCAGACCCGCCGGTCCTCGGTGGACGCCCTCAGCGAGCTGCGCGACCTGGTCCGCGGCATCCATCCGCCGGTGCTGGCCGAGCGCGGACTCGGCGACGCGGTGCGGGCGCTGGCGCTGCGGCTGCCCGTCGCCACCGAGGTGAACGTCGAACTCGGCGGCCGCGCGGAGGCGCCGGTGGAGTCCGCCGCCTACTTCGCGGTCAGCGAGGTGCTCACCAACGCGATCAAGCACTCCGGCGCGGACCGGATCTGGATCGACCTGCATCACGCGACACAGGGCGAGGCGGGCGGCGGCATGCTGCGGATCTCGGTCACCGACAACGGCAGGGGCGGCGCGGCGATCGGCGCGGGGACCGGCCTCGCCGGGGTCGAGCGGCGCCTCGGTACATTCGACGGCGTCCTGGCCGTCAGCAGCCCCGCGGGCGGTCCCACCATGGTGACCATGGAGATCCCTTGCGCGTAGTCCTGGCCGAAGACCTCTTCCTGCTGCGTGACGGACTGGTCCGGCTGCTCGAGGCCCACGACTTCGAGATCGCCGCCGCCGTCGAGTCCGGCCCCGAGCTCAGCCGCGCCCTCGCCGAGCTGGAGCCGGACGTCGCCGTGGTCGACGTACGCCTGCCGCCGACGCACACCGACGAGGGGCTGCAGTGCGCGCTGCAGGCCCGCCGGGACAGACCCGGGCTGCCGGTGCTGGTGCTCTCCCAGCACGTGGAGCAGCTCTACGCCCGCGAACTGCTCGCCGACGGCAGCGGCGGGGTGGGCTATCTGCTGAAGGACCGGGTCTTCGACGCGGAGCAGTTCGTGGACGCCGTACGGCGGGTCGCGGGCGGCGGTACGGCGATGGACCCGCAGGTGATCCAGCAGTTGCTGTCGCGGCGGGCCGCCGACGACCGGCCGCTGGCCCGGCTGACACCCCGTGAGCGGGAGGTGCTGGAGCTGATGGCGCAGGGCCGCTCCAACGCGGCGATCGCCGGGCAGCTGGTGGTGACAGAACGGGCGATCGCCAAGCACACCTCCAACATCTTCACCAAACTGGACCTGGAGGTGTCGGACGACGACAATCGTCGCGTTCTGGCCGTCCTCGCCTATCTGGACCAGGGCCGGTGAGCGGCTGTTGATTCTCTGTAACTTCCGCTGTTCAAGGGGCGGTTGAGGCCGGTCGGCCGATCAATCCTCTGATTTGTTCGTGGGGCTGCTGAACACCGCTGGGACCCCGTCCGTATCCATGGGAGCCGCTTCACTCCTGTCGGGCGCCTTGATGCCCCGCCAAGCCCGCAAGGAAGTCAGAGGAGTTCCATGGGACGCAACACACGAAAACGCCGTACGCCGCTGGCCACCAAGGCCATAGCCGCATCGGCGGCCCTAGCGCTCGGTGGGGGCGGGCTGATCTGGGCGAACTTCTACGCCTCGGCGCACGAGTCGAACTCGGGACAGAACCAGACGAAGGCCGCCGCCGGTCAGGTGGCGACCATCTCCTGCCCCGACGTCGGCCAGAAGCTGACGAACGTGCCCCAGCGGGCCCGTCAGGGTGTGGCGACGGAGCTCGCGAACCTCGACAAGCAGATCACCGAGGCCTACGCCCGTCTCGCCTCCACCCGCCAGGCGCAGACGCAGGACGCCAACTTCGTGCAGAACGCGATCGTCGGTCCTCTTAAGGAGAAGCGGTCCGCGACCCTCGACCGGATCCGCCTCGACATCCAGCGTGTCGGCGGTCAGGTCGACACCTCCGGGCTGGGCGCTCTCGCCGCCTGTACGACGCAGTCCGCCAACCAGACCAACGCCGGTGGCCAGAACAACGGCGGTCAGCAGCAGGGCGGTCAGCAGCAGGGCGGCCAGGACAACGGTGGTCAGCAGCAGGGCGGCGGTCAGGCCTCGGCCGACCCGAGCGCCAGTGCCAGTGCCGGGGCCGGCCAGAACGTCGGCGGCCAGGCCGGCAACGGCCCCGTCGCGGCCGACTTCGTGGACATCACGAAGGTCGCCGCGAACGTCCAGGCCAAGCCGAACAAGTCCGGCCAGGCCTCGTCCGGCACCTTCACCACCCGGTGCGGCGTGAACGCGAACAAGAACCACAACACCGACAACGTCATCGTGGCGCCCGGCGTGACCAACGGCGCGCACCACCTTCACGACTACGTCGGCAACCAGAAGGTCAACGCGTTCGCGACCAACGACACGCTGATCGCGGACCAGACGAGCTGCCAGAACCAGGGCGACCTGTCGGCGTACTACTGGCCGGTGGTCCGGGTGCAGGACGGCACGCAGGACTTCGACCAGAACGCGGACGGCGGCGGCAAGGAAGGCAACGTCGGCAAGATCCTGACGCCGGTCCAGGCGCAGATCAAGTACGTCGGCAACCCGACCAGCAAGGTCACGGCGATGCCGCAGTTCCTGCGCATCATCACCGGTGACGCCAAGACCACCACCAACGGTCTGGCCAACGCCAACGCGCACTGGAGCTGCACCGGCTTCGAGAACAAGGTCCAGCTGACCGAGCAGTACCCGATCTGCCCGCAGGGCAGCAACGTGGTGCGCACGTTCGCCTTCCAGAGCTGCTGGGACGGCCAGAACATCGACAGCGCCAACCACCGTACGCACGTGGCCTTCGCGGACCCGGCGAGCGGTGCCTGCGGCAACGGCTTCAAGGCCATCCCGCAGCTGACGATGCGCCTGGTGTACAAGATCACCCCGCCGACCCTGCAGAACGGCCAGGTGAAGAACGCCTACGCGGTCGACGGATTCCCGGAACAGCTCCACAAGCCGTCCACCGACCACGACGACTTCATCGCGGTCTTCAAGAACAACCTGGCGAACAAGATCGCCAACTGCATCAACAACGGGCAGCGCTGCCAGTGAGCCGCCGGTGACGAGCCCCTGAGGAAGCGGGCGGTGGGAATCTCCCACCGCCCGCTTCCTCGTCCGTCCCGCCGAGGGAGGAGGCTGCGCGGCTCAGCCGCTGTGACCGGCGTGCGCGCTGTGGTTGGTGCCGATCTCCTCCTCGCCGCCGAGCGTGCCCTGCAGCGCCTTGACCACCTTGTCGTCGCCGACGGCGACCCACTTGCGGCCGACGAGGTAGAAACCGCCGTAGTCCTTCGCGTCGTTGATCCACTCGCGCTGGCCGCGGTCGGTGGCGAAGGTGGCGAAGACGTACTTGCCGTCGGACGTCTTGCAGATGGCCTGGCGGACCTCGTCGGAGTCGATCTGCATGTCCGGCTTGCACTTCGCCTTGGCCGCCAGGCTCTCCAGGCTGCCGGTGGCGGTCGTCGGCACCTTGGCCGCCGCGTCGCTGTCTCCGGATCCACAGCCCGCCAGCGCCAGGACGGCCGCGGCGCCGGCCACGGCGAGCATCGGTCGGGTCAACCTCATCTGTTCCTCCGGTCGCGTTGCTGGCCCTGAGGCCCGTCCCCTTCGATACGGCTGCGGGGCGCGGTGCGCTCAAATCCGGTGGGAGTGAGGGTACGGATGTGCGAACGTATGGCCCGTGAACCAAGACTGGGAAGATCGCGTGACCGCCGCCTGGGCCACCTTCGACGACTACGCCGAAGAGGACGCCGCCGATTTCCGGGCCGTGATCGACACACTCGCCGCCGAACTGCCGGACGGCAGCCCGCTCGGCCCCTTCGAGCGGGCCTGCGCCTGGGACTCGACGGGCCATTCGGACAAAGCGGTGCCGCTGTACCGGGAGGCGCTGGCGCGCGGGCTGAGCGAGGCCAGCGGTTACAAGGGGCGGCGCGCGAAGATCCAGTTGTCGAGTTCGCTGCGCAACATCGGGCAGGCCGAGGAGGGCGTCAAGCTGCTGACCCCCGAACTGGACGCCCCTTCCGACGAACTGGACGACGCGGTACGGGGCTGTCTGGCGCTGTGCCTGTCCAGCCTCGGCCGGGACCGCGAGGGACTCTCCCTCGTACTCGGCGCCCTGGCCCCTCATCTGCCGCGCTACCAGCGGTCCATGGCGAACTACGCGCGGGCCCTGGTCCAGCCCGGGGGCTGACTCACCCGGGCGGCGGTGACCATCGCACGATTCGCTCGTTCTGCTGAACGTGCAGTCACAGGATGTCGCCCCGCGCCCCGCACCTTCCTCCGCCGACCCGGTCGTCGACGTCGAGCAGGCGGAGGCCGCGCTCGTCGAGCACTACCCGCGGCTGGTCCGGCTCGCCTACCTGGTACTGCCGCCCGCCCTCGGCCGCAACCGGCGCGTGGTGACCGCACACTCCCTCACCCAGCGCGCCCTGCCCCGCGGCCGGACGGCCGCCCCCGCGATCCCGGCGCAGTCGACCGGCCGCGACGGCGATCCCGGGTACGCCTTCGTGCGCCGGCAGGTGCTGCGCACGGCGCTGGAGACGGGCCTGCCGCTGAAGCGCGCGGCCTGGCCCAAGCGCTCCCAGCTGCCGCCGCTGCTCCCCCAGGTGTGGGGCCTGCGGCTGTTCCCGCGCTCGGGCGGCGCGGATGAACTCGCCCTGGACCAGGCCCTGTCGACGCTGTCCGGGCCGGCCCGCGCGGCCTACGTGCTGCGCGGCCTGGAGCGGCTCGCCGACGCCGATGTGCGCGCGGTGCTGACCGCGGCCGGCTGCGCGGACCCGGCCGCCGCGCTGGCGGAGGCCGACGGCGTACCGGAGCAGTACGCGCTGCTGGACTCCCCCGAGTTCGACCCCTGCTCGCTGCAGGCCCGGCCCACCGACCTGATGCGGCGCAGGCAGCACGCCAAGGCCGCGCTCGCCGCCGCCGCGGCGCTCGCCGTGTGCGGGGCGCTGCTCGGCCTGCCCGGTGACGGCTGGGCCCCCGACGGCGCCGCCGCCCCCGCGTACGCGAAGAACCCGGCCGCCGAGGCCGCCCTCGATCCCGCGAAGCTGACCAGGGTCGCTCCCACCGCCTGGGAGGCCGCGACGCGCACGGACTTCTCCGTCTGGCCGGCCCGCGGCGACCTCACCGGCGACAAGGCCCTGCTGCGCCGCGCCCTCGCCGTGTGGGCCCGCCGCGGTGAGAGCGTCCAGGTCTCCGCGACCCCGGGCACCCCGTCCGGCGGCCCCTCCGGCCCGCCCCAACTGCTCTACGCCGGGAACGTCGACAGCGCCCGCGTGGTGATCCTCTACGACGGGCTGCGCATCGTGCGGTACGCCGAGCCGCAGGACGGCACCAAGGGCGCGGCCCTCGACTTCGCGCGCGCCGACGGCGCCGGCCGTGCGGACGCCAGCGCCCTGGTCCTGGACCGGGCCGACGGCAACGTCCGCTATCTGACGGCTCCCTGGGTGACCAAGGCCGCCGAGCGCGACCTGCTCAAGCCGGGCGCCGGCGTGATGGACCTGCCCATCACCGGCGGTGTCACGGCGCCGCTGGCGAGCGCCGCGGCGCAGAACGGCGGCTGCACCTCGTGGAACGTGATGCAGGTGACGGACGCCACCGGCACGCGCCTGTCGACCGACCTCGGCGAGCTCGTCCCCGCCCGTCTCACCACCGGACGCCCCGGCGCCACCCACGAGGTCTCCGGCGCGCAGGCGCTGCGCACCTGGGCGCCGTACGCCTGCTCGCTGGGCGCGCTGCGCTCGGCCGGGGTGCGCAGCGTCAACGCCTGGTCCTACGCCGAGCAGCCGCTGCCCGACGCGTGGGGGTCCCCCCGCCCGCAGGGTGGGGGAGGATCTGCGGACTGGGTGTGCACGCGGGCGGAGACCTGGCGCGGCGGCGGTACCCGGGTGCTGGCGCAGTTCCACACGCCGGGCAGCACGTACGGCGCGATCGCGGCGAAGGCGGAGAACGTCCCGGCGTGCGGCGCGAAGGACCCGCAGGTGCTCGCAGGGGTGCTGTGGAAGGCGGAGTCGGGCCACTGGTATCTGCTCGCGGCCGGGAGCAGGGGGACCGCGTCGATCAGCACGACGGGCGGGGTGCGGGCGAGCGCGCGCGGCAGTCTGCTGGCCGCGCGGGCCGAGCAGGGGGTCCGCGCCCAGCTCAAGGGCGTCACGGACGACGGGCAGCCGGTCACCGGGCTGGGCTAGCTGACGCCCGCGTCAGCAAGTACCCGCCGAAGGGTTCCCCTCGGACTTACCCGTCAGTACATTGACGCCATGTCTAATACGCAGGTCCACCTCAAGGCACGGAAGGTGTCCTTCTCGTGGGAGGAGACACCGCTGCACTGGGTGCCGGGGGATCCGTTCACCGCGCACACCATCAACGTGCTGCATCTGCTGCTGCCCGCCGGCGAGCGGTGGTTCGTGCACGTCTACAAGCAGGTGCTGCCGCTGATCCGGGACGACCGCCTGCGCGAGGACGTCATCGGGTTCATCGGGCAGGAGGCGATGCACTCGCAGGCCCACGACGAGGTGCTGCCGCATCTCAAGGAGCAGGGTCTCGATCCGACGCCGTACACCGCGCAGGTCGACTGGCTCTTCGAGAAGCTGCTCGGTGACCGGACGCTGCCGCCCGGCAGGGCGCGCAAGTGGTGGCTGCTGGAGCGGGTCGCGCTGATCGCGGCGATCGAGCACTACACCGCGTTCCTCGGCGACTGGGTGCTGAACGCCGAGGAGCTGGACCGGCGGGGAGCCGACCCCACCATGCTGGACCTGCTGCGCTGGCACGGCGCGGAGGAGGTCGAGCACCGGTCCGTGGCCTTCGACCTGTTCGAGCACCTCGACGGCAGCTACCGGCGGCGGGTGCGCACCTGGGCCACCGCGTTCACGGCGCTGGTGTTCCTGTGGCAGCGCGGGGCGCGCTTCTTCATGGCGAACGACCCCACGCTGACCGACGGAAAGGCGAGCTTCAAGGACTTCTACGTACGCGGCAGGCGGGGCACCCTGCCGGCCACCGGGGACATGCTCAGGTCCATACCGCGGTATCTCAGCCACTCCTACCACCCCTCCCAGGAGGGCTCCACCGAGCAGGCCGTCGCGTATCTGGCCTCCTCCCCCGCCGCGACGGCGGCCGAGAAGGGAGCGGCATGATGCCGAAGCTGCGCACGGTCGTGGCCGTCGCGGGCGCCGCGGTGCTGGTCAGACGGGCGATGCGGCGCCGTATCCGAAGCTCGCCGCTGTGGCCGATGCCCGCGCTGGAGGAACCGATCTCCGGGCGGCCCCGCTCGCGGGCGCTGAGGCTGACGGTCACCTCGTACGAGACCGTCGCCGACGGCGTCGTACAACTGCGGCTGGAGGGAAGCGACTTGCCGCGCTGGGAGCCCGGCGCGCATCTCGACCTCGTGCTGCCGTCCGGGCTCGTGCGGCAGTACTCGCTGTGCGGCGACCCGGAGGACACCTCCTCGTACACCGTCGCCACGCGGCTGATCGAGGACGGGCGCGGCGGCTCGCGCGAGGTGCACGAGCAGGTGCGCGCGGGCATGGAGCTGGAGGTGCGCGGGCCGCGGAACCGCTTCCCGCTCGTCGAGGCGTCCTCGTACGTCTTCGTCGCCGGCGGTATCGGGATCACGCCCGTGCTGCCGATGCTGCGGGCGCTCGGGGACGGCACGCCGTGGCGGCTGCTGTACGGCGGGCGGACGCGGGCCTCGATGCCGTTCCTGGAGGAGCTTCGGAAGCTGGGCGGCATGGAGGTCCCCCCGGGCGAGCGAAGCCGAGCCCGGGGGAGGGTGACCGTCGTCGCCGAGGACGAGGACGGACTGCCCGATCTGGACGGCCTGTTGGCGGATCTTCCCGAGGGCACCGCCGTGTACTGCTGCGGGCCCGAAGGGCTTCTCGCGGCCGTTCAGGAGCGCGTCCCGTCGGTCCGTCTCGAACGCTTCAGCCCCCGCGCCTCCGGCGACGGCAACGCCGCCTTCGAGGTCGAACTGCGGCGCAGCGGGCGGACGTTGACGGTCGCCGCCGACTCGACGGTGCTGGCCGCCGTGCGCGCCGAGCTGCCGGGCACCGCCTACTCCTGCGAGCAGGGCTTCTGCGGGACGTGCCAACGGCGGGTGCTGGAGGGAGAGGTGGAGCACCGGGACGAGCTGCTGACGGACGCCGAGCGCGCCGACTCGATGCTGATCTGTGTCTCGAGGGCACGTGGTGAGCGGCTGGTGCTGGACCTGTGAGCGGCCGGCGGTCGGTCCGGTCCGTCCACGGCCGGATCCGATCGGTAAGGTGTTCGCATGACTACCGGAGTGCGCCGCAGAATGGGAGTCGAGGAGCGGCGGCAGCAGTTGATCGGCGTCGCCCTCGAACTGTTCAGCCAACGCTCTCCCGACGACGTCTCGATCGACGAGATAGCGTCCGCCGCGGGCATCTCACGCCCGCTGGTCTACCACTACTTCCCCGGCAAACTCAGCCTGTACGAGGCCGCGTTGAGGCGTGCCGCGCAGGATCTCGCGGGCCGGTTCGACGAGCCGCGGGACGGGCCGGTGGGCGTCCGGCTACGCCGGGTGATGCACCGCTTCTTCGACTTCGTGGACGAGCACGGGCCGGGATTCTCGGCGCTGATGCGCGGCGGACCGGCGGTCGGCTCCTCGGCGACCAACGCCCTCATCGACTCCGTACGGCAGGCCGCGTATGACCAGATCCTTTCGCATCTGGACGTCGAGGACCCGCCCGCGCGACTGGAACTGGTCGTACGCTCCTGGATCTCGCTCGCCGAGTCGACCGCGCTGATCTGGCTGGACGGCCGTCGCATCCCGCGCGCCGAGCTGGAGGCCCAGCTGGTGCACGACTTCGCCGCGCTGGCCGCCGTGAGCGCCGCCCACGACGAGGAGATGGCCGGGCTGCTGCGCCGGATCCTCAAGGACGAGCCGGCCGACGGCCCCTTCACCGACCTGGTCGCCCGGCTGATCTCACTGGCGTCCTGAACGGCCTCCGGGACGTCTGCGGAAACGTCTCAGCGGTCGAACTTCCGGTAGGACGGGTCGAGGTCGCGCACCTCGGCCGAGGCGTGCAGCACGATCCCCTCGTCGGCGATGTGCTTGCGCAGCAGCTCCAGCACGGCCTCGGTCAGCTTCGCCTTGGTCTCCTCGGTGCGGCCGGCGAGCAGCCCCAGGGTGACGTGGACGATCCCGTGGCGCTGCTCGGCGGGGTCCTCGTAGCCGTAGGCGGTGAACTCACCCGGCCGGAACTGCGTCTTGCACGCCTCCGGCTTGGCCGCGGCGATCTCGACCGTCGCCTCGTGCAGGGCGCGGGCGAAGGCGTCCCGGTCGAAGGCGGGCGCGATCGTACGCGAGTAGTCGACGGTGATCTGCGGCATGGGCACTCCTGTTCTACGGCAACAGGGCCCACCCTAGTTCTTCAGCTGCACCGCGAGCATCGCGATGTCGTCCTCGCGGTCGTGGCCGAAGCAGCCCAGCAGGGTGTCGCACAGGGCGTCCAGTCCCGGCAGGGAGCCCATGGCCGCGCAGCGCAGCTGCTCCATGGAGACGGACAGGTCCGTGCCGCGGGTCTCGATCAGCCCGTCGGTGACCATGAGCAGCCGGTCGGCGGGTCCCAGGGTCAGCTCGGTGGGCTCCGGGTGGGGCAGCCCGAGCCCGAGCAGCGGGCCGTCGGCCTTGGCGTAGGCCACCTCGCCGCTCCCCCGCAGGATCAGCGGCGGCAGGTGGCCGGCGTTGGCGATCCGGGTGCGGCCGGTGGCGGGGTCGATCAGTGCCAGGCACACGGTGGCCGTGACCTCGGGGTGGTAGTGCTGGAGCATCCGGTCCAGGCGCGCGGCGAGCAGGGCCGGGTCGCTCTCCTCGACGCAGTAGGCGCGCAGGGCGTGCCGGATCTCGACCATGACGGTGGCGGCGTCCAGCGAGTGCCCCACGACGTCGCCGACCGCGGTGAGTACGCCCTCGCCGGTGCACAGGGCCGCGTAGAAGTCGCCGCCGATCTCGGTCTCCCGGGACGCGGGCACATAGCGGACCTCGATGTCGATGCCGGGCAGCGCGGAGAGCCGGTGCGGCCGGGGCAGGAAGCTGTGCTGGAGGGTGAGGGCGACATGCCGCTCGACCTGGTACATGAGCAGGGGCTCGGCGGCGAGCGCGGTGGCCTGCGCGAGCTGCGCCACCAGGGCCTCGTCGCCGGGGTTCAGCCGGCGCATGCCGCGGGTGGGCGTGGCCAGGCACACCGGCGCCCTGCCGTCCTGGGTGAGGATCAGCGCCAGCCGGGCGTCGTGCTGGACGCCGGGGCGGAAGAACCCGGCCGGCCACAGCGGGGCGGGCACCGTGGTGAGCTGCACCCCGGCCTGCCCCCGGGTGAGCCGGCGCAGCAGGCCGGCCACGGTCAGGTGGGCGCCCTCGTCCGGCAGGGCGAGGGAGGTGCGGTCCCGGGAGACGCCGCGGTAGAGCTCGTCTTCAGGACCGAGGACGAAGACGGCGGCGGGACCGCCGGTCAGCAGCGCGGTGCCGTCGGCGGCCGCGTCGGCGAGTTCCTGGAGGGAGCGCGCCGACTGGATGGTGATGATGATCTGCGACAGCATCGTCAGCCGGCGTACCAGCGCCTTGTCGTCGGCGCGCAGCCGCGCGGTGCACACCGCGGCCCGCACCACCGCCTCGATCTCCTCGGGTTCGGCGGGCACCGTCAGATAGGTCTCGGCGCCCGCGTCCAGCCCCCGGCAGCGGTCCCCCGGCGCCACCGCGGCGGCGGAGAAGTGTACGACGGGCAGGCCCGCCATGTGCGGCCGTTCCTTGACCCGGCGGCAGAGTTCGAAGCCGCTCATGTCCGGCAGGTCGACGTCGACGAGGGCCACGTCGGGCAGGATGCCCTTGCGCAGCCGTACGTCGAGCTCGACGAGCGCCTCCCGGCCGCTGGCGACTGGGACGACCTGATGTCCGGCGCGGCGCAGCACGGTGCCCATGGCGTACCGGCTGGCCGCCACGTCGTCCACGACCAGCACGGTCGTGTCTGTCAGCATGCCGTCGACGTCCATCTCCCGAACCCTTGGGAACAACAGCGGTGGGGCAGACCCGGGTTCTGGGTCTGCCCCACCAACGTAATGCCCTGATCAGGGGATCCGGGAGAATATTGCAACAGTGCGCCCCGGAACGGCGAACGTGCCCGATTCCCGATCATAAGCAGAGGACTTCACGACAGAGTCCGTCCCGGCCGACTGCACCGGGTGCAGCCGGTAGCCGGTTCCGGCCAGCGACGCGACGTGCTGCTCCTGCTTGTCCGGCGTCGCGTTGAACACGACGACCAGGTCGCCGAGTTCCATCGTGATCACGCCGGGCGTCTCGTCCTTCCCGGACAGCGGGAAGGACAGCGCGGACTGCACCTGCCCGGCCGTGCCGAGCGAGAACGCCTTCTCCGTGGACCGGATCTTCAGCAGGTCCTGGTACGCGGCCGAGGAGCCCTCGATCTGCGGGCAGCCCACCTGCACCGAGCTCAACAGCGGCTTGGCGTACGGCCACTTGGACTCGTTGTCGCCCGCCATCGGCAGCCCGCGGCCGAAGCCGTTGCCGTCGGCGCAGTTCCAGTGGATGGCGTTGAACCAGTCGCCGCTGTCGAAGGAGTTGCGGTCCAGGGACTTCGACCGCAGCAGGTCCGAGCCCGCCTGCGAGAGGGACGGGCCCTGCGAGAGGGCGGCCGTCGCCATCGCGAGGACCTGCATCCGGGCCCGGTCGGCCGCGGACGTGCCCTTGGGCAGCTTGTAGGTGAGGGCGTCGAACAGGGACTCGTTGTCGTGCGCGTCCGCGTAGGCGACGGCGTCGCCGGGCGCGTCCGCGTAGCCGGCGGGCTGGCCGTTGTAGTCGACCTCGGCGCCGGTGACCTCCTTGCCGTCGGTGTCGGTGAAGCGGTACTTGGCGAGGTTGCCGGAGAGCCCGACCTTGATCAGGTCCTGGTAGTGCAGCAGCCGGGCCTTCTGCTCGGCCGAAGTGCCGTTCGCCGTGGACGAGTTGGGGTCGGTGTAGAGACCGGACGCGAAGCCCTGGACGCCGGGGTCGGAGTCGAAGGGGCTGCCGCCGCGGACGGCGTCCCGGGCCCGGTCGGAGAAGGTCGCGATCCCGGTGCCCGCCATGTTCTTCTGTGTGGCCTGCACGAAGCGGGCGTCGTCGGCGACCTCGCCGAAGTTCCAGCCCTCGCCGTACATGATGATCTTCTTGCCGTCGACGCCGTCCTTCGCGAGGGTCAGGGCGTCGAGCGCCTTGCGGACCGCGAGGATGTTGGCCTTCGGCTGGTGTCCCATCAGGTCGAAGCGGAAGCCGTCGACCTTGTACTCCTTGGCCCAGGTGACGACGGAGTCGACGACCAGCTTGCCCATCATGGCGTTCTCGGTGGCCGTGTTGGCGCAGCAGGTGCTGTTCGCCACCGAGCCGTCCGCGAGGAGCCGCTGGTAGTACCCGGGCACGACCTTGTCCAGGACGCTGGTGTCCGCCTGGCCGGCGGCCGCCGTGTGGTTGTAGACGACGTCCATGACGACGCGCAGACCGTCCTGGTTCAGGGACTGGACCATCTTGCGGAACTGGACCGTGCGGCCCGTGCCGTCCGGGTCGGTCGCGTACGAGCCCTCGGGGACCGTGTAGTGGAACGGGTCGTAGCCCCAGTTGTAGGCGTCCTTCGCCGCAGCCTTCGCGACGCACTCCTGCTGCTTGTCGGAGTCGGCCGCGTACGAGGCGAGGTCGCAGTCGGGGCTCGCCTGGTCCGCCTTCTTCTCGGGGATGGTGGCGATGTCGAAGGCCGGGAGCAGATGCACGTACGAGGTCCCGGACCTGGCCAGTTCACGCAGGTGCGCTGAGCCGTCGCTGCCCTTGTCGGTGAAGGCGAGGTAGCTGCCGCGGTGAGCGGCCGGCACCGACTTGTCCTCGACCGAGAAGTCCCGGATGTGCAGCTCCTGGATCTCGGCGTCCTTCAGCGGCACCGCCTTGGGCTTGGGCAGGGACGACCAGCCCTTCGGCGCGAGGGACCCGTCGTGCAGGTCGACGACGAGGCTGCGCTCGGAGTTCGCGGTCAGGGCGACCGAGTAGGGGTCGGTGACCTTGTTGGTGACGACCTTCCGTACGGACGGCGCCCACACCTTCACGACGTACCGGTAGGGCTTGTTCTTCCAGGACTTGGACCCGGTGACCGACCAGACGCCGGTGGCGTCGTCGCGCTTCATCGTCTTCAGGGAGCCGTCGAGCTCCAGTGCGACGCTCTGCGCGGTCGGCGCCCACACGGAGAGCGTGGGGCGGCCCTTGTCGAACGTCGGCCCCAGCTTCGACCTGGTCGCGCTCGCGTACACGTCGTCCAGCACGCCGGCGATCTGCACGCCCGTCGCCGCCAGCACGGCGCCGTTCGCGGCGCGCTGCGAGGCGACGATCTGGCCGTCCAGTGCCGCGCGCACCCGGCCGCGGTCGCGCGGGTCGACGGAGAAGGCCGTGTAGTCCTTCAGATACGGGAACTTGGCCTTCTGGGCGTCGGTGAGCGTGGTCTTCGTCAGGCGCAGCCAGCGCTCGTCGTCGCTGGTCAGTGCCCCGTCCTTGACGGCGATCGAGCCGTCGTGGGAGTAGAGCAGCTGGGTGGAGACGGCGGCGTCGGAGCCGTTCCAGGCGACGGTGTCCCGGTCGATCCAGACCGCCTTGGAGGTGGTCAGGTCGAGCGCGGCCGAGGAGCCCGCGGGCTGCGGCAGCAGGTACTTCTCCTGGCCGTTGAGCAGCCACACCTCGTAGCCGTTCGCCTTGAGGTCCAGCGACTGGTCGGTGGAGAGGTCCTTCTCGTCGCCCTTGTGGATGATGTAACTGAGGCTGGTGGCACCGTCGGTGAGCGGTACCTCGAAGACCGCGCCGTAGGCGTCGGTCTTCACCGGCTTCAGCGGGCTCGACCAGTCCGTGGGGTTCGCGGCGCCGGTCCACACGTGCAGACCCCAGCCGTCGTAGTTCCCGTCGGCGCGGTGGTAGTGGACGACCGCCTTGGTCTTGTCCTGCGCCGGGTAGTCGGGCCGCGTCGTCTGCACGGCGTCCTTGCCCTGCTCGATCCAGACCTCGCCGGTCTTGGTCACGTCGATGGTGCGGTCGGCGGAGACGTCCTTGTTGCCGTCCTTGTCGACGACCAGGAAGCCGACGCTTGAGGCACCGGGCTTCAGCTTGACGTAGGCGAAGGCGCCGTAGGCGTCACGGCCGGTGAAGGGGTGGCCGGCCGGCCAGGTGGTCGCCTCGCCGTCGGCGAGGTCGCCCCAGGCGTACAGGCCCCACTTGTCGTAGTCGCCGTCGGTGCGCTTGTAGTGGACGACCGCGTAGTCGCGGGAGGAGGCGGTGGGCGTCTCCGGCGCGGGCGGGGTGCCGGTCGTCGAGGCGGCCGTGGCGCTCGCGGTGTGCCCGGCGGAGTCGACGGCAACCGCCTTGTAGCGCAGGGCGGTTCCGGCGGTCACCTTCTTGCCGATGGTCTGGGTGACCTTGTACGGCGCGTGGTCGGCGGAGCCCAGCGTCCGCCAGGCGCCGTTGCCGACCTGGGCGGCGAAGACGACGCGGTCGAGCCCGCCCCCGTCGACGCCGGCGGAGAGCTCGACCGTGCCGGTGGCGCCCGCGGCGGGGGCCTTGAGGGTGAGGGTCGGGGCCGTCGACGGCTTGGCGAGTTCGCCGGCCGCCTTGAGGACGACGGCGGACTCGGCCGGGACGGTGACCGTGACCTTCTTGTCGGCGCCGGAGGTGACGTCGTCCGAAGTGCCGTGGATACCGCGGTACTTCATGTCCGCCGAGCCTGCCGCGAAGGTGGCCGACTTCGCCTCGTCCGCGTTGTTGAAGGCGACGAGGTACTCCTGGCCGGTCTTCGCGTCGGTGCGGCTGAAGGCGTAGACGCCCGGGCCGTCGGCCGCGTAGCGCTCGGTCTGCACGCCGTCCGTCAGGGCCGGGTTGTCCTTGCGCAGCTTGCTCAGCGCGCTGATCTGCTCGTAGAGCGGCGCCTTGGTGTCGTACGCGTCGCTCGCGTGCGTGCGGTCGGTGCCGATCTCGTCGTCGTCGAGGTAGTCGGCGACCTTGGAGGCGAACATCGTCTGGCGGGCGTCCTTGTCGCCGCCGGAGCCGGTGAAGCCCTGCTCGTCGCCGTAGTAGACGACCGGGTTGCCGCGGCTGAGGAACATCAGCTCGTTCGCGAGCTCGTCCTTCTTCAGCAGCTGCGCGTCGGTGGCCTTCGGGTTGTCCTGGTCGAGGAAGTACCCGATGCGGCCCATGTCGTGGTTGCCGAGGAAGGTGACCTGCTCGTACGCGTTGGCCTTGTCACTCGTGTACTTGTAGTCGTCGCCGAAGACGGACGCGAGCTTCTGCGCACTGCCGCCCTGGGAGGCGTACGTGCGGGCGGCGTCCTGGAAGGGGAAGTCGAGGGTGGCGTCGAGCCGGCCCTGGGTGACGAACGGCGAGGTGACGGAGGTGTCGGCGGAGTAGACCTCGCCGAACATGAAGAAGTTCTTGCGGCCGTGCGCGGCGGCGTACTTGTCCAGCGCCGTCGCCCACTGCGTCCAGAACTCCGTGTCCACGTGCTTCACGGTGTCGATCCGGAAGCCGTCGATGCCGAAGTCCCGCACCCAGCGCTCGTAGATCTTCTCCATGCCGCTGACGACCTCGGGACGCTCGGTCCACAGGTCGTCGAGGCCGGAGAAGTCCCCGTAGGTGGTCGACTCGCCGGTGTAGGTCGAGTCACCGCGGTTGTGGTACATCGTCGGGTCGTTGAGCCAGGACGGGACCTTGCTGTCGCTCGTGACCGCAGGGGTGCGCGGGAAGGAGTCGCGGGTGACGGCCGGGAACTTCTTCGTGCCGTCCGCGTAGTCGCTGTCGTCGAACGGCTTGCCGTCCTTCGTCAGATACGGGAACGCCCCCTTGGAGAGGTAGTCGTAGGACTTCTCCTTGTAGTCGACGACGTCCGCCGTGTGGTTGGTGATGACGTCGAAGAAGACCTTCATGCCCTTGGCGTGCGCCTTGGAGATGAGGGTCTCGAGGTCCTTGTTGGTCCCGAAGTGCGGGTCGACCTGGGTGAAGTCGGTGATCCAGTAACCGTGGTAGCCGGCGGAGGCGTTGCTGCCCGTGCCCTGCACCGGACGGTTCTTGAAGATCGGGGCCATCCAGATGGAGGTGGTGCCGAGGCCCTTGATGTAGTCGAGCTTCTTGGTCAGGCCCTTGAGGTCACCGCCCTGGTAGAAGCCCTTGTCGGTGGGGTCGTAGCCGGTGCTGAGCCGCGAACCCGTCAGGCCGCCCTTGTCGTTGGACGTGTCGCCGTTGGCGAAACGGTCCGGCATCACGAAGTAGAACTGCTCGCGGGTGTCGTCGTGCCGGGCGGGCGCGGCGGCGAGCTTCGCGTCGGAGGGGGGCGGGGGCGGAGCGGCCGCCTGCGCGGCCAGTGGCTGGATCAGGGCGGCGGCAAGGGCCACGACGGTGACGGCCGCGACCCGTCTCGCTCTCGGTATCACAGGCGGGTACTCCTTGCGATGACGGCTCTGGTGGGTCCGACCCCGCGCGACCGTATCGCTGACGAAAGGCTTACAGCAAGAGTTTTGCAACCCATAGCAAGAAGTTTCAGCGGCAACCTTGACGGCCCTTCCCGACTCCCCCACGCCACCCAGGGCACGGCGCCGTACGTCTTCCAGGAGATCTACCCGGGCTCGACCCGCAGCCCGCCGACTTCTACGCCTCCGGTGACGTCCTGGACTTCACCTACGCGAGCAGGATGAAGTCGCCGCGGCCGCGGCGGCGCGGGCTTCTTCGCCCTGAACAACGGCTCGTCGTCGGCCGCTTACACCTTCACCTCGGACGCCACGGACGTCACCTTCAACGAGTCCGCGACGACCGACTGGGAGTCCTACCCCACCTGGAGCAAGCTGGTCATCGTCCCCAGGAGCACGGCCTTCACGTACAAGTACCTCAAGAAGGACGGCTCCGGGAACGTGACCGGGGAGTCCGGGACGAACCGCTCGTGCACGACGGGCGGTTCGTCCGGCTACACGACGAGCGACACCTGGAAGCAGGGCCTCAGCAGCTCGACTTCCCGGCGTAGATCGCCAGCGCCGTGTCGGCGCCCAAGGTGGCGGTGAACTGCCCACTGGAGTTCACCGCCACCGACGTGTTGTTCTGGACGTTGCAGTACGTTCCCGCCGGCAGCGACGTCTGGTAGGTCCGCGACAGTGAGCTCGTCTCGTGGTTGATGGCGACGTAGCCCTTGGTGCCGCGGCCGAAGGCGATGGCGTCGCCCCCGTTGTCCCACCAGTTGCTCAGCGCCTGGCCGCGGGTGGCGTTGCGGAAGGCCACCATGGACTTGATCTCCGGCCAGGCGTGCTGGCACTTCCAGCCGTCCTGCCAGCAGGCGTTGACGGTACCGCCGTTGGGCGGGCCCGCGTCCGCGTCGGACCACTCGTAGCCGGAGTTGATGTCCGGGGCGCCGTAGGGGTAGGCGAGCATGAAGACGTTGGCCAGCGTGTAGTTGGCGCCGTCCTTGTAGTTGAGCGTGCTGCCGTTGCGCTCGGTGTCGTGGTTGTCGACGAAGACACCGGCCACCGAGCTGCTCATGTAGCCCCAGCCCTCGCCGTAGTTCTTGAGATAGGCGAGGTTCTCGTTGTTGAACACGCGCTTGAGGTCGTAGGCGTAGCGGAACTCCTGGACGTCGCCGTTGCCCGTGTACTCGGTGGGCTGGACGGCCTCGCCGGCGCCGTAGATGACCTCCTGCTTCCAGTAGGCGTTCGGGTTCGTCAGCCGGGACTTGATGTTCGCCAGGTCGGCGGCGTCGATGTGCTTGGCCGCGTCGATGCGGAAGCCGTCGACGCCGAGCGTGAGCAGGTCGTTCAGGTAGCCGGCGATGGTCTTGCGGACGTACTCCTCGCCCGTGTCCAGGTCGGCCAGGCCCACGAGTTCGCAGTGCTGGACGTTCCAGCGGTCCTGGTAGTTGGTGACCTGCGAGGTGCAGTCGTCGAAGTCGTAGGAGGAGTACAGGCCCGGGTAGTCGTACTTGGTGTACGACGATCCGCCGGTGCCGGTGCCGCTGCCCGCGGACATGTGGTTGATGACGGTGTCGACGACGACCTTCACGCCGGCCGCGTGGCAGGTGCTGACCATGTTCTGGAAGGCGGCGCGGTCGCCGAGGCGGCCCGCGATCTTGTAGCTGACCGGCTGGTACGACGTCCACCACTGTGAGCCCTGTATGTGCTCGGCGGGTGGCGAGACCTGGACGTATCCGTAGCCGGCGGGGCCGATCGTGCTGGTGCACTCCTTGGCGACCGAGGCGTACTTCCACTCGAAGAGGACGGCGGTGACGTCCTTGGTGCCGGGGGGCGAGGCGTGTGCGGCCGTCGGGGTCATGACAAGGGCGGAGGCCATGAGGGCGACCGCCGCGGGGAGCGTTCTGCGTGCCATGTGGGGGCTCCTTCACCGTTGAAGGCTCTTGCTGCAAGTTTTCAACCAACTTGCGGTGACGGAGATGTTAAAGGCCCGCTGCCTGAAAAGGCAGCGGGCCGTGTGAAGTTGATGCAAGAAATTTCAGTGGCGGTCGGTGAACCACACCGCCGTGTCCGACGGCACCTTCGTCTCGCCGTCCGCCTCGGTCACCTCGCCGCTGGCGAGCAGGACGCGGCCGTACGCCGGAGTCGTCACCGACTCGCCGCCGGTGTTCGCGACGCACACGAACTTCCCGCGCCGGAAGGCGAGTACGCCCTCGGGGGCGCGCAGCCACTCCACCGCGTCGCCCGCGCCCAGGTCGGGCTGCTCGCGGCGGGCGGCGAGGGCGGCGCGGTACAGCTCCAGGGTCGAGTCCAGCACGCCCTGCTGCGCCTCGACGCTCAGCTCGCCCCAGCCCGCCGGCTGCGGCAGCCAGCTGCCACCGCCGCCGAAGCCGTAGGACGAGCCCTCGCGCGTCCACGGGATGGGCACCCGGCAGCCGTCGCGGAAGCCGTCCTGGCCGGCGCCGCGGAAGTAGGCCGGGTCCTGGCGCACCTCGTCCGGCAGGTCGACGACGTCCGGCAGGCCGAGCTCCTCGCCCTGGTAGACGTAGGCCGAGCCGGGCAGCGCCAGCATGAGCAGGCTCGCGGCCCTGGCGCGCCTGAGGCCCAGTTCGCGGTCGCCGGCCAGGCGGATCTGGGTGCCGAGGCCCGGCGGGTTGGCGAAGCGGGTGGCGTGCCGGGTGACGTCGTGGTTGGAGAGCACCCAGGTGGCGGGGGCGCCCACCGGGCGCATCGCCTCCAGCGTGCGGTCGATGACCTCGCGCAGTTCCCCGGCGTCCCAGGCGGTCGACAGGTACTGGAAGTTGAAGGCCTGGTGCAGCTCGTCGGGGCGGACGTAGTTCGCGGTGCGCTCGACGGTCGGGGTCCACGCCTCGGCGACGAAGATGCGCTCGCCCGCGTACTCGTCGAGGACGTGCCGCCACTGGCGGTAGATCTCGTGCACGCCGTCCTGGTCGAAGAAGGGCATGACATCGTTGCCCAGCAGTTTCAGCTGTTCGTGGGAGCCGAGGTCGGGCAGTCCGGCCGCCTTCACCAGGCCGTGGGCGACGTCGATGCGGAAGCCGTCGACGCCCATGTCCAGCCAGAAGCGCAGGATGGAGCGGAACTCGTCGCCCACCGCGGGGTGTTCCCAGTTGAAGTCGGGCTGCTCGGGGGCGAAGAGGTGGAGGTACCACTCGCCGGGCGTGCCGTCCGGCTCCGTCACCCGTGTCCACGCGGGGCCGCCGAAGATCGACTCCCAGTCGTTGGGCGGGAGTTCGCCGTCGTCGCCCTTGCCGGGACGGAAGTGGTAGCGCTCGCGCAGCGGCGAGCCCGGGCCCTCCCGCAGCGCGCGCTTGAACCACTCGTGGTGGTCGGAGGAGTGGTTGGGCACGAGGTCGACGATGATGCGCAGGCCCAGGTCGCGGGCGTCGCGGATCAGGGCGTCCGCGTCCAGCAGGTTGCCGAACATGGGGTCGACGGCACGGTAGTCGGCGACGTCGTAGCCGGCGTCGGCCTGTGGGGAGGCGTAGAAGGGGCTGAGCCACACGGCGTCCACGCCGAGGTCGCGCAGGTACGGGAGTCGGGAGCGTACGCCTTCCAGGTCGCCCATGCCGTCGCCGTTGCTGTCGGCGAAACTGCGCGGATAGACCTGGTAGATCACCGCGTCCCGCCACCAGTCGCTGCGCTTGGCTTCGGCGGAGTGCGGGGCCGGGGCAATGGCGGAGTGCTGCTGGCTCATGGCGTCCTTGGTACGTAACGGGGTCATGGGGTCAGGTGTGCATACATCGGTGGGACGAGACGGTCGCGGTGACTGCGGGGTCGGATGGGCACCGCGACCGTCTCGGGTCGAAGGGGGCTCGGGGGCAGCGCCCCCCGAAGGGGGGCGGGGAACTGCGCGACCAGCCACGACGGCGCCGCAGACGAACGACGACCCTCGCGGCCTGGCCGGCGGTCAGCCCTTCGTGCCGCCGGCGGTCAGGCCGGTCACCAGGTTCTTCTGCACGAGGTAGAAGAACGCGGAGACGGGTATCGCGATCAGCACGGCGGTGGCCGCCATCAGGTTGCGCTGGGCGTCGTGTTCGCTGACGAAGGTCTGCAGACCGACGGCGAGCGTGTACTTCTGGTCGTCCAGCATGAACGTGGTGGCGAAGGCGACCTCGCCGAACGCGGTGATGAAGCTGTAGAAGGCGGCGACCGCCAGACCTGGCTTGGCGAGCGGCAGGATCAGTCGCGCGAACGTTCCGAAGGGAGACAGTCCGTCGACGCGTCCGGCCTCGTCGATCTCGAACGGAATGGTGTCGAAGTAGCCCTTGAGCAGCCACGCGCAGTACGGCACCGCCGTCGAGCAGTAGACGAGGATGAGGCCGAGGTAGCTGTCGATCAGTTCGAGGTCGGACAGGATCTGGTACATCGGCACCATGAGTACGGCCACCGGGAACATCTGGGTGACCAGAAGCACCCACATGAACTTCCGGTAGCCCGGGAAACGCATGCGGGAGACCGCGTATCCGGTGGTGGCGGCGACCGTGACGCCGAGCACCGTGGTACCGAGCGAGACGATCAGGGAGCTCTTCAGCCAGTCGAAGAAGCTCGTGTGCTGCAGGACGAACGAGTAGTTGCCGAACGACATCTTCTTCCAGATGCCGCCCGGGTGGAGGTAGTCGTCCTTGTCCGGGCCGAGGGAGAGGAAGACGAGCCAGGCGATCGGGAAGAGCGCGATCACGCTTCCGGCGATCAGGATGCCGTGGGAGGTGAGGGACGCCGCGAGGCTGCGCTCGCCTCGGCCCCGGGTCGTGCGAGGGCTCTGCGCGGGGCCGTCGTCGTTCACCGCGGCGGAGGTCGCGACAGTGGTCGTACTCATGGAAGCTCCTGCCTCAGATCGCGAGCTGCTGCTCATTGCGGTTCAGCCAGCGGCGGTAGAACGAGGTGAAGACGATCAGGATGGCCAGCAGCAGGATGCCGTAGGAGGCCGATTGCGCGAAGTCGCGCGGCTGTTGCCCGAAGCCGAGGAAGTAGGCCCAGGTGACCAGGATCTGGGCATCCGGAGCCGAGTTCGCGCCGAACAGCAGGAAGATGACGGCGAACTGGTTGAAGGTCCAGATGATGCCGAGCAGGACGACGGTGGAGCTGACCGACCTGAGGCCCGGCAGGGTGACGTGGCGGAAGCGCTGCCAGGCGCTCGCGCCGTCCATCTCGGCGGCCTCGTACAGGGTGCCGTCGATGGACTGCAGGCCGCCGAGGAGCGAGACCATCATGAACGGCACGCCGCACCAGGTGTTGACCATGATGGCGGCGAACCGCTGCCAGAAGGTGTCCTCCAGCCAGGACGGCGCCGGCAGATGCAGCGTGTCGAGGAGGGTGTTGATGATCCCGCCGTCGGAGAGCATGATGCGCCAGCCGAAGACGGTGACGAACGTGGGGACGGCCCAGGGCACGATGAGCATCAGCCGGTAGAAGGTCCGGCCGCGCAGCTTCTGGTTGAGCAGCAGCGCGAGGCCGAGGCCGATGGTGTAGTGCAGTGCGACGCACAGGGCCGTCCATGCGACGGTCCAGATGAAGTGCGACCAGAAGCGGTCGTACGACAGCGGGCCGAACAGGATGTCCTTGTAGTTGCCGAGCCCGATGAACTTGTAGGTGGCGTCGATGTGGTTGACGCCGATCGTGCGCGCGGTGTTGAGGCTGTTGGCGTCGGTGAGGGTGAGATAGAGGCCGTACACCAGCGGATACAGCACGAGGACGCCGAGGACGATCACCACCGGGGTGATCATCGCGTACGCGTACCAGTACTTCTGGTAGCTGTGCTTGAAGCGCCGGCCCAGCCCGGGCCGTGGCGCGCGGTCACCGTGGCGTTTGCCGGTCGCGCGGTCGATGGCGACTGTCATGTTCGGCACCTTCTGGAAGTTCTACGGCTCTGAGAAGCGGCTGGGCGCAGGCGGATGGCCGTCGGATCCGTCCCCCCAAAACGGATCCGACGGCCACTCGGGGCTCACTTGCTGAAGTCGGGCACCAGCTTGGCGATGGCCAGTTCAGCGTTGCTCAGACCCTTGTCCAGGGACTCCTTGCCACCGGCGATCTTCGGCAGCTCGGTGTCCAGCGGACCCCACAGGGAGCTGTACTCGGGCAGCGCGGGCCGCGGCTGGGCGGCGGGCAGGACCGTCTGGAAGCCGGCGATGCCCGGGTCGGCCTTGACCTCGGCGGTGTAGGCGTCGTCGCGGGTGGGCAGCGTGGAGTTCTTCAGCGCGATCTGCGTCTGCGACTTCGCGGACGTCATGAAGTTGACGAACTTCAGCGCGGCCTTCTGGTGCGCGGAGTCCGAACCGGCGTAGACCGACAGGTTGTGGCCGCCGGTCGGGGCGCCGCCCTTGCCGGTGGAGCCGGCCGGGATGTTGGCGATGCCGAGGTTGGACTTGTCCTTGAAAGCCGAGCCCTTGTAGAAGTTCGTGATCTCCCAGGGGCCCTGGATGATCGAGGCGACCTTGCCGTTGACGAACGCGTCCTGGATGTGGGCGTAGGCGTCGGCGGTGGTGTCGGCCTTGTGCAGGCCCTGCCCCTTGAACAGGCTCAGCCAGGTGCCGTAGGCCTTCTGGGCCTCGGGCGAGTTCACGGTGACCTTCTTGGCGGAGGCGTCGACGGTGTCGGTGCCCTCGCCGTAGAGGAAGGTCTGCGCGTAGTAGGCCTGGGTGGAGCCCCAGTAGCCGTAGACCTTGGCCTTGGAGTCGACCTTGGCGGCGTCGGCCTTCAGCTCGTCCCAGGTCTTGGGGGCCTCGGTGATGCCGGCCTTCTTGAAGAGGGCCTTGTTGTAGACGAGCGCGAGGGTGTCGGTGACCAGCGGGACGCCGTAGGTCTTGCCCTCGTACTGGGCCTGCTTGATCAGGCTGGACTGGAACTTGCCCTGGTCCTTGAGGGCGTCGGTGCCGTCCAGCGGCAGGAAGTAGCCCTTCTTGGCGAAGGCGGGGGTCCAGCCCACCTCGGAACGCAGCACGTCCGGGGCGCCCTTGGAACCGGCGGCGGTGTCGAACTTGTTCTGCGCCTGGTCGAAGGGGACGTTGACGTAGTTGACCTTGACGCCCTTGTTGGCGGCCTCGAAGTCCTTGACCAGGGCCTTGTAGGTCGGCGCCTCATTGGTGGCGTTGGAGGTGTCCCACCAGGTGATGGTGACCGGCCCGCTGCTCTTGTCGCTGCCGCTGTCACTTCCGCCGCAGGCCGTCGCCGCGAGGGCGAGGGACGCCACCAGCGCGGTGGCCGCTATGCCACGCCGCATGAGTTCTCCTTGAGGGTGAAAGCCCGTGTGGTGCGGGAAGCGGCCCCGTCCGCCGCTCCCGTCTTGCCGACTGCGCCATTGCTGCCGCCGGGCGAGTGGGAACTTAACAGCGATGCAAGCGTTGCGAAAGACCTTGCAGAAAAAGAGTGCAAGAGACGACGGAAGTTACCTCGGCGTGACCCCTCGTCGACCGCCGCGAGACCCTTGTTCTACGGGGCTGAGCGGGGGTTGCCCCGGTTGTGCAAGACTCTGCAAGCTCTTGCCATCCTGCTCCCGCACGGGAATCATCCCCTTGCGGGACAAGGGGCACCGACCAGAACAGAGGGACCGCGATGACGATACGGCCGGTACAGTCCGGTGCCGTGACCACACGGCTTGCCGACATCGCTGCTCAGGCGGGGGTGAGCGAAGCGACCGTCAGCCGCGTCCTCAACGGGAAGCCCGGCGTCGCCGCCACCACCCGCCAGTCCGTGCTCGCCGCCCTCGACGTCCTGGGCTACGAGCGCCCGGTGCGTCTGCGGCAGCGCAGCGAGGGCCTGGTGGGCCTGATCACCCCGGAGCTGGAGAATCCGATATTCCCGGCGCTGGCCCAGGTGATCGGCCAGGCGCTGACCCGGCAGGGCTACACCCCGGTCCTCGCCACACAGACCCCCGGCGGCTCGACCGAGGACGAGCTGACGGAGATGCTCGTCGACCGCGGCGTCGCCGGCATCATCTACGTCTCCGGACTGCACGCGGACACCACCGCCGACATGGAGCGCTACGACCGCCTGCGCGCCCAGGGCGTGCCCTACGTGCTGGTGGACGGCTTCTCGCCGAAGGTGCAGGCGCCCTTCATCTCCCCCGACGACCGCGCGGCGATGACACTGGCGGTGACGCACCTGGCCTCGCTGGGGCACGCGCGGATCGGGCTGGCGCTCGGCCCCAAGCGGTTCGTGCCGGTGCAGCGCAAGATCGAGGGCTTCGTACGCGCCATGCAGGACCAGCTCGGCCTGGGCGCGGAGGCGGTCGAGACGGAGCTCGTGCAGCACTCGCTGTACACCCTGGAGGGCGGCCAGGCCGCCGCCGCCGCGCTGATCGGCCGCGACTGCACGGCGGTGGTGTGCGCGAGCGACATGATGGCGCTCGGCGCGATACGCGCGGCCCGGCAGAACGGCCTCGAAGTCCCGCGGGACATCTCGGTGGTGGGCTTCGACGACTCCCCGCTGATCGCCTTCACCGACCCGCCGCTGACCACGATCCGCAAGCCGGTCCCGGCGATGGGGCAGGCGGCGGTGCGGACGTTGCTGGAGGAGATCGGCGGAACGCCTGCGCCGCACAGTGAGTTCGTGTTCATGCCGGAGCTGGTGGTGCGCGGTTCGACCGCTTCGGCGCCTGGGGACCGGAATCGTCCTTAGGGCGGAGAATCCAGGGCGTTCCGCCATGCGCCGGGAGTAGGCGCGGGCGTCTCGGCGTTGTAGAACATGCGGGCCGAACCTGACCGGAGGATGATCGGTCGGACAGGACGTTTCTGGCAGACTTTGCGCCTATGGGTGATCCGACCGTGACCAGTCTGGAAGACCGTGATCAGGCGGCCGTTCCTGACTCCCTCGCGGCCGAAAAGAACCCCGGATTCCTGCGCCGGCTGCGCACCCCGCGCAAGCCCCGGCTGTGGTTCGAGATCCTTCTGATCGGGGTGAGTTACTGGACGTACTCACTCATCCGCAACGCGGTCCCCGAGCAGCGGGGCAAGGCGCTGCGCAACGCCGACTGGATCTGGCGGACCGAGCACCAACTGGGCATCGCCGTCGAGCAGTCGGTCAACCACGCGGTGAACTCGGTGTCTTGGCTCATCGTCGGCATGAACTACTACTACGCGACGCTGCACTTCGTGATCACGCTGAGCGTGCTGGTGTGGCTCTTCCGCAGTCATCCCGGGCGCTACGCGGCGACGCGGCTGGTGCTGTTCGCGACCACCGGTGTGGCCCTGGTCGGCTACTACCTGTATCCGCTCGCGCCCCCGCGGCTCATGAACGGCAGCCACTTCATCGACACCGTCATGGTCCACAGGACCTGGGGTTCGATGGCGTCGGGCGACCTGAAGCACATGTCGAACCAGTACGCCGCGATGCCGTCCATGCATATCGGGTGGTCCGTGTGGTGCGGGTTGACGATCTTCTTCCTGGCGAAGGTGCCGTGGGTTCGGGTGCTGGGGCTTCTCTACCCGGTGGCGACGCTGGTCGTGATCGTGGCGACGGCGAATCACTTCTGGCTGGACGCGGTGGGGGGCCTTTTGTGTCTCGCCTTCGGGTTCGGGGTGTCCTGGGCCTGGTACGGGGTCCTGCCGTACGCGCTGCCGAAGATGCCGCCTTCCGGGGTGCCGCGTTAGGTCGTCGGGTCGGCCCCAAAAGCTGCTGGTCACCGCGGTGGGTCACGTGGCCGCCCGTCACGGTCAGGCGCACCGGGGTCTCGGCCAGCTCGTCCGGTGGGGCTTTCACCGGGTCCAGGGCGAGGGCCGTCAGGTCGGCCCGGTGGCCGGGGGTGATGCGGCCGGCCGTCGCCGTCTCGCGTGCCGCCTGTGCGGCGTGGGTCGGGCAGCCTTCCAGGGCTTCCGGGCCGGTCAGGCCCGCTCGCGCCGAGGCCGCGCGGGGCCCGGGCCGTGGCCAGGACGGTGCGGGCGTCGTAGTGGGCGATGGGCCAGTCGGAGCCGAGGGCCACGGTCGCGCCCGCGTCGCGGAGGTCGCGCAGCCGCCAGGCGCGGGTGGTGCCGAGGCGGCGGGACCATTCGGCGATGCCGTCGGCCCGGGTGTAGCCGGTGTGCGGCGGCTGCATCGAGGCCGTCACGCCCAGGTCGGCGACGCGCGGGAGCAGCTCGTCGGGGGCCGTCTCGATGTGCTCGATGCGGTGCCGGTGGCGGCCGTCCCCGCCGAGGCCGGCGACGACGTCCAGGACGTGGCGTACGGCCGCGTCGCCGATGGCGTGCGTGGCGGTGCGGACACCGGCCGCGTGCAGGTGCCGTACGGCGGCGGCGTACGCCTCGGGGTCCGGCCGGAACGCCTCGGTGCCCTGGCCATGGCAGTCGGCGTGCTCCAGCCAGGCCGTGCCGACCTCCACGGTTCCGTCCATGAAGAAGTTCACCCCGCCGACCTGCCAGTGCCGGCCCCCGCGCCCCTGCGCGTCGACCAGCTCCCGCAGGCCCGTCCCGTCCACCCCGGGCATGCACCAGGGCGCGAACCGCAGCCGCACCGGCGGGACCGACGCACGGGCCACGGAACCGACCAGCTCCTCGTCCCCGCCGTCCATGACGTGCGACCCGGTCAGGCCGGTCGCCGCCACCGCCGACAGCAGCTCCACCAGACGGGCCCGGCGGGCCGCGTACTACGGCCGGGGCAGCACGTCGGCGAGGAGGTCCATCGCGGCGTGTTCGGCGAGGAGGTCCATCGCGGCGTGCTCGACGAGGAGGTCCATCGCGGCGTGCTCGACGAGGTGCCCGGTGGGGTGGCCGTCGGCGTCGCAGACCACCTGCGCGCGCTGGGCGAACGCGCGGGGCCCGGTCACGCCCGCCGCCTTGAGGACCGCGGCGACTCGACGGCGCCCCCCGGCTGGGCGAGGCCCTGGCGGCGGTCGGCGAGGGGCGGGCGGACCGGGCCTTCGAGGTGGGGCTGGCGGGGTTCCTGGCTCATGCGCGGGCGCTGCTTCTCGGCCCGTCCGGCGTGCGAGGACCCCGGGCGGCCTTTTCGACCGCCGGGGGCCTACGCCCCGTAGAAGAGCTCCTCCACCACCGTCCTGGCCCGCCGCGTGGAGCGCCGGTACGCGTCCAGCATGTCGCCCACGTGGCCGTCGCTGAAGCCCAAGTACCGCCCCACTGCGGCCAGTTCGCGCCCGTCCGACGGGAACGTGTCCCCGGCGCGGCCCCGCACCAGCATCACGGCGTTGCGCACGCGCGTGGCCAGCACCCAGGCCTCGTCCAGGATCGCGGCGTCCTCGGCGGAGATCAGCTCGGCCGCGCAGGCCGCCGCGAGCGCCTCGCGCGTACGGGTGGTGCGCAGGCCCGGCTCGGCCCAGCCGTGCTGCAACTGGAGCAGCTGGACGGTCCATTCGACGTCGGACAGGCCGCCGGGCCCGAGCTTGGTGTGCAGCTTGGGGTCGGCGCCGCGCGGCAGCCGCTCGGACTCCATGCGGGCCTTCAGCCGCCGGATCTCCCGTACCGCGTCCTCGCCGAGTCCTTCGGCCGGGTACCGCAGCGGGTCGATCAGCTCGATGAAGCGGCGGCCCAACTCCGCGTCCCCGGCGAAGGGTTCGGCCCGCAGCAGCGCCTGCGACTCCCAGACCAGGGACCAGCGGCGGTAGTAGGCCTCGTAGGACTTGAGCGTGCGGACCATCGGCCCGGACTTGCCCTCGGGGCGCAGGTCGGCGTCGATCAGCAGCGGCGGGTCCGCGCTCGGGATCTGCAGCAGGCGGCGCATCTCGGAGACGACCTTGCCCGCGGCGTCGGCGGCCGCCCGCTCGTCGGCGCCCTCGGGCGGCTCGTGCACGAAGAGCACGTCGGCGTCGGAGCCGTAGCCCAGTTCGTGTCCGCCGAAGCGGCCCATGCCGATGATCGCGAAGCGGGTCGGCAGGGTGTCGCCCCAGCCCTCGCGCACCACGGCGCGCAGCGTGCCCGCCAGTGTCGCCGCCGTCAGGTCGGAGACCGCGGCGCCCACCCGGTCCACCAGGGCGCCCTCGTCGGCCTCGGCGGGCTGGGTCTCGGTGCCGTAGGAGCCGACGATGTCGGCGGCGGCCGTACGGAACAGCTCCCGGCGGCGTACGCCGCGGGCCGCGGTGACCGCCTGCTGCGCGTTCTCCGCGCGGCGGACCGCGGCGATGATCTCCTGCTCCAAATGCTCCCGCCCGCGCGGCGCGAGGCCGCCGCCGTCCCCGTCACCGAGCAGGGCCACCGCCTCCGGGGCGCGCATCAGCAGGTCGGGGGCGAGGCGGCCGGCGGACAGCACGCGCGCGAGGTTCTCGGCGGCGGCGCCCTCGTCCCGGAGCAGCCGTAGATACCAGGGGGTCTTGCCCAGGGCGTCCGACACCTTGCGGAAGTTGAGCAGGCCCGCGTCCGGGTCGGCGGAGTCCGCGAACCAGCCCAGCAGGACGGGCAGCAGGGTGCGCTGGATGGCCGACTTGCGGGTGACGCCGGAGGCCAGCGCCTCCAGGTGGCGCAGGGCGGCGGCCGGGTCGTTGTACCCGAGCGCAACCAGCCGCTCCCGGGCCGCCTCCGGGCTCAACCGGGCTTCTCCGGGGGCGAGTTGGGCGACCGCGTCGAGCAGCGGGCGGTAGAAGAGCTTCTCGTGCAGCCGACGTACGACGGCGGCGTGGCGCCGCCACTCGCGGTTCAGCTCGGCGACCGGGTCGACGCGCAGGCCGAGCGAGCGGCCGATGCGGCGCTGGTCGGCCTCGTCCTCGGGGACGAGGTGGGTGCGGCGCAGCCGGTAGAGCTGGATGCGGTGCTCCATGGAGCGCAGGAAGCGGTACGCCTCGTCGAGCTGCACGGCGTCGGCGCGCCCCACGTAACCGCCCGCCGCCAGCGCCTGGAGGGCGTTGAGGGTGGTGCCGCTGCGCAGGCCCGCGTCCGCCCGGCCGTGTACCAACTGGAGGAGCTGGACGGCGAATTCGACGTCCCTGAGGCCGCCGGGGCCGAGCTTGAGCTCGCGGTCGATCTCGGCGGTGGGGATGTTCTCGACGACGCGGCGGCGCATCTTCTGCACGTCCGGCACGAAGTTCTCGCGCTCGGCGGCCTTCCACACGAGGGGTTCGAGGGCGGCGACGTACTCCTCGCCGAGCTCGATGTCGCCGGCCACCGGGCGGGCCTTGAGCAGGGCCTGGAACTCCCAGGTCTTGGCCCAGCGCTGGTAGTAGGCGAGGTGGCTGGAGAGGGTGCGCACCAGCGGGCCGTTCCTGCCCTCGGGCCGCAGGTTGGCGTCGACGGGCCAGATGGAGCCCTCGACGGTGGTCTCGGAGCAGATCCGCATCATGTGGGAGGCGAGTCTGGTGGCGGACCGCAGGGCCTTGTCCTCGTCGGCGCTTCCCCCAGTGCCTGAAAGGCCTGGGGGTGCCCCCAGGGCCTCTCCTACGAAGATCACGTCGACGTCGGAGACGTAGTTGAGCTCGTGGCCGCCGCACTTGCCCATCGCGATGACCGCGAGCCGGCACAGCGCGGCGTCCTCGGGCGCGGCGGCGCGGGCGATGGCGAGGGCGGCGCGCAGGGTGGCGGTGGCGAGGTCGGCGAGCTCGGCGGCGGTCTCGGCGAGGTCGGTGGTGCCGCACACGTCGCGGGCGGCGATGGACAGCAGGCAGCGGCGGTAGGCGACGCGCAGGGAGACGGGGTCGTCGGCCCCAGACAGACCGCCCTCGAACTCCTCGACGCCGGGGTGCAGGTCCCGTGGCTCGTAGGTGACCAGCGCCTCCCAGTCGCGCGGGTGCCGGGCCAGGTGGTCGCCGAGCGCGGCGGAGGCGCCGAGCACACCGAGCAGGCGGTCGCGCAGCGGCTTGGCCGCTATCAGCGTGTCCAGCAGCTCGCGGCGCGCGGTGGGGCTGGGCTGGGCCTCCAGCAGCCGTACGAGGCCGAGCAGCGCCAGGTCGGGATCGGCCGTCGCGCCCAGCGCCTCCAGCAGCACCGGGTCGTTGCGCACGGGCATCAGCTCGTCGCTGTCCAGCAGCCGCTCGGCGGCCGACGGATCGGTGAAACCGTGCCGGAGCAGCCGCGTGAAGGTACTGCTCCTGCGCCCCGGCACCGTCATCCCCGGTCCTTCCGTCGGATCAAGGTCGTACTGCCCGAGCCTAACCGGAAGCACTGGCACAAGCGCCGGGGCGGGGGTGCGGTTTCGGTGGGTGGAACGGGTGGATCCGCAGGTGCGGTCTCAGCGGCTCACCACCACCGTGGCCGGGCGGGACGGATCCACGAGGGCCTGGTCGCCGGGGGCGTTGCCGGGAGCGGTGTGCCGTGCGGGGGCACGGCGGCGGACGGGACGAGCCGTTCGGAGAGCGGCACCAGGACCTGCCGGACGGTGCCGGGCCGGCTTCCGCCAGGGGCGGAGGCGTACCGGACGTCGAGGCACGGGGCGCTCAGCCGGGCGAGTGCGTCCGGGACGTCCGTGCCCTGCTCGACCTTGGGCAGAAAGGCCCGTCGGGGGGTGTAGCCGTCGAGGTGTGCGCGCGCGTGCCGGGCGGCGGTGCGGGCTGCCCGTGCGGTCCGGACAGGGTGATCCGGGTGAGGTCGCCGGCCGCGGTGTCGGGGGCGTCGACGCGCAGGGTGTCGCGGTGCAGCCACTGCAGCCGGTTCCCGCCGAGGTCGGCCCGCACCCGGCCCGCGGTGTCGACGAGGAACCCGGTCTCGACGGCTCCCCGGTGCACGCCCGGGCCCGACATTCGAAGGAGGACGAAGTCCGGCCCCGGGAGGCCGACATGATCGCGGCGCGGCTCATGGCGCCCCATCTGTACGAGATCTGCAAAGAAGCCGCCGGCACCTTCCTCCCATACACCTGACGGTCCGGGAGCTGGACATCCTGCGCTGCGTGGCCCCTGGCCTCGGCACTTCGGAGATCGCCGGCCAGCTCGTCGTCGCCCCCAGCACCGTCCGCACACACCTGGAGAACGCCTTCGGCCGACTCGGTGTCACCAGCCGTACGGCAGCCGTGTGCCCGTGTGTTTCCCGAGGCCACGGTGGTCCGACCGGGCGACCGATGAGTAATTGCGCCGGCGACGGTCACCACTTGGTACGGATCTTCGGTATGAGGAGGACGGCCCATGGCGGACAACACCCCGCAGACCCATCTCGACACCCGCTACAGCGACCCCCGGGCGACCGCGACCGGCTGGCCGGACGCGGCGGCGCAGCTCGCGGATGCCGAGTTGTTCTGGATCTCGACGGTGCGGCCGGACGGGCGGCCGCATGTGACGCCCCTGCCCGCCGTGTGGGCGGACGGCGCGCTGCATTTCTGCACGGGACCAAAGGAGCGCAAGGCGAAGAACCTCGCGGCGAATCCGCACGTCACGCTCACGACCGGCAACAACACCTGGAACAAGGGGTACGACCTGGTCGTGGAGGGCGAGGCGGTCCGCGTGAGCGAGGAGGGCCGGCTGCGCGAGCTGGCCGCCGCATGGGAGGCCAAGTACGGCAGCTTCTGGCACTTCGAGGTGCGGGACGGGGCGTTCCACCACGCTCCCGGACCCGCTTTCGTCTTCTCGGTGGCGCCGCGGACCGTCTTCGGCTTCGGTAAGGGGGAGCCGTTCAGCCAGACGCGCTGGCGTTTCACCTGACGTACGCCGAAGGAGGCGTTCCATGGACATGAGTCTCGAAGTGCTGTTGATGCCCGTCTCGGACGTGGACCGGGCCAAGGAGTTCTACCGGGACAAGGTCGGTTTTCATGTGGACCTCGACGGTGAGGTGATGCCCGGCGTGCGGATCGTGCAGCTGACGCCGCCCGGGTCGGGGTGTTCGATCGCGCTCGTGGACGGGCTGGAGGTGCCGACCGGGACGCCGCGGCCGGGGACTTACCACGGGATGCAGCTGTGCGTGACGGACGCGAAGGCCGCGTACGAGGAGCTGACCGCGCGCGGCCTGGAGGTCACCGAGCCGCAGCAGTTCGCGCCGCAGGACGGGGCGACCTTCATGTACTTCAAGGACCCGGACGGCAACGGCTGGGCGATCCAGGAGTACCGGCGCCGGGAGAGCGAGCCGCTGCACAAGGTGCTGGCCGAACAGGCCACCCGGCAGGAGTAGTTGAGGGCGAAACGAGTCACCGAGGAGTAGTTCACCCGCTCTTCACCGGGCGGGTTGGGTGACGTGGGGAGGGGGAATCTTGGCGTGTGCATGCTCTGTCCGCACCGCCGCCCCCGCCCTTCCCCCCTCCGGAGGTTGATGTGTCCGGCAGTACCGCACGCTCCGCCAGCTCCACGTACCGCCGCGGCCGTACGGCGGTCGCGTCCGCGCTCGCCTTCACGGCGGCGGCCGCCGGCCTGTGGAGCGGCCTCGGCGGCTCCTCGTCCGCCGCGTCCGGCGTACCCACCCCCGACCATGTGGTCGTCGTGGTCATGGAGAACCACGCGTACAGCCAGGTGATCGACTCCTCCAGCGCCCCGTACCTCAACTCGCTCAAGTCCGGCGGCGCCAACCTGAGCCAGTCGTACGCCGAGACCCACCCGAGCCAGCCCAACTACTTCACCCTGTTCTCCGGCGCCACCCAGGGCATCACGGACGACAGCTGCTACACCCCCGGCTTCTCCTCGGCCCCGAACCTGGCCTCCGAGCTGATCGGGGCGGGCCGGACCTGGGCCAGCTACAACGAGACGCTGCCCAGCCAGGGCTCCACGACGTGCAGCAGCGGCAAGTACGCCCGCAAGCACAACCCGTGGTTCGGCTTCAGCAACGTGCCGACCTCGTCCGCCAAGACCTTCGCCCAGTTCCCGACGGACTACTCCACCCTCCCCGACGTCTCCTTCGTCACCCCCAACCTGTGCAGCGACATGCACGACTGCTCGGTGTCGACCGGCGACACCTGGCTGAAGAACAACCTCGGCGCGTACGCCACCTGGGCCAAGACCCACAACAGCCTGCTCGTCGTCACCTTCGACGAGGACAACAAGCTGTCCGGCAACCGCATCCCGACGGTCCTGTACGGCCAGCCGGTGACGGCCGGGTCCAGCAGCACCACCACGTACAACCACTACAACCTGCTCCGCACCCTCGAGGACTCGCAGGGCCTGACGGCCCACGCGGGCAACGCGTCCTCCGCGTCCGACATCACGGGGATCTGGGCTCCCTGACATGTACGTAGCGGACAGCCGCGCAAGCACTCCCGATGCGCCGGCGTCCGCGGACGGCGCCGCCCGGCCCCTCGCCGGGCGGCGCCGCGTCGCGGTCGCCCCCACGGTCCTCGCCCTCGGCTCGGTCAGCCTGATCACCGACGTGTCGTCGGAGATGGTGACGGCCGTCCTCCCCCTGTACCTGGTGACGGGCCTCGGCCTGTCCCCGCTGGGCTTCGGGCTCCTCGACGGGATCTACAACGGCTTCTCGGCGCTCGTACGCCTGGTGGGCGGCCACCTCGCCGACCGGGGCGGCGGCCGCCACAAGCGGGTGGCGGGGCTCGGCTACGGCCTCTCGGCGCTCTGCAAGCCGCTGCTCCTGCTCGCCCACTCCCTGACGCCGATCGGCCTGATCCTGGCCGCCGACCGCACCGGCAAGGGGCTGCGCACGGCCCCGCGCGACGCGCTGATCTCCCTGTCGTCCACACCGGAGAACCGCGGCCGCGCCTTCGGCGTGCACCGCGCGATGGACACCGCGGGCGCGCTGCTCGGCCCGCTGGCGGCCTTCCTGATCCTGCGGGCGACGGTGGACGGCTACGACGCCGTGTTCACGGTGAGCTTCTGCGTGGCGGTGCTCGGCGTCCTGGTGCTGGTGCTGTTCGTGCCGGGTTCGGCCAGGGCCCCGGCGAAGACGCCGGCGGCCGAGAAGGCCGTACGCCCCACCCTGCGCGCCGCACTCGGTCTGCTGGGCCGGCGCGACCTGCGCGGCATCGCCCTCTGCGCCCTGCTCCTGGGCCTGGCGACGGTCAGCGACTCCTTCGTCTACCTGCTCCTCCAGCGCCGCCTCGGCGTCCCCGACCGCTGGTTCGCACTGCTGCCGCTCGGCACCGCGGCGGCCTTCCTGCTGCTGGCCGTCCCGCTCGGCCGGCTGGCCGACCTCGTCGGCCGTCGGCGGATCTTCCTGGCCGGCCACGGCGCTCTGCTCGCGGCGTACGCCCTCCTGCTCACCTCGTGGCACGGCACGGCCCTGCCGTACGCCGTCCTGCTCCTGCACGGCTGCTTCTACGCGGCGACCGACGGCGTGCTGATGGCGGCGGCCTCGGACAGCGTGCCCGAGGAGCTGCGCTCGTCGGGTCTCGCGGTGGTGCAGACGGGACAGGCGGCGGCACGCTTCGTGTGCTCGCTGGGCTTCGGCGCCGCATGGACCCTGTGGGGCGACCGTACGGCGCTGCTGGCGTCGACGGCGGCGCTCGCGCTGTGCGCCGCCTTCTCCCTGACGATCCTGCGCCCCGCCGCCGCATCCGATGACGATGCCGACGCCGCTGCCCGGGAGGCCGCCGTATGACCGTACGCAACCGCGTCCTGATCCTGCTGTCCGCCGTCCTCGCCCTCGCGGCCGTCGCCGTGGCGTCGGTCCTGCACGCGTCGGCGCGCGCGGACCGCAGGGACCAGGCCCAGCCCGGCGGCCCCCGCGTGACCTCGGGGACGGTCACCCTGACCACGCCCGGCCGCATGGTCTTCCGCAACCTGGCCTGGGGCCCGCACCGCGACGAGCTGACGAGCGTCCCGGCGTCGGACCCGTCCGGCCCGCGCACCGCCTCCGGCGTCAAGTGCCTTCGTTTCTACGCCGCTTCGGGCACCGGCGTGTGTCTGCAGGCCGTGCACGGCGCGATGTCCGACACCTACCGCGCCCTGATCCTCGACGCGCACCTGAAGGTGAAGGACCGCTACGACGTCCCCGGCATCCCCTCCCGCGCCCGCGTCTCCCCCACAGGGCACTTCGCCGCCTGGACGGCGTTCGTCGGCGGCGACTCGTACGCGGGCACCGACTTCTCGACGCGCGCGGCGATCGTGGACGTGCGGACGGGCCGGCTGACCCCGTCCCTGGAGGCCTACCGCATCGTCAAGGACGGCCGCACCTACCACGCGGCGGACGTCAACTTCTGGGGCGTGACGTTCGCGCGGGACGACCGCACCTTCTACGCGACGCTGGCCACGAAGGGCCGGACCTACCTGGTCCGCGGCGACCTGCGCAGGCGCACGGTCACCACGCTGCACACGAACGTCGAGTGCCCGTCCCTCTCCCCCGACGGCACCCGTATCGCCTACAAGAAGCGCGTGCCGGGCCTCCCGAAGGACGCACCGTGGCGGCTGTACGTCCTCGACCTGCGCACGATGCGCGAGACCCCGCTCGCCGAGTCCCGCAGCGTCGACGACCAGGCCGTCTGGCGCGACGCCCGGACGCTGGTCTACGCCCTGGCCGGCGACTACGGGGCCGACCTGTACGAGGTCCCGGCCGACGGCACGGGGGCGTCACGGCGCGTCAGTACGGCTGCGGTGTCTCCCGCGTTCGTCGGCTGACCGCGCGCTCCTGGGCGCCGGGCAGGGCACAGTGGAGGGATGAGCGCAGACGACCCGAAGGCGATGGCCGGGGCCCGTGTGATGCCCCGGCTGCCCGCGAGCGACCTGGAGCGGGCACGGCGGTTCTACTCCGAGAAGCTCGGCCTCGACCCTGTCGACGAGCGGCCCGGCGGGCTGCTCTACCGGACCGCGGGCACGGAGTTCGTGGTGTTCCAGTCGACGGGCGCCTCACCCGGCACCTTCACGCAGATGGCGTGGGAGGTCGACGACCTGGACACCGTCGTGGCCGAACTCAGGTCCCGTGGCGTGCAGTTCGAGGACGTCGACGTCCCGGGCCTGCGCACCGTGAACGGCGTCACCGAGGTCCAGGGCCACTATCCAAGCAAGGGCGCCCGCGCCGAACGCGCCGCGTGGTTCCGCGACAGCGAAGGCAACCTGATGGGCATCGGCCAGCCGCTGCACTGACCCGCGGCTGCCGCCCTTCGCTCACTCCCCCTGCTGCCCTGCCCGTCTACGCCCCCTGGCGTCCAGGGCCTCCTGCACGGCGATCCACACGAACGCCAGCGAAGCGGCCAGCCACATCACGTCGCTCCACGAGTCCCCCAGCCAGTAGTGGGAGAAGACAGCGGCGCCGCCGAAGCCGACGACCGCCATGACCGACCGCACCACACGCCGCCCCCGCGGGGCCCGCACTCGTCCACCCGTCATCCTCAAGTCAGTAACACGAGGCGACAGTTCACCCCCGAGATCATCACGATCTGTGACAATCCCGGCAAACTATGGACACGTCAAGGAACGCTGGGCCGACCGATGTCCGGTGCGCGGTCAGCGCCTTGTCTGCGTTTCGGCCGCCGCGGCGGTCTCGAACCGCTGGTCGTCGCCGTGCCACGTGGGCCGGCCCAGCAGGCGGGGCCGTTCGGTGACCCAGGCCCGCGTGTCCGTCCCGACCTCCGCGTCGATGAGGTTCTCGAACAGGGCCCGGTAGCGCTCGAGTTTGGCGGTGGCGTGGTCGAGAAAGTCCGGCAGGCAGGGCAGTCGAACCTCCTTCCGTGCACGTCTTTAAAGGGGAACGAGGGAGGGCGCATTGAACGCCGACGAGGAACGCCAGTTCCGTGAGTTCGTGGCGGCGCGGTCGAGATCGCTGCTGCACACGGCATACCTGCTGACCGGGGACTGGGAGCAGGGCCGGGACCTGCTCCAGACCGCGCTTGCCTCCACCGCTCGGCGTTGGTCGAAGCTGCGCGACCGCGAGCAGCCGGAGATCTATGTGCGCCGGGCGCTCTACCACGCCCAGGTGGATCGCTTCCGACTCCTCAGCTGGGGACGGGAGACCGTCACGGACACCCTGCCGGACCAGCCGTCCGGGCAGGTCGCCGACTGGGCCGACACCGTGGTCCAGCGGCAGGACATCATGGCCGCGCTGCGGCGGCTGCCCAAGCGCCAGCGTGCGGTGATCGTGCTGCGGTACTTCGAGGACCGGCCGGACAACGAGATCGCCGCGATTCTGGGCGTTGCTCAGGGGACGGTCCGCAGCCAGACCCACAAGGCCCTCGCCTCTCTGCGCACCACCCTGGCCGAGGCAGGGCCGTCGGCCTCCTCTTCCACTGCCTCCGGAAGGGGCGTCGTCGCATGAACGGCTCGACCGAACACCCGCTGCACGAAACCCTGCTGCACGATGCCCTGCACGCGCATGTCCGGGAGAGCGGCGGTGGCACCGTCGGCGCCCATCTGGTCGGCCTGGCCGACGGCGCGTTGCGGGTCGCCCGGCGGCGTCGGCGGCTGGCCCGCACCGGGGTCGGCGTCGCCGCCGTCGCCGTGGTCGCCACCGCCTGGGTGGCCGTCGCGGACGGCGCGTCCCCTCGCGCGCACGTGGTTCAGCCCGCGGCAGAGGGCGGCACCGGGAACGCCGGGAAGGCGGCCCCGGTCTCCCTCCTGCCGGTCACCTCGTCCACGGAGCGGGCCTGCACTCATGGCAGCGGCCGCTACACCGTGCACGCCACCGCGACCCAACCGGCGCTCTGCGTCCGCGCCGACCGGGCCAGGGGCATGACCGACGTTCGTGTCGCCTCCGCGAAGGCGGAGAAAAGCACCATCGACGGTACCTGGCAGGTCGAGGTGACTCTCAGCCCCGCCGACCGGACCCGCTTCGCCGCCCTCACCGGCTCGATCGCGGGGACCCCGGTACCGCGCGACGAATTCGCCATCGTCATCGACGGCAAACTCTGGGGCAGGCCCTCCGTGACCTCCTCGCTCACCGGCGGCCGTTTCGAAATCGTCGGGGCCTACGTCGGAGACCTCACCAGCGCCACCGCCCACGACCTCGCCCACCGGCTGGATCCCGGCAGGTGAGCAGTCAACTCCCGCTATGGCGTTGACGCCCACCCGGGCGAAGACAGGAGGCAGGCCGCGCAGCAGAGGCGGCGCGCGCCGGCCCCACTCCACTCGTCACAACAGCGGGACACCCGCCCTGACCTGCCCCTACAGTACCGGCAGGTTCTTCCGCAGCTCGAACGCCGTCACCTCGGAGCGGTACTCGTGCCACTCCGCCTGCTTGTTGCGCAGGAAGTGGCGTCGGCCCGGAGCGACCTCACGTGATCGACGTCGGCGCAGCATTGACCTGTGATCGAACGGTCGTCATTGGCCGTCATTGGTCGCTGTGGGCCACCCTTCGACGGCCCACAGACGGCCCACAGACGGCCCGCGTCGCGATGCCCCTGGATCCGGGGTCAAGCAAGTCTCGCCAGGTCCAGCGAAGCTTAGATTCAGAGAATTGGCAGCGAAGCCGCCCATCACCATCCATACTGATCGGTTATGTCTCGTTCTCCATCTCGGATGCACCGCACTTCAACGACAGCGACTAGCAGGCTATCGCGCCGACTCACAAGTTGGGTGACCAAGTTGCGGAAATTCGGGCACCTAATTGGAGATGAATTCACCAACCTGGAGCCCTGGAGAAGCATTAGGCAAGAAATCCTCGAAACCGCCAGATGGAATTATCGCGAAAACTCCGAAATGGTTAACAACTTCGCCCGAAATCTCACAGACGCGAGCGAATTGGAGCGAATAAGGAAGAGGGTTGGACGGGGAGCAATGCGCCGCACCCTGAATCGCGCAAGAAAAGTCACCTGGACGATCGCATGGGTGTATTATCCATTCGCCATCCTGATTCCATGGGCAACATCGGTGCTCCCTTTCCTTGTCCGGGAATCCAACCCAAGAAGTCCTGATCTGCACGCCGACAACGTCCTGTCAGGGGAGTTTCTGCGTCTTTTGCTGCCTATACTTGCAGGTTACATTCTGATGTCTACGATCACATTGTGCAGCATAAACCCAAAGACCTTGCGAATCCCCATTATGACTAGAATTAAGGGGGCCAGATCCCGCATTCTGTCTACAATGACAATAGCTGACTCGTTTGTAATTTGGGCCGCCTCGGATACATCACACGCCGCTCGATTAGGGGTCCTGCCGGGCATCGGCTGGTTTTTGCTGGGAGCCCTAGTGGCGGGCACTCATATAATCGCGACCATCACCTTCATCAGCCTTTTGAAATTTCTGGTTTATTCCCGTATCGAGGATTTTGAGCACCCATACGATGCGCTACTTGTCGCGATGGCGACGGCATGCGCGGAAGCGCATACTCACAGAAGTCACTGGTTTAAGCCGACGAGCACGCGTGAAGTCCTTGCGTCTTTAGAAAGAGCTGCAAGCGCCGCAGAAATGCTGGCCGGAAAATTCTCGCGGTTGACCTCCATCACCGACATGGAAGCCCGAAAAACCGCCAAAGAAGAGGCTTTCGGCATTGCTGAACTAATCCGCAAACACAAGTACGCCATTTCACGGGCCAGCGGCCCCGGTTCATACGACCGAGTGATAGCATCGCTGTGGGCTGGAATCACCGCCCTAGTAAATGACGACTGGGCGGCTATGCTTACCGAGGTTAACCAAAGTCCTCGCATATCGAAACTTCACGCCGCGTGGCAACGTCTATTGCCTCCCGTTGTTCTACTCGGCGCCGCGTTTACCCTCCCCCTTATTCCTGATGTGGCAAATATTCCTGCAGTGGCAAGCAGCTTGCGAGTCACCCTGTTGATCACCGCCGCATTGACCCTAGTCCTTCCCCGTGAGTCCTCTGCTCGGGCTCCCATTCTCGATGCTCTCGGAAAAGCTCTGCCGATACGGCCAGACAAATAGTCGTTGCTTTCGAGCGTGCATGAGAAAGCGCGCAAAGGGCCGCCCGTGTGCACGTCATAAGATTCGATCGCTACCCGGACACTCTGTCCGGGTCTTCTGTTCTTTGTTCGCCGATGCTGGAAGCTGCCGATACACGGCAGTGAGGCCAACTACCCGGCCTGTCGCCAGCTCTGTACCGTAGGCAGGGCCCCCACACCCGCAGGAGGCAGCACATAGTGCGTGGTCTTGGAGATCACCTCAGCATAGGCGAACGCATCGCGTTCTACCGGAAGCGTCGCGGCTACACGCAAGAGGTGCTCGCTGGTCTGGTCGGGCGTAGCACAGACTGGTTGGCGAAGATCGAGACGGGGCGCCGGAAGCCTCCCCGGATCGACATGCTCGCGGAGCTGTCGCGCATCCTGCGCGTGCCTCTCGGGGATCTGCTTGGTCAGACAGTCCTCATGGAGGACGAGAAGCAGCAGGATGACGTCCCGGCCGTGCGCGACGCGCTCATGAGCCCGCGCCGACTGTCCCGTCTGCTCTTCGGCCCCGAGGCAGAGGTGCAGCTCCCCACGCCGGCGCCCGTAGCCGTGCGTGTGGAACAGGCATGGAATGACTATCAGGGCGGGCGGCTGGGCAGCGTTATCGCTGCTCTTCCCGCGCTCCTCCAGACCGCACAAGAGCTGGAGGAGCGAGCCGCACGGCACGGCGAGGACCGTGGCGACTGCTGGGCAGTGTCGGCCCGCACTCACCACCTCGCTGCAACGACTCTCGCGAAGATCGGCGAATCCGACATCTCTTGGCTCGCTGCCGAGCGAGCGATGCGTGCGGCAGACGAGTCAGACGACCCGTTCGTGTTGGCGTCCGCCGCGCGGTCTGGCACACACGCTCTGCTCGCCAACGGCCGGTACGACGACGCGTTGGAGCTGGGCAACACGGCCGCCGCGTGGCTGTCGTCTCAAGTGACCGACAGCGACCCTGCGGCACTGAGTCTGCTGGGGATGATCCACCTGCGGGCCGCTGTCGCAGCGGCCCGCCATCCGGACCGGCCCACCGCCACCAGCCTGCTGAATCGAGCCGAGGAACTAGCGGATGACCTCGGATCGGATGAGAACTACTGGCAGACCGGCTTCGGCCCCACCAACGTCCTGCTCCACCGCCTGTCGATCGAGCTGGACCTCGACAACGTGTCGTACGTGGTGGAACACGGCCGGATCAATGTCGATCACATGCCACAGGAACGCAGCGTCTCGCACCGCATCGACTTCGCGCGTGCTCTCTCGCTCAACGGACAGGGCGACGAAGCATTCACGGAACTCCGCACGGCTGAACGCACATCACCGCAGCTCGTACGCAACAATCCGAGGGTGCGCGAGACGCTGCGGGATCTGATCAAGCAATCACCGGTCACCGGCGGCTCGCGATCATCCGAGGTGTTCGTGATGGCTCAACGGTGTAGGGCGGTGCAGTGAGTTCAGGCAAGCGTGGGGTGCTCGGAGTCGTCGGTTCGGCGGCTGGAGGCGTAGACACACTGCGCACCGGCTTGGTTGAGCCCGCGATTGAGCGCGGCTGGCAAGTGGCCGTCACCCTGACGCCGACCGCAGGTCAGTGGCTACGGATGAGCGGCGAGGTCGAGCAGTTGGAGAAGCTGACCGGCCTGCCCGTGCGCGATGAACCGCGCCTGCCTGGCGAGGCACGACCGCACCCGCCGGTTGACGGGTACGTCGTAGCCCCCGCATCGGCCAACATGGTGGCCAAACTCGCCATGGGCCTGATGGACAATCAGGCGCTGACCCAGGTGGGCGAGGCGATCGGCACCCTTGGATTGCCCGTCGTGGTCTTCCCCCGCGTGAACGCGGCGCACGCCCGCCACCCGGCATGGCAGCACCACCTCGACACCCTTCGGGCGGGGGGCGTGCGCGTCATCTACGGCCCGGAGGTGTGGCCGCTGTACGAGCCGCGCGAGGCGCCGGCGGGACGTGAACTCCCCTGGAGAGCAGTTCTGGACGCCGTGGATGAGGTCACCAGGTAACGAGTCGTCAACCCTCCTGACCTGCAAGGAAAGAGGACCCGGACACTCTGTCCGGGTCCTCTGCCGTTCACGGCTCCATGCTCATTGGCATGCCAGGGATCAATGAGCGAAGCGGCGAACTGGAAAGCATGACTCCTGCTGAACTCGCTCTGACCAAAGCGAGTTTGAGGGACGCCTGCCTCAAGGTCGAACTACTGCTGAGGCGCGCAGACAAACTCACGGCGCAGGTGGAGTCTCGCTACCCACAAGCCGCTCAAGCCGGTCAAGCCGCTCCCCGAGCGAATGGAGAGCGTCATGGATCGTGCTGAGCTCTGCGGCCAGGGCCGCGAAGGCAGGACTGCTGCCCGGCTCGGTACCGAGCGGCACCGCAGGATCACGGACAAACGTCCCGCGTCCCTGCTGGCTGAGAACCAGCCCCTCGTCACGGAGTTGGCCGTACGCGCTCTGAACGGTCATGAGCTGCACGCCAAGTTGCTTGGCGAGCGAGCGAGCAGCCGGAAGCCGGTCCCCCGGGTCGTACTCGCGATCGGGGCCCATGATCTTCTCGCGGAACTGCGCCGCAATCTCCTTGGCCGTGGGCGTGGGCTTAGGCACCTCGGGGCTCTGATCCATACCCCCGAGAGTAACCGGACCTAGGTCAATCTCTCACTCTTCTGCCCAACCCTCTTGACGTTCAGATTGACATGGGTCAATCTGAACTCACCGGAACGCGAGGCCCGAAAGGGCTTCACCGGCTGTGCCGACGCCCGGAGGAAAGCCCGCAGGGGTGAGTACGAAGGAAGCGGTTGATCTTTGACAACTCCACACAGGGAACTGCCGGTAACCCGTGGTCCGCCTGCCCGAAGGGGTCGGAAACAAGGCGGAGAAGACCGGCGTGCCCCGCACGGCAGCCTGGCCGGTTCGAGTCCGGTCCGGGGCACTGCGGCCGCTGCTCAGCGGCCGCACCGCGCTTGACGCGCGGCTCTCTCCATCAACGGCGCGCACCCCCGGAGGGCCATCTCCGGGGGTGCTGTTCGGGCCGTCCCTACTGCCAAGGAGACACGACCCATGAGTCCCATCGTCACTGTTCAGGACGCTGTTACCGCGTTCACCGACTGGATCGAACCGACGGCCGCTGAGCTGGACGCGATCGAGCGGGAGTTGCCCGCGATCCTCGCGGACGTCGACCTGCTGGACGCACAGATCATCACCCTTGACCGCGTCCCGAGTGAGTTGGACGCCCGGCGCATCCGCCGCGCGCGTCGCAAGGTGCTGGCCGAGCGGCGCGCCCTGGCCAACCGCACCGCGGCGGGCGGTGCGGCATGAACCGCACCGGCCGAACCCTTCTTGTGCTCGCGCTGGTCGCCGTGGTCGGCATGGCGTTTCGGGTCTCCTGGAACGCACTGCGGGACATTGCCAATGCGATCGGTGCGGACCACACCGCCGCCACCCTCTACCCGTTCGTGGTCGACGGACTGATGGCGCTGGCGCTGGTCGCCACCCTCGTGCTGGTCGATAAGGATCGGACGTTCGCGCTGCGGGTGCTGGGCACCTACACCGGCGCCTCGCTGGTCCTCAACTACGTCCACGGCCTGGTCCCGGCGCTGCACGGTCGCGCGGTCGACTGGGGACGGTTGGCCGACTGGGACCCTGCCAACTGGGCGCTGGTCCTGCTGGCCACGTCTCTTCCGGTCGGGTCAATCTACTTCGGCTCCGATCTGGTCGCCAAGGTGCTGCACCACCGCCCGGCCCCGATCCCGACCGCAGACACGAATACGGAGGAATCCACCGAGACCGTGAGGAATCGGTCTACGGCTGACCTGCCCGAATCGACCCCGGACCCGATCACCGCCACGGCGGTGCGGCTGCCCGATCCGGTCGACTTCGTCAAGGCGACCGCATCGCTCAAGCCGGTCCGGGCAATCGCCCCGATCGAGCCGCCCAAGCTCCGCGCGGTGCCCGCTGAGTCGAGTCGCCCCCGGCGGGCGACCTACCGCGTCCCCGAGGCAGCCAGGACGCCCCGGACCAAGCGCACCCCGCAGCAGCTGCTCACCGAGGCGCGCACCGCGACGGCCGGTTGGCCGGACGCGCAGATCACCGCTGAGGGCATCCGCCGCGAGGTGCACACCTCGCCCGCGAACGCCCGGATGCTGCGGGACACGCTGCTTGCCGAGCGGGCCGTCTGATGTCGGCCGCGTGGGGCAAGTGCTTCGATCCGTCCGGCGCCCGCTACGGCGTCCCCACTTACCCGTGGCGGCTCGCCCCGGACGGGCTGTGCACCCGTCGGCAGTTACGAGCCCGTGGTCTGCGTCCGGGCGGTCAGCCGATCGCCGCGCAGGTCATGCGGATCAACCGGCGGGCCGGCGGGCCACGCGTGGCCTACCTCTACCGCGAGGACCTGGCGCTGCCGGTCCGGCCGATGACCTCGCGTAAGTGGGGGGCGCTGGCGCTGGCGATGCTCGCCCGCCGCACTTGCCCGTCCTGCGAGATCACCTACGACTACTGCATTTCCCGCCGCTACGGCCTGTGCGGGCTGTGCATCGACGCCAACTCTGCTTCCCAGAAGGGCAGTTGATCATGCCTAAAGACACGCCTCCTGGTGAGTGCCCGCAGTGCTGGCAGCACGCCTACGACAAGAGCATTCACCGCAGGCTCCGCCCCGACGAGGACTGCAAGCCGTGCCTGGACCACATGCACAACGGCTGCCCCTACTTCGTGCCCAAGAAGAAGAGCTGGTGGTGAGCATGGACCACCGCGACCCGCCGGGGATCATCGCCCCGCACATTCCCGCCGACGCCTACCGGCGCGCGGAGGCCACCGGACAGCCCGTCGTCATCGTCGTCCACACCACCGACCCGGCCGGACGCCCGATGCGCCACTACCTCTTCCCCATCGCCATCGCCGGAGCCGCCGCCATGGGCTGCTGGGGACTGGTCGCGGCCCTGTGCGCGCTACTCGACGCTGCGGCCCACGCCTTCACTGTCATCACGCAGACCGCCGGACCGATTGGGGCCGGTGGCATCACCTTCAAATTCGCCCGGAGCGGGCGGAAGTCGTAGGCGGCCCGTGGGGCGTCCGAGCCCCCTCGCGTGAGGGGGCAGAACCCCCGGGCCACGAACGGCCGTTCAGGGCCCCGCCAGGGGGTTGCGCGGCCTGATTTTCCGCCGCTCTACGCGCGCGTGCGCGTAGGGCCCCTCTCCTCGGAACGGCGCAACTCCGCAACTTCGCAGGTCAGATGCGGTTGCGGGGGTTCAACCGGCGTTGCCGACGCAACCGGCAGCGCCAACCATCCCAAATCGGGCGGGCCGGTGACGCCACGCAACGGCGCACCGGCCCTGATCCACGGTCTTGGAGGACCCTTTCGTGGACTGGAAACAAGCATGGTCGACCACCACCGCTACGACCAACAGCGCGTTGGATGCGCTCTCGCCGATGTGCGCGCCGTTCGCCGCGCGGTGGGACCGTGAGGCGGAGCGGCGGGCGCAGCTGCGGACGTCGGAGAATCTCAAGGCGCTCATGGTGGCGCAGCGCGAGCACAACTCCGCCCGCTCCACGCATGCGATGGCGCGCAACCAGCGCAGCGCGGCGCGCAAGGCGTCGAACAATCCGCTGTCGGGGACCCGTCGGGCCGCGCGCACGGCTCACAAGGCCGCGCGGCAGCATCACAGCCAGGCGCGGTCGGTGTTGAAGGAGGCGCGCAAGAACTACCCGGCGACCCTCGCGGCCCGCGCGGTGCAGACGCACGCCGCGCACGCGGTGCCCGGCGGGCTCGCGTCGTGGCTGATGTCGGAGGCGGCGCACGCGCTCACGCTGTGGCCGGCGTCCCTCTCCGCTGGGCTGATCGGCCTGAACGCCGCCGGGTTGTGGCTGGGCCGTCGTCAGTCGTCGGTGCGGCTCGATGACGGGATGACCGCAGAGGAGCGGCGCCTGGCCTCGCGGCTGGACCCGTCGTTCTGGGTCCAGAACGCCGACGCGCGCGGCCTGGCGGGCACCGTGCCGACCCCGGCCAAGCTCACCCCGGCCGGACTCGTCTCACACGTCCGCCTCGATGGCCGGTGGACGCCGAAAACGTTCCGGGCGAAGGCGGATGAGATCCGGGCCCTGCTCGGGGCGCGCACCGACCTACGCATGGAGATCACCTCGGGCAGCCACGGCGACCGGGCCACGATCACGCTGCGGACTCGCAGCGCGGCCGACGGCATCGACTTGTCTGGCTGGGCGCCCGGCGCCCCGTGGGGCGTCGACTCCGTGACGGGCGAGCCGGTCATGGTGCCGCTCGGGCGCCGGATGCTGGTCGCGGGCACCTCCGGGTCGGGCAAGTCCTGGTCGACCCGCGCGCTGCTGGCGGAGGGATCGGAGGCCGAGGATCACCGCCTGGTCGTCATCGACCCCAAGCGGGTGGAGGCCATCAACTGGCAGCACCGCGCCCGCACCGCCATCACCCCGGACGAGGTCCTGGACGTCACCGACGACCTGGTCGCGGAGATGCACGAGCGCCTGGAGCTCATCCCGCGCGGCCAGGACGTGATCGCCATCAGTCCGGAGCGGCCACGCATCACGGTGTTCGTGGACGAGGGCGCCGAGGTCATCTCCATGGCCGCAAAGACCCGCGCCAAGCCCACCAAGGACGACCCGGGGGATCCGGACTGGAGCCGGATCATGGAGAACCTGACCACCCTGGCCCGCATGGCGCGCGCCGCCGAGATCATCCTGATCTGGGCCACGCAGAAGCCGACCATGGACCGCAACGGCGGTATCGACCCGCAGATCAGCGCACAGATCACCTACCGGGCCGCCCTCGCCCTCAGCACCTCCGGGGAGTCCCGGGTCGTGTTCGGTGAGGACGCCACCGAGAGGGGTTGGCACGCACACGATCTGCCGATGCCCGGCGTGGCGATGCTGCGCTCCGGGCCGAAGGCCAAGCCGCATCCGATCAGCACCCGCGCGTTCTCCCCGGCCGACGTCATCGCCCTGCCCGACCGGCCCATCTGGCACCGCGGCTCCTCCAAGCCGACCGGATCCACGCTCCGACTGGTCAAGGAGCAGGCCACCCCGGCGGAGAACACGGCCCCTGTGGCGGAGACGAATCGGGACCGGGTGCTGCGGGCCGTGGCTGACGGTGCGCGCACCCTGCGGGACGTCACCGACCGGACCGGAATCAACAAGGGCACCGTCTCGCGCGAAATCAAGGCGCTCACCGCTGCGGGAGACCTCCGCAAGAGCGACGACGGGATGCTCCTGCCCGGCAAGGAAGCGGCCTGAGCACCCGCGCTTCACCCACTCGCACGCACGACAACGGCGGCCCCCTCACGCCAATGAAGCGGGGCCGCCGCCAATCCAGCAGAGAACTGGAGACCTCTAGCATGACCCAACTCACCGACATCCGGCGAGCCCGCAGCGTGAGTGAGCACCTGCACACCGTCGCCTTGGACCTCGCCGAATCCGACATTCCCGTGCTGCCCCTACGTGTGGGCAAGGTCCCCTTCGGCAACTGCCGCACCTGCGCGGGCAACGCGTGCGGCGGACGGCCGAACATGAAGACCGCCGGACCCTGCTACTGCCCGGCACCCTGCCACGCGTGGGCCGCCGCCACGACCGACCCGGACGTCATCAACTCCCGTCTGTGGCAGCGCGCATGGGGCCAGGCGGCGGCGGTCGCCTACCACCCGGGCGGCGCCGGACTGACGGTCGTCGACCTCGACAACGCCGACGCCATCACGTGGGCCCGCGCGACCCTACCCACCACGCAGACCGTGCCCACCACCCGGGGCGAGCACTGGCTCTACCAGGGCGTCATGCCCTCCGCCAACGCCGTACGACCCGGCGTCGACATCAAGTCGCTGATGCAGTACGCCCGTTGGCTCGGGCCCGGCACTGGCACCGCCACCGCCCTGCCGGACATCGTGCGCGCGCTGGTCGTCAAGGAACCCCGCGCCATCCGGCCGGTGGCCGTCCCCGTGCCCGCACCGGTCGGAGGCGGGGAGTGCCCGCACCGCACGCCGACCTATCTGGCTCGTGGCATCGCCATGGCGGAGCAGCGCATCACCGAGGCGCGCAGCGGGATTCACGCCGAGGTCTACCGGACCTTCCTCGCGGTGCTGTCCACACACGGCCGCTGCGGCTGCCTCACCGACGCCCACATCACGCGCCTGTTCACCGCCGCGCAGGCCAAGGGCGAAACGGCCCGGCACTGCACCGACGCGTGGACCAACGCCCGTACCAGGTTGGGACTGTAGCCATGTCCGAGGACGACAAGACCCCGGCCCGCGAGGTCATCGCCGACTACGCCCAAGAACACTTCCGCTACTTCCGCACCGCCGACGGCACCGTCTACGCACAGAAGAACGGCCACCCCGTGGCCCGCCCCATCCGCTCCCAAGGCACCACCGGCAGCCACCGCCAAGAACTCATGGTCGGCCTGTTCAAAGACGGGCGCGGCGTCTTCAACGGCACCGCCCTCAAGGAGGCGTTGGATTTGATCGAAGCACTCGCCCTGTCCGAGGACGTACAGCCCGTGCACATCCGCGTAGCCCCCGGATTCGACAGGGCAACCTGGCTCGACCTGGGCCGCAGCGACGGACAGTCCGTCCGCATCCACCCCACCGGCTGGGACATCGCCACCCCCGACCCGCACGAGGTCTGCTGGCGGCGCACCCAACTCACCGGCGAACTGCCCCTGCCCGTCAAGGACACCGACGGCAAAGGCATCGACCTGCTACTCCGGCTGTGCAACTTCGCCACCGCCGAGACCGAATGCCTGGCCATCGCCTGGCTGATCGGCTGCCTCGGGCCGTCCGTGCCCGTGCCGGCACCATTCCTCACCGGGCCGCAGGGCGCGGGCAAGTCCACCGGCGGGCGGATGCTCGTGCGGATCATCGAGGGCATGAGCGGCGACCTACGCCGCGCCCCCAGGGACGAGGAAAACCTGATCGCAGCCGTGGCGGCGGGCTGGGTCACCGCGCTGGACAACCTCTCCCACCTCACCCCGGAACTCTCCGACGCCGTGTGCTGCGTCGTCACCGGAGCCGAAAGCGTCAAGCGCGCCCTGTTCACCGACGGGGACGTCTTCCGCGTCGGCTACCGCCGCCCGCTGCTGCTGACCGGCATCGACGTCGGTGTCATCCGCGGCGACCTGGCCGAACGGCTCCTGCCGCTGCGATTGGAGCGGCCCAAGGTCCGGCGCACCGAAGCGGAGCTGTGGGCGGAGTACGCGGAGGCGCTGCCCGTCGTCCTCGGCTCGCTCCTGGATCTCGCGGTCAAGGTGCGCGCCGTTGAGGCGGAGACCCCGACCGACCTGCGGATGGCAGACTTCGCCCACCTGTGCGCCCAGCTCGATGCCGCAACCGGGCTCGGGGCACTCCCCGCCTACCGGGCCAGCCTCGATGACCTCAATGACGACGTCATCGAGGGCGACCTCCTGGCGCAGACCGTGCTCAAGCATGCGGAGACCATCGAGCCGGGCGGCGTCCAGCGGATGACGTCCACCGAGTGGCTGCACCTCCTCAGCGGCCTCTACAGCAACGACGAGCCGCGCCCCCTGCCCAAGGGCTGGCCGACCACCGGCAAAGTCCTCTCCGACCGGCTCAAGCGCCTCCAACCAACCCTGGCCGCACGGGGCGTGCTCATCGACTCGGGCCGCACCCGGACGGGCCGCTACCTCGAAATGACCCGCCCGGCCACTTCGCCGCCCCACGAGCAGCAGGCGTTCTGACTCGCCGCGCGCCCGCCCGGACAAGCAAGAAGAGCACCAGGCGGCGCGTGCTCCTCTTGCTGTTCGGCGCCATGCGCCGCCCAAAGGACGCGCCGCGCAGCGGCCCGTTACTGCTGTTCCGGCGGCCCCGCCGCCGCCCCAGGGTCGCGCCGCGAAGCGGCTCCTTCTTCACGCTTTAAGGCGCCGCTGCCACTACGACAGACACCCCCTCTTTTGTCTTAAGAGGGAAGACGCTGCGTCACGTGCGTCACGCACGCCGGAAAACGGCCCCTGAGCTGCGGCAACAGGCGTGACGCAGACGGCATCCTCTGCGTCATCCTGCGTCATCTGCGTCACGCGATGACGCAGCCCGTGACGCGCCGATGACGCACCCTCTCGGCGCCGCGTCACACAAAGTCGCAGGTCAGAAGCCCAAATGACGCTGGTGACGCCGTGACGCAGAAATCCGCACCTCGGACAGACGCGGCCATCCCGCTTGGAGCCCCATGACAAAGCCGATAGATCCCGACCCGCGCGCCACTCTCCGTGGCGGCCTCCCTGACCGGTACCTCACCCCCGACGACATCGCCGAGGTGTTCGAGGTGCCCCTAGAGACCGTCTACCAGTGGCGCAAAAAGCGCACCGGCCCGCCCGGCTTCCGCATCGGCAAGCACCTCCGCTACGACCCCGCCGACGTACGCGCGTACGTCACCGGCCGCAAGGACGCCGATCGCAACGCCGCCTGACCAACCACCCGCCAAGTAGAGCAGGGAGAGCCGCTACCAGCGGCTCTCCCTGCGCCTTGTTGAGGAAGGACCGCCACCGCATGGCTGGCCACATCCAAGACCGCTGGTACAAGACCGAAACTGACGCCAATGGCAAGACCGTCCGTGCGCGAACTGACCGATACGGCAAAGGCCTGCGATACCGCGCCCGGTACATCGGTCCGGACGGCACCGAGAAGAGCAAGTCATTCCCCGATGGACAGAAGCGGCTGGCCGACCAGTGGCTTGCCCACATCGAGGCTGACATGTCGCGCGGCCAGTACATCGATCCCGCCGCTAGCCGGATGACCTTTCGGCAGTACGCCGAGAAGTGGCTCAACACCCAGACCACCGACTTGACTACGCGCGCGTCAGTCGATTCCGCGATTCGCGGCCACGCGATCCCATACCTGGGACCGCGCCCGCTCGGGTCCTTCAAGCCGGAACACATCCGAGACTGGCTCAGCGAACTGGAGCGAGTCGTACCCGCGTCGTCGTACCGGCGAGTGATCTACAACAACGTGTCGACGGTCCTCAACGCGGCTGTTGACGACGGCCACTTGTCGAAGAACCCGTGCCACGCGCAATCCGTGCGGCCACCTGCTGCGGGAACTGGTCGCGTTGTGCCGTGGGCCGCAGAGCGCGTCTTCGCCGTACAGGCAGCACTGCCGGAGCGCTACCGCGCGACAGTCGACCTTGGAGGCGGATGCGGGCTCCGGCAAGGGGAGGTCTTCGGGCTCCCGGTCGACGAAATCGGATTTGACTCCGGCTGGCTGCACATCGCGAATCAGGTGAAGGTGACGAAGCAGGGTCTCGTATTCTCCCCACCGAAGCGGAACAAGATTCGCGACGTTCCCTTGCCGGACCGCGTGGCGCACATCCTCAAGAGGCACATAGAGGCATTCCCCCCGGTCGAGGTCACGCTGCCGTGGCTCCGGCCGGACGGCCCCCTCATCACCAAGCGTCTGCTCTTCACCCGCCTCGACGGCTCAGGCGCAGTCCGACGGACCGACTTCAATGACCGCACGTGGAAGCCCGCTCTCGTCGCGGCCGGAGTCATCCCCGCCCCGAAGCCGGGCGAGCGTCACCAGGCCGCCCGCGAACACGGCATGCACGCGCTCAGGCACTTCTACGCTTCGGTCCTGCTGGACGCCGGCGAGAACATCAAAGCCCTGAGTCACTACCTCGGACACAACGATCCGGGGTTCACACTCCGGGTCTACACGCACCTCATGCCGAGCAGCGACGCACGCGCCCGCAAGGCCGTGGACAGCCTGTACGAGGGCACCGATCCAGCGCACGACGGCCCAGAGACGGCCCAGGGGCAGTGAGACGCCATGGGGCCGACGGTCCGTGACCGTCGGCCCCATTCGCCGATTCAGCAGGAAACCCGTCCCGACCTGCCCTTACAGCACCGGCAGGTTCTTCCGCAGCTCGAACGCCGTCACCTCGGACCGGTACTCGTGCCACTCCGCCTGCTTGTTGCGCAGGAAGAAGTCGAAGACGTGTTCGCCGAGGGTTTCGGCGACCAGGTCGCTGCGTTCCATCAGGGCCAGGGCCTCGCCGAGGTTCTGCGGGAGGGGCTCGATGCCCATGGCGCGGCGCTCGGCGTCCGAGAGGGCCCAGACGTCGTCCTCGGCTCCCGGCGGGAGCTCGTAGCCCTCCTCGATGCCCTTGAGGCCGGCAGCCAGCAGGACGGCGTAGGCGAGGTAGGGGTTGGTGCCGGAGTCGATGGAGCGGACCTCCACGCGCGCGGAACCGGTCTTGCCCGGCTTGTACATCGGTACCCGGACCAGGGCGCTGCGGTTGTTGTGGCCCCAGCAGATGTACGACGGGGCCTCGCCGCCGGCACCTGCCGTGCGCTCCGAGCCGCCCCAGATGCGCTTGTAGGAGTTCACCCACTGGTTGGTGACCGCGGAGATCTCCGCCGCGTGCCGGAGCAGACCGGCGATGAAGGAGCGGCCGACCTTGGAGAGCTGGTACTCCGAGCCGGACTCGTAGAACGCGTTGCGGTCGCCCTCGAAGAGCGAGAGGTGGGTGTGCATGCCGCTGCCCGGGTACTCCGAGAACGGCTTCGGCATGAACGTCGCCTGGACGCCCTGCTCCAGCGCCACCTGCTTCATGACCAGGCGGAAGGTCATGATGTTGTCCGCGGTGGACAGCGCGTCGGCGTAGCGCAGGTCGATCTCCTGCTGGCCCGGGGCGCCCTCGTGGTGGGAGAACTCGACCGAGATGCCCATCGACTCCAGCATGGTGATCGCCTGGCGGCGGAAGTCCATACCGATGTTCTGCGGGGTGTGGTCGAAGTAGCCGGAGTTGTCGGCCGGGGTCGGACGCGTGCCGTCGAGCGGGCGGTCCTTGAGCAGGTAGAACTCGATCTCCGGGTGGGTGTAGAAGGTGAAGCCCAGGTCGGAGCCGCGGGTCAGGGCGCGCTTGAGGACATAGCGCGGGTCGGCGAAGGACGGGGAGCCGTCCGGCATGAGGATGTCGCAGAACATGCGGGCGGTGCCGGGGGCCTCGGCGCGCCAGGGCAGGATCTGGAAGGTCGAGGGGTCCGGCTTGGCGATCATGTCCGACTCGTAGACCCGGGCGAAGCCCTCGATCGCGGAGCCGTCGAATCCGATGCCCTCGTCGAAGGCCTGCTCGAGCTCGGCCGGGGCCACGGCGACGGACTTGAGGAAGCCCAGCACGTCCGTGAACCACAGGCGTACGAACCGGATGTCGCGCTCCTCCAAGGTCCGGAGCACGAACTCCTGCTGCTTGTCCATCTTCCGCTTCCCCATCCTTGCTGATCAGGCCGCCTGTCTCCGTGTCCCGCAGGAGGCGGTCGGGCACCTGAGCATCACACCACAACAGCATTTCATGCGCGTTGCAGACCTTGATCGATGTGGACGACGTGGGTCTGAATGCCTCGCATACGGCGGGTGTACGGCTCTGCTGCCCATCTTGCCTGCTCGGACTGACATCCGTAATGCCCCGCCCCACCTCGCACGTGAGGAGCGCCACGCCGCTTTAATTTGCGTCTCAGATGCAAGTTTAACTAGCGTTCGGTCGTCCCGAGTTCACGAGGAGCCCCGATGCTTTCCGAACCAGCCGCCGCCACCGTCCGCGCCACCCTTCCCGCCGTCGGCGCCTCGCTCGCCGAGATCACGGAGCGGTTCTACGCCGGGCTGTTCGCCGCCCGCCCCGAACTGCTGCGCGACCTCTTCAACCGCGGGAACCAGGCCGCCGGTACCCAGCGCCAGGCGCTGGCCGGCTCGATCGCCGCGTTCGCGACGCACCTGCTGGAGCACCCGGACCGGCGGCCGGACGCGATGCTGTCCCGGATCGCCCACAAGCACGCCTCGCTGGGCATCACCCCCGAGCAGTACGAGCTCGTCCACGAACACCTCTTCGCCGCCATCGCCGAGGTCCTGGGCGAGGCCGTCACCCTCGAGGTCGCGGCCGCATGGGACGAGGTCTACTGGCTGATGGCGAACGCCCTCGCGGCCATCGAGAAGCGGCTGTACGAGGAGTCCGCCGAGACCGGCCGGCGGTGCTGGGAGGTCGTGGAGCGGTTCGCGGAGACCGCGGACGTGGCCACGTTCCGGCTGCGCCCGGTGGACGGCGGGGAGGTCGCGGACTTCCGCGCGGGCCAGTACGTGTCGGTGCGCGTCGAGCTTGCGGACGGGGCCCGTCAGATACGGCAGTACAGCCTCTCCGGGGCGCCCGGCTCGACGATCCGGCAGATCAGCGTCAAGCGGGTGCCCGGCGAGGCTGCGGCGCCCGACGGCGAGGTCTCGAACCACCTGCACGCGCGCGTGCGGGAGGGTGACGTCCTGGAGCTGTCCGCCCCGTACGGCGACCTCGTCCTCGACGACAGCGACGGCACGCCCCTGCTGCTCGCCTCCGCGGGCATCGGCGTGACCCCGATGGTCGCCATGCTCGCGCGGCTCGCCGAGACCGGTCACCGCACCCCGGTCACCGTCGTGCACGGCGACCGCTCCCCCGCGGACCACGCCCTGCGCGTCGACCACGAGGCCTACGCCGAGAAGCTCCCGGACGCCTCCGCGCACTTCTGGTACGAGGCGGACGCGGCCCCGGGCTCCCGCACCGGGCTCGTCGACCTCACCGACGTCGCCGTCCCCGAGGGCACGCGCGCGTACCTGTGCGGCCCCCTCCCCTTCATGCGCGCGGTCCGCACCCAGCTCATCGAGAAGGGCCTCGCCCCGGCCGACATCCACTACGAGGTCTTCGGCCCGGACCTCTGGCTGACCCGGGCCTGAGCCGAAAGCAGTGCGGGGCGGGCCGGCATCCCTGCGGGGTGCCGGCCCACCCCGTCACACAAGGGGCTCGAGCCCAAGAGGCGGTGGGGGTCGACCGGCGTACCTGCATCCCGACAGAGCGCCCGCGCGCTCGCGGCCGCCGAGGCGAGCCGTTCACAGGACGGGCGCCGCACAGCCCCCACCCCCGCCGAAGTGCCCCACGACCCGCCACACCGCCGTAAGGCAAAAGCGAATTCCGCCCCCCGCAACGGTCAACAAACCGCCCGCATCCCGGCAAGGCGCCCGGGCCGCGCGGCCGCCGAGGCGAGCCGGATCAGGGGGCAGGCACGGCACACAGCCGGCGCCCCCGCCGATGTGCCCCACGGCCCGCACCCTCGCCGTAAGGGCAAAGGCACCGTCCGGCCCCCGCACGGGTCAACGAACCCCCGGCATCCCCAGCAACAGCGCCCCCGTGGGCCCGGCCGCGATGTCCTCCACCGTCACCGGGTCCAGCGAGGCGAAGAACGCCTCCTGGGCGCGGCGGAGTTCGCCGCGGAGGCGGCAGGCTGGGGCGAGGGGGCAGGGGGTGGAGCCCTCGCAGTCGACGACGTCGCCGTCGCCCTCGAAGGCGCGGACGACGGCGCCCGCGGAGGCCGTGCGGCCCTTGGCGGTGAGCGAGAGGCCGCCGCCCCGGCCGCGACGGGCGTCGAGCAGCGCCATGTGCTGGAGTTCGGCCACGACCTTCGCCGCATGGGTGTAGGGCACGTCCATGTCGGCGGCGACGTCACGGGTGGTGGGAGTGGTCTCACCGGCGACCGCGAGCCGCATGAGCACGCGCAGAGCGAGGTCGGTGGATCGGAGGAGCCGCATACCACCAGCCTAAATAATGTGCATCTCGGGTTCAACTTATCGGCGGTGCGTCCCGCCGGCCGGTTCCTGTCGGGTTCCTGTCGATCCGGCCAATCCTGTGGCCTGCCTGCGAGACGTCCCTCCCGCCCCATTACCATCAGCGAACCCGACCGTCCCTTTTCCCCGAAGGACACCCCCATGGGCTCCGCCAACAAGACCACCGGTGCGGCACGCAAGGCGCGGATAGAGGAGATGCGGCGCGCCGAGCAGTCCCGGCAGCGGCGCAACAGGATCCTGACGGTCGCGGCGAGCGTGGTGGTCGTCGCCGGTCTGGTGGTGGGCGGCGTCTACGTCGTGAAGTCGCAGGACGACGGCAAGAAGGACACCGCGAGCGACTCCAAGGCCCAGGGCTCGGGGCACTTCGTCACCGGCGCGGACGGCGTGCGCACCTGGACGGGCAAGCTGACCCGCAACCACGTCCAGACGATCGTGAAGTACCCCATGCACCCTCCGGTCGGCGGCGACCACAACCCGGTCTGGCTCAACTGCAACGGCAACGTCTACACCAAGGCCGTGAAGGACGAGAACGCCGTGCACGCGCTGGAGCACGGCGCGGTCTGGGTGACGTACACCGACAAGGCGGCGAAGAAGGACGTGGCCGCGCTCGCGGCGAAGGTCAAGCAGACGCCGTACTCGCTGATGAGCCCGTACGCGGACCAGTCCGCGCCGATCGAACTGTCGGCCTGGGGCCACCAGTTGAGCGTCAAGAGCGCCGACGACCCGAAGGTCGCCAAGTTCTTCGAGACGTACGTGCAGGGCAAGCAGACCCCGGAGCCGGGCGCCTCCTGCACGGGCGGGACGATGTGACGTGAAGGCGTACATCGGCTGGATCACAGGGACCACCGCGGCGGTGCTCGTCGCGGCCGGCGCCATCACCTACGCGGTCGCCGAGGACGGCGGCGACTCCGCCCCGGGCACGCCTGCGGCCGAGTCCGCCGACGCCGGCTTCGCCCGCGACATGGCGGTGCACCACCAGCAGGCCGTCGAGATGTCGTACATCGTCCGCGATCGCACGAAGAACACCGAAGTGCGGCGGCTCGCCTACGACATCGCGCAGACGCAGGCCAACCAGCGTGGCATGCTGCTCGGCTGGCTGGATCTGTGGGGGCTGCCGAAGGTTTCGGCGAAACCGCCGATGTCCTGGATGGGCATGGGCGGCATGCCCGAGCGCGGGGACGGCTCGCTGATGCCCGGGATGGCGACCGACACCGAGATGAAGAAGCTCGGCACCCTCAACGGCAGGCAGGCGGAGGTCTTCTACCTCCAGCTGATGACGGACCATCACAAGGGCGGCATCCACATGGCCGAGGGCTGCGTCGCCAAGTGCACGGTCGGCGTGGAGAAGGACCTCGCGCAGGGCATGGTGAACTCCCAGCAGTCGGAGATCACATTGATGGCGGACATGCTCAAGGAACGTGGCGCACAGGCCCGTTCTTAACGCCATTGATGGAACGAAAGCCTCAAATCGCCCAACCTGACGGTTCCTTGGGCTTCTCTTGGCTTACCCATTCCCCTGGCATGAACGGTTCATCGCAAGAGTGGCCCCTATCGCTTGATCCACTGCCCGCGCCTCCGCCGCGGTGTGGGGCACCAGAGGCAGGCGCGACCGACACATGCGAAGAACCGCATCGCAGGGGGTTCTATGAGATCCAACCGCGCCACGATGCGCGCCGCGAGCATGGCAGCGACACTGCCCATGATCGCCGG